>NZ_JAUSAR010000129.1 GCF_030652515.1 Aquabacterium sp. | reverse complement strand
GTGGTGCTATGTTCCCCACGCCAGTGGGGATGAACCGTGATATGCTGGTTTATTTTCTTCCAGGGATTTATGTTCCCCACGCCAGTGGGGATGAACCGCATAATAGCTCTGGCTGAGACAATGGATGAAAATGTTCCCCACGCCAGTGGGGATGAACCGATAATCAACCCAACCAGATAGAAGGATCTCTTATGTTCCCCACGCCAGTGGGGATGAACCGAGTTGTGCTGGTATTAACATCAGCAGTCACACATGTTCCCCACGCCAGTGGGGATGAACCGCCTTGCCGCTTGATCGTAATGCCGTGCCAGTTATGTTCCCCACGCCAGTGGGGATGAACCGTAAAAAAGGATTGTCTCATGGCCATTGAAAACATGTTCCCCACGCCAGTGGGGATGAACCGGCCTATGCCTCTTGCCGGGCCGATTCTTACTCATGTTCCCCACGCCAGTGGGGATGAACCGAAAGCAGGATCGCCCGCCGCAGATGATCAGCGATGTTCCCCACGCCAGTGGGGATGAACCGGCCCGGGAGTTAAAAAAATGATGACAATCATCATGTTCCCCACGCCAGTGGGGATGAACCGGTAGAAAATTCTTATTTCTGGCAAAGTGTAAAATGTTCCCCACGCCAGTGGGGATGAACCGTAACCCGTGAGTTTAACTTTACCTCTCTTCGGATGTTCCCCACGCCAGTGGGGATGAACCGATCCATCTATCGTCTATCGGTCTGTTGATATAATGTTCCCCACGCCAGTGGGGATGAACCGTGAAAGCTGTGCGGCAACAGATGTCAGAACTAATGTTCCCCACGCCAGTGGGGATGAACCGCAATGATTTTGTTCCAGCAGCTTCAACAGATTATGTTCCCCACGCCAGTGGGGATGAACCGATATCTTCAGCTAGATTGACGTAAGCCTGCTGATGTTCCCCACGCCAGTGGGGATGAACCGTTTTATCAAGACCCTCGCCCCTGATACTCTCCATGTTCCCCACGCCAGTGGGGATGAACCGCATCAAAGTGGCGTATGAAGAAAGGATTGGCGATGTTCCCCACGCCAGTGGGGATGAACAGGATGCGGCTATTGCCGGCATGTTTGTAGATGGATGTTCCCCACGCCAGTGGGGATGAACCGTCCGCAGCTTTTGACGCAGGGAAGCAGGACGCATGTTCCCCACGCCAGTGGGGATGAACCGGTTTTCCCCGGAAAGGTCTGCCCTGTAAAGGTATGTTCCCCACGCCAGTGGGGATGAACCGACTCCACGGGCACGGCAGGATCCACGGCAAGGATGTTCCCCACGCCAGTGGGGATGAACCGTATTCCATAAGAGCGACAGGCTTCTGAGTTGGATGTTCCCCACGCCAGTGGGGATGAACCGGAGGTTAACAAGTGGCAAAGACCAAGAAGGCAATGTTCCCCACGCCAGTGGGGATGAACCGGATGGTATTGAACCAGTTAGTTGATTGGTATTATGTTCCCCACGCCAGTGGGGATGAACCGCCGAACACGCCCCACAAGTAAACCTTTCACGGATGTTCCCCACGCCAGTGGGGATGAACCGGACGCCTGCTTCCGCTTCGACACCACAGCCGGATGTTCCCCACGCCAGTGGGGATGAACCGTGGCCTTTAATCCGACCTGCTTGCTATCGTGATATTCAGGAAAATTATTTAATGGAACTGGTCTTTGGATCTTGTGCGATGATGTCATCATATTCCAGAAGCAACCCTCAGGAAAAGAAGTAACAAGAACGGGCTGAGAGCCTGTTCTGTTTTGAGAGTTAGACTTATCTTCGAAATGCAGATAAGAA
>NZ_JAUSAR010000066.1 GCF_030652515.1 Aquabacterium sp. | reverse complement strand
CAGCGTGGCGCTTTTCAGATCGACGATGAGCGGGGTGTTCCCTTTGGAGACAACAGCCATGGGGCAGCGAGACCTCGAAAGGGATACAGTTTACCGGTTCGTTCGCTCCCGGCCCTGAATCCGCATGCTTGAAGTTCGAGGTTTGACCAAACGTTATGGCCCCGAGCCGGTGTTCGCCCACGTTGATCTGAGCGTGCAACCGGGCGAATTCATCGCCATCGTGGGCGAATCGGGCGTCGGCAAATCCACCTTGCTGAACTGCCTGGCGGGGCTGGACCGGGCCGACGAAGGTCACGTTTCGCTGAAAGGCGTGGACGTTCAGTCGCTGGACGAGACCGCGCAGGCGCACTTTCGGCGCCGCCACCTGGGCTTCGTGTTCCAGGCCTTTCACGTGCTGCCGCACTTGAGCGTGGCGCAGAACGTGGGCCTGCCTTTGATGCTGCTGGGCGAGAACAAAGGCGCCGCCTACACCCACCGCCTGGCCGAGGCTTTGACGTCGGTCGGCCTGGAGGGCCTGGGCGAACGCCTGCCACAACAGTTGTCCGGCGGACAGCTGCAGCGCGTGGCCATCGCGCGCGCCTTGATCCACCGCCCCGCGCTGCTGCTGGCCGACGAGCCCACCGGCAACCTCGACCCCGAAACGGCGGACAAGGTGATGAGCGCTTTCGTGGCGCAAATCCGCACGCATCAGACAGCCTGTGTGATGGTGACCCATTCGCCCTCGGCCGCGCAACGCGCCGACCGGGTGCTGCGGCTGACCCGGCAAGGTCTGCGCGATGCGACCTGAGCCTTCGCCCGTTGCGACCCTGCTGCGTCACTTTTCCTGGCCAGAGCTGCGGCACCACGGCTGGCGCCATGCCACCGCCGTGCTGGCCGTGTTGCTGGGCGTGGCCTTGGCGTTCTCGGTGCACCTGATCAACGAATCGGCCTTGAGCGAGTTCAGCTCGGCGGTGCGATCGGTCAATGGGCAAGCCGATTTCAGCCTGCGCGCGGCACGCGGTGGCTTCGACGAAGCGCTGTACCCGAAAGTGGCCCGGCATGCTGATGTCGCCCTGGCCAGCCCTGTGGTTGAGGTGACGACGCTGGCCATCGGCCCGCAAGGGCAAAAGCACGCCTTGAAGATCCTTGGGCTGGACCCACTGGTGGCCGCGCCTTTGTCGCCCGCCTTGATCCCGCGCCTGGCCCAGGGCGAGGACCGCCTGGTGCTGTTCGCCACCGATGCCATCTCGCTGAACGCGCAAGCACGCCAGAAGCTGGGCGTGGCGGCGGGCGACACCATCGAGGTGCAGTCGGGCCTGGCCTTGAAGAAGCTGCGCGTGGTGGGCACGGTGATCGCCGGTGGCGAGGCCTTGGGCGTGATGGACATCGCGGGTGCCCAAGCGATGCTGGGCACGCTGGGGCAGCTCAGCCGCATCGACGTCAAGCTGGTGGGCGGCGCTCAAGCGGCCCTGGTGCTGAAGGCATTGCAGTTGCCCGATGGCGTCGTCAGCGATTCGGGCGATGAGTCCACGCAGCGGGTGTCCAACGTGTCGCGCGCCTATCGGGTGAACCTGACGGTGCTGGCATTGGTGGCGCTGTTCACTGGTGCCTTCCTGGTGTTCTCGATCCTGTCGCTGTCGGTGGCCAAGCGGCAGCAGTCTTTGGCGCTGTTGGGCGTGCTGGGCTTGAGCGCGCGTGAGCGGCTGTCGCTGGTGCTGTGCGAATCAGCCGCCATCGGGCTGCTGGGCTCGGTGCTGGGCATCGCTGCGGGCACGGGCCTGGCCTACACGGCACTCAAGCTCTTGGCCGGTGACCTGGGGGGCGGCTACTTCCCAGGCATTGCGCCCACCTTGCAGTGGTCACCCTGGGCGGCCGCGCTGTATGGCGGCCTGGGCGTGCTGGCCGCCATGTTGGGGGGCTGGTTGCCGGCCCGGGCTGCGCAAGACTTGCCGCCCGCCCAGGCCTTGAAGGGATTGGGCGACACGCACCACGCCTCGCGCCTGCCCTGGTTGGGCCCCGTCCTGTTGCTGCTGGGCGTGGCGCTGGCCATGCTGCCGCCCGTGGCCGGTGTGCCGCTGTGGGCTTACCTCAGCGTGGCTTGTCTGTTGATGGGGGGCATCGCCTGTGTGCCCGGCACGGTGGGCCTGCTGCTGAGCCTGTGGCCAACGCCGCAACGGCCCGCTCCCCTGCTCGCGTTTGAACGCGCGCGGCGCATGCGGCACACCGCCACGGTGGCCATCGCGGGCGTGGTGGCCAGCCTGAGCTTGTCGGTCGCCTTGACGGTGATGGTGGCCAGCTTCCGGGGCTCGGTCACGGCCTGGCTGGACGTGGTCCTGCCCGCCGACCTGTATGCCCGCGCCACCAGCGGCGCAGGCAGCGACACCTTGAACCTGGGCCAGGACCTGCTCGATGACGTGCGGCAAGTGCCCGGCGTGCAGCGCGCCGTGGGCATCCGCGTAACCTCGCTGAGCTTGAACCCATCACTCGGCGACGTGGCCTTGCTGTCGCGCCCCGTGGGCCAGGCCGACCGCAGCCTGCCCCTGGTGGGCGAGCTGCTGCCGCCCAAGCCCGGCCAGGTGGCGGTCTACGTGAGCGAGGCGATGGTGGACCTGCATGGCGCCGCACCTGGCCGCGCTTTGGCGCTGCCTTTGCGCGCGGGGCAGCCGCCCGTTCAAGCTTTCGTTCGCGGCGTGTGGCGCGACTACGCACGCCAGCAAGGCGCCATCGTGATCGACCAGGCCGACTACCAAGGCCTGACCGGCGACCACGGCATCAACGACCTGGCCTTGTGGCTGGCCCCCGAAGCGCGCACGCCCGATGTGCAAAGCGCCATCCGCCGCGCAGCCGAAGCGCGTGGCCTGGCCGGTGGCCTGATCGAGTTCGCCGAGCCGCGGCAGATCCGCGAGACCACCCTGCGCATCTTCGACCGCAGCTTCGCCGTCACCTACTGGTTGCAGGCCGTGGCCATCGGCATCGGCCTGTTCGGCACGGCGGCCAGCTTCTCGGCGCAGGTGCTGGCGCGCCGCAAGGAGTTCGGCCTGCTCAGCCACCTGGGCTTCACGCCCCGGCAGGTGCTGGGCATCGTCGGGGGTGAAGGTCTGGTGTTGACGGGCATCGGCGCCTTGATGGGCCTGGGCTTGGGCCTGGCGGTCAGCGTGGTGCTGGTCGAGGTGGTCAACCCGCAGAGCTTCCACTGGACCATGGAGCTGCTGGCGCCCTGGGACCGATTGGGCCTGCTGTGCCTGGGCGTGGTGCTGGCCGGCACGGTGACGGCCTTGATCGCTGGCCGACAAGCCATCGGGCGCGATGCCGTGATGGCCGTGAAGGAAGACTGGTGACACACGCCAGAAATGCCAGTGCGCGTGGCTCACGTTCTTACAATCAGCCACTCGACAGGCAAACAATTGGAGGGCTGGTGATGCGTGATGGTGTGAGTACTGCAGCAAATGCCTGCCGGGCATTGTTGACCTCTCGTGGGGTAGCTGCGAACGAGGTGGCATGGTGACCAAGCCCTTGGCGCCCACTCAGGACTACGACCGCATTCAAGGCGACATCGTTGCGCTGCTCAAGGCCGCCCGTGCCGCCGCCGCACGCAGTGTCAACGCCTTGATGACAGCCACCTACTGGGAAATCGGCCGCCGCATCGTCGAGCTTGACCAGGGCGGCAGCACCCGCGCCGACTATGGCAAGGCTTTGCTTCAGCGACTATCAGGTGACCTGAACCAGCGCTTCGGGCGTGGTTTCAGCGTGGACAACCTGGAACAGATGCGGCTTTTTTACCTGGCATACCCGGCGGCACAGATTGCCGAGACGCTGTCTCGGAATTCAGCCCCACTTGTTGCCCATGAAAAAACCGAGACAGCGTCTCGGATATCCAAGCCCGAGCAACTGGCTGCGGCTTTCCCCTTGTCCTGGTCACACTATGTGCACTTGACGCGGCGCACTCGCTCTGCAGAGGAACGAGCATTCTACGAAGCAGAGGCCCTGCGCGGAGGATGGAGCGTGCGCCAACTCGACCGCCAGATCGGCAGCCAGTTCTACACCAGGGCCTTGCTGTCGAAAAGCAAGCGCAACATGCTGGAAAAAGGCAGCCAGCCCCAGCCCGGTGATCTGATCACACCGGAAGAAGCCATCAAAGACCCGTATGTGCTGGAGTTTCTGGCCCTCAAGGACGAATACTCGGAGTCCGAGCTGGAAGACGCGCTGATCCACCGCCTGGAGGATTTTTTGCTGGAACTGGGCAGCGACTTTACCTTTGTAGGGCGCCAGCGCCGTCTGCGAATTGGCGAAAGCTGGTTCCGAGTGGACTTGCTGTTTTTCCACCGTCGATTGCGCTGCCTGGTCATCATCGACCTGAAGCTGACCGAGCTGAACCACGCTGATGTGGGACAGATGCACATGTACTGCAACTATGCCCGCGAACATTGGACCCTGCCCGACGAGAACCCTCCTGTGGGTTTGATCCTGTGCGCTCGGACCAATGCAGCCGTGGCGCGATACGCCCTGGATGGCCTGCCCAACAAGGTGCTGGCCGCCGAGTACCAGACCATGCTGCCCGATGAAGCTGTGTTGGTCGATGCGCTGAATCGGACCAGACGGGAGCTTGAAGCCAAGCGATGGCCAGGGGCAGCAGACCCTGTGCAAGGCGACGCATGAGCAATGGCTTGCCGCCATTCGACCGACGCCAGTGTCTCGCCCTGCTGGGCATGGGCACGCTGGGCGCCCATGCCAGCTGGGTCGCGCCCGCCGCCGCCCACCCCGAAGTCAAACCCGGTGATGCCCTGCGCTTCCCGCGGGACTTCGGCGCCCACCCCGAGTTTCGAACCGAGTGGTGGTACATCACCGGCCGCCTGCGCACGGCGGATCGCCAAACACTGGGCTTCCAGGTCACCTTCTTCCGATCGCGCGTGGACACGGCCCAAGACAACCCCAGCCAATTCGCCGCCAAGCAATTGATCCTGGCGCACGCCGCCCTCACCGATGCGGCGGGCCGCCAGTTGCTGCACGACCAGCGCATCGCCCGCGAAGGCCTGGGCCTGGCTGGTGCCAGCACGGCCGACACGCACGTGTACCTGAAAGACTGGTCCCTGCAACGCAGCGGCAGCACCACGCAAAGCCTTTACCAGGCGCAAGTCAAGGCCCAGGCCTTCAGCTTCCAACTGGGCATGCGCAGCACACAAGCACCCTTGGTGCAGGGCCAGGCGGGCTATTCGCGCAAAGGCCCGCTGCCCAGCCAGGCCAGCCGCTATTACTCGCAACCGCAGCTGGCGGTCACCGGCCAGGTCACCTTGAAAGGCCAGACGCAAGCTGTCACCGGCCAGGCCTGGATGGACCACGAGTGCGGCGAGGGCCTGCTGGCCCCCGACGCCGTGGGCTGGGACTGGATCGGCATGAACCTGCGCGATGGCAGCGCCCTGATGGCCTTCCGCGTGCGCCGGGCCGATGGCTCGACCTCATGGTCTGGCGGCAGCTTCCGCGCACCTGGCCAAGCCACCCACATCTTCAAACCTGAAGAGGTTCGCTTCACCCCAGGTCGCACCTGGCAAAGCCCCGCCACGCACGCCACCTACCCGGTCGAATGGCAGGTGATCACGCCCGTCGGCCGCTTCACCGTGCACGCCTTGCTCGATGCTCAGGAACTGGCCGGGCAGCAAAGCACCGGCACCGTCTACTGGGAAGGCTTGAGCGAATTGCGCGACGCCGACCAGCGCGTGGTCGGCGAGGGCTACCTGGAGATGACCGGCTACGCCAAGCCCATGGTGCTCTGAGAGCCGCCCACTTCCAACTGCTCCGTGGAACTCTTGGCCACACACTTCACGAACTCGTAGTCCGACTCGTTGATGCTGCGCGTTTGCAGCCAGTACTTCCACGTCGAGTTGGGCCAGATCGCGAAGTTGATGCCCTCCGCCGTCTGGTACCAGCTCTTGCAGCCCGATGACCACACCGTGCCCTTGAGCGCCTGTGTCACCTCGTTCAGGAAGCGCGTCATGGCAGCAGGCTTGACGTCCAGGTAGTCCACGCCCTTGGCCTTGACCAGCTGGATGCACTTGACGATGTAGTCCACCTGCGCCTCGATCATGAAGATGATGGAGTTGTGGCCCAGGCCGGTGTGCGGCCCCACCAATTGGTACATGTTGGGGTAGTTGGCGGTGGTGATGCCCAGGTAGGACGTTGGGCTAACCTTCCAGTCCTCTTGCAAGGTGTGACCATGGCGGCCGCGCATCTCGAAGTTCTTCATGTAGATGCGCGGGTCCACGATGAAACCGGTGCCCAGGATCAGGCAGTCCATGGGCCGCTCCACCCCATCCTTGGTGACGATGCTGTGCTCGCGGATTTCCTGGATGCCGTTGGTCACCAGCTCCACGTTCTGCCGGTTGAAGGTGGGGTACCACTTGTTGGAGATGAGGATGCGCTTGCAGCCCAGGGTGTAGTCGGGCGTGAGCTTCTTGACCAGGGCCGGATCCTTCACCTGGTGCGAGATGAACTTCTTGATCGCCGCGCCACCAATGCGCGCCATCCATGGGTTGAAGATGGGCCACACGCGCGACTCGTTGGTCCAGTAACAACGCCAGCGGTGCAGCGTGCGCGTGATGGGCAGGGCCGCGAACAGCTTCTTGCGGAACTCGGAATACTGGCGCGTGTCGCGCGGAATCACCCAGGCTGGCGTGCGCTGGAACACGTGCAGTTTCTTGACCAGGGGTGCGATCTCCGGCACGTACTGGATGGCGCTGCCGCCGCTGCCCAAAGACACCACCGTCTTGCCACGCAGATCGTAGCCGTGGTCCCACTGGGCCGAGTGCATCACCTTGCCCTCGAAGGTGTCCAGCCCCTTGATGTCAGGAAACGCCGGCACGTGCAGCGGGCCTGAAGCCAGCACCCAGTGGCGCGCGCTGATGACCTCGCCACCGGCGGTCTTGATGGTCCAGCGCCCCGTGCCTTCGTTGAACACCGCGCTGATCACCTCCTGGTTGAAATGGATGTGCGGGCGGATGCCGTACTTTTTGGTCACGTCCAGGATGTACTGCTGGATCTCGTCCCAAGGGGCATAGCGCTTGGTCCAATCCGGCTTGGTCTCGAACGAGTACGAGTACATGTGCGACTGCACATCGCACTCGGCGCCCGGGTAGGTGTTGTCGCGCCAGGTGCCGCCTACCTCGCTGGCTTTCTCCAGGATCACGAAGTCGTCAATGCCCGCCATCTTGAGCTTGACCGCCATGCACAAGCCGCCAAAGCCGACACCGGCGATCGCCACTTCAACCTGGCGGGGGCGGGGGGAGGAGGAAATGGTCGTGTTCTGTGAAGTCATGCGGCACCTTGTTGATTTGTCTCCGAACGCCAGGCCATGGTGCGTGCGCGGTGCGCTTGCCGCCATGCTAGATTCGCCCGTCAGATTGATTATTTCGGCCAAGCTGGCGGCGCCCAAGCCCCACAAGGCGCGTTCTTGACGCAGATCAAACCAAGCAAGCACCACCCATGGGTACCCGTCCCGTCCTGGGCCTCATCTACATGCTGCAAGGCCTGCAGCAACTGGGCGAAGACCCCACCCCCGTGCTGACCCGGCACGGCCTTGTCTTGGAACAGCTGAACCCCAGCACCCCCATCGACCGCGCCCGCGAGTTGCGGATCTACGCCGACCTGGCCCAGTACCTGCACGACCCCACCATCGGCCTGCGGCTGGGGCAGTTCTACAACCTGGCGGGCTACGGCCCACTGGTGATGCTGCTGCTGACCTGCGCCAATGCCTACGAAGCCTTTCAGATGGGCATCCGCTACCAGCGCCTGACCTACAACTACGGCACCCTGCGCTTCGAGCCCGGCGAACAGCTCAGCGCCCTGGTGCTGGAGCCCTTGCCCATGCCCCCCAAGGTGTTTCGCTTCCGGGTGGATGGCGAGGTCTCGGGCACCTACAAGATGATGCGTGACCTGCAGGCCTCGCTGGGCCTGGACCTGCGAGCCGAAAGCATCGACATGCCCTACCCGCGTCCGCCGGAAGCCGCCGTCTACGAAGCCCACTTCGGCTGCCCCGTGCGCTTTGGCGAGCCCGTGGCCCGCCTGTGGATGCGCAACGAGTACCTGCAACTGCGTTTTGCCTCGGCCGATCCGGCCGCCCATGGCATGTACCGGTCCATGTGCGAGCAACAACTGGTGGCGCAGAACGTGTCGCTGAGCACCTTGAGCGATCGGGTGCAGGCTCACCTGGCGATGTTCACGCAGGGTTACCCCAGCGCAGAGGAGGTGGCCCGCTCCTTCCAGTTGTCCGAGCGCAGCCTGCGGCGCCAGTTGAGCGAGGAAGGCCACAATTTTCGCGAGCTGTTGAGCCAGGTGCGTTACGACAAGGCGCGGCACTTGCTTCACCACACCCAGTTGTCGATCGAAGCGATTGCCCAGGAGCTGGGCTATGCTGAGTCCGCCGCCTTCATCCACGCCTTTCAACGCTGGAGCGGCAAAACGCCCGCCGCTTTTCGAAGCCACCCCCTGACTGATACAGTGTGCGCCCCGTCCGTCCCGCCAGAGAACCCGCCCCTTGAGTAGTTATTGCGCCATCGACTTCGGCACCTCCAATTCGGCCATCGCCATTCCCACTGACCAGGGGATGCGACTGGTGCCGCTGGAGGGCGACAGCCTCACCATGCCCACGGCGGTGTTCTACTGCACCGACAGCGATGACCTGCCCATCGCTTTTGAAAAAGCAACCGGCCGCGCTGGCGCCGAATTGCCCCGCACCTTTGGCCGCGCCGCCGTGCAGGCCTACATCGAAGGCTACGAAGGCCGCCTGATGCGCTCCATGAAGAGCATCCTGGGCAGCCCGCTGGTGGAGCAGACCACCGACCTGGGCCACGGCTTTGGCGTCAAGTACATCGACATCATCACCGGCTATTTGCACCACCTGCGCAGCCGCGCCGAGCGTGCCAGCGGCCAGGTGCTCAGCCACGTGGTGCTGGGCCGCCCCGTGTTTTTCGTGGACGACGACCCCGAGCGCGACGCGCAAGCCCAAGCCTCGCTGGCAGCCGCCGCCCACGCCGTGGGCTTCAAGGACGTGGCTTTCCAGTACGAACCGATCGCGGCTGCTTTTGACTACGAGCAACAGGCCACGCGCGAAGAACTCGCGCTGGTGGCCGACATCGGCGGTGGCACCTCCGACTTCTCGGTGGTGCGCGTGGGCCCGCAGCGCGCCGCCCTGCTCGACCGCCGCAGCGACATCCTGGCCAGCCACGGCGTGCACGTGGCGGGCACCGATTTCGACCGCCGCGTGTCCCTGTCCTGCGTGATGCCACCTTTGGGCCACGGCGGCATGGGCCCCAGCATTGGCGGCCAGCCGCCACGCCCCATTCCCAGCCGCGTCTATTTCGATCTGGCCACCTGGCACCTGATCAACAACATCTACCAGGCCCCGCGCGTGGCCGAGCTGAAAAGCATGAACGGCTTCTACGCCGACCAGACCCAGTTCAAGCGCCTGATGAAGGTGGTGAACGACCGCCTGGGCCACGCCCTGGTGGGCAGCGCCGAAGCCGCCAAGATCGCCGTGGCGGCCGGGGGCGATTTCGACATCGACCTGTCCATCATCGAAGCCGGCCTGCACGCCCCTTTGAAGGAAGCGCAAGCCGAGCAGGCCTTCCGCGAAGACCTGGCCCGCATCACCGCCTGCGCGCTCGATACCGTGCGCATGGCCGGCTTGCAGCCCTCTGACATCCACGCGCTGTATTTCACGGGCGGCTCCACCGGCCTGAAACTGCTGACCGACCAGCTGGAAGCGGCCTTCCCGCGGACCCGCGCGGTGCGTGGTGACCGCCTGGCCTCGGTGGCCACCGGCTTGGGCCTGCACGCCGGGCGCTTGTTCGGACGAGGGCCGTAAGCGACACTACAGGGCGCCATCAACGCAGGTGTGGGGAGATTTTGTGCCGTTGACCCGCTGGTTTCTTGCATCGCCCAAAGCAGCCAGGGCGCTCTTGACGGCGTGGCTGTGCATGCTGGCGTGGTCGGCCTCTGCCACCCCCACCGCGATCCGCGTCGCCACCGACGACGCCTTCCCGCCCTACACCTTCCGCGACGTGGAGGGACGCCCCGCTGGCTACCTGCTGGAGCTGTGGCAGTTGTGGGAGACCAAGACCGGCGTCAAGGTCCAGTTCATCGCCACCCACTGGGGCGAGGCCCGCCGCCTGATCGACGCGGGCGAGGCCGATGTCATCGACATGATGTACCGCACCCCGGAACGCGAGGCCCTGTACGATTTCTCACCGCCTTACGAGGTCGCGCCGGTCACCGTCTTTCGGCACGCCTCGGTCAACGGCATCGACAACGTGGCGGCGCTGCGCGGGTTTCAGATCGGCGTGCAGGAAGGTGACGTCTGCATCGACAAGCTGCGCCAAGGCGGCGTGACCAATCTGCGCATCTTCAAGGGCCATGCCGACGTCATCAAGGCCGCCGCTGCCCAGGACATCAAACTGTTCTGCCTGAACGAGCGCACGGCCAACTACCACCTGGCCAGACAAGACCTGCACCAGGCGTTCCGCAAGGCTTTCGAGATTTACCAAGGGCAGTTCCACCGGGCCACACGCAAGGGTGACGCTGCCACCATGAAGCTGGTGGAAGACGGCATGGCCGCCATCACCGCAGATGAGCTGACCAACCTGCACCAGAAATGGATGGACGAGCCCATCAACCTGGCGCCCTATGCGCAGCAGCTGGGCATCGGCGTGCTCATCCTGCTGGGCACGGGCATCCTGCTGCTGGGCTGGATCACCAGCCTGCGCCGCATCGTGCGGCGGCGCACCGCCGAAGCCCTGCTGCAAAAGGCGCAGTTGCAAACCCTGGTGAAGAACATCCCCGACCTGGTCTGGCTCAAAAGCGTGGGCGGCGTCTACATGGCCTGCAACCCCGGTGTTGAACGCCTGTACGGGGCCAGCGAGGCCGAGATCGTCGGCAAGACCGACCACGACTTCGCCGACAAGGCCCAGGCGGACATGTTCCGCGAACAGGACCACCTGGCCCTGGCCTCCGGTGGGCCACGAGCCAATGAGGAATGGTTAAAGTTCCCCGGCGAGACCGAAGCCCGTTTGTTCGAAACATTGAAGGCCCCGGTCTTTGACGCGCAAGGCCAGCCCATCGGCGTGCTCGGCGTGGCGCGCGACATCACCGAACGCAAGGTCGCCGCCCAAGAGCTGGAAGGCCTGCGCCATCACCTGCAGGAACTGGTGGACGAGCGCACCGCGCAACTGGCTGAAGTGGCCGATGCACTGCGCAAGGCCAACGTCGAACAGCAGGCCTTGTTTGACGCGGCCACGGTGGGCATCGGCTTGCTGCGGGGCCGCGTGATCCTGCGCTGCAACCGGCGCATGGAAGAAATCCTGGGCTACGCACCCGGCCAGTTGGCAGGGCAGGCCACCCGCGTCTTCTACCCCAATGAGGAGGCCTACCTCGCCGCCGGGGACAAGGTCTACGCGCAGATGATGACGGGCGAAACGCACGTGCGCGAAGAGCAGCTCATCAAGCACGATGGCAGCCGGTTCTGGGGCCGGATCAGCGCCCGCCTGATCGACAAGGACCACCCGGAGCGCGGCACGCTGGGCATCATCGAAGACATCACCACCGAACGTGAAGCCATGCAGGCCCTGCGCCAGGCCAAGGAGGCGGCCGAAGCTGCTGCGCGCATCAAATCCGATTTTTTGGCCAACATGAGCCACGAGATCCGCACCCCGATGAACGCCGTCATCGGCCTGACGCACCTGGCCTTGAAAACCGACCTGAAGCCCCAGCAGCGCGACTACCTGCAAAAAATCGCCGGGGCCAGCGACCACCTGATGGGCATCATCACCGACATCCTGGACCTCACCAAGATCGAGGCCAGCAAGCTGGACATCGAGCACCGCAGTTTCGAGCTCGAGCAGTTGCTGGTCAACATCTGCGCCCAACTGGTCGAGATGGCCAGCAGCAAGCACCTGGAGCTGATCCTGGATGTGGCGCCCGACGTGCCGGCTCAACTCGTGGGCGATGCCTTGCGCATCGGGCAGGTGCTGCTCAACTACGGCTCCAACGCGATCAAGTTCACCGAGCACGGCGAGATCGGGATCATCGTGCGCGTCCACCAGCGCCAGGCTCGGCAAGTGCAATTGCACTTCGCGGTGCGCGACACCGGCATCGGCCTGAGTGCGGAGCAGCAGGCGCGGCTCTTCCAGAGCTTCCAGCAGGCTGATACCTCGATCACCCGCAAATATGGGGGCACCGGGCTGGGCCTGGTCATCTCCAGGCACCTGGCCGAGCAGATGGGTGGCGAGGTGGGGGTGGACAGCACCCCCGGTGCCGGCAGCACCTTCTGGTTCACCGTGGCGCTGGAGGCCGAACCGCACGAAGCTCGTGTGCCCAAGCCCTCATCGCACCGCCAGCGCGCGCTGGTGGTGGACGACAACGACCGCGCCCGCCAGGTGCTGCACGGCATGCTCGATCACCTGGGTTTCATCGTCAGCGATGCCGCCACGGGCGAGCAGGCCGTGGCCGCCGTCGAGCAGGCCGCCACCTCAGGCCAGCCCTTCGCGCTGGTGCTGCTCGATGCGCAGATGCCCGGCCTGGATGGCGTGGACACGGCCCGCCAGATCCGCGCGCTGGGCTTGCACACACCGCCCCACCTGGCCTTGCTGTCCGCCTATGGCCACGACCAGGCCATGGAGCAGGCTCGCCTTGAAGGCATCGAGCATGTGCTGATCAAACCGGTGCACGCCTCGATGCTGCAAGACCTCGCCGCCCTGGTGCAGGGCGGCCAACGCCCGCAGCCCACGGCCGCCGCCCTGCCTTCCGAGGCCGAGCTGGCCTTGAAGCGCAAGGCCCAGGGCGCACGCATCCTGGTCGTGGAAGACACGGCCTTGAACCAGATGCTGATGAACGAGATCCTGGTGAGCCTGGGTTTTGCCGTGGACTTCGCCGAGAACGGCGCGATCGGCGTGCAGAAGGTTTTGTCCACGCACTACGACCTCGTGCTGATGGACATGCAGATGCCGGTGATGGACGGCATCACCGCGACCACCGAGATCCGCCAGCATCCCGCCCTGGCCCAGTTGCCCATCATCGCCATGACGGCCAACGCCATGCGCGAAGACAGCGAGCGCTGCCTGGCCTGCGGCATGAACGACTACATCGCCAAGCCAATCCGGCTGCCGCAGCTGTGGTCTTTGCTGAACCGCTGGCTCAGCAAAGACGCATCACCACCCGGCCCAGCATGAACCACAGCGCCAGGCTGGCACCCAGGTAGGCGATGAAGCGCAGCATCACGATATTGATGGTGCAATGCACGGCGCTGTGCACCGCGCGCAGGCCCACGAAAACCCAGGCGGCCGTCACGTCGGTGTGGGTGGCCCAGCCCAACTGGATCAGGACCAGGCACACGGCGTAGAACAGCACCGGCAACTCGAACAGGTTCTTCAGGTTGTTGGAGGCGAACTCCACGCCCTCGGGCAGGGCCTGCGTCATCTTCTGCGGCGTGTTCACCGTTTGCGCGTCAATGCCATGGCGGGTCATGTAGCCCAGGCGGCGCGCGTACATGAACAACCAGACCACGCCGGTCAACACCATCATGGCCACCATGGGGCGCAGCATCGGCGGGATCAGCTCTTGGGGTGTCATCTCGAAGGTCTCCTGTCGGTTTGCGGTTAATCTCGGCGCGCATCGTCGCTCCAAACCACCCCGCTGTCATTAACGATGGATAAGCAATCCTTGCTGAGCTGGCCCCTGCTGTGCAAACTGGCGGGCGATGAGGTGGCTCTGCCCGATGACCTGGCCCAGCACCTGCGCATCGTGTGCTTGCCCAAAGGCCAGACCTTGTTCGAAGCAGGCCAGGTGCACCCCTACTTGTACGTGGTCCGACGCGGTTGCTTGAAGCTGGTGTATCGCGCCTTGAATGGTGACGACTGGGTGCAGGAGCTGGTGTCCGAGGGCGACTTCTTCTGCAGCCTGACCGCCCTTCACGGCCAGGGCGTGACCAGCTTTGCCTGCGAGGCCCTGGAAGCCTGCGAACTGGAATGCATCGACTACGTCTGGATGGAGGAGATCGCCGCCCAACACGCGCTGTGGCAACGCGCCTTGCTGCGGGGCTGGCAAGCATTCGCCGCGCGCAAGGAGTTGCGTGAACGCGATCTGCTGACCTTGTCGCCCACGCAGCGTTATCAGGCCTTTGTCGATGGCCATCCCGGCCTGGCACAGCGCGTGCCGCAGAAAGACCTGGCGCGGTTTCTGGGCATCACGCCCGTGTCGCTCAGCCGCATCCGCGGCCGACTCAAAGATTGAGGCCTGGCATGGTCCCCCTTGATCGCGGTGGGTGCGGCCGCCAAGTGAAGCCTCTAGGGTGACAATGCTCCCGTTGTTCAAAAAAAACTCAGGGAGAAGCCGCCATGGCTCAGCAGTACTTGTCTTGGTTCCAGTCCATGCGTTGGGCACCCTTGCTCGGCGTTGCCTTTCTGGCCGCTTGCGGCGGTGGCAGCAACGATGACAAGCGGCAGCCCGTTTCAGATCGTGAAGTGACGCCCCTTGCCGCCAACCCGTCCACCATCAGTATCCGCTACGCCGTCGCCGACCTTCACCAAGGAGTCCCGGGCAATTACACCCGTCAACTGGCCGTCGTCGACAGCCTCACCGGCGCGGTGGTCTGGCAAACCACATTGGGCTCCGGGGACGCCGACTACCCCGGCTGGCTCGTGAGCGATGCCTACCAACAGCCTCCCGGCGCCGCAGGCCTGCAGTACCAAGGGCCCCAGTTGCTCTATTACGTGCGCAATGGCCAAGTCTTCCAGGTCGATATCGGTGGCAGCGTGACGCCCACGCCCCAACGCATCTCTTCGCTGGTCAATGCCTGCGGCCTGAGCCCCGGATTCTTCGCCACGGAAGCCGATGGCCGGCACGACTGGTTCGTGGTGCGCACGCCTGGCCCGGACGGCGATTGCGATCAACCCTCCGACAACGGCCAGGTACTCGTGTCCACAGGCATGTCCACGGCCTTGGTCGGGCCCAGCGCGCCTGCCGGTCAGGCCGTCATCCTGAGCCGTCTGATCAATGCCCTGGGCCAGACACGCGGCCTGCTCACGCTGGATGCAGGTTCACGCCGCATCGTCGTCCGCTCCACCGATCTGACGCAGATCCTGCACACCTTGCCGGGTGACGTCGCGCCCGACCTCATCGTTCGCGTTGTGGCGCCCCTGCCAGACCAGGCCACGCAATGGTTGATCCAGATCGGCACACAGATCCACCAACTGAACTGGACCGGTGCCACGCCAGTCCTGGGCCCTGCCCTGGCCACATTGGTGAACGCCTCCGCGCCCCTTGTCTTCAACCTGGACAACAAGGCCTTGTACCTGGCCAATGGTCAACAGATCCTGTCCATCAACACCACGGGGGCCGTGTCGACGCTGAGCACGCTGCCTGCCGAAGGCGGCAACATCACGGGGCTTTGGCTGAGCAGCACCTCGGTCCTGGCCACGCAGGCCGCCACGTACAGCAGCCCGGCGCCCTGGAGCGGTGAAGTCCTGTGGTCCATCAACCGGAGCAGCACCGCCAGGCAGGCTTTGGTGCGTGGCCAAAGCAATCTGCCTTGGGCCGTCAACGACATCAACGTGTTCCACGTCGAAAACGGTTTGGTCTACTACACCCGGACCGCAGACGACAACACGGAGGATATTTACAGCATCCGCGATAACGGCAACAGCCAGACACTGCTAGCCAGTGGCATCAACCTGGTCAACAAGGTCCTGCACCCCCTGTTCAACCCCGACAGCGTGTCGCAGAAGGGCCTGGTGTGGTGCGAACCCGCGCCGAACCGGACGGACTGCGACGGCGGCAGGCTGGTGAGCTACGACGTTGACACGCGCGCCAAAATCACCCTGGGCACCCTGCCCACCCATGGCGATTACTTCAGCATGGCGCGGATGCTCAACCAGGCCTGGGCCGGCGCACAGAACCCGCTGTACGTTCACCACTGGACGGAAGTCCTGAACGGCAACACGTCCACCTTCCACATCGACACCACGCTGTGGTTGTTCAACGCCGACACTCCCAACTCGCTCAGGTCGGTGCCGCTGGTGCCCTGATCGCTTTCACAGCCTGATCAAGCGATCCAGGGCCTTTTCGAGCGTGGCCGCCGATTTGGCAAAGCAAAAGCGGATCACGCCAAAGTCGGCCTGGTCCTGGTAGAAGGCCGACACGGGGATCGCGGCCACGCCATGCTCTACCGTCAGGCGCTCGACAAAGGCACGGTCGCCTTCATCGGAGATGGCGCCGTACTTCACGCATTGAAAGTAGGTGCCCTGGCAAGGCATCAACTCGAAGCGCGAGCCCGAGATCGCTTGCCGGAAGATGTCGCGCTTGCCTTGGTACAGGGCGTTCAGCTCGGCATACCACTCGCGCTTCTTCATGAAGTCGGCCAGCGCGTATTGCGAAGGCCCATGCACCGTGAACACGATGAACTGGTGCGCCTTGCGGAACTCGGCCATCAGCTCGCGCGGGGCCAGGCAGTAAGCCACCTTCCAACCTGTGACGTGGTAGGTCTTGCCAAAGCTGGACACCACGAAGCTGCGCTCGGCCAGGCCGGGGTAGTGCATCACGCTTTCATGGCGCACGCCATCGAACACCATGTGCTCGTAGACCTCGTCGCTGAGCACCACGATGTTGGTGTCCTTGACCAAGGCCTGCAGCGCCAGC
Source organism: Aquabacterium sp. (assembly GCF_030652515.1). Lineage (GTDB taxonomy): Bacteria > Pseudomonadota > Gammaproteobacteria > Burkholderiales > Burkholderiaceae_C > Aquabacterium. The sequence continues at coordinate 32,611 of NZ_JAUSAR010000066.1, read as the reverse complement.
ATGTCATCGCTGGAGAACACCGCGCCAGTCGGGTTGTGCGGTGAGTTGATGATGATCATGCGCGTGCGCTTGTTGATCAGCTTCTTGACCTGCGCCCAGTCGGGCTTGTAATCGGACAGGGCCAGGCGCGCGTACACCGGCTTGCCGCCATTCAATTCGATCGCGGGGCCATAGCTGTCGTACACCGGCTCGAAGACGATGACCTCGTCGCCGCGCCGCACCATGCTCGCCACCGCGGTGAAGATGGCCTGCGTGGCACCCGCCGTGACGGTGACCTCGGTGTCAGGGTCATAAGTGGCGCCGTACAAGGACTGGGCCTTGGCCGCGATGGCCTCTCGCAGCACAGGCACGCCCGCCATGGGCGCGTACTGGTTGTGGCCTGCGCGGGCGTGCTGGTCGAGCAGGTCCAGCAGCTCGCGCGGTGCGTCGAAATCAGGAAAGCCCTGCGACAGGTTGATGGCCCCATGCTGCTGGGCCAGGGCCGACATGACCGAGAAGATGGTGGTGCCGACTTGCGGCAGGCGGGACGTGATCTGAACAGGCGTGGAAGGCATGCGCCGAGGATAGCCTCAACGCATCAGCGCACGTGTGCAGCCGTTACAAGCCGCGCGCTCAAGCCGCCAATTGCTGCCGCATCGCGTCGATCACCGCCTTGTAGTCTGGCTGGCCAAAAATCGCGCTGCCCGCGACGAAGGTGTCGGCGCCGCTGTCGGCCACGCGGCGGATGTTGTCCACCTTCACGCCACCGTCGATCTCCAGGCGGATGTCGCGGCCCGACGCATCAATGATCTTGCGCACCTTCTCGGCCTTGCGCAGCGTGCTGTCGATGAAGCTCTGCCCGCCAAAGCCGGGGTTCACGCTCATCAGCAGCACCACATCGACCTTGTCGAGCACCCACTCCAGCACGTCCAGCGGCGCGGCAGGGTTGAACACCAGGCCGGCCTGGCACCCTTCAGCCTTGATCAGCTGCAAGGTGCGGTCCACGTGCGCGCTGGCATCGGGGTGGAAGGTGATGATGTCGGCGCCCGCCTTGGCGAAAGCCTGGGCCAGTGCGTCGACCGGCTGCACCATCAAATGCACATCGATGGGCACCCTGGTGCCATCAGCCTTGACCGAGTGCTTGCGCAGCGCCTGGCAGATCATCGGCCCGAAGGTCAGGTTGGGCACGTAATGGTTGTCCATCACGTCGAAGTGGATCCAGTCGGCGCCCGCGTCGATCACGTGGCGGACCTCCTCGCCCAGGCGGGCAAAGTCGGCGGACAAGAGGCTGGGGGCGATGCGGAAAGTGCGCGACATGGCTTGGGACCTCGTCAAAGGCCGGTTAAAGGTCAGGCCTGCATTTTATGGACGCTGGCCCGCCCGGTCATGACGCCCCCCTTGAACTTGTGCGGGACATCGCCCCTGCTTGCTGAATCCGCAACATTTGCTTTCACTTTTGCGCCATCTGACAGGCCCCCATGCGGGGGTTGGCCCCGATTCCCGGACTGGTTTTGCGATAACTTCCCGACTCTGCGCCAGGGCCTCGCTGCACTGGGCGCCACAAGAATTCAGGGACACCCGCATGACCGACCTTTCCGCCCTGCCAAGCTCCTTGGCCAGCGCCGCGCACGACCTGTTCGATTCACTGTTGGCCGACCTGTCGTCCCTGGGCGCGCGCCAGCACACGCGCCTGTTGCGCCTGCACACGCCCTTGGGCCCCGACGTGTTGATGGCCGAGCGCGCCGAGATCACGCAAGCCATCGGCCCGGTTGGCAGCGGCGCGCCTGACCGGATAGAGATGCTGGCCCTGAGCCGCAACGCCCACCTTCAAGCGCCCGACCTGCTCGGCCAGCCGGTGCTGCTGGAGTTGCTCACCGCGCAAAGCCGCACCGCGCTGCGCCCCTTTCACGGCCACGTCACCGAGTTCCGCCTGCTGGGCTCAGACGGCGGACTGGCCCGCTACCAGCTCGTCATCGAGCCCTGGCTGGCCTTCCTGCGCGCGCGGGTCGATTCGTGGACGTTTCAAAACCTGAGCGTGCTCGGCATCCTGGAATCCGTGTTCGCCGACTACGTGGGCCAAGGTACCCTGACCGCGGCCCACCGCCTGGAAATCGCCGACCCGGCGGTCTACCCGGTGCTGTCCACCCTGAGCCAGTTCAACGAATCCGACCTGGATTTCGTGACCCGCCTGCTGGCGGACAACGGCCTGTTCTGCTGGTGGGAACACACCGGCAACCCGGGCGATGCGGCCACGCTGGGCAGCCACACCCTGGTCATCGCCGACCACAACGGCGCACTGCAAGCCAACACGCAGCCCAGCATCCGCTTCACGCAGCCCGGCGCGGTGATGAAGGAAGACAGCATCACCCGATGGCATGGCCACCGCCGCGTGGGCACCTCCAGCCTGAGCCTGGCCAGTTGGGACTACCGCAGCGTGGACAGCCACCAGGGCACGGCCCAGGTCGACGCCGCTCACGGGCAAGCTTTCGCGCTGGCACACCACGATCAACCCGGCGTCTACGCCTTTGAGACGCCCGCCGAAGCGCAACGGCTGGCCACGGCCCACCTGCAAGCGCTGGAAGCTCGCCGCAAGCAGTTCCATGGGCGTGGCACCGTGCGCACCCTGGCCCCGGCCACCACCTTTGTTCTGCGTGAGCACAGCGACCACGACCTTTCAGCGGGTGAAGACGCCGCGCGATTCGTCGTGCGGAGCGTGACGCACAAAGCGCGCAACAACCTCAGCGCCGACTCGCAGGCCGGGTTGCAGCACCTGCTGGGCCACGTTGCGCCCTTGTTGTCCAAGCAGCCTCAGGCCAATGGCAGCGACGAACCTTTGTACGAAGCTCGCTTCACTGCGCAACGTGCCAGCGTCCCCGTGCGTCCTTTGCTGGTGAATGAGCATGGCAGCCGACTGCACCCGCGCCCCTCGGCGGACGGCACACAGACCGCCCTGGTCGTGGGCCTGGACGCACCTGTTCACACCGACCGAGATGGCCGCATCAAGGTGCAGTTCCATTGGCAACGTGGCGCCAGCAGCAGCCACCGCCTGGGCCACAACTCGCCCACGCCTGATGCCGACAATGCACCGGCCTCCGACGCCTCGGGCACCTGGGTGCGCGTGGCGCAAGGCTGGGCGGGCGCCAACTGGGGCAGTGGCTTCATCCCCCGCCTGGGCCAGGAGGTGGTCGTCGCCTTTCTGGAAGGTGACATCGACCGGCCGGTGGTGATTGGCGCGGCCTACAACGGGCAAGGTTCTGGCAATGCGCAAGGCAACGAGGTGAACGCCGGGGCGGCTCAGGCCACGGGCAACGCACCGGCGTGGTTCCCGGGCGACCAGCGCCAGGGCGAGCAGGAAGGCCATGCACACACCGCCACCTTGAGTGGGTTCAAAAGCCAAAGCCTGGACACCAGCCAGAGCGGCGGTGGCGGCCACAACCAACTGGTGTTCGACGACACCCCCGGCCAAGGCCGCGTGTTGGCCCACACCACGCAAAGCCAGACCTGGCTGCAGATGGGCCACCTGCTGCAACAAAACGACAACCAGCGCCTGGCCAGACGAGGCCATGGCCTGGAGCTGCACACGCAGGCGCAGGGTGCGGTGCGTGCGGGCAGCGGCCTGCACATCAGCACCTTTGCGCGCCATGGTGGCACCAGCACGGCGCAAGGCCAGCCCACCAACACACGCGAAGCGCAAAGGCAGTTGCAAAGCCATGCCGAGCTGCTCAAGTCTTTGAGCGAGAACGCGCAGACGCATCTGGCCAAGCTGCCCAACGAGCCTGCGCCCGATCAGCTCAATGCGCAGAAAGCCTTGCAGGCCACGCTGGCCAGCTTGAAGGGCACGCGGTCGTCCGACGGCCAGGCCGCTGATGTGTTGGTGGAGAAGGGCGAGGTCATCGCCATTGATGGCGGCCACGGCAGCATCCCCATCACCGCGCGCCCCGACCTGGTCCTGAGCGCTGCGGCAGACATCAGCAGCGCCACGCCCGCCCACACCGTCATCAGCGCCGGGCAGAACGCCACCATCACCACGGGGCAGGACGCCAACCTGCTGAGCCAGCGGCATGCGGCCTGGGCCGTCAAGGATGGCATCAGCCTGTTCACGCGGGGCGAGACCAAGGATGGCCAGCGCGCGGTGCAAGACATCGGTTTGAAGCTGCACGCGGCCAGCGGCAATGTGAACACGCAGGCGCAGAGTGACCGCTTCAGCTTGACGGCGGAGAAGGGCATTGACCTTCAGAGCACCGCAGGCAGCATCGTCATCAGCGCGCCCAACAAGATTGTGCTGAATGGGGGGGGCAGCTACATCAAGATCGAGGGTGGGGACATTGAAGTGGGGACCAGTGGCACTGCGGCGTTCAAGGGGGCGATGAAGGAGTTGACGGGGGGGAGTTCGGCGTCGGCAAGTGATGTCAACTTGGCCAAGAGCAAGCAGTTGTTCGACGAGCAGTTCCGGGTGCTGGACCAGGACACTGGCCAGCCCATGGGCTACTACAAGTACCGCATCGAGAACAGCAAGGGCGAGGTGCTTGCTCGGGGCATCACCGACCAGGATGGGCGCACGACACGTGTGCACACACCAGGCTCACAACAGATCCGCATTGTGGCGGACGAGGAATAAAACATGTCGGGAGATACCGCCGTTCTGGGCAGCGCGAGCACCAACGTGACACGGGGCTCGTCAACAGATGCCAAGGCCACCTACGATGCAGACCTGCTCTTGTTTGATCCCAAGAACGAAGCCGTTCTGGTCGTGCCCAAAGAGAAGGCAAAGGAGTTTTTGCAAGAGGCCAACCAGATGGAAGCTTTGTGCAAGGCTCTGATTGATGCCAAGGAGCGACTGATCACGCTGGAAGAAAAGCTGGCCAAGGCGGAGACCGCGCGATGGCCAACCCTGAATGAAGTCAACCATTTGACTGGCGAGCTGAAGAAGGCCCAGAAGAAATACGACGAGGCCTATGCAGCCGTCAAAGTGGAGTTGGGCGACAAGGGCTACCTGGCCACTTCGGGCAACGGCAAGGAGATGCTGGAACTGATCCCACTTTCCAAACGCAAGGCAGGCGGCAAACCACAGGTGTGGGGGCGCAAGTGGACATACGTTCGATCTGACAAAGTTAGAAGCCACTACCGTAGCTACCAGCTCAGCACCAAGGACAAGAAGGCGCAAACAGCCAGCTTCATCAAAAACGGCAAGATTGACACCAAGACGCTCAAGGAGCAGTTCGGCAAGCTGGAGCCCAAGTTCAAGGCTGAATGGGAAGATCACACAGCGGGTTTCATGTTGCCCAACTTGCAGGCCTGGGCCGACGACTTGAACAGGAAGTCAGAGGGCAAGCACATCAGCTTTGCATATGGCGTTCAGTTGTTCCGGTACTTTGCTGGGTGCAGTGCGGGCGTTGAATGGAACCCCAAGGGCGGCAAGATCGCGGGCAAGCTCAATGGCAAGGCCGAGCTGATGGTGGCTCAGGGCGAAGCCTCCGCCGAAGGCTATTTGCCCAACAGCGATGGTTGGGCTTGGGCGCTGACTGGGATGAAGTCAGGCAAGGAGTTTCACATCGGCGCACTGCGATTCATGGCGCAGGTCAAGCTCACCGCCGCAGCGGGGGCTAGCGCGGCGGCCGAGCTGGGCCTGGAAGTGGACTACAGCCAGTTGACCAAGGCTGGGGTCAAGGGTGCGGGCCGACCCAAGGGCACGGATCCCAATGCCAAGAAAGCTTCACTGGAAAAAGTAGGCGCCGAAGCAGGCCTGGGAGCTGATTTGTTCGCAGGAGCCAAAGCGGGCGGGGAATTCACCGGCGCACTGGAGTACAAAAGCCCCAAAACCGTCAATGAAAAATTCAAAGCCATGGCCAGCGTCGGCCCCAAGGTCGAAGTGCAGTTTGGCGCAGGGGCTGCTGCTTGCCTGATGGTGCATTACGACAAAGGCAAGTTCAGGCTGAAAGCCAAGGCTGGCCTTTGCTTTGGCGCCGGGGCCAAAGGCGAGATTGGCCTTGAGGTGGACGCCTTGCACATCGCCGAGTTCATGGAATGGCTGTTCAGGGCGCTGCTCAATGCCAACTTTGAGATGTTGCAGATATTGACGTCCGAGTGCTACAGGTCTGCTGTGCGGTTGCAGGTGATGATGCTGAATGGAGTCGGCGATGCTTATCGGAATGTTGACCAAGAATGGAGCGACTTCCAAAAAAAGCTGGATCTAGAGGATCAGCGCGTCAAACTAATGGAGCGGGTCTTGACAGATCCTGCCGAATTGCGTCTGTGCGTGCCAGAGGCGCATGGCATCTTGCTGCATCAACTCACCCGCCATGGCAGTTTGACAGCAGCCCACCCAGCCAACTCAGGCTGGACAACCAATTCATTCTGGGACGGTTTTGAGTTCCTGGGGCAGCGCAAGAAGGCCGTGATGCAAGTGTGCCAGTGGGCTCAAAGTAAGCGGCAGTTTGAGAACATGGTCCAGCACATGAATGCGAAGGGCAGCAAGGGCGGTTTCAGAGGAAACTACGATGGCTTGCTGCGCTTCATGGAAGTGGGTCCGCTGGACAGCAACTACGACGATGCATTACGGGTCTTGTACGCCCGGCTTCCAGATGAGCCTGCGCGAGGCTTCCCTCTGGCCATGAACAACACCGTCGATTTCAGCATGCAAGCTCGGATGAAGGGCTCTCCCCAGTACATGGCATTGTTGAATGGGCAAGGAACGCGCTTGAGTACCATGGCCTGAACGAGGTCGGCGAGCCGCTGCCCTCGTCCGTTCACTTGCGTGGATCAACAGGAGGCTTGTTCACCGCGCAACGAAAACTCTCTCGGGTAAAGGGGAATCGCCGCTCCCCATCATGGGACTTAGACACTGCGGGATCGCTGTGATACCTAGTCAAGTGAGGGAAGGCACTGAAGTCTTCGTTGGTGGGCTTTCCTCTCAATACTTTCTCTGTGCCCGTCGCTGGGCCTTGAGGATTCTTGATCGGTCCTTGTTGATACACACCTGGTGCATACCAGTCATCCATCCATTCGTAGCCATTGCCCACGAGGTCATGCAGGCCCAAAGGCGATCCGGCATACCGACCCACCGGATAAAGCGCGCCATTGCCAATGAGATCTTCCTTCTGCTTGAAGGTTGGATGCGTGCGCCCCTCTTCCAACAACCCTGTATCGGTTGGAAAAGGATGGCGATAGCTGTTGGTGCGATTGCTGGCCGCGTACTCCCACTGAGCTTCGGTGGGCAGATCGAACGGCAGCCCAGTCACTTTGCCCAGCCACTGACAGTAGCCCTTGGCTTGCTTCCAGATCACGCCGGCAGGCACGTCGTCAGCGGTTCGGGAGTCTCGCCATATCTTCAGAAATACCTCGTCGCCCTTTGGCGGATGCGCCGGCAACGCATTGGCCGCCACATACACATCAAAGTCCCCATACGTGACCTTGTATTGCTGAATCGAAAACCCATCCAACTCAACCCACTTAGGCGGCTTGTTGTCTTCATCAATCGTGAACGCCAAGTTCTCGCCGGGTTTGGCATCGGGCCCTGGTGCGATATTGTTCTGCTTGGCGTGGTCGTCCATCAACACGCCAAAGTCGCCCAACCAGAATCCACCGCCTTGAACCGGGCTGAGTTGCTTCAAGCTCTTGTCCACCAAAGCCCTGATCTTGGCCTGCGTTTCGGGCGCCTGCGCCAGCTTGTCAGCCTGCCTTTGCGCCCACCACTCGCACCCCGTCAGCCCCATGCTCAACAGCATGAGGGGAAGCAACTTCAGCACCCGCTGCTTGTCGATGACATTGATGGTCAACCGCATCCGCCCTGTTTGCATAAATCACTCGTTGAGATCGCTGTAATCGCAGACTTCAATTGTAGATGTCGGGGCCTGGTAACCCAGGATGAATTGGCGTTCACTTGTGACAACCGGGCGCCCAGTGCCGCCGCGCAAGTCGGCACCGACATTTGCTGGGTCATATTGCACCGCTAGGCCAATCGCAGCTACGGGCTCTTGTGCGAAGCACGCCTCACCGCAACGTGACAGCAATCGTCGGTGTTGTCTGACCGGGCGTTCGGGCGCAGTGACCTGGACGCCTTCATTGACTCATTCTCGGAAGGTTGGCTGGACCCGATCGTCACTGGCCTGGCCAGCCCCCTCGGCAGCGCAAGCGTCGCACACACCGCACGCTTTGACCCCTTCAGCGCCAACCTTGCTTTGCATTGAGCACACACCGGAATTGGTTGCCCCGTGTCTCCTCATGGCCGTACCGGTGCAGCACGCTGTTGGCCCAGTTGCCCGCCACGGCGCGGACCGATCTCAGCGACCCGGATGCGGCACCCACCGGGTTCTTGAGCAGCTTTTGTCCAAAGCGCGGGTCATCGGCATACCAATCACCGGTCCACTCCACTTCGTCGCCCCCGACCACTCCTTGCATGCCGATGCGGTTCTCGCCCGTCAGGCTGGGAGGCTGTGGTCGGATGAACGTCGTCGGCTCCCCTGCCAGTTTTTTGACGGTGGCGATGCCATCGTCCACCGATTGGGTGGTCGGAACGAAAGGATTGCCCCACTGGATGCCAGGAAGGTGGTGTACAGGGTGTGAAATGAACTTGCCGCCTTCGCGGGCCGCGTACTCCCACTGCGCCTCCGTCGGCAAAGCGAACGGCTGGCCCGTCAGGTCCTTCAGCCAAAGGCAGAAGCCGTTGGCATCCCGCCAATTGACGGGCCAAGCCACATAGCCGGGCCGGTGTGCAAGAGCTCCGACGATGGGCGCTTTCTCATGTCCTTCAATGATCCAGCTCAGCACGCTCCGTCCTTGGGCACGCAGATAGAGGTCGAACGCTGCGAAGGTGACAGGCCCTTTCATGATCGCATAAGCGCTCAACTCCACCGGATGGGCCCGGTTGTTGGCCTGGCCTGTGATGGTCAAACCATCCTTGAGCTTCATCGGACCAAAGTCCCCCATGATGAAGCGACCACCTTTCAGCGGGATCAACTGCGCTTTCGCCTTCAACACAGCCTGCAATTCGTTCAGTTCGGCTGCGCCAGGTTTGTCCTGATTCCGGTAGAGATCGAGCAACACGGCATCGTTCTGACGCAGGGGGTGTTGCCTCGGAAAATCTCGTCCGGTGAGATGCTCGATGCGCAAACGCTCTGCATGGCTGGGCAAAGGAATCCGCGCCAGTCGGATCAACTCCTCACGCTGGGCCTGAGCATCGGTCGGCAGAGAAGCCAGGATGGCCCGCTGCCGGGCATCGGGCTCCCAGGTATCGGGTGCCCCCTGCTTAACAGCCGGAAGCGGAACCGGCGCAACCTGCTGCTGAGCCATGCAACCATTCACCCCGGACAGCAACATCAAGATCAAGCCCCACCTCACGGTCCCGGTCACCTGGTTCATTCGAAACATCTCCACGCATTGTTTTGTATTCGTGCGGATCAGGCGATCAAATCCCAGCCTGAGGGCGCCCCGAAAATAGCACGACACAGGCCAGATCCTTCTGTAACTGATGGCTACAAGGTGAGATGCGCAAGGCAGCCAGAAACAGGGTGGTCATGGTCAAGCGAGGATGTCATCCCCAAAGAACCTCGCCCTCATCCTTGCCTCATACGCCACCAGATTGGCATGCCGCTTCACCTCGTCCTTCATCGGCGTTTCAAAGTGCGCGCACAGCGCCGAGGTCAAGATGGCGAACATCATGGCGTCGGTGCCACAAGGTTGTTCGCCCATCAGAAAGGGCTTGTCGCCCAGCAAGGTGGCCAGCGTTTTCAAGCCCTGGTTGCCAATGGCCTGCATCTCAGCTTCAGCATGGCGCCCCATGCCATGCCCATGCAAACTGTTGCGCACACGCCGCCTGACGAAAGCCACCACCGGCCCGCGCACCAGCCACGGTACAGGCTTGAAGAACACCTCGGCCACCTTGGCAAAGTTGGCGTCGTTCACCCAGCGCCAATGCACGCCAATCCAGTACAGGTTGTCTTCCAGCATCTTCTCAACCGCCCAGGCCGTGGCGCGCTGTTCGGCGTTCAGGCCCTGGTCAAAATCGATGCCGTACTTGCGCTCCAGGTGCCAGCGGATGAAGGTGGAATCGGCCACCACGGTGCCATCGTCGTCCAGGTAGGGCAGCTTGCCCTTCGGCGCTTTGAACATTCCCTTGGTGTTGACCTGATAAGGCTGGCCGGACATTTTCAAAAGGATCTCGGCCTTCATGACGAAGGGGCTGGCATCGGGCAGGCCAAAGGCCGCCCCGAACGCGTAGAAGGTGATCACGTGGCAGGGCCCTCCAGCACGATGGGCGCCCACCCCAGCAGTTCGGCCAGGCGCGTCACCACCCAACCGGCCTCGGCCAGCGACACGCCCGACTCGGGCGACACCAGCCCCCGGTGGCAGCGCACCAGCACTTCGTCTTCGGCCACGCCGATGTCGCGGTGCACGCCCTGGCAGTGCTCCACCATGTGGCTGGCCAGGTCCTCACACACCTCGTAACGCTCACGCACCAACGCCATGGGCACCGTCAAACGGTGGCGCGCGTCGGTGTGCAGGTCGTAGAAGGATGGGGGGATCTCGATCTGGTACTCGTCGCTCATGCGACGTTGTACCTCAAAGTCCCGGCGGTATTTCGTGCCAACATGTCGGTCCGGTTGAACGGCATCCCCAGCGCCATCGAGGGTTATTCAAACGCCGTTTCACCAAGATTGCTCTTCCACTTCCTAGAATGGGCCGAATGAGTCATCCCCAATTCACCTGTGCGGTGGTACCGCAGTTCCTTGAAGAACAAAGCAACCCTGCTCAGCAAGAGTATGCGTTTTCGTACACGGTCACCATCGTCAACAGTGGCGAGGTGGCCGCGCAGTTGATCGGCCGCCATTGGGTCATCACCGATGCCACCGGCCATGTCGAGGAAGTACGCGGCCTGGGCGTGGTGGGCCACCAGCCCATGCTCAAGCCGGGCGAGAAGTTCGAGTACACCAGCTGGACGCGCTTGAGCACGCCGCATGGCCTGATGCAGGGCACCTTCTTTTGCATGACCGACGAAGCCCATCCTTTTGACGCGCCCATCGAGCCGTTCTCGCTGGCGCGATCACAGTCTTTGCATTGATTTGATGATGACGAGGGTTCGCGTTTGACTCAGGACACGACGATCCGCACAACCAAGCGGCGATGGTTGCCGCAACCCGGCGGTCCGGTGGACATCAGCCAGTTGCTGGATTCGGCCAGCGGCGATCTGCCTTTGGCCGAGCGCCACCTGTGGCTGGTGCAGTTGATGGACTGGATCCGATCGGGGGAGCCGATCTCGGGCGTGAAGTACATCGTGCGGCAACTGGCACCGCCCTCCGAGCGCCGCGCCGGGGTCGTGGCCCTGCTGTCGGCTTTCTGGCGCGACATCGATGTGGCCGCCTTGCTGGCCGACTACGGCTTTGCAGCGCGAACCTCGTTCGGCGACGAGCTGGGCGAGCGCCTGCGAGGGCGCCTGTTGCCCATGAGCCCGGCCACCACCGACCTGGCCAGCCTGTTCAATTTGCTGTTCAGCGACCCCAAAGACGCTGACTGGCTGGTTCAACTGGACGACGCGGTGCTGGCCGAGCTGGCCTCGCTGTGGCGCGAAGCCATTGACGCGATAGAGTCCGAGCCCCTGGGGTGGCACGAGCCTTTCTACGACGCGATCATGTTCCTGTCCAGCCAGGTGCGGGCCGAAGGCTTCTCGCGCGAGTTGCGCGGGCGCATGGGCATGCGGGTCGATGTGGACTTTGATGGCGTGGAGACAGGGGCCGAAGTGGCCGCACCCACGCCCACGCGGCAAGCCTTCCGGCAACTGGTGCACGTGGCCGAGAACCTGCACGTCCTGGCGCTGCAAGGCGCGGTCGGGCCTTCGCCCGTTGAACAGGCCAAGAGCACTTTGCTTCAAGAGGCGCAGTACCTGCGCGCCTTGCTGGACACCTGCGTCAAGGCTGCGCAGGGCATCCACAACCACCTGGAGTCCAACGGGGTGTCGATCGACATCGTGTTCCAGATCGACCAGTTGAGCGAGCGTTGCCGGCGCATCGAACAGTTGCTGGATTGCGTGCTGTCAAGCCACCCCACCTCGGACCTGCGCGCCTTGATCGTGGACTTGATCCAGGTAGGAGCCAGGCGAAGCGGTGTGCGCGCGCTGTTCACGCAGCACTATTCGCTGCTTGCACGCAAGGTGGCCGAGCGCAGTGCCGAAACCGGCGAGCACTACATCACCCGCGATCGGGCCGAGTACCTCACCATGCTGCGGCGCGCCTCAGGTGGCGGTGCGGTGCTGGCGGGCACCACGTTCTTGAAGTTCGCAGTGCTGGCCCTGGGCCTGTCGCCCTTCTGGAGTGGGCTGGCCGCGGGCACCAACTACGCGTTGAGCTTTGTGATCGTGCAGTTGCTGCATTTCACGGTGGCCACCAAGCAACCGGCCATGACGGCCCCCGCCATGGCGGCCAAGCTGGCCGACACGCGCAGCGACGAGGCCGTCGAAGGTTTCGTGGACGAGGTGGCCCATCTGTTCAGATCGCAGATGGCCGGCATCCTGGGCAACCTGATGGTGGTGGCACCAGTGGTGTTGGCCGCGCAGGCGCTGTCGTGGTGGGTGTTCAAGCAGCCCTTGATCGATGTGCACTCGGCCAACCACGTGCTGGACTCGCTCACCTTCCTGGGGCCCTCGCTGTGGTACGCGGCCTTCACCGGCGTGCTGCTGTTCGTGTCCAGCCTGTTCGCGGGTTGGCTTGAGAACTGGTTCGTGCTGCACCGCCTGGACAGCGCCCTGCGCTGGAACCCGCGCATCCGCGCCACGCTGGGGCCAGAGCGCGCGGTGCGCTGGGCGGCCTGGTGGCGCCAGAACATTTCGAGCCTGGGCTCGAATGTGTCGCTGGGCCTGATGCTGGGCCTGGTGCCGGTCATCGCCGGGTTCTTTGCGCTGCCGCTGGACGTGCGGCACGTGACCTTGTCCACCGGCCAGTTGGCCGCGGCGGCAGGCACCCTGGGGCCCGCCGTGCTGAACCACCCTCAGTTCTGGTGGTGCGTGGCGGCCATCCCGCTGACGGGGCTGCTGAACGTGGGCGTGAGCTTCGTGCTGGCCCTGCGCGTGGCCATGCGTTCACGCGGCGTGCGCATCAAGGACCGGGCGCGTCTGCAGGCGGCTTTGTGGCGTCGGCTGCGGCGTCATCCTTTGAGCTTTCTGCTGCCGCCTCGCTGAGCTCGGTCAGCTCGCCCTTGGCGCGCCCCGAGAACATCGTCCACCACATGAGAAACAGGAAGAGGGCCAAGGCCCCCACGGCTTCCAGCACAATCAGCCACATATGACGGTTTACCAGTTTTACAAGCGGGCCACGGCGGCCCTGGTGGTGTGCAGCCTCGCAGCGTGCAGCAGCGGCCCTTCAGGGCGTTCCACAGCGCCCATTGTGGCGCGTGCGCCGGTCGTGGCGCCGGGCACCGTGTTGCCCCAGCCCGATGGGCGTGGCGACCTGGTGCGGCCCAGGGCCTTGTGGACACCGGCCCAATACACCGACCTGCCCGGCTGGTCGCAAGACCGCGTGAGCGAATCCTGGCCCGCCTTGTGGCAAAGCTGCCAGCGGCCCGGGCCCGGCTGGGCCACGGTGTGCGCCGAGGTGCGCGAACTGGGCGTGGCATGGGGCCGCCAGGTGGCCGATGATTTCGTGCGTCAATGGCTGGAAGGGCACTTGCGCCCCTGGCGCCTGAACACCCTGGATGGCCAGACCACAGGTCTGCTAACCGGTTATTTCGAACCCCTGCTGGACGCGCGCCGCAAGCCCGATGCGCGCTTTCAGTACCCGCTTTACCGCGCCCCGGCCGACCTGGGCGTGCGCAAGCCGCACTACACCCGGGCGGAACTGGATACCTTGCCCGAAGCGCGCGCCTCGGTCGCGGGTCGCGAGGTGGTCTACCTGGCCGATCCGCTGGACGCCTTGCTGATCCAGGTGCAGGGCTCGGGCCGTGTGCGCGTTCAGGATGAGTTGACGGCGCAGGGCCAGCCCCGCACGGTGCGTCTGGCCTTCGCCGGCCACAACGACCAGCCCTATCAATCGGTGGCGCGTTGGCTGGTGGACCAAGGCGCCTTCACGCTGGAGCAGGCCTCCTGGCCCGCGATCCGCACCTGGGCCGTGCAGAACCCGCAGCGCGTGCCCGAAATGCTGCGTGCCAATCCCCGCATGGTGTTCTTCAAGGAAGAGGCTTTGCTTGATCCTCAGGTCGGGCCAGTGGGCGCACAAGGCGTGCCACTGATCCCTGGCCGTTCGGTGGCCGTGGACCGCGAGGCCGTGCCACTGGGCACGCCCATGTGGCTGGACAGCACGGTGCCACAGCCCTGGAGCCCAACCCCGCCCGCGCCGCAGTCCCTGCAACGCCTGGTGGTGGCGCAAGACACGGGCGGGGCCATCATTGGCGGCGTGCGGGCCGACTATTTCTGGGGCTGGGGCGACGAGGCCCTGGCACAAGCGGGACGCACCAAGCAAGCCATGTCGGCCTGGGTGCTGTGGCCGCGCTGAGGTGGCGTGAGCCTTGAAGCTCAGTAAGTCTTGTAGGGCAGGAACTTGCCCGACATGACGATGCTGACGCGATCACCCATCGGGTTGGCTTCGCGCTTCAGGTCCATCTTGAAGTCGATGGCGCTCATGATGCCGTCGCCGAACTCTTCGTGGATCAGCGCCTTGAAGGTGGTGCCGTACACGCTGATGAGTTCGTAGAAGCGGTAGATCAGCGGGTCGGTGGGCACCGAGGTGGGCAGCGACCCCTTGTAGGGCACCTCCTGCAGCCACAGCTTGGCCTCGTCGGGCAGGCCGAAGATTTCGGCGACGGTGGCGGCCTGCTCAGGCGTGAAGGTCATCTGGCCCAGGCAACCGGCCGTGACCCATTCCTTGCTCAGGCCCACCTTGCTGGCCACGTCGGCCCATTTCAAGCCCTTCTTGACTTTGGCTTCGATGATGAGGTCGGTGACGTCTTCGCGGTTCATGGTGTGTGCCCTTTCTTTCAAAGTTGGCGTTCAGATTCAAGGATGGCCACATCGTTGATGGAGGCCTCGCGGCGGGCCATCAGGCCTCGCTCGTCAAAAGTCCAGTTCTCGTTCCCGTAGGCGCGCCACCATTGCCCGGCGTCATCGTGATACTCGTATTCAAAGCACACGGCGATGCGGTTGCCGGTGAAGGCGAACAGGCGCTTCTTGAGCTTGTACTGGTGTTCTTTGGCCCACTTGCGCGTCAGGAAGGCAACGATGGCGTCGCGCCCTTGCAGGAACTCGCTGCGGTTGCGCCACCATGAATCGGCCGTGTAGGCGGCGGCGCAGCGCTGCGGGTCTTTGGAGTTCCAGGCGTCTTCGGCCATCTGCACCTTCAGGCGCGCCGACTCTTCGGTGAAGGGCGGCAGGGGTGGGCGGCTCGGTGTGTTGTCGGTCATGAAAGGCTCCTCAATCCGGGGCGCACCTCGGGCGGCACCTGCGGCGCGCGCCCATGGCTCAGGTCCTTGGCGCGGTCCACCAGGAAGTCCACCAGGTGGTTGCGCAAGGGGTAGAACTGCGGGTCGTGGTGCAGGCCCGCGCGGGTGCGGTTCCTGGGCAGGGTGTTGACCACGATCTCGGCAATGCGTGCGCGTGGCCCGTTGCTCATCAGCAGGATCTTGTCCGCCAGCAAGATGGCTTCGTCCACATCGTGCGTGATCATGAACACGGTCTGCTGGGTGTCGGCGCAGATGCGCAGCAACTCGTCCTGGATGGTGCCGCGCGTGAGCGCGTCCAGCGCGCCAAAGGGCTCGTCCAGCAAGAGCATGCGCGGCTCGATGGCAAAGGCACGGGCAATGCCCACCCGCTGCTTCATGCCGCCCGACAACTGCGACGGTTTTTTGTCCAGCGCCTGGCTCAGGCTCACCATCTGCACATAACGTTCAACCTGGGCGGCCACCTGGGTGCGCGACCAATCTGTCCAGCGTGAGCGCACGGCAAAGGCGATGTTCTGGCGCACGGTGAGCCAGGGCATCAGCGCATGCCCCTGGAAGACCACGCCACGCTCCAGGCCCGGTGCCACCACCTCGCGACCATCCATGAAAACATGGCCTTCGCTGGCGTGCTCCAGGCCGGCCAGGGTATTGAGGATGGTGGTCTTGCCGCAGCCTGAGTGGCCGATGATGCAGATGAACTCGCCCCGCTGGATCTGGAAGTTCACGCCCTCGAACACCGCTTCGCTGGCACCCGGGTAGGTCTTGCCCAGGCCTTGCACCTGCAGACAGGTTCGCGCGTCAGTCGACATAGGTCACCGCCTTTTGCAAGCGCGCAAACAGGGTGTCCAGCACCATGCCCACCAGGCCGATCATCAAGATGGCGAAGATCACATTGGGCAGCGAGAGGTTGTTCCACTCGTTCCACACGAAGTAACCGATGCCCGTGCCACCCACCAGCATCTCGGCGGCCACGATCACCAGCCACGCGATGCCCATGCTGATGCGCATGCCCGTGAGGATGGTGGGCGCGGCGGCAGGCAGGATCACCTCGAAGGCCGTGCGCCAGGGCGAGACCTCCAGCGTGCGGGCCACATTGAGCCAGTCGCGCCGCACACCGGCCACGCCAAAGGCCGTGTTGATCAGCATGGGCCAGATCGAGCAAATGAAGATCACAAAGATGCCGGACAGGGCCGCGTCCTTGATGGTGTAGAGCGCCAGTGGCATCCAGGCCAGCGGCGAGATGGGCTTGAGCACCTGGATGAACGGGTCGAGCGCCCGGTACACCAGCGGCGACATGCCGATGGCAAAGCCCAGCGGGATGGCCAGCAAGGCGGCCAGCAGGTAGCCCGCGCCCACCCGGCCCAGGGAGTGCATCAGCTGCAGGCCCACGCCCTTGTCATTGGGGCCCTTGTCATAGAAGGGCTGGCTGAGGTGCTCGCGCACGGTGCGGCCCATCTGGAGCAGGGTCGGGAAGCCCGAGGTGCCCGTGCCCGCGTCAGCTTGCACGCCCGGGTCCTTGCCCATGAGTTTCAGGTACTCGATCTGCTCGGGCGTGAGCGCCGGGCCGCTGCTGGCCACGGCCGCCTTGGGCAGCGTGGCCAAGTGCCACACGCCCAAGATCACGGCCAGAATCAACAGCGAGAGCAGGCCTGCTCGCACCCGCTCGGTGCGCCACCAGGGAAGGGCTGGTTTCATCAGGCTGGCTCAGGTGCGCTTGATGGCAAAGCTGTTCACATAGGCATCGGGCTTGGCGGGATCGAACGCCTTGCCCATCACCTTGAAGCCCGGGTAGGCGCCTTCAGGTGCGGTCTCGCCCAAGGCCTTCATGTGCTTCTTGGCCTCGGTCAGCAGGAAGACTTTCTCAGCCAGTTGCTTGTAGTTGACGTCGCCCTTCACATAGCCCCAGCGCTTCATCTGCGTGAGCATCCACACCGCCATCGACTGCCAGGGGATGGGGTTGAAGTCGGCGCGGTCCGGCACGTTGCGCACATTGCCCAGGCCATCGGCAAAGCGGCCGGTGAGCACCTGGGCGACCACGGCTTCGGGCTGGTTGAGGTATTCCTTGGGCGCGATGACCTTGGCGATCAGCTCGCGGTTCTTGGCCTGGCGGGCCATGGCCGCCGAGGTCAGCACCGCGCGGTACAGGGCCGCGAAGGTGTTGGGGTTCTGGGCGATGAACTCGGCGCTGGTGCCGAAGGCGCAGCATGGGTGGCCCTCCCAGATCTCTTTGGTGAGCAGGTGGATGAAGCCGACCTCTTCGAACACCGCGCGCTGGTTGAAGGGGTCGGGGCCCAGGTAGCCGTCGATGTTGCCCGCGCGCAGATTGGCCACCATCTCGGGTGGCGGCACCACGCGGATCTGGATGTCCTTGTCAGGGTCCAGCCCATGTTCGGCCACGTAGTAACGCAGCAGGAAGTTGTGCATCGAGTACTCGAAGGGCACGGCGAACTTGAAGCCCTTCCAGTCCTTGGGATCGCGCTTGTCCTTGTGCTTCATGGCCAGCGTGATGGCCTGGCCATTGGTGTTCTGGATGGTGGCCACGTGCATGGGCTTGGCGGTGGAACCCAGCCCCATGCTGATCGACAAAGGCATGGGCGACAGGAAATGCGTGGCGTCGTATTCCTTGTTGATCATCTTGTCGCGGATCAGGGCCCAGCCCGCCGTCTTGACCACGCTCACATCCAGGCCCTGCTTCTTGTAGAAGCCCAGGGGGTGGGCCATGATCAGCGGCGTGGCACAGGTGATGGGGATGAAGCCGATCTTGAGCTCCTTCTTTTCCAGTGGCGCGGCTTCTTCGGCCATGGCCTGCAGGCTCATGGTGGGCAGCACGCTGCCGATGGCAGCCAGGGCCGTGCCCTTGCCCACGGCGCGCAGGAAGCGGCGGCGCACCGCGTCCTGCGGGAACAAGGCCTTGACCAGGCTGGCTTCGATGAACTCGCGCGAGTAGCTGGCAAAGTCCTCGGACTCGCTGCGCTGGGTCAGCTCGTGCACCGCCGCATCGCGGGACAGGGCCGCATCATGCTCGTGAGGTGCGTGGTCCTGACCGCAAGCGCAGCTCAGGCGCAGAGGGCGGTCGGCATCGTAAGGGTCGAAGTAGCTGGACATCCGGGACTCCTTGGCACCACCGAGAGGTGGCCATCAACTGGTGTCCCACTGTAGAAAAGCAGCGAGCCCCACGCCATCACGGCATTTGTGATTCGCTTGTAGGGCGGGCACTACAACCGCTCACACCGCCACCACCTGCTGCCGCACGGCGTACAGCGCCAGCTCCACATCATTGCGGGTGCCGGTCTTTTCAAGGATGCGGGCCCGGTAGGTGGACACGGTGTTGGACGACAGGCTCAAGGCCGCGGCGATCTGGCCCACGCTCTGCCCCTCGGCCAGCAGGCGAAAGACCTGGCTCTCGCGCTGCGACAAGCTCTCGTGCGCGGGCTTGTCGCGCACCTCGCTGAGGGAGGTGGCCAGCAACTCGGCCACGCTGGGCGTGAGGTACACGCCGCCCGACACGGCCTTGCGCAGGCCGGCCGCCATGTCATCGGGGTCGGCGCTTTTGTTGAGGTAGCCCGCCGCCCCGGCCCGCAGGCAGCGCACGGCAAACTGGCGATCGGGGTAGGTGCTGAGCATGAGCACCGGCAGGCGCGGGTACTCGGCCTTGATCTGTTTGAGCACCTCCAGGCCATCGCGGCCCGGCATGGCGATGTCGAGCAGGACCACGTCAACACCCGGCCCTTCTTTGGCCGCCATCAACTGGCGCACCAGTTGCATCGCCTGCACGCCATCGGCCGCGTCGGCGACCACGGCCAGGTCGTCCACATCGCCCAGCACCTGGCGCAGGCCTTGGCGCACAATGAGGTGGTCGTCCACCAGCATGACTTTGATCATGCCGCGCGCTCCTGGGAGTGTCGCGTCTGAGCCTGAGCCGCGACCTGGTACATCGGCATGCTCAGGATGATCTGCGTGCCTTTGTCCAGCTGGCTGTCGATGTGCAACCAGCCGCCGAAGTGGCCGGCCCGCTCGCGCATGCCCATCACGCCATAGGCGTTGGGGCTGTTGAACACGCTGGGCGGGGCGCCCCGGCCGTTGTCCCTGACGCGCACGGTCAGGTCGCTGGGCATGGCGCAGATGCGGATGTCCACCTCGGTGGCCTGCGCATGGCGCGCCACGTTGCTGAGCATCTCCTGAAAGATGCGGAACACGGCGGTGGCCAGCGGGCCTTCCGGTGCGTTCAGGCCCGGCGCGATCTCCATGCTCCAGTGGCAGCGCATCTCGCTGCTGTCCATGAAGTCCTGCGCCTGCCATTCCAGCGTGGGCCACAGGCCCTGGTGGTCGAGGATGGAGGGGCGCAGGTCGGTGATGATGCGGCCCACGTTGTCCACGGCGCCATCGATCAGGCCGCGCATGTCCTGGCATTTGCAGCGCAGGGCGGGCTGGTCGGCCACGCGTTTTTCCAGCCAGCTCACGTCCATCTTCAGGCCCACCAGCAGGCTGCCCAGTTCGTCATGGATCTCGCGGGCGATGCGTTGGCGCTCGGTCTCGCGCACGCCGTCGATGTGGGCTTGCAACTCGCGCAACTGGCTCACGGCCTGGCTGAGGGCCTGCGTGCGCTCGGCCACGCGGTGCTCCAGCTCGTCGTGCGCCTGGCGCAGTTTGGTTTCCTGCTCGCGGCGGTCACTGATGTCGACGAAGGTGACCACGGCGCCCAGCACCTGCCCGCCATCCAGGATGGGGTAGGAGGAGTACTCGGACGCGAAGGAAGTGCCATCGGCCCGCCACAAGACCTCGCTGTCGATCCGGCAAGGCACCCCGGCGCGGAAGGCGTTGTAGATGGGGCAGCAATCGACCGGGTAGTGGCCGCCATCGGCATCGGTGTGGTGCATCAGCTCGTGCATGTTGCGGCCGAGCACCTCTTCGGGTTCGTGGCCCAGCATGTGCGCCCCCGCCCGGTTGATGAAGGTGCACAGGCCGTCCATGTCGATGCCGTACACGCCTTCGCCGGTGGACTCCAGCAAGAGGCTCAGGCGGTCGCGCCAGACGGCCGCTGCGCGGGAGGCCTGGACGCCGCTGGGAACATGGGATGAGGTGGACATGGACTCAGCGCGTGCAAGGCCCATGCCACCCGCTTTCATGGCGCGGAAGTCACAAACCGAAAGCGACCTTCAGGGCCTGGGCCACCGCCGTGTGCGCCTGGTAGGCCTCGGGGATGAAGCGCCCCATGTTGATGAAGTCGTGAACCACCCCCGGCCACACCGTCAGTTGCACGGGCACGCCCGCCTCCTGCAAGACCTTGGCGTATTTTCGGCCTTCATCGGCCAGCGGGTCGCATTCGGCCAGGCCGATCCAGGCCGGGGCCACGCCCTGGTGGCTGGCGGCCAGCATGGGTTCGCGGTGCCAGTCGGATTGGAAGCCCTGGCCTCGGGCCTGGCTTTCGAACCAGCGCATCAGGTTCTCGTCAAGCATCAGGTTCTTGGAGAAGGCCTTGTAGGACTCCGTGGTCGCCGAGGGCTCGACCGAGGGGTAGAACAGCACCTGCAGCGCCAGGGTCAGGCCCGCGTCGCGCGCCATCAGGGCCAAGGTGGCGCTGAGCGTGCCGCCCGCGCTGTCGCCGCCCACCGCGATGCGGCTGGGATCCAGGCCCTGAGAGACGCCTTCGGTGCCCAGCCATTGCAGGGCCGCGAAGGCATCGTCCAGCCCCGCAGGAAACGGGTGCTCGGGCGCCAGGCGGTAGTCGATGGCAACCACGGCCGCACCGCTTTGCTCGGCAATGCGGCGGCACATGCCTTCACAGGTGTCGATGCCACCGACCACAAAGCCGCCACCGTGCAGGTACAGCAGCACGGGCAGGCAGGCGTCGTGGCTGGGCGCCCACAGGCGCGCGGGAATGCTGCCTGCCGGGCCCGGGATGCTGAAGTTGTCGACCCGGGCCACCTCGACCCGTTCGCCCTCCATGGCGCCCACGCCCATGCTGTAAGACAGGCGGGCTTGCGCCACGGGTTGCTGGTGCAGGGGCGGCAGGCCCGCGCGCTCCACCTTTTCAAGCATCTTGCGGGTCATCTCGGTCAGGAAACTGGCGGCGTTGGCCATGGGGGGGGTGCCTTTCTTGTTCAGCAGTCCAGGCCAGCGCGGCCTGCCCCCCATTGTTGCGGAGAAGTTGCGGCCGGGTCAGGGCGCGGAGACGCGCATCTCGAGCACTTCTTGCTCATCCCGGCTGCTGTCTTCGGTGGACAGCAGGCCGCGTCGGCTTTGCTGCACCTGTCCGCCGCGCTGCGCCACCGCCGTCCAGCTGCCCAGGGGCACCTGCACGGTGGTCATGACCTCGGTGGATTCGGTCTGGCCATCGGGCCCGTAGGCCGCCTGCTGGGCCACACGCGCTTCCAGCTCGACGGTGACCACTTGGCCGCCCGTCCAGCGGGGCCGCACGGTGATGCCGCGGCCGGTGTCCACCAGGGTGGTTGACGACCAGGCCTGCCAGCCGGGCGTGGGCGCACCATTACCGCCGTTGCCCGCCGCCGGATTGACCAGCTGAGTGCCCCCAGGCCCCCCCACCCCGAACTGCCATTGCGTCACCGGCCGGCTGCTGCCCAGGTAGATCCGCGCCTGGCCGCCATTGAGCACCTGCAATTGCTGCAGGCCGGTCTGGCTGCTGGACCGAGTCGTCGAGGTGACCACGGCACCGGCGCGGCCCTGTACCCCGCGCCGGCTGTCCACGATGATTTCGCCGGTGCGCAGCCCCACGGCTTGGCGCTGCTGCTCGCTGGACGAGTTCATGCGCCACTCCACCAGCAGGTTGCGCTGGGGCAGTGATGAAGGCTGCGCCTGCGCGCTGAAGGCGGCCCAGGCCACCGCCACCCATGCTGTTTTCTTGCCCACCATGTCAGCTGTCTCCACAGAAAATTCGCTTGTCCATCATGGCCCTGCCCACCAATACCGGCAAGTGCGGGGTTGCACCCGCGCTTTTCCACCGCTTGAAAAGCCTGCTTTGCCCGATGCTCAAGTCTTGACCTCAACAGGTCGATAAGCAGACTGAGCTGTCATCCCGCTTCTGGGGGCAGTGTCCACATGGTTTCAATCGAGATGGAGGCTGGCGATGCAGCTCGAAGCACTTTTCAAACAACCCCAGGCCCTGCCGGCCGTGCCCAAGATCGTTCATGAACTGATCGATAGTTTCAACAACGACGACATTTCCATCGACGTCATCGTCAACAAGATTGCAGCCGACCCCGTCTTGTCGGCCCGCTTGCTGCGCCTGGGCAACTCGGCCTACTACCATGTGTCGCGCAGCATTGGCACCGTCAATGACGCCGTGGCCATGCTGGGTTTCGTCACCGTGCGCACCCTGGTGATCAGCTCCGGCCTGACGGGCGGCTACAAATCCATGCCAGGCATGGACCTGAACAAGTTCTGGCGCTACAGCATGCAGACCGCTGCGGTGGCGCGCTGGGTGGCCAAAGCGGCCCACCAGAACGTGGACCTGGCCTTCACCGTGGGCCTGATGCACGGCATCGGCCAACTGGTGATGCACGCTGGCATGCCCGAGCAGATGCTGCACCTGGACAAGCTGGCCACGCCGCTGGACCCACGACGCATCGACATGGAGCGCACTTCGTTTGGCTACAGCTTTGCCAACGTGGGAGCCGAACTGGCCCGCCAGTGGAAGTTCCCACCCGCCTTCAGCGAAGCCATCGCCAACTTCCCCGACCCCATGGCGCACGCCCCCTTTGACGCCGTCGCGGGGGTGCTGCACCTGTCCGCCTGGCGCGCCCGTGCCGAGCACAACGGCCTGGAAGGCGAGGAGTTGATCGCCACCATCCCCACCGAGGTCTGCATCAAGCTGGGCCTCAAGCCCGAGACGCTGCTGACCGAGATGCCGCCTTTGTCGGAACTGTGCGAAGGCATGGAAGCCTTGCTGGGCTGAAGCTTTCGCCTCAGATCGACAAGGGGTCGACATCAACCGCCCAACGGACCAGTCCGTTGCGGCGGTTTTTCTGCGCCGTGTCCAGCCACAGCGGCTGGCTGTCGGTCAGGAAGCGCTGCAATGCGGCCCGGTTGGGTGATTCGATCATCATCTGCGCCCGCTCGATGTTGGCCACGCGCTGCACGGGCGTGGGCACGGCTGGGTACAAAGTGACGCAGCCCAAAGCGTCGGCCGAGGGTTTGGCTGCGTCTGCCGCATCGCGCAGGAAGGCTTGTGCCGCCTCTTGCGTCTTGCCCTCGGCGCGCAGGATGGCCAGGCTGGCGTAGGGCGGCAGGCCCGCCATCTGGCGCTCTTCCAGTTGCCTGGCCGCGAAGGTGGGGTAGTCATAAGCCCGCAGTGACTGGTACAGCGGGTGCGTGGGGTGCCAGGTCTGCACCCACATCTCGCTGCGGCCGGCGGCTTCGGCATCGCGCCCGGCGCGCCCGGCGGCTTGCAACAACAGAGAGAACTGGCGCTCGGCCGCGCGGAAATCGCTGGCGAACAAGGCCGCGTCGGGGTTCACGGCCGCCACCAGCGTGATGCGGCGGAAATCGTGCCCCTTGGCCACCATCTGCGTGCCCACCAGCACATCGATCTCCCCGGCGTGCACGCTGGCCAGCTGTTCTTCCAGCGCGCCTTTCAGGCGGGTCACGTCGGCGTCGATGCGGCCGATGCGCGCTGTGGGCATGGCGGCGGCCAGTTGCTCTTCCAGGCGCTCGGTGCCCCGGCCCACGGGCTGGATGTCAGTGTTGCCGCAATCGGGGCAGGCGCGCGGCACACGTTCGGTGAAACCGCAGTGGTGGCAGCGCAGGGTGCGGTCCTGCTTGTGGAAGACGCGCCAGGCGCTGCAATGCGGGCAACCGCTCTTCCAACCGCAGTCGCTGCAATGCAGCACGGGCGCGTAGCCGCGGCGGTTGAGCAGCACCAGGCTTTGCTCACCGCGCGCGGTGCGCTCCTCGATCGCGTGCAACAGTTCTTGCGCCACGGGCGGCGGCTCCTGGCCCATGGTGGGCTTGAGCACTTTGGAGAGGTCCAGCACGCGCACGCGGGGCATCACGCCATCGCCCACGCGGGCGGGCATGGCCAGGCGCTGGTAGCGACCGGCGCCACCCTCGCTGGCAGGCAGGGCGTTGAACCAGCTCTCCAGGCTGGGCGTGGCCGAGCCCAGGATCACCGGCACTTTCTCAAGCCGGGCACGGTAAACGGCCAGATCGCGCGCTGAGTAGCGGGCGCCGTCCTGCTGCTTGTAGCTGGGGTCGTGTTCTTCATCGACCACGATCAGCCCCAGGCGCGGCAGGGGCGTGAACACCGACAGGCGCGTGCCCAGGATCACGTCGGCCTGGCCCAGGTGGGCCATCAGCCAATGGCGCAGGCGCTGGGCGGGCGTCAGGGCGCTGTGCAGGGACACGATGCGCCGCCCCGTGAAGCGCTCGGCCACGCGGGCTTCCAGCTGCGGCGTGAGGTTGATCTCGGGGACCATGATCAGCACCTGCTTGCCGTCGTCGAGCGCGCGTTGGGTCTGGCGCAGGTAGACCTCGGTCTTGCCGCTGCCGGTGCTGCCCCACAGCAGGTAGGGCTGCTCGCCAGGGTGGGCCAGGGCGTCCAGGGCCTGGGCCTGTTGCTCGGTCAATTCAGGCAACGCCGGTGAGGTCGCTGCTGGCAGGGGCGCCAGCAAGGCCTTGTCCAGGCGTTTGCGGCGCCGTTGCCACTGCAGCGCGTCGAGCTGGCGCAACTCGGGCGGCAGCACCATCAGGGCCATTTCGCCCAAGCTGCGCTGGTAATACGCGGCGGCAAAGGCCACCAGTTGGCGCCAAGCCTTCGGCAAGGGGGCCAGGCCCGACAGCACCTCGGCCACCTCTTTCAGATCGGCATCGGCACAGGGGGAGACTTCGCCCTCGGGCGCTTCGTCCCACACCACCCCGGTCACCACCCGGCGGCCCAGCGGCACGCGCACCAGTTCACCGGGCAGCAAGGCCGCCTCGCTGAGGTAGTCCAGCGCGCCCCACAGCCCACTGTGCTGAGGCGCCTCCACCACCACGCGAACCCGCTGGCGCACCGCGTCGGTCGTCAAAGCGGGCTCCAAAGTGGGCGGTGAAGAGTGGCGGGCCAGGGCAATCGTGTCTCCGAACTTCTGACAAGGTGTGAAAGGATGCACGCAAGTGCTTGATTTCAGGGGGTCTAACCCTTATCCACGGGGTCTGTGGATAACTTTGTGGGAAACCCACCCAGATGTGCGCTAAATGCTTGTCACACGGTGGTTTGGCTTAAATTGCCTCAAGATGAGGCAACCAGGGTCTTTCTATATGAATCAAGGACTTAGCGGCTTGGCACCGACAGGGTTCACAGGGGTGGGGTGATGCCCCATGCTTGTGCATGAGCTTGGCCAGGAATGGGGATAACTGATTTTCTCCAGCGTCAAACCAAGGGTTTAACCTAGTTGCTCAGAATCCTACAAACGTTGTCATCCTTTTGAAATCTGCAGGGCGGCGTTGGGCGCATTGTTCCATGAGGCTGCGTCCTGAAAACCGAAGGCTCCGTCATGTCCGCGCTCCGTTTTTTGGACCTTGCTGCCATCTCTCAAAGTTGATCTGCAAAAGATGCCGCTAAGTCCTTGATTCACATGGGCCAAGCCTTGTCCACCAAAGCTGTGGATAACTTTGTGGGAAACCTCTGCACACCCGCGCTAACTCTTTGTCAGCAGAGGGTTTCCCCTGTTCTGCCCAAACTTGAGGCATGGGCAAAGAATTCAATCAAATCAATGACTTAGCACATGTACACGGCGTCTGCGAGGTGCTGATTACAAAATGCAACAGGCCCTTTGACGGTGCATTCATTTTGGGGATAAGTGGGCCGCACTTATCACAAAACCTTCCGAGGATCAGCGCTGGATGACGGCGTTTTTTGTGCTATGCAGCACTGCACAAGGAAAACCCGGCCGGGTGGTAAACAAGCGTTTGAAGCGGG
Organism: Aquabacterium sp.; assembly: GCF_030652515.1. GTDB lineage: Bacteria > Pseudomonadota > Gammaproteobacteria > Burkholderiales > Burkholderiaceae_C > Aquabacterium. The sequence continues at coordinate 6,303 of NZ_JAUSAR010000066.1, read as the reverse complement.
TATGCTTACGCCTTCACCTTCCCACCTTCTTCCATCTTTGTTGAGAGACATTGCAATGAGCTTCTCGATCGAATCCAAACTCGGCGATCTGCTGGACAACGAAACCACCAAGGCCATCCTGGAAAAGCACTTGCCCGGCATCTCCACCCACCCGCAAATCGCGATGGGCAAGGGCTTCGCGCTGTCCATGGTCGCCAAGTTCTCCGGTGGCCTGATCACCGACGACCTGCTGGCCAAGGTCAACACCGAGCTGCAAGCTCTGGGCTGATCCACGGATCGCCCGCTGGCCTGACGGCCAACAAAAAGCCCGCGAAGTTCGCGGGCTTTTTTCATTCATGAACCTTGCAGGGATCACCAGTTTTCGCTGGCCTCGGAGCAATCGGGCGCCGAGGGGTTCACGTCGCAGCGGATGCGCTTGATGATCTTCAGGCCCTTCTTGTCGTAGAAGCCTTTTTCGGCCATGTCGATGCGGCCATCGCGCATCAGCACGGTGTAGCGGTCGGTGTCGGCAGGGGTGGGGTCCATCCACAGCTTGGCGGGGATCGAGGCGTCGGAGCGCTTGACGATGTCCAGTGCGTAGTCGAAACGGCTCAGCCACACTTCGCGCGACTTCTGGCCAAAGCCTTCGGGGAAGCGATCACGCTTGATGATCATCTGGTAGGTCAGGATGGTCATGGGGTAGCGCGACACAGCACCCTTGGTGCCCACGCCCTTGGCCAGCTCCAGCGGCTTGAAAGCGATGGACGGCGCGATGAGCACGTCCACGCTGCCGTTGTTGAACATGGCGCCGAAGTTGGTCACGTCGGCGGCCACGGGGCGGGCACCCACGCGCTGGATCAACTGGGCCTGGGCCTTATCATGGTCAAAGGCGGCGATGCGCTTGCCGGAGGCCGCTTCCAGCGTGCTGATCTGGCGGTCGTTCACAAAAGCGTAGGCGGCGCCCAGGGGGATGATGCCGCCCACTTCAAACTGGCCGTTCACCATCAGCGCGGCGGCCTTGGGCGAGGCGAAGGTCTGGATGGTTTTGTGGACCACTTCGTAGCTGGCGGCCATGTCGACCTTGCCATTGCGCACGATGGTGGACACGCCGGCCGAGTCGATCGCGGCCGACAGGGCGTTGAAGCTACGCGTGCGCAGGGCGGTGGCCATCACGGCATCGCATTGGCCGGTGCGGAAGTCTTCCACGGCCACGCGCTCATCCACATAAGCCTTGAGCTCCATGTCGACGCCCGTTTTTTGCATCTCGAGGGCGTAGTCCTTGGCGGCGTTGAAACCGTCGCCACTGGTGCCCAGGATGTCAAAGATGCAGACTTTCTGCTTGGCGGCCAGGGCTGGCTGGGCCAGGGCAGCACCAGCCATAGCCAGTGCGAGTAGGGATTTTTTCATGAATGGGTTGGGCCGGAAAGTGGCCCCCTTGATAGAGTCGGCGGCGATCATGCCATGCGCTGCATGACGGTCGGCTCGTCTGTCACCATTGCTGACAACCGATGCCCGCGGGGCAGGTGTTGGGTCAGCAGATGGGCCAGGTCGTTGCGGTGAAAAGGTTTGGGCAGGTGGTCGTCCATGCCCGCGTCCAGGCAGCGCTGGCGTTCTTCGGGCAGCACATTGGCCGTCAGGGCCACGATGGGCACGCGTGCCCGCGCCTGTTGGCGCTCCAGGGTCCGGATGTGCTGCGTGGTATCAAAGCCGTCCATGCCAGGCATCTGGCAGTCCATCAGCACCAGGTCGGGCTGGTGATCCTGCAACCAGCGCAAAGCCTTGTGCCCATCTTCGGCCAGCACCACCGACAGGCCAAACTGCTTGAGTGCCGCGTCGGCCACCAGGGCGTTGATGGGGTTGTCTTCGACCAGCAGGACCACGCCGCGTCCGCCGCTCTCGGCGCGCGACATGAACCTGGCTTCGTCAGCCTCGCCACGGGCCTGAGTGGCCACCGGTTGGTTGGCACGCGCCACCACCGGCAAGCCAAAGCTGGCCACGAAGACCGAGCCCCGACCAGGCGCGCTGGTGCAACGCAGGTCGCCGCCCATGGCGCGGCACAGCTTTTGGGAGATGGTCAGGCCCAGCCCAGCCCCGCCATGGCGGCGTTCCATCGAGCTTTCGACCTGGTGGAAGGCCTCGAAGATGAAAGGCAACTCGTCACTGGGGATGCCAATGCCCGAGTCTTCGACCGCCAGGGTCACCGTGTCATGCCCCACCACGCGTGACACCCGCACGGTGATGCGCCCCTGGTCGGTGAACTTGACAGCGTTGCCCAGCAGGTTATGCAGCACCTGGCGCACCCGGGCCGCGTCGCCCGTCACCTCGTGGATGGCGGGCAAGGTGGACTCCAGCAGCAGTTGCAGGCCCTTGGCCTGCGCGTTGACCGTGGAGACGGCCACCACGTCGTGGATGACCGTGCTCAGGTCGAAAGGACGCCGCTCCACATGCACATGACCGGCTTCGATCTTGGAGGTGTCCAGCACATCGTTGATGACCGACAGCAGGTGCTCGCCAGAGCGCTCGACCAGGTCCAGGCGCTGCTGGGCTTGCGGGCGCAACTCCTCGTCGCGCAGCATGCGGGTCAGGCCCAGCATGCCGTGCAGGGGCGTGCGCATCTCGTGGCTCATGGTGGCCAGGAAACGGCTCTTGGCCTCGCTGTGGTGCTGGGCCAGGGCCAGGGCCTTGGCGCGCTCCTGCGCGACTTCCTCGGTGGTGTAGCGCAGGAAGAGCAACTCCTCGATGCGGTTCTGCCCCCAGCGGGTCTCCATGAACAGCAAGCCCACGAAGGCCAGCACCGAGGCCCCGCCAAACAGGCCGAATGAGTCCTGGCGCGCCAGGTAGAACACCGCGTTGGGCACCAGCATCGGGATGATGAAGGCGCGCGCCGAGCCCGCGTCGGGGTTGAGCATGAAGGTGCCCATGGAGGCCACGCCCAGCAGACAGGCCAGCGTCACGGCCAACAGGTCCAGGCGCACCAGCGGCGTCATCCACCAGCCCACCGAGCCCCACACCAGGCCATCGATCGCCAGCAGGATCAGAAAGCCCCGGTACCACTTGGGGTGCACCGGGTCGGCGCTGTGGCTGAACAGCCGCGACTGGCTGAACAGCAGGACGGCGATGATGCCTTTCAGGGCCAGCCAAGCCCACACACGCTGACCGCCCATGGTGGGGAGCAGCAAGCAGGCCAGCAAGCTGGAAAAGCCGGTGGCGACCAGGCAGGCGGCGGGCATGTGCGCGAACAGCATGCGGATGCGCGCTTGAAGCACTTTGAACTGCACATCGCCCAAGGGGACCGGCTTGCCGGCCCGCCAAAAGCGGCCATTCACTGAGGCATTCATGGGAAGGGACTCCTGACGAATACAGTATTCGTGAAGTCGCTGGCGCGCGGGGCGTGTTGTGAGGCGATCAGGGGCCGACAAGGTGCCGTTGTACCGCTGAAAGCCCCCTCGCTTCAGGGGGAGCCCAGGGTTGGCGTATCAGGGTTTTCTACAAACGGCCTGCACAGCCGGGTGCACCGCAGCGGCAGGCCAGGCGCCCGGCATGGTGGGTGGGGCCGTAGGCCACGGTGAGTTCTTCGCCCGCCGCGATGTCGCGCAAGGCGTAGAACGCCACGCGGCCTTGCTGCACCTTGAGCACCATGTTGGGCGCGCAGGAGTGGTTGGCAAAGCGCAGCGGGTCGGTCGACTGGGTGGCATCCAACGAGCGCGCGTTCGACACGGCGATCATGAAGACGCGGCCCGTGCTTTTCTCTAGCGCCTTGGCCCGCTTGAAGGCTTCGGCCGTGCTGACAGATTCACCCCGAATCTCGCCGATCTTGCGCCGGGCGGGCACCGCCTGCAGCGCGAAAACCCCCTGGCCATCGATGGCACTGGGTTTGATGTCAACCGGGATTTTTTGAGGATCGGCGACCTGGCCTTTGGCGGTGGCGGGGGCCTTTTCCCGCTGGGGATCGGGCGCGGCAGGCAGAGGTCGAAGCGTGGGCATGGTCAGGATTCTGGCACCGACTCCCTGGCCACGATCTTGGCGTACAGACTTTGCTTGGGAACGGCCAGCACACGGCGCAGCATGGGCTCGAAGAAGTCCAGCGGCAGGGTCTCGCGCTGGGCGTCGAAAGCGGCCGCGTCGTAGCGCTCGCAGAACTCGGCGGTGCGCTGGTACAGCTCGGTTTGCGGCTGGAACTGGTTGCGCAGGTCGCGGTCCATGCCCAGGTGGTGGAAGAAGTAGTAGCCCTGGAAGATGCCGTGGTGGGCCACCATCCAGTGGTTCTCTTCGCTCACGAAAGGCTTGAGGATGGCCGCCGCGATGTCGGCGTGGTTGTAGCTGCCCAGGGTGTCGCCGATGTCGTGCAACAGGGCGCAAACCACGTACTCCTCGTCGCGGCCATCCTGGTGGGCGAGGGTGGCGGTTTGCAGGCAGTGGCTCAAGCGGTCGATGGGGAAGCCGCCGCAATCGCCCTTCAGCAGGTTCAGGTGGTCCAGCACCCGGTCGGGCAACTGGCGGGCATAGGGAGCGAACTCGCGGGCGATGGCGGCCCAATCCTCGGGCGTGCCATCTCGCATGTGGCTGAAGGTGGCGTGGTTCTGCGGCTGGTGACTGCTCATGCACGTCAGTTTGGGCGGCTTGGGCCATGAAAGCAAATAACCGCGATTGCCTTTGTCCATTACCATTGGTCATGGCCACCCTGGATCCGGACATCCACTATTTCATCGCCGCCGCCACCGAGGGCAGCCTGGTGCGGGCCGCTCAAAGCCTGGGGCTGACCCAGCCGGCGCTGAGCAAATCCATCAAGCGCCTGGAGAAGCACCTGGGCGTGGTGTTGTTCAACCGCACGCCGCGTGGCTCGGAACTGACCGAGGCGGGCCGGGCTTTTTATGGCCGGGTGCGCACCTTGTCCAATGCCATGGACGACGCGGTGATGGAGGCTCGCGACCTGGGCGGCGGCCACGCCGGCCTGCTGCGCCTGGGCATCACCCCGGCGGTGTCGCACTTTGTGCTGAGCGCGCTGTTCCCCACGCTGACCACCGAGCGGCCCGCTGCCCACGTGAAAGTGACGACCGCCTTCAACCACGTGCTGCTGGGCGCCATCGATCGCAAGGAGCTGGGCCTGGCCGTGTGCCCCTTGCCGGACGACTTGCCAGCGGGTGTGGAGGTGGATGAGCTGTACGACGACCCTTTCAGCGCGATCATGAACGACCGCCACCCCCTGGCCCAGCGCGAGCGCCTGTCCATGAGCGATCTGATCGGCTGCCAGTGGGTGGGCTCGGGCAAGCAGGAGGTGGCGCGGCGCAGCCTGGAGCAGGCGGCGGCCCGGCATGGCCTGCCGCGTTTGAGCGTGCCGGTAGAGGTGAATTCGCTGGAGTCGCTGTACACGGTGGTGTCGCGCACGCAGATGGTCAGCCTGTTCAACGCCCGCTTTGGCTCGCCATCGGCCTTGCCGAGCAACGTGGTGGTGGTGCCGCTCGATTTGCCTGGGGTGCACCGGCGCATCGGCATTCTGCGGCGGCGCGGCTACCTGTCGCCGATTGCGCAGCGGGCGCGGGAAATCCTGCTGGATGCCAGTGCGGTGATTGGCGCTTGATGTTGCGGCTGCGGCTGCGGCGGCTGCTGCTGCTGCTGCTGCGGTGCCAGGGTAGGTTGTTTTATCTTTGCAGCGCGGGGCGCGGGCTGGGTGGGCATCCGTCAGGGCTTCATGTTGGTGGTCCCGCTGAAAGCGGGACTGCCTTGCGATGCTCATGCCGAGGTGGGGCCGTGGAACTCACTGCGCGGATTGCATCCGCTTCGTTCAAACAACCACGGCCAGTCAGATGACGATGCACGCTGCGCGTGCCCACCTCGGCATTCCGCTTCTCAGCACCAACAAGGCGCCCCGCCAGATGCCCGCCCAGCCCTTTTTTCGCCCCGCTGGTGGCCCGCCACGGCTGCAATCGGTGGCTGACCAACCGCCGCGCCAACGGGCACCAACCGCAGACGGCTGCTAACGCGACACTGATCGCCACGCCACAGCCCCAAACCGTGCCACGCCACCAGCGGGGCGATCAGGGATGAGGCGGAGGCGGGCGGGGCGACTTCGGGGGCGGCGAGGCGCGCAGGCCACGGCGGGTTGCCCCTCGCGCAGCGAGGGGTCGGCGAGGACTGTTTGAGCTGGCCGCAGGCCAGCGAGTTCCGCAGCCGCCCGCCGTGGCCGAGCACCAAGCGCAGTCCGCCGCGTCGCGGCGGACCGCCCCCATAGGAGCCCCGCCCCCCGCCGCCTCATCCCCGCCCCGCCCGGCAAAGACCAAGCAAGCCCCCCAACCCCAGCCCCCACCACCACCCCAAAGCCCCCCC
>NZ_JAUSAR010000061.1 GCF_030652515.1 Aquabacterium sp. | reverse complement strand
CGCAAACGCATGTTCATGGCCATGAAGCGCGAGGTGCTGCGCGTGGGCGGCTACCAGCGGGAGTTTTTTGTGTCGCAAACGCCGGAGTTGACCGCCATGGCCGACGCCGTGATCGACCTGGATGCGATTCGCGATCACGGGGTGACCGAGGATGGCGCAAAAAAATGGGCGTCGGCCTGATGGCGCGACGCCCGGTGGGGGTCAAAGGGGATCGGTCTCTTCGAAGATCGGCAGGCCGTCCACGATGGCGGCATCGCTGTCGAATTTGAGCCAGACGATCCCAGCCAATCTGGCCGCTTCGAAGATCATGGCCATGTCGGTCTCAGCGGGCACCGTGTAGGGCGGGGCGCCCACATAGACGAAACCACCATAGTCGTTCGGGTACACGTTGACCGACAGGTCGTCATTGGCCAGCTTCTGGCGTGTGGTGGCCGTCAGGTGGCAGATCGACAGCGCGGCCAGAGGCTCGACCAGTTCCAACAACCTGGTCACGATGGTCTTATCCAAGGCGAACTCCTTCTTGGCAAGAATGAGGCTGTGCCATGCGGGCTAGGGTGGCTGGCAGTTTCACAGCAAGCCCTGTTCCGCAAAAGACAGGACGCGGTCGCCTCCCACGATGAAGTGGTCGAGCACGCGCACGTCCACCATCATCAAAGAGGATTTCAGCGTCTGGGTCAAGAGCTCGTCGGCCCTGCTGGGTGACAACTGGCCGCTCGGGTGGTTATGGGCCAACAAAACGGATGCCGCGTTGTGGGCCAGCGCGCTTTTGACGACCTCACGAGGGTAAACAGACGTTTGGGTCAATGTTCCCCGGAACATCTCTTCGGCCTCGATCAGAACATGCTGGGCGTCAAGGTACAGCACCAGGAACACTTCGTGCTCCAGCCCGGCGCAGTACATGCTCAGCCAGTCTTTCACAACCTTGGGTGAGGCCATGACTGGGCCTTCCAGCATCTTGGCGCGCATGTCGCGCAGCAGCAGCTCACGTGCGATGCTGAGTTTGTGGGCCAGCTCATGGGGAGCATGCTCAACGGCCTGGTATGCGGCTGCTGCATCGCAGGCGCAGGGCAAAGGGAGGGGGGCTTGGCGAACAGGTGCGGCGAGTAACTCGCTGACCAGTTCGGCACTGGACAAGTGGGTGACATTCACGGATTTCTCCTTCACAAAAAGGAAAAGCGGGAACGTCCTGTCCCGAGGGGATGGATGTTCCCGCTCGGGATGTGCTGACGCGAGGCCAGCACGGTCAATGAGGCAGGTGACGACTGCGACGCCGACTCAAGGTCGGAGCGCATTCCGCGATGGAATGCAGGTAGCAATTAGCAGTGTGTTGTGATGGCATGAAGCGTTCAAGCGTTGATCGCTGCATGCCATGGACAACGCCCCATGGAACCGGGTCATTTGTTGAGTGCACGCCTGGGTGACAGCTGAATATCACCTGAAGTTCAGTACAGAAATCTTGTTTCAGTGGTTGGCCAAAGCCGTGACACGGGCCTGAAATTTCGCCAAGATGGCGCTCGAACCCATGCAACGAGCACGACCATGATCCGTTTTGGCCCCCACATCAGGCTCACTCGGCGAGAGACTGAGCGCTTCAAGCTGATCACCGACCTGGAGCCAGTCGGCATCCGCACGCTGGCTGACCTGGATGCCTACATCGCGCAATGCAAGGCCCATTACTGGGGCGTCTCCAGGGACACCCAGTTTCTGCATTGGCTGATCGACCGCGAGTACCAGCAATGCCGCTCAGTGGCG
>NZ_JAUSAR010000052.1 GCF_030652515.1 Aquabacterium sp. | reverse complement strand
CCACCACGGCCATCGTGGACTTGGGCTACCGTGGTGTGGACGCGGAGATCGCGCCCATCGAGCTGATTCACCGAGGCAAGTCCAAGCGGCTGACGGACAAACAACGACGATGGCTGAAGCGGCGCCAGGCGGTCGAGCCGGCGATTGGGCACGTCAAGCAGGATCACGGGATGCAACGCTGCTGGCTCAAGGGATCTGAGGGTGATGCCCTGCACGCGGTGCTGTGCGCAGCGGGCTACAACCTGCGCTGGCTGCTGCGGGCCATCGCCCGCAAGGGCCTGAAGGCCCTTTTTGCGCCTGTTTTATGGCTGGCCGTGCTGGCCGCATGGTTCGTCTCAGAGCTAGGGCAGGCCCGCGATCATGCAGTTATGGCCTCAAATTGAATTTTGCAAGGCCGACAATTGAGTTGAAGTCGTTGCAGATAACAAATCCAAATTAAACAGGCTATGAGCAACTCAACGTATTCTTGCGTCTGTCACCAGCCTAACTGTTTGGTCAAGCTGACGCCAACAGGCTGCGCCTGTTGGTACCCTCCGCTTCGCTCCGGCGCAGCTTACCGCGGGCGTTAGGCTTTTCAAAATGGCCCGGCAACCGCTAATCGAAATCGACCTGAGCACCGTGTCCTCATCGCAGGAGTTGCATGCTGCCCTGGCGAAATGTCTTCACTTTCCTGAATGGTACGGAGCGAACTGGGACGCATTCTGGGATGCGATCACTGGTTTAGTGGAAATGCCAATAAGCCTTCACCTCATTGGCTGGAATGAAGTCTCACGACGCCTTCCTCGTGAAGCAAAGCTTTTGCAGGCTTGCTTGCAGGAAATGTCAGCAGAGCATCCAGAGTTGGCATCAAAGGTCAACTACGCCTAGTTATGTTGTACCTCAGTCCCCGCCACCGCATACGAGAATTTCGAGGCCGACCGTGGCTGTTTTCTCTGCCGAGCAATCGTTGCAACGCTTGTTCAGGTTTGGCTCTTCAGCGCCGCATGCCATTGGGCGCAATGCCAATGCTCAATCTGGCTGTCTGTCCTTCGGCAGCCTGCTCATCATCAAGCGGCACCAAGGTGCCACATGCCGTCGCCAAGTAGGCTGTCCGCCCGTCGGCGGTCAGCGCGCGAATCAGTGGTGCCCATGCTCGCCAGCGTCAGGCAGAATCACAGCAAATCAAACACCAAGGGTTGGCTTCATGCAAAGGTTTGAACGTCAGGGCGAGGTTCTTCCCCTCTGCTTCGCGCACCGGCCTAACTGTGCGTTCCAGCGGACGCTGACCCGTTCCTTCGCTTCGGCCATGCCTTATGGGCGCCGCTGAACTTGAGCGTTAGGCTTTTGGTTGCCTTGAAAGTCAGCTATATGGAGCATCTCTGGCCATTGCTACTTCCACCGCCTGGTTGTTTGTCGGCGCTGTTTTCTTTGCTGCTCAGGCGTTGGTCATCTTTCCAGGCCCAGCGCTAATCAGCTCGGTGGTCTGCAACGTAGTGGCATTGCATGGCTCAGTCTAGCTGTCTGCCCGTCGGCAGCCTGCTCATCACCGTTCGGCGCCAAAGTGCCACATGCCATCGCTGTGGCTGCTGCCTGTCCTGCGGCTGGCAGAAAAACGCCATCAGTTCGCAATGGCTGTTCAGGCCATCGCCAAGTCGGCAGTCATCCACTTGCGGTGGTTCACGGCTTGGCGTTTTCCAACGGGTCGCGGCGAACTTGGACCTCTGCAAGAATCAAGTGTCAAACGAGCAGTCCGCCTATCGTCGGCCTGCTGGCACATGTGCATCAGGCAGAATGTCTGCAAATCACCCAAAGGGAGTTCAGGCATGCCAAGGTCAAGCATCCAAAAGCCAAGCAAGGTTTGCTTGTACTCATCGGCTGTTTCTTCTCGCCACAGCCTAACGTGTCGGTCAAGCCGACACCTACAAGCTCCGCTTGTAGGTTCCCTGCGCGCTTCGCGCTCCGGTGCGGCTTACCTGTGGCGTTAGGCTTTTGACATGCGGCGAAAGATCTTTGCTCACGCTGGTGTTCTCGCACTCATTGGTCCGATGAGTTGCCACGCTGTTGAGACTTTGTGTACATCCACCGAGACAGTCTACTTTTCTTGTCAAGTTAATCAGTTGGGCAGGCTTGTATCGCTCTGCGGCACCTCTCTTCAAGCGCCAGAACTCTTTACCCTGCAATATCGCATTGGCAAACGACATCAGCTTGAGCTTGCCTATCCAGTTCCAGCATCGTCATTCTCAACCTCTGGTTTTGAGGTTGGCTACTTTCGTCGCCCAAGAGGCTTCGATACGGAAGTTAGCTTCAGCCACAGCGGATGGTCCTATACGATATTTCATTGGGCTCCACCAGCCGCCCCCGATCCAGACCAAGCGAAAAATGAAAATTACAGGTCAGGCGTTATTGTTGGCCGCAATAAATCCGACCCCGGAACCACAGTGGCATGCTTGTCCTCTCCGTACCTCGGAAAGAACGATGCATTCATTACTCTGGCGGTAACGTATGGCAAGGAGTAGTGCTTGAAGGCTAAAATTTCCAAAAACACAGTGCCTTCGCGCCGCAGCCTAACTTTTTGGTCAAGCCGACACCAACAAGCTTCGCTTGTTGGTGTCGGCTTACCTCGGGCGTTAGGCTTTTAAGCATCACCCATCGCTGAGCGCAAGCCTAGATGCTCAACGAATGGCTCGAAGTCGCGATCACTGAATAGAAGCGAATAGTCGCTTTCAATACATCGCGTCGCAATCAAGGTGTCAATGGTCTTGCG
>NZ_JAUSAR010000035.1 GCF_030652515.1 Aquabacterium sp. | reverse complement strand
CCTCGACGGGTCGGGTCAGACGCACGCGTTTAAGTCCCCGACGACGAGGCCCAAAAGGGAAATCAATGACGATGTGTGGAGTACCTGTTTCTACTCGCGTGCAAGTACGGCGGGCGCCTTGAATGAAATTTTAGGCAACTTGCAGCTGCCATCAAAGTTTTTTTGATCCAACGTCGAACGACATCGGTTCATCCCGGCGTCTTCGGCAGACGGCGGGTGCTTCCCTGCCACTCGAAACTGTCGCCCTTGGGCACACGCATGAACCCTTGACTCGTGAGCTTGAGTCCATTCACCTCGTAACCTTGGGTCTTGAGAAACGGCTTGTCGACGCCGCTGAACGAGGCGTTGACTGTGTAGCTGCATGCGTATTTCAGCGATCGTGGACGCCTGTTTCAGGCTGATCGTGGACGGCGAATCGGTGTTGCCGTGGCGGCGCTGGGGAAGCGCGCAGGAACTGGTGTGACTGTATCGTAATCGTCCACGATCAGCCTGAAACGGTCTGCCGTGGTGCTGGTGCTGGGGTTGGTTTGACCCCGGCTTTGTGTCTCCAAGTCTTCAGGCACCTGCCAGGGCGCCGCAGGCGCCCCCCTCGATCGTTTCGCGCATGGACTTGGTGGCCTTGAGCACGATCTTGTGACTGCTGTGCACAACCCGGTCGAGGATGGCATCGGCCAGCGTCGGGTCGTTGAGGTAGGTGTGCCAATCCTTGACCGGCAACTGGCTGGTGATCAGCGTGGATCGGGTCCCTATGCGGTCGTCCAGCAACTCCAGCAAGTCGTTGCGTTCAGGAGCGCCCATGGGCGAGATGGCGAAGTCGTCAATGACCAGCAGGTCCAGCCTGGCGAGCTGCGTCAGGCGCCGAGCGAAGCTCCCGTCGCCATGCGCCACCTGCAACTCGTCGAATAGCCGGGCGGCCCGCACGTACAGCACCGAGAAGCCGCTGCGTGCGGCCTGATGCGCCAGTGCGCAGGCCAGCCAGGTCTTGCCGCTGCCGGTGGCGCCGGTGATGAGCAGATTGCGGGCATGGCGCAGCCAGTCGCCGCCGGCCATCGCGGTGATCAGGCCACGGTCCAGCCCACGGCTGGCACGCCAGTTGATGTCTTCGATACAGGCCGCGCTCACCTTGAGCTTGGCCGCCTTGAGAAGCCGGGCCACGCGCCGGTCATCGCGCCAGGCGATCTCGCTTTGCACCAGCATGGTCAGGCGGTCGTCGAAGGGCAGCTCGTGCGCGGCGGTGCTGGTGGCCTGGTCTTCAATGGCTCGCACCATGCCGTCCAGGCGCAGGGCGCGCAGTTGATCCAGGGTGTGTTCGCTCAGCATGGGTATGGGTCCTTCGGTTGGGAGTTGAGAGTTGGGGTCAGTGGTAGTAATCGGGGCCGCGCACGTTCTCGTGCTCAATGACGGGGTTGGCTGCTGAGGTGAACAGCGCAGGTTGGCTGTCCAGGCCGCACTTGAGGATGTTGGTCACGCTGCGCAGCGTGGGCGCGCGGATGGCCATGGCGCGGGTGCACGCGGCTTCCAGGCGCTCGGGCGTGTACTTGCGCGCCAGCGCAAGAAGACCCAGGCAGGCGCGGTAGCCCTGCTCGGGGTGCGGGCGCCGCTCCAGTTGCCAAGTCACCAGCGCGGCGGTGCTCACACCGATGCGCGCGCCCCAGGCAATGAGCTTGGCCGGGGTCCACTCCAGGTGCGCCCGGTGTGAGGCGGGCATGTGCTCTGGCGCCGTGGTGAAGCCAGCGCGCACAGTGCTGACGGCGTGGCAGGCCACGCGCTGGTTCGAGGCGAAGCACTCCAGCAGCGCTGCGGTGACGCGCACGTCCAGCCGGGCGCCGACCAGGCGGTGTGGCACGCTGTAGAAGTGACCCTCGAACTCGACGTGGTAGTCGATGTTGACCTTGACGGTCTTCCAGCGACTGATGACGAAGCGCTCTGTCGGCAGCGCTCGCAGCGCCGGAGCATCCAGTTGCTCGAAGGCGCTGCGTCGGCAGCCTGGCAGCTTCTTGAACGGCCGCTGGTTGAGATCGACCAACAGCAGGCCAATCGCCTGGTTGAGCTCGTGCAAGGTGAAGAAGCGCCGGTTGCGCAGCCGCGCCAGGATCCAGCGCTGCACCAGCAGCACCGAGCCCTCGACCTTGGGCTTGTCACGCGGGTGCGCGGGCCGAGCGGCCAGGATGGCGCAGCCGTAGTGCTTGGCGAACTCCTCGTAGCTGCGGTTGGGCTCGGGGTCGTAGCGGTCGGGACGCCTGATCAGCGCACGGGTCTGGTCAGGCACGATCAGTCTGGGTAATCAGCAGGACCGAATAATGTGAAGGAACCCGATTGGGGCCCGGGTCGATTGGGTCCCGATGCCGTCCTCCTGCGCATTATTTTTCGCGTTTAACTCTTGGCTGGGAATCCACCCACCAAGGAGATACGTAATGTCGGACCTTCTACCTCAGCGCTGCGCGCTGATTTCCCAGTTTGAAGAGCATCTTGTGAGGGCAAGGTACAGCTCTACGGCGAGCAAGCGCTATCTCGCCGTCGCAGGGCACTTTCTCAAGTACATCGAGGGCCGGCATGTGCCGATCGACGCGGTGCAGCCATCGCACGTGACGAAGTACCTGACGCGGGAGTTGCGCAAATTCTTCCAGCGCCATGGTCATGCGCCGGTATCCCTCGATCATTGGCGTAGCTCACATACCGCTGGTGTGCATCGGTTTCTTCAATGCGTCGTCGGGCAGTGGCCACCGAGTGCGACGCCCGCAAGTCACAACGCGGCCGACTGCCAAGCAATATGCGCGCAATATGCGCAGTGGCTCCTCGAGCGACGGGGGCTGGCCGCCGTGACGATCTCTGAACGGACTGCCGAGGCAGGGCGCTTTCTGTCTTGGTACGGCGAACGCAACGAGACTGGCACGTTCTCGGCCATGGTGGTCGCTGATGTTGATGCCTACCTACAGTCGCGAGCGCCATCACTGCGGCGGGTCTCACGCAAAGGGGTTGCGCAGCGAATGCGCTGCTTCCTGCACTTCGCCCACGCCACAGGCAGAACCGAGCGCGATTTCGCACTTTGCGTGATCGCACCCACCCTCTACGCATTCGAATCGATCCCCTCTGCGCTGAGTCCAGACCAAGTAGATGCCGTGATGCAGACATCACGCAATGACCGATCTCCAAAGGGCCTGCGCGACTACGCGATCTTGCTGCTGCTCGCCGCCTACGGAATGCGCGCCGGCGAGATCACTCGACTCCAGTTAAACGATATCGACTGGCGGGCCGACCGCATTTTCGTTCGCCATACCAAGACGGGCTCGCAATCGATCCTTCCCCTGATGCCTGCCGTGGGCGAAGCGCTGCTCGCGTATTTGCGGCAAGGTCGACCCAAGACCGATGTGAGGGAGATCTTCATTCGGATGCGAGCCCCGTACCGGGGGTTTGAGAGCGGCTCCAGCCTGTACACGTCAACGAGACGCCGGCTTGATGCAGCGGGCGTACATCCGGCCGGCAAACGCGGGCCGCATGCGTTTCGGCATGCGCGCGCGGTGAGCCTGCTTCGCGAGGGCACACCGATGAAGATCATCGGTGACGTACTGGGGCATCGGTCAGCATCGTCCACATCGGTATACCTCAAGCTCGCCACCGAGGATTTACGCGAAGTGACCCTCGAGATCCCCGGCCTGGCTGAGGAGAAGCAGTCATGAGCGCGCCGCTTGCGGATAGCGGTGCCGCGATCAACCGCTTCTTGTCGACCTTGCACCTGCGCAGCCGCGACACCGTCAACGTCTACCGATGCATATTGGTAGAGTTCCAGCACCACGTGCAGCAGTGCCCTCGCAACACCGCGATTTGCCAGTCCACTATCGAGTCGTGGCTTCACGGCTGCGCCTCGCGCTGGCCTGAGCACTATGTGCTTCATCGCGCTCGCGTCGTCGACCGGTTCTTGGACTTTCTAGCAGCGCAAGAATCCATCCCGAGCAATCCACTTGCACAACTGCGTCTGAGCTTCGGTCAGCGAGTGGGAACTCCGATCGTGCGGGCGCTTCTTTCTCCGGACCCTGCACAGGCGCTTGAGGCCCTGAGGCCGCTGCCACAGTTCGCAAGTGTCCATGGCGCATTCATGCGTTCGCATATCGAGCTCATGCGAGCCAGCGGGTACCGCTACAACACGCAGGTATCGAGCTTTCTGCGTTTCGATCGTTTCCTGCAAGGTCACGCCGACGTCATCACCCTGCCGCTTACGGTCCTGCTACGGCAATGGGTGGACGAGAGTGCGACGCTGAACCACGCCGTGGAGCGCCAGCAAGTTGCCCGCAATCTCACCAGAGCCTTGCAGCGTATCGACCCAAGCGTTGAACTGCCCAAGGTAGATCGGCGCCTTTCTCGTCAACGGGTCCTGGAACAGCGGCGCCCCTACATCTACACGCCGCAAGAAGTTCGACATCTGCTGGAGACCGCCCGGGCGTTCCCTTCTCCTCGCTCACCGCTGCGCCCACTCACCTTGTACACGATGATCGTGCTCGCGTACTGCGTCGGACTGCGGTTGGGCGAGCTCGCGCGGCTCAATCTGGGTGACGTCAACGTGGCTGCGGGAGAAATCGCCATTCGCGAGACCAAGTTCTTCAAGTCCCGCACGCTGCCGCTTGCCGACAGCGTGGTGGTTGCGTTGCGTGGATACCTTGAAGCCAGGCAGCGCGCCGCAGCGCCACAGGACGACTCGAGCGGACTGTTCTGGCATATGCAAGGCACCGGTCGCTACTCGCGTGTGATGACCCACAAGCTGCTGGTGCGCGTACTGCGCCGCGCCAAGTTGAAGCCAGAGTCGGGGCGCGTGGGCCCACGTATCCATGACCTTCGGCATTCCATGGTCGTCAACCGCATGCTGATGTGGTACCGCCAGGGAATCAATCCGCAGGCACGACTGCCTTTCCTGGCCACCTATCTTGGCCACAAGGACATCAACTCGACGCTTGTCTATCTGACGATCACACAGGAGTTGCTGCAAGAGGCCAGCGAGCGCTTTCGAGCCTTCGCCGCGCAGGGCCAGCACCCCGTTCAAGGAGCCCTGCAATGAGGCCCGTCGACCCCTTCCCAGGACTGTTGCATGCGTTCTTCTACGAACGATTGGTTGAGCAACGCAACGTGTCCCCTCACACAGTCAAGTCCTATCGCGACACGTGGCGGTTGTTTCTGCGCTTTGCGGCTTTGCGGCACAAGAAGGCTGTGGTGGCCCTCACCTTGGCCGATCTTTCGGCGAACGACGTGACGGCTTTTCTTCAGCACAGTGAACAGGAGCGCAAGGTCTCGATCGGCACGCGCAACTGCCGTCTCGCCGCACTGCGCAGCTTCTTTTCTTTCGTCGCCGAGAGGGAGCCAGCGGCCGTCGCCCAATGCGTCGACATACTTCACATCCCGACGAAGAAGTCGCCCACGCCAGCACCGCAGTATCTCGAATTGCGAGAGGTCGAGGCGATCCTCGATCAACCCGACCGCAACTGCGTCGAGGGCCAGCGCGACCACGCGCTGCTGTCATTCCTCTACAACACCGGTGCGCGCATTCAGGAGGCACTTGACGTTTGCCCCGCAGCGATCCGATTCGACACGCCGATGTGTGTGCGTCTGTTCGGCAAGGGTCGTAAGGAGCGCATCTGTCCCCTGTGGCCGCAGACCATCGCGCTACTCAAGGCGTTGCGCAAACGACAACCATGCGCGGATGATGAACACTTGTTCGTCAATCGCTATGGCGCGCCGCTTGGCGCCTCTGGTGTGCGCTTCAAACTTGCACAGTACGTTCAGGCCGCCGCTCGCGTCGTCCCATCCCTGGCGTCGAAGAAGGTCTCGCCGCACACCTTCAGGCACGCCACCGCTGTTCATCTTGTGGCCGCTGGCGTCGATGTCACAGTTATTCGAAGCTGGCTCGGGCATGCTCACCTCGACACCACCAATCATTACGCTCAGGCCAACTTGGATACCAAGCGAGAGGCGCTCCAGCGGCTCGACCCATCCTCAAAGATAAAGCAGCCACCGCCCTGGAGGCGTGATGCGAGCGTGCTTACCTGGCTCGATTCGCTCTGACGGCCCACTGAAATTATGTGAAGGACTACCCCGTGCAGATTGCATCCACACGGGGGCAGCCAGCACGTTCCTTCACATTATTCGGTCCTGATGATTACCCAGATTATCGCGAGCTCGCGATAACCGGGCAACCCCGCCGAAGAACTCCAGTGCCTGGACCTGGGCAGCGATCCAGTCGGCGGTGGTCTGGCGCGGTGTGGCGCAGGCGTAGGTGCAGTTCGATGCGCCCAGTGTGGCAACGAAGATCTGGGCTTGGGCGATCTCGCCCGTGGTGGCGTCAACGATGGGAACGGTGCTGCCGGCATAGTCGACGAACAGCTTCTCCCCGGCAATGTGAATCTGCCGCATCGAGCGTGCCTGGGTCTTGGCGAACTCGCGGTACTTGACGCAAAAGCTGGTGTACTTGTAGGCCAGTGCATTGCCGGTGGCGTACTCCTCCCACAGCAGCATCAGCGTGACGCCGGGTCGCTTGAGTTCCTGGTGGATCTGGCCGAAGTCGGGGGCCAGTTGGTGGCTCGCCCGTGGCACCGCCGGACGGTACAGGCGCGACTCCAGTTCAGCGTCATCCAGGCCATCGGCCACGGCGCAATCGACGCCAGCGACCTTGGCCAGCGAGACGTACTTGCCGACCACGCTCTTGGAGATCTTGAGCGCGCGGCCCACCTCGTTGTAACTCAACCCTGCCTGCAGGTGCAGGCGCAATGCCTCTCGGATACGGCGCATGGTGACTCTGTTTGTTGGCATTGACTGGAACCGCAAAAAGCGGCCAGCCTATCCCGGTCAAGATCACCTGCGCGAAACCCCAATCGTCCACGATGGCGCTGAAACAGCGTCCACGATCAGACTGAAACGCCGTCCACGACTACGTTGAAATCCCGTCCACCATCAACCTGAAATGCCGTCCACGATGGGCTGAAATACGCA
>NZ_JAUSAR010000027.1 GCF_030652515.1 Aquabacterium sp. | reverse complement strand
GCCGCTGCGTGCAGCGCGGGCGTGTTGCTTGAAGGAGCCGAATCCAGGGATCGTCAAGGAGTCGCCTTTCTTGACGGTGGAGACGATCACGTCCAGCAAGGTTTCCAGGACGCGACCAGCATCGGCCTTGGTCAGGTCATGTTTGGTGGCCAAATGCTGGATCAGTTCGGTTTTGTTCATGTGACGCTTCTATCCGTTGCACCCGAAAGCGGGCAGCGTGATTGTGCCAAAGCTCTAGCTCATTTCCACGTATATCTGATGAAGAGTCGGCCTGGTGCGTGCAAACACTGATCAAGGCGCCGGGTTGGGGTAGCGATCGTGTATGGCGTTGATGCCCTCCAACACCGATGCGGGCAAGTCCAGGTCAACGCTGGCGATGTTGCTGCGCAGTTGCTCCAGGGTGGTCGCACCAATGATGTTGCTGGTGACGAAATCGCGGGTGTTCACGAAGGCGAGGGCGCCTTGGGCGGGGTCGATGCCATGCTGCCTGAACAGGTCAACATAGGCTTGCGTGGCCAGGCCGGTGTTCTCACTTTGGTAACGCGTGAAGCGGTCAAACAAGGTCAGGCGGGCACCGGCCGGGCGCTGGCCATTCAAGTACTTGCCACTGAGCACGCCGAAGGCCAGGGGCGAGTAAGCCAGCAGCCCCACGTCTTCGCGCAATGCCATCTCCGACAGGCCGGTCTCGAAACTGCGGTTGACCAGGCTGTAGGCATTCTGGATGCTGGCCACGCGCGGCAGGTCGCGTGTCTCTGAATGGTGCACGAACTGGCCCAGGCCCCAGGGCGATTCATTGGACACGCCAAAGTGGCGGATCTTGCCGGCCTTGACCAGGTCTTGCAGTGCTTCCAGCGTTTCCAGGATGGGCACGGTCACCGCGTCTTTGACGTGTTGATAGTTGCGTTGGCCAAAGATGTTGGTGGGGCGGTCGGGCCAATGCAATTGATACAAGTCGATGTGGTCGGTCTGCAGGCGCTTCAAGCTGTCGTTCACCGCTTCGAACAGGTTCTCGCGAGTGAAGTTCAAGCGGCCACCACGGATGTGCGATGGCCGCGCAGCCTGGTGCGAGGGGCCTGCGGCTTTGGTGGCCAGCACGATGTCATCGCGGCGCCTGGTTTTCTGAAGCCAGGTGCCGATGTACAGCTCGGTCAGGCCTTGGGTCTGTGGCTTGGGGGGCACCGGGTACATCTCGGCGGTGTCGATCAGGTTGATGCCCGAATCTAGCGCCGCATCCAACTGCTCGTGGGCCTGCGCCTCGGTGTTTTGTTCGCCCCAGGTCATGGTGCCCAAGGCGATCAGGCTGACCTTCAAGCCGGTGTGGCCCAGTTCACGGTATTTCATGGATTCTCCAAACTCACCCAATTCGGCAAGGGAGGCATCGTGTCATGCCGCCATCAACCTTGCAGCCACCCGGTCTTGCTAAATATATAGACCAGTCGTTATAATTGCGGCATGAATGCCCGACAACGATTGATCGACACCACGGCTCGCCTGCTGCAAACCGCCGGATACCACCACACCGGCTTGAACCAGATCGTGGCCGAAAGCGGTGCACCCAAGGGCTCGCTGTACCACTACTTCCCCGGTGGCAAGGTCGCGCTGGCCGTGGCCGCGCTCGACCAGTCCGCCAGCCAACTGGCCCAAGCCCTGGCGCAGTTGTGCCTGCCGCACCCGGATCCCGAGGCCGCTGTGGCCGCAGTGATCGACTTTTTCATCCAGGAGTTGGAGGCGTCCAACTACACCAAGGGATGCCCCGTCGCCACCACCACGCTGGAGCAGGCGGCCCTCACGCCCGAGATCCGCGATGCCTGCGCGCGGGCCTACCGCCTGTGGCAAGACAGCCTGGAGGCCTACTTCGCTGGCCATGGCATTCGCCAGGCCACCTTCCTGGCCGAGAACCTCCTGATGCTGATCGAAGGCGCCTTGTTGCTGGCCCGCGCCCAGCAGAACTGCGATCCCTTGCGCCGCCTCAAAACCCACCTTCCGGTCCTGATCCAATCCTCCAAGGGAGCCCTTTGATGTTCAAGTATTTATTGCCTTCAATCCTGGCGTTGGCCAGCATGTTTGCCCACGCACAAAGCAAAGCGGGCGTGGAGTTCGCCATCGTCAAGACGGGCAAAACCACCACGCTCAAGGGCATGATGGTCTCGGGCGGCGGCTTCACCACCAAGGTCGATGGCAACTTCTCGGCCATCCTGGTCAAGCATGGCCAGACCCACTTCTTGTTCGACTCCGGCCTGGGCACCCAGGTGGCGCAGCAGTACCAGCAGGACATGCCCTGGTGGGCCCGTGCTTTCTTCAAATATGAAGACCCGGTGGTGCCTGCCCGCACGCAGTTGGACCAGGCGGGCATCCCGCCCATCGACCGCATCTTCCTCAGCCACGCGCATTGGGACCATGCCAGCGGGCTGGGTGATTTCCCTGAAGCCGTGGTCTGGGCTGCGCCCGAAGAACTGCATGTGGTGGCGCACGCCGCCCCCGGCCTGGGCGGCAGCTGGCCCTCGCAGGTGTCTTTGAAGTCCATCCGCTGGCAGGCGCTTGACTTCAAGCCGCAGCCCTACAAGGGCTTTGACCGCAGCATTGATGTGTTCTCGGATGGCTCGGTGGTACTGGTGCCCATGTTTGGCCACACACCCGGCTCCATCGGCATGTTCGTCACGGTCGCTTCGGGCAAGCGCTTCTTCTTTTGCGGTGATGCGGTCTGGCGCGCCGATGCCCTGAAGGATGGCAGCCCCAAGTTCTGGCCAGCCAGCCTGATCGTGGACAAGGACCGCGAGCAGACACAACACACCATCGAGCAGATGCGCGAGTTGGTCAGGCAAGACCCCGGTCTGGTGGTGGTACCAGCCCACGACGACACGGTGCAAGCAGGATTGGGATATTTCCCCCTATGGGTCAAGTGAGCGACAACGCGTATGCTCCAGCGATCAGATCGTTTCTCATTTAACGGTCAAAAACAAACTGGAGGCTCATCCATGTCCACCCACCGTGTTCTGTCATCCGTGCTGTACGCCTGCTTGCTGGCCACCGCGCCCCAGGTTTGGGCCGCGGCCACGCCGTCGGCCGACGGTGAGGTGATCCCCGCTGGCGAGGCCGAGGCCACGGCCGCCATGGTCACTGGCATCCGCGCCATGGTTCAGAAAGGCTTCGATGAGAACGGCCATGCCTTTCGCGATGCGCACCGCAAGGCGCATGGCTGTGTGCAATCCACCTTCACCGTGCTGGGCCAGTTGCCGCCAGCCCTGGCGCAGGGCCTGTTCGCCACGCCCCGTTCTTACAACGCCGTGGTCCGCTTCTCGAATGGCTCTGGCCAAAGCCAGGACGACCACACCGGTGATGCCCGGGGCATGGCCGTCAAGGTGATGGGCGTGGGCGGCCAGAAATTGCTGAGCGATGAACAGTCCGCTGGCACGCAAGACTTTTTGATGATGAACAGCCCCGTGTTCTTCATCCGCAACGCGGCCGACTACGTGGTCTTTCAGAAAGCCATGTCGACCAACGCGTTCACCGCGGTGGGTTGGCTGGCCGGCCACCTCTTCCATGAAACCGCCGTTTTGCTGGCCATTCAGGGGCGCAAGGTGGTCAACCCGCTGGCTTCGCAGTACTGGAGCACGACGCCTTCCAAGTTGGGCACCCAGCAGATGAAGTTCTCGGCCAAGCCTTGCGCGGGCAGCACCTTCAACACCAGCTCCGACACCAAGGATCGCCTGGGCGATAACCTGACCGCCCAACTGGCCACGGGTGGCGCCTGTTTTGATTTCATGGTCCAGACGCGCGTCAAACCCAGCACCATGCCCATCGAGGACCCCACCATCGAGTGGAAGGAAAAGGAATCGCCCTTCATCCCGGTGGCCAAGATCCAGATTGGGCCCCAAGTGCCTGAACAGGGTGAGGCTTGTGAAATTCGCTCCTTCACACCTTGGCATTCGATTGCCGAGCACCGCCCTCTGGGCGGCATCTCGCGGGTTCGCAAGGATGTCTATCTGGAGATCTCCAAAATGCGCCATCAACTCAATGGCCAGCCGCGCATCGAGCCCTGATGCCATTGTTTGGCTGACCTGAAAGCCCGCTTGGCGGGCTTTTTTCTTGGGCGATCCCACCACTGCCGATAGACTGTGCCTTTGAACACATTGACACAGGAATTTCGTCTGCATGCCCCATAACGTCAGCTTGATCTCCACCATCGCCACGGGCTTTGGACTGGCACTCATTTTTGGCTTCATCGCCTCGCGCATGAAGGTGCCGCCGCTGGTGGGGTACTTGCTGGCCGGCATCATGATTGGTCCTGCCACCCCTGGCTTCGTGGCGGACATGGACCTGGCGGGCCAGTTGTCCGAAATCGGCGTGATGCTGCTGATGTTGGGCGTGGGCCTGCATTTCTCGCTGGCCGATCTCTTGGCGGTCAAGCGCATTGCCATCCCCGGGGCGATCCTGCAGATCACGGTGGCCACGGCGTTGGGCATGGGCACGGCCATGTTGTGGGGCTGGAGCCTGGGCGGGGCGCTGGTGTTCGGCCTGGCCTTGTCGGTGGCCAGCACGGTGGTGCTGCTCAAGGCCTTGGAGGCCCGCAATGTGCTGGAGTCGGTCAACGGCCGCATCGCGGTGGGCTGGCTGGTGGTGGAAGACCTGGTCATGGTGCTGGTGCTGGTGCTGTTGCCCGCGCTGGCGCCCATGTTGGGCGGCGCGGCCGATCCGCAAGCGGCTTCAGGCCAGAGCGTGTGGCTCACCTTGGGCCTGACCTTGGGCAAGGTGGCCACCTTCATCGTGTTGATGCTGGTGGTGGGGCGGCGCGTGTTCCCCAAGGTGCTGTGGCTGGTGGCCAAGACCGGCTCACGCGAGTTGTTCACCCTGTGTGTGGTGGCGACAGCGGTGGGTGTGGCCTATGGCTCGGCCAAGCTGTTCGACGTGTCCTTTGCTCTGGGCGCTTTCTTTGCCGGCATGATGATGCGCGAGTCGGAGTTCAGCCACCGCGCGGCCGAGGAATCCCTGCCTTTGCGCGATGCCTTCTCGGTGTTGGGCGTCGTGTCGGTGGGCATGCTGTTTGATCCCAGGGTGTTGGTGCAGGAGCCGCTTCGGGTGCTGGTGGTCGTGGCCATCATCATGGTCGGCAAGACCCTGGCGGCCATGGCGCTGGTGCTGGCTTTCCGCTATCCGCTCAACAGCGCGCTGACGGTCAGTGCCAGCCTGGCGCAGATCGGCGAGTTCTCGTTCATCCTGGCCGGCTTGGGCGTGTCGCTCAAGCTGCTCACGCCTGAAGGGCACAGCCTGATCCTGGCCGGGGCCTTGATTTCCATCGCACTGAACTCGCTGCTGTTCGCGGCCATCGAGCCAGCCCAGAACTGGATACGTTCACGCTCGGCATTGGCGCGCAGCCTGGAGTTGCGCGATGACCCGCTGGCCGAGTTGCCGATGTCCGTGCCCCAGTCGGTGCTCACGGGGCAGGTGGTCCTGGTGGGGCATGGCCGTGTGGGCAGCCGCATCGCCCAGGCCCTGCAAGACCGCCATCTGCCCTTCGTGGTCGCCGAAGAAAACCGCGAAGTGGTGGAGCAACTGCGTGCGCAGAACATCCCGGCGGTCTGGGGCAATGCCTCCGACCCGTCGGTGCTGATTCAGGCCCACGTGGCCCGGGCAGGCATGCTGGTCATCGCCACGCCCGACTCGTTCAATGTGCGCAAGATGGTGGAGATTGCCCGCACCCTGAACCCCGCCATCGAGGTGGTGGTGCGCACCCACAACGAGGCCGAAGGCCGCTTGTTGGAGCAAGACGAGGTGGGCAAGGTTTTCATCGGCGAGCATGAGTTGGCCCAGGCCATGCTGGGCCACGTGCTGTTCAGGATGGGGCATGACCTTCGCCGAACATGAAGCTGGACACCGTTTGATCAGATCAGGGCAGTGCAGCCGCAGGGGCATTGGGCCCGCGGCGCGATCGGCGAGGCTCGCGCCAGCCTGGTGCCCAGCGCGCCAGCAGCGCGGCCAGTTGCGCGCGCCCGAAGGGCTTGGCCAAGTGGTCGTCCATGCCCACCTCAAGGCAGCGCTCGCGGTCTTCACTCATGGCGTTGGCCGTCAGGGCGATGATCGGCGTGTGCTTGAGGTCGCGCTGCGCTTCGAACTGGCGGATGGCCTCGGTGGCGCCCAGGCCATCCAGCACCGGCATGTGCCAGTCCATCAACACCAGGTCAAACGGGGTGTGTGACTCTTGGGCGGTGGACCACAGTTGCGTGGCTTCAGCGCCATCGTTGGCAATGACGACCTCGCAACCCAATTGCCGCAACTGCTCTTCGGCCACGATGATGTTGACGGGGTGGTCCTCGGCCAGCAGCACGCGCACGCTGGCCGCTGGCTTGACGGGCGTGGGCGCGCGGCTCCACAGCGGGTCTTTGGCCAATTGCCGCTGGAACACGTTGTGAAGGGCTTCTTGCAGGCTGCCACGGCGAATGGGTTTGCTCAGCCAGACCAGGGGAGCAGGGCGATTGGCTTCCGGATCGGATGAGAAGTCGCCTTCCAGGGAGGTCAGCAGCACGGTGGGCACTTGCCGGAGCATGTGGGGTGCGGAGGATCCAGCGCTGTTGCATCGCACGGCCAGGTCGAAGGCGGAACTGGCTTCCGCCATGAGCTTGGCCGCCTCATGGTCGCTGGGGCACGAGGTGGTCACCAACCCCAGGGCCTTCAAATAGCGCACGAGCAAGGCGGCTGTGGCGGGATGAGGCTCAACGACCAGCACGCGCTGACCGGTCAGGGGTGAGGGCTCGGTCGGCTCCGGGGCCGCCAAGGCGGGGCGTTCCACCGGTGGCAGCGGCAGCTTGACGACGAAGGTGGAGCCCAGTGTGGGGATGCTGCTCAGGCTGATGCGGCCACCCATGAGTTCGCACAGGTAGCGGGTGATGCTCAGGCCCAGGCCGGTTCCGCCAAAGCGGCGCGTGGTGGATTCATCGGCCTGCGCGAAGGCTTCGAAGATCTTTTGCTGAACCGGGATGGGGATGCCGATGCCAGTGTCGCGGATGGTGAGTTCAACCTCACCTGTCGGGCTCATCTTGACCAGGGTGATGACTTCACCCACCGTGGTGAACTTGATGGCGTTGGACATCAGGTTGGCCAGGATCTGGCGAATGCGGACCGGGTCACCAATCAGCAAAGGTGGCACCTCGGCGGCCACTTCGCAGATCAGCTCCAGCCCCTTGGACTGCGCCTCTTGAGCGAACAGGCCGGCCACCTCTTCGGCCAATTCGCCCAGGTCGAAGGGGATGGCCTCCAGGCGCATGCTCTGGGCCTCGATCTTGGACAGGTCGAGGATGTCATTGAGGATGGCCAGCAAGGATTCGGCGGACGAGCGCGCCAAGCCGACGAAGTGGCGTTGGCGCTCGTTCAGCAGGCTGTCGTTGAGCAGGTCGAGCACGCCGAGCACGCCGTTCATGGGGGTGCGGATCTCGTGGCTCATGTTGGCCAGGAACTGCGACTTGGACCGGTTGGCCTCTTCGGCCGCGTCCTTGGCCTGGCGCAATTGCACCGTGCGCATGGTCACCGTGTCTTCGAGCGATGCGTTGTAGGCGGCCAGGGCCGAGTCGCGCGCCTGGATTTCTTCAAGCATGCCGTTGAAGCCCCGGTACAGCGAGCCGATCTCGTCGTGGTGGTGGGTGTTCACCCGCAGGTCGTACTGGTGGTCTTGCGAAACCCTCTGCATGGTGTCGGCCAGCTTGACGATGGGCTGGACCACGCTTTTCTGCAGGGGCAGCAAAACGGTCATGGCGGCCAGAGAGGCCAGCAGGCTCAGGCCGAGCAAGAGGCCCGCGCGCCAGTAGATGGCATTCAGCATGTGGCGCGGATCGACTTCGACCAGCAAGGTGCCCACGCGTGCGCCATCCAGCACCACAGGTTGGGCCAGGCTCAGGGCGGTCCAGTCATAGCGCAAAGACTGTTCTTGCTGAACATTGATGGCCTGTTTGATCAACGCTTCGCTGGGGCCTGGGGTGGACTCCACGTACATCTCTGCACGGGCGAACACGGCGAACTTTCGGCCGGCCGGGTCCAGCAGGATGGCCTGGCTGATCTCGGGCAGGGCGTTCAGGCTGTTGAGCACCGCTCGCGCGGCGTCCGAATCACCAAAGGCCAAAGCAGCACGGGCGTTCAGCGCCACAATCTGTGTGACGCTGGAGGTGTTGGTGTACAGCCGGTTGCGCTCGGAGCGCAAATCCAGCACGGTGGTGGCCGCGAACAACACGATCGCCGCCAGCATGGTCGAGGCGGCCAGCACCAGCGCCAGCTTGCGCCTGAAGCTCCATTGGCGTGGGTGGACCCAGGCTGTCATCGGCTGGCCCCGCTGTCGGGTTCCACGATGGTGGTGGCCAGGTTGAGCAGGTCGGCGGCCAGCTTCAAACCGTTTTTCTGGGTTTGCGCCCGGTTGATCTCGAAGCGCAGCCGGGTGCCCACGCGCATGATGCGGATCATGCCGCCTTCCTGCGCAAAGCCCTCGATGTCACTCACGGTCAGGGTTGGCTGGCTGGCCAGCATCTGCAGGTATTGGGTGCGGCGTCGGCCATCGGCCTCGGCGATGAAGACCAGGTGGCACAGTTTGAGTTCTTCGGTTCGTTCAGGCTGGAAGAAGCGCAGCGGGTGGCCTTGCACGGGCCGGTCGTTGAGGCTGATCATGGCGTTGGCCAAGGCTTCTCGGCGGCCCAGCAAACAGGCGTTGAGCGGTGCAGTTTTGGCCACGAAGGCGTTGGCGGGCCATTCGGTGAACCTGGCAAAGTTGAACAGGTAGGCGGCCTGGATCGCGGCTTCGCTGGCTTCCGATTCGGCGGCGTGGCTGGCGTCAGGATAAGTGGCACTGGCCAGGCAAGCCAGGACCAGCAGCGATTCACGCCAACGGCCCAGCGCTGCTTTGAGCAGGGCTTGCGTGGTGGTCGTGGCCTGGCGCTCCATGGTCAGAATGAGGCCTCCACTTTGGCGTAGGCGGCGCGCTCCACCGACGAGGAAATGCGCGGGTTGATCTCTTGCGTGTAGTGGCGGCCCAGGTTGTGCCCGCCCAGTGACAAGGTCACCTCGGGGGTCATGGCCCAGCGCAGGTTGATGTCCAGCGCCGTGCGGGATGGCACATCCAGGAAGGGCACCAGGGAATCCTTGCGCGCCGAGGTGTAGCGCAGCCAGATGTCCAGCATCCAGCGGCTGTTCAGATCAAATGATTCGCGCAAGGAGATGAGGGAGCGCGGGGTGCCGCCCAGGGTGGTGATGATCGCTGGCGTGTCGAAGCGGGTCTCCATGTAGCTGTAGGCCAGTTGCTGGCGCCAGAACTTGGCGATGCGCCAGTCGGCGGCGAGCTCGATGCCGCGTGTGGTGGCGCGGGTGCCGGAGGTCAACGCGACCGTGATGACTCGGCGGCCATTGACCGTGGTGTCGCTGACGATGGTGGGGTTGGTCAGCAGGTCGTTGTAAATAGTGGGCGACACCCCCAGCAATGGGTTGTAGCGTTGAACAAAGGCGGCCACGTCCACTGACAGGTTCTGGCGCACCTGGCTGCGCCAGCCAGCCTCCAGTGCGGTCACTTTTTCGACGATGCGGGCACCCGGGTTGAACACGCCGCGAGCAGTGATGGGGGAGCCGCCGTTCGGGGAGTCGATGTTGATGCCTCCGTCGGCCTCGCCACGTGCTGGCGCGCGCACGGCACGCGACGCCGCGATCCAGCTGGACGAGCGCTCGTTCATTTTCCACAGCAGTCGTGCATTGGGGGAGGCTTGCGCGCCGGAGTAGGGGTCGTGGTCAACCCGGGCACCGTAGGTCAACAGGAGTTGGTCGGGCAGCAGCGCGTACTCATCTTGGGCGAATACCCGGCCATGCACCAGGGTCTGCGCGGCGGGCTCGAAAGTGACCAGGGGAATGCTGTCGATCTTGTCGTGGTACCAGGTCAGGCCCAAGCCCCAGAGCACGTCATGGCGTGAGCCTTCAGGGTGCCATCGGTGTTGAACATCGACATCGGCCGATTCAGACCGATGGGTGGCATAGCCCCTTTGCTCGTTGCGCTGGCTTTGCAGCGTGGCTTGAACATGCAGCTCGGAAGCGGCGCTCAGCGGCGTGTCAAGCGAGGCGGTGAGGGTGGCTTTGTCGGTGCTTTGAACCGTCGGTGCCAGGGCCAGGTTGGTGAAGTCGGGCAGGGGCAACTCGCCATTCTTGGTGGAGCGCAATGCCTGGCCTTGAACCGACAGCCGTGAACCGTTCTTTTGGGTCTGGTCAAAGCGCAGCCCGATGGTCTCGGCATGGGCCTCGTTGTTCTCGCGGGCACCCGATGAGTCAATGGAGGCGGCCTGGCGGTCGGCCTGTCCGTAGAACTTCAACCAGCCATCCTCGCCCAGCGTGGTGCCATGGCGCAGCAGCAAGCGGTCTGATCCATCGCTGCCCACGCTGGCCACGGCCAAGCTACCCTGGGTGTGTCTGGCCTCACGGGTGATGATGTTGATCACGCCATTGACGGCGTTGGTCCCCCAGATCGCCCCGGCAGGGCCGCGGATGACCTCGATGCGCTCGATGTCCTCCAGCGGAACGCGCTCAGCCTCCCAGAGTACGCCGCTGTAAAGGGGTGAAAACACGCTGCGGCCGTCGATCAGCACCTGCAGCTTGTTGGAGAAGCGGCCCGCTTCGCCTCGCACCCCCACCGCCCAGCCAGACGGCGACATTTGTGCCACGTCCACGCCGGGGGCCATGCGCAAGGCTTCTGGCAGAGAGCGCACACCTGAGCGCAGGATGTCGTCGCGGGTGATGACGTGCACGGCATCGGGCACATCGGCCAAGGCCTGGGTGCGGCGGCTGGCCGAGACGATTTCGACCCGCATCAACTCTTCCAGCGACAAATTGGCCAGGGCGTCGGCCTCGCCTTTGGCTTGCGCCATGCTCAATGACGGGTAGACCGCCAGGAGTGTGGCGGTGGCGATGAGCGTCAGATACCAAGGTTTGGGGGTGTCGGGCGTCATCCGGGGCAATACAACTTGGAAAGCTTCTGATTGAATCGAATCTGCGCACGGACCTCATGAGGGCTTTACCGAACAAACTCGCGAAATGAACATTATTGATGACGGTAACACCCCTTCGGGTGTCCGATATACATAAGGTTGCATTTGGCCCCCTGCCTTGGGGGGCGACGCTCAGGCTTGCTTCAAGGCCTGGCGCAGGCAGCTGACCTGGGCGGCGATGGCGGTCGGCAGGGCTTGCTGGCCCGACATCAGAGACTCGATGTAGCGGGCGGTGGTGTCGGCATCAAAGCCGTTGGGCAACTCGGGCAACTCGGTCAGCACGCCATCGACCGGCGCGCGCGACAGGCTGTCGTCCCGCAAGCCGTTGATGAAAACTTCGAAGCGTGGTTGGCGGCGCGGATCGGCCACGGGCTCGCCCTCGGTGCCGCGCATCAGCAAAGCGTTGGCGTGTGCATGCTTGAGGTAGGCGTTCAGGGAAATGGCGTATTCGGGGTGCGTGTGGTTGACCACGCGCATGGTGCGCGATCCCTCGGCCGCCACGATGGGGTCCAGCAGTTTGGCCACGGTGTGGCCGGGGTTTCGAAGGCCGATGGTCCAGCGCACGTCCAGCAGTTTGGCCAGTGGGGGGCACAGGGTGGCGATGTCCATGAAGGCCGGGTGGCCAGCCTGCCAAGCGGCTTGCACGTCTTGTGTGCTGGTGGCAGTGGGCAGGCCGAGGGCGTCAAACACTTGCGCTGTGGTCACGCGTGTGGGATCGTGCCGCGGGCCGTGCACCAGCACCGCCACGCCCTGTTTGGCCAGCTGCAAGGCCAACAGGGGTGTCAAGTTGGGCAGTTTGCGTGCGCCGTTGTACGAGGGCAGCACCACCACCCCGGACGGCGAAGATGGGATGGGCAGGCAATGGGCCAGCGTGGCGTGCACAAAGCCGTCAAGCTCGTTGACTTCTTCGCCCTTGATGCGCATGGCCAGGCAAAAGGCGCCCACCTCCAGGTCAGTGACCTGGCCCGCCAGCACCTGGCTCATCAGGTCATGTGCCTGCTCGGCCGTCAAGGGGCGGGCGCCGTCTTTGCCCCGACCAATGACCTTGATGTAAGCGCTGATACTCATGCTGATGGCCGCGAACGGCGTCCCCTTGAAACCGTGATTATCGCGGGCTCATGATGGTGTGGTCACGGGCAGGGGATGCAGCTTGATCAGCTTGCGCAGCTCGGGGATGCAGGAACCGCAGTTGGTGCCGCATTTGAGCTGCCCTTGCAGGCTGGCCAGGCGTTCATCGGTGTTGCCAGGGCAATGCCCCAAGGCTTCCACGATGGCAGGTTCGGTCACGTTGAAGCAGGTGCAGACCTGGCGGCCTTTGCTCTGGATGGCGACCGGCGGCGTGCTGCCTGGCGACAGCAAGGCACGGCCGTAGGCATCGGCCGCCAGTTCGTCTTGCAGCAGGGGGCGTATCCAGGCTTCTGCGCTGATGTCACCCGCCAACACGAAGGCCTCCAGCTTCAGCCCTTCGCTTGTGCGCGCCATGCGCATGGCGCGGCGCTGACCACGTTTTCGGTCCTGGTAGCGCAGCACGTCGCCACCGCCGATGCCCAGCAGCAGCTCGATGCGTTCGACCAAGGCGTCGCCGGCCGGCTCCAGCGCGGCGGCGCGGAACAGCACGCCCACCTTGCCAGGGCCGCCATCTGCTCGTCCCTCGCGGCCAAAAGGCACGCAACTGGTGAAGGCGAATGCCGACATCAAGGGCTTGAGCGCTTCGCGCACGGCCAGGGCCTGGTCTTGCGGCATCCAGGCCACGGCCAGCAAGCGCCAGGGGTACTGGGCCTTGCTGATCTTGACCGCCGCGTGCTTGAGCTCGGGTTGCTTGGACTTGGGGCAGAAGGTGGGCACGGTCAAAGCGTTGACGCCTGTCATGGGGCGGCCTTCGGCATCGATGCCACTGAGGTATTCCTCGCCCCAGTGCATGGCGATGAAGGACTGCATGGGGGCGATGGCTTCGCTGCCTTGCGCGGGGATGACGACGCTGCCACGGCGGGAAGCCACGTGCACCAGATCGCCATCCACCAAGCCCATGCGTGCCATGTCCTGCGGGTTCATGTCGATGAGGGGCTCGCTGACGTGGCCAAACAAACGCCCCAGCGTGCCGGTGCGGCTCATGCCGTGCCATTGGTCGCGCAGGCGCCCGGTGTTCAGTGAGTACTGGAAACGGGCGTCACGGGCTTCGACCACGGGCTCAAAACGGATGGCCGAGAAGTTGGCGCGCCCACTGGGCGTGGGGTACAGGCCGTCTTCGTACAGACGCACCTTGCCGGTGGCTTGGCCATCGGGCATGGGCCATTGCTGCGGGCCGGAGGTTTCCAGGATCTGGTAGCTCAGGCCGGTGATGTCCAGGTCGCGCCCGCGCGTTGATTCGCGGTGCTCGTTCCAGATGGATTCGGGCTTGTCGTAGGGAAAGAGGGTGGTCACGTCCCGGCGATAGCCACCACTTCGCTCTGGCAGCCGCTCTTCCAGGCGACGGCCGAAGTCGGTGAAGATGGCCCAGTCATGGCGGGACTCACCGGCTGCGGGGATGGCCGCCTTGACACGGCTGATGCGGCGTTCACTGTTGGTGACGGTGCCGTCTTTTTCGCCCCAGGTGGTGGCGGGCAAGAGCAGGTCGGCATAGGCGCAGGTGGCCGTGGTGGCAAAAGCCTCTTGCACGACCACGAATTCCACCGTCTCCAGGGCTTTGCGCACTGTGGCCTGGTCGGGCAAGGACTGGGCGGGGTTGGTGCAGGCGATCCACAAGGCCTTGATCTCGCCCCTGGCCGCCGCTTCGAACATCTCCACTGCAGTTTTACCGGGCTTGGCCGGTACATCGCGCACGCCCCACAAATTGGCCACTTCGGCGCGGTGGTCTGCGTTGCCCAGGTCGCGGTGGGCGCTGAGCAGGTTGGCCATGCCGCCGACTTCGCGGCCGCCCATGGCGTTGGGCTGGCCGGTCAAAGAGAAAGGCCCGGCGCCCGCTTTGCCGATCTGGCCGGTGGCCAGGTGCAGGTTGATGAGGGCGGCGTTCTTGTCGGTGCCGCTGCTGC
This sequence comes from Aquabacterium sp., assembly GCF_030652515.1. Taxonomy (GTDB): domain Bacteria; phylum Pseudomonadota; class Gammaproteobacteria; order Burkholderiales; family Burkholderiaceae_C; genus Aquabacterium. Next base: position 583 of record NZ_JAUSAR010000027.1, on the reverse strand, counting down.
TTTGGTTCAAGCCTTGGCAGTACAGCGACAAGGTGGCGGTGGAATCGCCAAACCAGCGTGCGGCTTTGATCAGGTCATCTTGACTGATGCCGCAGGCGCTGGCCACGGCTTCGGGCGTGAAGTCGCGCACGATGACTTGCAGGGCTTCAAAGCCTTGGGTGTGGCGTTCCACATAGCCCATGTCCACCAGGCCTTCGTTCAGCATGATGTGCAGCATGCCGTGGAACAGGGCCACGTCGGTGCCGGGCAGGATGGGCAGGAAGAGGTCGGCCATCTCGGCCGTCTCGGTCTTGCGCGGGTCGGCCACGATCATGCGCATCGCCGAGTTGGCGCGCTTGGCATCTTCGATGCGGCGGAACAGGATCGGGTGGGCGTAGGCCGTGTTGGCCCCGACGATGAAGATCGTCTGCGCGTGCTGGAAGTCGTCGTAGCAGGAGGGCGGGGCATCGGAGCCCAAAGTGGCTTTGTAGCCGGCCACCGCGCTGCTCATGCACAGGCGTGAGTTGGTGTCGACGTTGTTGGTCCCGATCAAGCCTTTGACCAGCTTGTTCATGACGTAATAGTCTTCGGTGAGCAGCTGGCC
>NZ_JAUSAR010000007.1 GCF_030652515.1 Aquabacterium sp. | reverse complement strand
TCTCGCAGGCGTTGCGCAATGAACTCCAGCAGGTTGGCTTCGCTGATCGGGTAGGTCGGACCGATGCTGCCCAGGTCCACGCCCCAAGCGCATGAGCCCACACCTGCGCATGTCATGGTCAGCAGGCAGGCCATCACCATCAACTGTGGGCTCTTGGGCTTCATGGCTGCCCCCGACCATCGCAACGGATGCGTTGAGCGAGTTGGTTCAGCAGGGCGTCTCGCTGCGCCAGTTGGCTGGGGTGGCTGGCGCTGACCATGCCCATGAGGACCGGGTCACCGCTGCCCTGGGCAATGGCCATGCGCAACGCCAGCGCGGTGAGGGGCCGCCCGCAGCGTTGCGCGAAGGCACGCAAGTAGGCTTGAGCGCCGTCGCGCGCGGCAGGCGAGATTTGCGCCAGCAGTGCCAGGTAGTCCTCCAGAGGCACGTCGTCTGGCGTGGACGCAGGCGTGCTGGTGCTTTGAGTGACTGGGCTGCTGTGGGCGCGACTTTCGGCCAGTTGCCGGGGCGACCTCTTGGTCGCGGTCTGGGCCTGAACGTTGGCTGCAGATGCCAAACCAGCGATCCAGATGCACAGGATCAAGCGAGGCGCCGAGTGGCGCACGTAATTACGGCCATTGCGGCACTTGCGGTGTTGCTGGAGGTGGCATGGACAGGCTTGCATGTCATGTTCCTCAGAACAGGGGCCGCACGAGCCCGATGACCTGCTCGGCGCGGACCAGACCGCTGCTGCGGTAGCGCGAGTCAAAGCTGTCGGGGCTGCTGCCTTGGACGTAGTAGCTGCCCGGTGGGATCAACGTGGGCTGAATGGGATCGAGCCCACGGTGGTCGAAGGTCTGAGCCTTGGCATGCCCCACCGACTCGCCGTTGATCAACACCATGCGGTCTTGGACGGTGATGGTGTCACCGGGCAGGCCCCTGACCATCTTGAAGAAGGGCTGGCCGCGCAGGCCCGGGTAGTGCTGCTGTGCATCGCCAGCGAAGGCGAACAGGATGTAGTCGCCACGGTGCAAGGTGGGTGGCGCAGCCTGTGTCCAGGTCACGCGATAGGCGACACGGTAGGGCAGACTGGGCGTCCAGTTGAAGACAATGGGCAGGCGTGGGGTGGGATCCAGGAACAACCGGACGTAGGCCAGCGCCCAGATGGCGAACACCGGGAGGTAGAGATACCAGCGGCGACGCATGTGGGCCAGTTGGTCGCAAAAGGATTGCCGGGCTTGGCGATAGCTGCGCACATGCCAGGGCACGGGCGGCGGGATGCGGACGATCTGCAAAGTCATGGCATCCCCACTTTCTGGCGCAACTGGGCCGTCAGGTCCACGGTGTGGGGTGTAGGACCGGCCACAGCGCCTTTGAGTACCACCAGGCATGCGCAGTCGCGGGGCAATTCCTCCAGCGCAATGGGCAGGCGTTGGGCGAAGGTGCGCGCCATCAGCATGGCGTTTTGCCGATCGTCTTCCGAGCCTGCCTTGGTGAGCAGTTGCGTGAACTCGGCTTCCTTTTGCCGGTACACCTCGGCCACATCGACCATGCCGATGCGCAGCGCTGGGCGCACCACAGTGCGGTCATAGAGCAGCAAGGCGGCAGAGACCACGATCAGGGTGAGCAGCGACTGCACAAGGGCAGGGATGAGGCTGATCGCTTTCATACGGTGTGCCCCCGGCGCCTCAGCAGTTCGGTGATGGCGGCATCGATGCTCAGACCTTGCGCGCGCAGCTCGTCGATGGGCGCGTTGTCCTCCAGCTTGTTGGAAAACAGCAGGTGCGTGGCCGGATCCAGGATGTTGCGCGCCACCCCTTCGCCCACCGGGGAGGAGATGTACAGCTCGGAGTACACGCCCGCCTCGGTCCTGAGCGAGTTCAACAAGCGCTTCTTGGGCTCGTCCATGGTCAGCCTGCCCTTGCGGTCCAGCATCTCGATGGATTCGGGCTTCTGGCGCAGCAGGAACACCCAGTCCGAGCAGTTGAACGCGGCTTCCATCTGGGCCGAGCCATAGAAGTCGTCGGCGCTCTGGGTTGCCGTGCCCAAGGCTCCGCCGTATTTGCGGGCGCGCCGGGCCGCTTCCTCGATCACGGCGGCCTTGACGGGGTCATCGGCCCCGATATCGCCGAGCTGCTGCTTTAGCTCGTCAATGAACAGCACCTTGCGCCGGTTGCGGCTGAGGTACATCTCGCCGGTGATCTGGTGCAGCAACAGGATGTTGACAACGGCGTGCAGGTCGGGGCGGCGCTTGAGTTCCTCGTTTTCGATGACGATGAAATCGTTGCTGAAATCGACGTTGCTGGGCCCCTCGAAGAAGCGCTCGTACTGGCCGCCTCGGGTGTAGGGGTTGAGCATCACGGCCAGGTCCTTGATGCGCTGGTCGTTAACCAGGCCCAGGGCTTCGATGTTGCCGGTCTTGAAGGCCTCGCGCAGCGCCGTGATGGTCAGGTCGTTGCCGTGCTCGGCGAACAGCTTGAGCACCATGGCCGAGATGGCCTTGTACTGCACCTCTTCCAGCGTGTGCTGCATGGAGCACATCTTGGAGATGGCCGGCACCAGCATGTCGATGTCCTCGTGGATGTCAACGATGTTGGTGAAGGGGTTCAGGCAGATGTCCACATCGGGGCGGAACTCGATGTAGGTGCCCTTGGCCTTGCGGCACAGCTTCTCGAAAGAGCGGCCCAGGTCCAGCATCCAGACCTTGGCGTCGATGGCCCGGTAGGACCAGGCCATCTCGTTCATCAGCACCGACTTGCCCGAACCCGGTGCGCCGATGATGGCGAAGTTGTAGTTGCCCAGGTCATTGTCGAAGATGTCCAGGGTCATCAACTGCCCACGGCGCCCGCCGAAGACCAGGGCGGGGGTGCGTGTGCCGCGCCACTCCGCGATTAGGGGAGCCAGGTGGATCGCGTTGGCCATGGTCTTGCGCGAGACGCGACGCATCTTGGTCAGATCGCCATGAAAGCGGGGCGTCAGGGTCATGGGCAGGCTGGCCAGGAGCGCCTGGCGGTGCATGTACACGTCCGCGTTGAGCTGAAAGCCCCGGCCACGCCAGATGGCGTTGGCCGCTTCGTGGGCCGCCACGGCCTTGCGCGGTGGCGAGAAAATGGCCAACTGGTGGTAGAGGCTTACCAGGCTGCCGCCGGTGTCGATGGCCTGCGCGGCGGCCGTCCAGTCCTGCAGCTTCTTGCCCACGTCCGGCATCACGTCGGCCATCTTGCTCTTGGCGTTTTGCGTGGCGCGCACATGGTTGGCGGTGACCGTGGCCTTGGTGGCATTGGGGTCGAGCACATGCACGCCCATGGTCAGCAAGAATGGCGCGC
>NZ_JAUSAR010000006.1 GCF_030652515.1 Aquabacterium sp. | reverse complement strand
AAAAAGAGAGTGAACAAATAAAAATAGATAAGGCCTATAAACTGCTGAATGTCTCACAGGGGGAGGAGCTTTCTGAGATCAAAAAAAGATTTAAAAAGCTTCTGTACAAATATCATCCCGATAGAGTTTATAACCAGGGGCAAGAGGTTGTCGACAAATACACCCTCACCTTTCAATCGATCCAAGCGGCATTTGAAACTATCCAAGCTGACAAAAGCACTCAGACAACACTTAGAGCTTCTTAAAGGAGTGATCTTCTAAAAAAGCGCACATCTTTTTCTGCGCTAAAAGTGCTACAATCTCTACAAACGTGCATCATTCTTAGTGCTCAAAAATAAGGGGGCATAAATGGAGAAGGATATTGTCTGCGGTATGGAGGTGTCTCCTTCTACACCGTATCAAAGCGATTATAAAGATCAATATTACCTTTTTTGCTCCGAACATTGTCAGCACAAATTTGAAGAGCATCCTGAAAACTTTCTCCCCTCTGAAAGCACATCGTGTCACAATCATAGCTGTTCAATCGATACAGCCAAGAGTGTTCTCTACACGTGTCCCATGCATCCCGAAGTGGAACAAATAGGACCAGGAAGCTGTCCGAAGTGCGGGATGGCACTTGAGCCTAAATCGATACAGATTGAAGAAGACACCTCCGAAGTTGACGCGATGATGCGCCGTTTTTGGATCAGTATGATCTTCGCCAGTGTTGTCTTCATCAGCGCGATGGGTTCGATGTTCCTGCCGCATACCTTTTCCGCCATTATCACACCCAAAACGGCCCAATGGGTCGAGATGCTCCTCTCTATCCCCGTCGTGTGGTGGGGAGGATCGATTTTTTATGTGCGCACGTGGGAGTCGATCCGCAACCGCAGCCTCAATATGTTCACCCTCATCGCATTGGGGACGGGGAGCGCCTGGATCTACAGCGCAATCGCCGTCCTTTTCCCCTCGCTGTTTCCCGAAAATCTCTCGATGCACGGGGTTATCCCCGTCTATTTCGAGGCGGCATCGGTCATCACCGCCCTCGTGTTGCTGGGGCAGGTGCTGGAGCTTCGTGCCCGTAGTCGTACCAACGATGCGATCCGACTCCTCCTCGGCCTCTCCCCAAAGAGTGCCCATCGTATCAACGCTGATGGGAGCGAAGAGGAGGTCTCTATCGAGTCGATCGTGATCGGTGATCGCCTCCGTATCCGACCGGGGGAAAAGATCCCCGTTGACGGCATCGTCATCGAGGGGGAGAGCCATGTGGATGAGTCGATGGTGAGCGGCGAGCCGATCCCGCTCTCCAAAAAATCGGGTGACCGCCTCATCGGCGCGACGATCAACACCACCGGAGGGCTCGTCATGGAGGCGCAGAGGGTGGGTGAGGATACGCTCCTCTCACAGATCGTCTCTATGGTGTCACAGGCACAGAGGAGCCGCGCCCCGATCCAAAAAACGGCAGATAGGGTGTCGGGGTATTTTGTCCCCGCCGTTATCGCTATCAGTATCGTCACCTTTATCCTTTGGTACTTTTTCGGCCCCGAACCCTCGCTGGGGTATGCTCTGGTCAATGCGGTGGCGGTGCTGATCATCGCCTGTCCGTGCGCTCTGGGGCTGGCTACACCGATATCGACCATGGTGGGGACGGGCAAGGGGGCGACGATGGGTGTCCTCATCAAAAATGCCGAGGCGCTGGAGATGAAGGAGAAGGTCGATACCCTCGTCGAGGACAATACGTGGACTCTCACCGAGGGTAAACCCAAACTTGCGACGGTCATTGCCATAGAGGGGTGGGAGGAGAGTGACGTTATTCGATTCGCCGCCTCGCTGGATAGAGGGAGCGAACACCCTCTGGCACGCGCGGTCGTGAACGGTGCGCAGGAGCGTGGATTACGCCTGAGTGAAACGGCTCAGTTTGTCTCCGTTAGCGGCAAAGGGGTGACGGGGGTGATCGACACTCATATGGTCGCCCTCGGAAATATCAGACTTATGGAAGAGCTGGGGATGGATGCGTCAGGACTTTTCGCGGAGGCGGACGCTCTACGCCGCGAGGGGATGAGTGTGATGTTCCTCGCCATTGATAATGCACTTGTCGGGATACTCGGGGTCGCCGACCCGATCAAAGCAACCACCGCTCAAGCGATCCGTGACTTGCACGCAGAGGGGATCACCGTCGTCATGCTCAGCGGGGACAGCCGCATCACCGCCGAGGCGGTCGGGGTGGTACTGGGGATCGATCGGGTGGAGGCGGAGGTGCTGCCGCAGCAAAAAGCTGACGTAATAAAACAGCTCCAAAGCGAGGGACATATCGTCGCGATGGCGGGGGACGGGATCAACGATGCTCCCGCACTGGCTCAGGCGCATGTGGGGATCGCGATGGGGAGCGGAACCGATGTGGCGATGGAGAGTGCGGGGGTCACCCTCGTGCAGGGGGATCTGCGGGGGATCGTCCGCTCCCGCCGTCTCAGCCGTGCTACGATGCGCAACATCCGCCAAAACCTCTTTTTCGCCTTTGTCTATAACAGCTTGGGGGTGCCGATCGCGGCAGGGGTACTCTATCCCTATTTCGGGATACTCCTATCACCGATGATCGCCGCCGCGGCGATGAGTTTCAGTTCGGTGTCGGTGATTACGAATGCGTTGAGGTTACGGGGGGAGAAGCTATAAAAAATTATTCGGTGATTGTATTCGAATCGATCAAACGGTATTTCCCCACCTTCAAATCCCCCAGTGTCAATTCCCCAAATGACGAGCGGTGCAATGCGGTGACATGGTTCCCCACCGCCGCAAACATCCGTCGTACCTGATGGTAACGTCCCTCGGTAATCTCAAGTGTTACGTGCGTATCATCAATAAGAGTGAGTTTTGCGGGAAGGCAGGGAAATTTTTCGCCGTGTAGCATTAATGTTCCTGAGGCAAAAATCTCTGTTTCATCTCCTCTAAGCGGTCGATCAAGTGTCGCTTCGTAGACTTTGGGTACTTTGTGTTTTGGGGAGGTGAGGCGGTGGAGCAATGTCCCATCATCTGTGAGGAGAAGTAATCCGCTCGTCTCTTTATCAAGCCGCCCGATAGTGGAGATTTTCGGATCGCGCAGTCTCCATCGCGCTGGGAGGAG
>NZ_JAUSAR010000004.1 GCF_030652515.1 Aquabacterium sp. | reverse complement strand
TACGGTCCGCCATGTCTTTCCGGTGAGCAGCATAACGCTTGTCCCCAGGCTCTGTTGCCCAGATGGTGTCACGCATTTCGTCCTTCTCACACTTTTTGAAGATTGCTTTGGCAAGGGCGAGGAGCAGGTCAAGAGTAGCCCGCCGGAGCTTGCGTCGGAACGTTGCCAGACCTGGGTGGGGGCACTCGATGATGTAGTGGAAGATCCCGGATCTACGCGCAGTGGAACACCCGTCGCACAACAGGCACTGTGTTGACCTAGATTCCGACTCGCTGTTTGTGCGACTAGCCCGTGTATTTGTTGTGTGGAATCAAGGGTATCGTAAAATTTGTTAACCTATTGTATACTACATTATACTATCACCGCGTGCCTCGTGCTGCACGCGTTCTTGGATCTTACATTCGCAACAACTTCAACTTGACATTCAATTGAAGGTGTCCGGAGGGGGTGAAGGACATCACACCACAGGGAAGGCGCCGAGTGTGGAAGCAATTTTCGTGGGGTGGCAGGCAGTGGTATTGGTAGGTGCCAAGCCACGGAAGTGATCACGCCACTTCGCATCGGCCCCGTCGCTACTCCGAGTCCGGCCAGTGACGAAAAATTTATCAGGCTGATCATGCGGCTGCGACTACGCGCGGTCAAATGACCTTCTTGGCCACGCATTGTGAAATCGTCTATTATTAGCTTGTTTTAACAAATAAATGACGTGGTTCGGCGGCCAGACGACAAAGTGAGCAGCGACTCTCTGCCAGTGCAGCTCGTGCAGCAGGCGCTCACAGCCAAATCCGCCGTTCCGCATCTACTGCGCAGCAGCAAGGCGCCAATCGCGCTAGCAGATTTGCACAACAACTTGTTTCAACCATACTTGTGACGACTCAACTTTTGTGTGTTTCAACAATGTCACTGAAAACCCCTGGTTTCGATGCCGCGGAGGCCGGCGCCTCAATCGCTGCCGAACGCTCGGCGACACCCAAGGCGCTCGCCCTCCTGGGGGCTGCAAACCTCAGCATCAAGCACGACGCGGCAATTGTGCTTGAGCTTGGACTGGGGTTTATTCAATCATGTCGCGTGGTGAGTTGCTGAAGGTGACGGGTCAGCCTGATTCCTCAAACCATCGCTGCGTCTCGGCAAGTCTGTTGTCCTGTTGCACCTTTTCATGACACGCTTTGCATCTGCAGATTTATGAGGGCCACAACCATCTGGGACGCACTGCCGCACTCGAGACGTTGTCTTCCTTTCTTGCGGCTGCGGGAAGCCTGTATGGCACTGAGGCACCCCAGGCGGATGTGCTTGCCCTTCACACCGCGCTGCTGCGCGGATATTACTTGTCTGCGCTCCGTCACCTCCGCGCCACCTTCACAATCAAGCACGCCTCCACCATCACCATGCTGACTTCCTGTGGTGCATTCTGTCAGGAGGCGTTCAAAGGGCCGCATGCGGATGCTCTCTTCGTAAGTTCTCTGTTGCGCGGCCTGTGCGTGCGTGTGTGTCGTCGCATGATGCATTCTGACTCGCTTGGCCTGCCGTATTCCAGCTGCGCCACACGCTCGAAACACGCATCCCATGTGCCTGCTGGCATGCCATTCGTTCTTGCATCAACGCTGTTTGCAGAAGATGCTCATGGAGGAGAACCCTCGTCTGGGTGCATTGCTGGCCACCGTCGCTGGTGAGATCCCTTTGTTGCCGTTCTACCGTCTGCAGCTGGACGCCTTCGTCTCCATCAACAAGGCTGTGCGCATCTTGAAGAAGAGCAAAGACGCCAGCACGCTGAAGGCGATTGATGCAGCCATACAGCAGGTGGGGTGGGGAACCATCGCCAATC
>NZ_JAUSAR010000120.1 GCF_030652515.1 Aquabacterium sp. | reverse complement strand
CACGGTGCAGGGCTTCGCACGAAGAAAACAGGTGTCGGGTGACTACCACTGTAGCCACTCAGACCCACAAACAACAACTAGACTGCCTCTGCTACCGTTGTGCATTCATCCATCAATGGGATGTGTACACGGTGCAGGGCTTCACACGAAGAAAACAGGTGTCGGGTGACTGCCACTGTAGCCACTCCGACCCACAAACAACTCAACTCGAGTGCCTCTGCTACCGTAGTGCATTCATCCACCAACGGGATGTGTGCACGGTGCAGGGCCTCACGCGCACAAAGACAGGTGTCGGGTGACTACCACTGCAGCTGCTCCGACCCACAAACAACTCAACTAAACTGCCTCTGCTACCGTTGTGCACTCGTCTCATCCATGGGATGTGTACAAGGTGCACGGCCTCACACGAAGAAAGATAGGTGTCAGGTGACTACCACTGTAGCCACTCAGACCCACAAACAACAACTAGACTGCCTCTGCTACCGTTGTGCATACATCCATCAATGGGATGTGTACAAGGTACAGGGCGTCACACGCAGAAAGATAGGTGTCGGGTGACTCCCACTGTAGCCACTCCGACCCACAAACAACTCAACGCAAGTGCCTCTGCTACCGTTGTGCATTCATCCATCAATGGGATGTGTACACGGCGCAAGGCCTCACACGAAGAAAGACAGGTGTCGGGTGACTACCACTGTAGGCACCCCGACCCACAAACAACTCAACTAAACTGCCTCTGCTACCGTTGTGCATTCATCCATCAATGGGATGTGTACACGGTGCACGGCTTCGCACGAAGAAAACAGGTGTCGGGTGACTGCCACTGTAGCCACTCCGACCCACAAACAACTCAACTCGAGTGCCTATGCAACCGTAGCGCACTCGTCTCATCAATGGGATGTGTACAAGGTGCACGGCCTCACACGAAGAAAGATAGGTGTCAGGTGACTCTCAGTGAATCTTCCATTTTTCGGCCTATATTGGCCCTATATTGGCGTCCTATCTTGTCTCTATATTGGGGCCTATATAGCCAGCAGCCTATACTGGTCCTGTATTGCTC
>NZ_JAUSAR010000222.1 GCF_030652515.1 Aquabacterium sp. | reverse complement strand
AACGACGGCTACATCAGCAAGGCCGAGTTGACCGACAACACCATCGGCGTGCGGGTCACCCTGCCAGCCGGTGCGGCTGCGGGCGACACCCTGAGCGTGACGGGCTCGGGCAACGTGGCCCAAGTGATCACCTTGACGGCGGGCCAATTGGCCGCCGGCTTCGTGGACCTGAAGTTCAATCCCACGGCCGACAACACCGACTTCGTGTCCACGGCCAGCATCGTGGACGCGGCTGGCAACAGCGCGGGCCAGGTCAGCGACGCTGCCCGCCTGCAACTGGGCGTGCCTGGCGCTCCGATCGTCACGATCGGTGAAGATGCCAACAACGACGGCTACATCAACAAGGCCGAACTGAGCGGCAACATCGATGTCTCGGTGGCCCTGCCTGCCACGGCCAAAGCGGGCGACAGCCTGCTGGTCAGCGCCAACGGCACGGACCAAGCGCCGATCGTGCTGACGCAAGCCGACATCGACAAGGGCAGCGTGTCCGTGCCCGGCATCACCAACCCTGGCGAAGGCAGCACCCTGACGGTGATGGCCCAAGTCAAGGACGTGGCGGGCAACCTGGGGGCCACCGGCACCGACAGTGCCCTCATCGACACCACAGCTCCGTCAGTCCTGACGGCCCAACTGGACCCAGCGTCCGACAGCGGCACCAAGGGTGACGGCATCACCAACGATGCCACCCCCACGATCAGCGGCACGGGCGACCCTGGCGCGCAGATCAAGGTGACGATGCCCGGCACGAATGAAGTGCTGACAACCACCGTTCTGCCCAATGGCACCTGGACGGTCACACCCACGCAAGACATCCCCAACGGCACCACAGGCCAGGCTCAAGTCACCGAGACCGATGCGGCAGGCAACACGACCCAGACCACGGTTCCTCTGAACATTGACACGGGCGTGCCCAACAACGGTGACGCGCCGACGGTGACGATCACGGAAGACGCCAACAACGACGGCTTCATCAACAAGGCCGAGTTGAACGGCAATGTGGACGTCAAGGTGGCGTTCACGCCAGCGCAAGTGAGCATTGGCGACGTGGTCAAGGTCACCTCCGGTGGCGTGACCAAGGACATCGTCATCACGGCGCAAGACAAAGCCAATGGCTTTGTCACCACGACCTTCACCGCCCCAGCCAATGGCACGACGATGACGGTGAGCTCGCACATCGAGGATGCTGCGGGCAACAACAGCGCCACGGGCATCGACAGCGCCAAGCTGGACCTCAGCACGCTGAGTGGCCTGGGCATCACCCTCAGCACCGACGTCAACAACGATGGCTTCATCAACAAGGCTGAATTGGCGGGCGGGCAGACCGTTCAAGCGCTGGTCAAGCTGCCGGTGGATGCCGCCGCTGGTGACATCCTGAACATCACGGCCACGGGCAATGCCACGCAAGCCATCACCCTGACGCAAGCACAGATCGACGCTGGACAAGTGCAGGTCAGCTTGACGGCACCTGCCAGCGGCACCGACCTGGTGGCCACGGCTCAAGTGAGCGATCCGGCAGGCAACCAGTCCGCCGTGGTCAGCGACCACGCGATCATCGCCACCGACGACATTTCGGCACCCAAGGTGACCATCACCACGGATGCCAACAACGACGGCTTCATCAACCAGGCCGAATTGGGCGCGGGCGGCACCATTGCCGTCTCGGTGGAGTTGCCCACCACGGCCAAGGTGGGCGACAGCTTGCTGGTCAGCGTCAATGGTTCAGCGCAGACACCCATCGTGCTGACGCAGGCGAACATTGACAGCCACACCGTGACCATCCCCGCCCTGGCCAATCCCGGCGAAGGCGCCAACTTGCTGGTCACCGCACAGATCAAGGATGTGGCGGGCAACGTGGGGGCCGCAGGCAGCGACAGCGCCAAGATCGACACCACGAACTACAGCGGCCTGGGCATCAGCATCACCACGGACGGCAACAACGACGGCTACATCAGCAAGGCCGAGTTGACCGACAACACCATCGGCGTGCGGGTCACCCTGCCAGCCGGTGCGGCTGCGGGCGACACCCTGAGCGTGACGGGCTCGGGCAACGTGGCGCAAGTCATCACCTTGAGCGCAGCGCAATTGTCGGCAGGCTTTGTGGACCTGAAGTTCAACCCCACGGCCGACAACACCGACTTCGTGTCCACGGCCAGCATCGTGGATGCGGCTGGCAACAGCGCGGGCCCGGTCAGCGACGCTGCCCGCCTGCAACTGGGCGTGCCTGGCGCTCCGATCGTCACGATCGGTGAAGACGCCAACAACGACGGCTACATCAACAAAGCGGAGTTGAGCGGCAACATCGACGTCTCGGTGGCCCTGCCTGCCACGGCCAAGGCGGGCGACAGCCTGCTGGTCAGCGCCAATG
>NZ_JAUSAR010000214.1 GCF_030652515.1 Aquabacterium sp. | reverse complement strand
TAAGACGGCATCAGAACCACATTGCTGGCAATAAACGAGCCTTTGCGCACGGCTGCAGGGGGCACCACACGAAAACCGCCGTCACGAAAATCCCTGGAACTGTAATCAGCGAATTTTGAGGGTACTTTGTCAAAATAGTTGGAAAACCCGCCTTTGATAAAACTGTTGTCTTCGATGCGAAATGACAGCAGCACGGCTTTCTTGATCCATTGATGCGTCACCCAGTCGCCATCGATTTTCTCGGCCACGCGCAGTTTGCCGGCGTCCAGCTGGTCGATGATGTGGTTGACGGCGTCGCGCACTTCAGCGGGAGCGGCGGCGGGCGACAGCGAAGTGCGCTGTTCCCAGGCGTTGTCGATGGTGGTCTGGAGTGCTTGGGTAGTCATGCTTGAACAATCAATCAAAAAGTAAAAATCACAAAGACTGGATGAAGGCCTTGATGCGCTGAGCGGCCTCGACGCATTCGTCCACGCCGGCCACCAGGGCCATGCGCACACGGCCCGCGCCGGGGTTGATGCCGTTGGCTTCACGCGCCAGGTAACTGCCTGGCAGAACGGCCACATTGTATTGAGCCAACAGTTCTTTCGCGAACCACTCGTCGCTGCCGCCGTGGATGTGCGCGGGGATGCCCGCCCAGAGGTAGAAGCTGGCGTCGGGCAGGGCCACGTCCATCACGCTGGACAGGATGGGGGTGACTTGCTCGAATTTCTGCCTGTACAGGGCGCGGTTTTCGACCACATGGGCTTCGTCGTCCCAGGCGGCGGCGCTGGCGCGTTGCACCGAGGGGCTCATGGCGCTGCCGTGGTAGGTGCGGTAGAGCAAGAAGGCCTTGATCAGCGCGGCATCGCCAGCCACGAAGCCCGAGCGCAGGCCGGGCACATTGGAGCGCTTGGACAGGCTGGTCAGCATGATCAGGTTGCGGAAATCAGCGCGGCCCAATCGGGCTGCAGCCTGCAAACCGCCCAGTGGCGCGGCGTCGGCGCCTTCGCGGAAATAGATCTCTGAATAGCACTCGTCGGACGCGATGACGAAGCCGAACCGGTCGCTCAATTCAAATAGCTTGGCCCATTCGTCCAGTGGCATGACCGCACCCGTGGGGTTGCCCGGCGAGCACACGTACAGCAACTGGGTGGTCGCCCAGGTTGATTCGGGGATGCTGGACCAGTCGGCCGCGAAGTTGCGCGCCGGGTCTGAGTTGGCGAACACCGCGCGGGCGCCCGCCAGCAAGGCCGCGCCTTCGTAGATCTGATAAAACGGGTTGGGGCAGACCACGGCCGGGCCGCCCACATCGCGGTGCTGGTTGGGGTCGATCACGACCTGGGCCAGGGCGAACAGCGCCTCGCGCGAGCCATTGACCGGCAGGATCTGTGTGGCCGGATCCAGCGACAGGCCATAGCGGCGTTGCATCCACCGCGCACAGGATTCGCGCAGCACGGGCTCGCCAGCGGTGGCCGGGTAGCTGGCCAGGCCATCGAGCGCATCGACCAGGGCCATCTTGATGAAGGTGGGCGTGGGGTGCTTGGGCTCGCCAATGCCCAGGCTGATGGGGCGCAGGGCCGGGTTGGGCTGCACGCCCGAGGTGAGTTGTCGCAGCCGCTCGAAGGGGTAGGGCTGCAGTTTGGACAGCAAAGGGTTCATGCCGGGGATTATCCCAGCCCCCAGGCCTGCCGGTGGCACGGGTTAGCGCGGAATGTGCCGGATGTGCTCAGCGCTTGGCTGGTGGCGCGATGACGACCCGGTCGCGGCCGGTGTTTTTGGCCTGGTAGAGGGCGTGGTCGGCGCGTTCCACGGTCTGGCTCAAGGCGGTGATGCTGTCGTGCACGGCCACGCCTGCCGAGAAGGTGACGCGCAGCGTGGGCACGGAGGCCGACAGGACGCAGTCGGCCATGGCGGTGCGCAGGCGCTGCATGGCCACCACGGTTTTTTCCTGGCTGGTGTTGGGCATCAGGATCAGAAACTCTTCGCCACCCCAGCGGCCGATGGTGTCGGTGTCGCGCAGCACCACCTGCGCGGCCTTGGCAAAGGCGCTCAGGCTGTCATCGCCCACCCGGTGCCCGTGGCGGTCGTTGACCTGTTTGAAGTGGTCCAGATCGATCAGCACCACGGTGAAACGCTCGCCGTAGCGGTCAAAGCGCATCACGGCGTTTTCCAGCTTGTCCTGCATGTGGCGCCGGTTGTACAGGCCGGTCAGCGAATCGTGGGTGGCCAGTTGCTTGACTTGCTCCAAAGCTGCTTTCAGTTCGGTGCGTTGCTTGAACAGCCGATTGCGCCAGCTTGAAATCTTGTAAGCCGTGAAAATCAACGGCGGCATGGTGCCCAGCATCAACTCAAACCGGATCAACTCGAAATTGGGTGGGTAATAGCCTGGGTCAATGTGCGACAACACGCCCATGCACACCCCCAGCATGAGCATGGCTGCCCCGCCCACCACCACGGATTGCTTGGGGGTGTGGGTGTACATGCCAAAGACCATGACCAGGGCGATCAGGACCATGACCAGGCCTCGGTCGTAGGGCCCCAGCGCGGTGTAAGCAAAACCGATGGCCAGCAGCGCAAAAATGTTCTGCGGAATCATCAACGCAGGGTCTTTCAGGTGGCGTGTCTTGCCACTGCGCACCAGCCCGAAAAACACCGCGTAGGCGGGGAAAGCTGTGGCCATCAGCAGGCTTGGCGCGAAGGCCCTGATCAGGCCGATGTCTGCCACATACGAGGCTGCCCAGCAGCAAATCACGTACATCAGGGCGCACAGCAGGATGGCGACGGTGCGTGAGCGGGTGACGCGGTCGGGGCCGAAGACGAAGGCCACCAGTCGGCCAACGCCATCCAGCAGCGGGTCTTCTTCCGGGAGGTGGGCCGAGCGTGGTTCGCTCATGCCAAGGTCTCGGCCATGGGTTCGGCGGAAGCGGAAGGTGATGCGGCCAGCACACAGCGGTTGCGGCCTTGCCGTTTGGCCTCGTAGACGGCCTGGTCGGCCCGGTCCACCAGGTGTTCAAGGCTCTCGCCCGGCTGGGCCTGGGCGATGCCGACAGAAAAAGTCAACTGCATCAGGGCGTGGTCCTTGAAGACCAGGGCTTCCACCGTTTGACGCAAACGCTCCAGCGCGGTCAGGGCTTCGTGTTGATTCAACTGGGGCAGCATGAGCAGGAATTCTTCACCGCCCCAGCGCGCCAGCTTGTCG
Source organism: Aquabacterium sp. (assembly GCF_030652515.1). Classification (GTDB taxonomy): domain Bacteria; phylum Pseudomonadota; class Gammaproteobacteria; order Burkholderiales; family Burkholderiaceae_C; genus Aquabacterium. The sequence goes on along the minus strand of NZ_JAUSAR010000214.1, from coordinate 29,066 downwards.
ACCTGGCGCAACTGCGGCGTGGTGCTCTGGGCAAAGCCGCGCAGCGCCGTGTCGCCGGCATGGTGGCCGAACCGGTCGTTGATGTCCTTGAAGTGGTCCAGGTCAATCAAGGCCACGCACATGGGCGCACCGGTGCGCTCCATCAGCTTGAGCTCGGCTTCGGCCAGGTCGGTGATGACGCGGCGGTTCAGCAGGCCGGTGAGCATGTCGGTGGTGGCCATTTGCTCCACGGTGCGCACCGCTTCGGTCAGCTCCCTGGTTTGCCGACCCAGCTTCACGCCGATGTCGCTGATCCATTTGCCCACCAGCGACAACATCAGCAGCGTAGAGCCTCCCACGGCCAGGATCGCCCAGCTTTTGGTCACGGGATAGTGGATGGGGTCATGCCAGGTCAAAGCGATGGTGGCCACAGCCAGCATGCCCACGGTCAAGGCGCCCAACAGCAGCACCCGAGCCGGTTTGAGCCGAAACATGGCCGCCACGATGGTCTGGCAGATGATGATCAGCACGTTGCTGCGGTGGTCACCCAACTGCATGAAGGCCAGCACGCAGATGGCGTTGCTGGCCAGCGCGTGGGGAAACGCCAGGATCGGATCCTTGAGCCGCAGGCTCCAACCAGAGCGCACCAGGGCCAAAACCGTGAGGAAGGTGATGGCGCCGCACAGGATCAGCCAATGGGCCACGTGCCGGTCCAGCAGGCCGAGGTGGACCGAGTGCAACAGGATACCGATCGTGACGGCATACAGCTGAAGGGTGGCCAGCACCAGCAACACGTAGCGGCGCGTGGGCTGTTTTTGCCCAAGCGCCCAGTCGATCAGAGGTGTCTGCCAGGAAGGTGATTTCATCAAGTGAAGGTGTTACCTCCAGGTTTATCGGCAGAAATAAACCCGTCTTGACATCAGGTTACACCTGCGGCCCAAAGTGGCCGCTCAGGGTGTGACCGAATTAGCCCAGCAGGCCGGTTTCAGCTGAATGCTGAGGCAACTCCACCTTGGGCAGGGGTTTCCAGCCCTTTTGGCGGTGCTCGACCACCACATTGGTGTAGATACCGCCGCGCACATACCACTTGGCGGTGATGCGCAGGTAACGCGGCTGGATGGCCTTCACAAAGTCGTCCAGGATGGCGTTGGTGACTTTTTCGTGGAAAGCGCCGTCGTTGCGGTAGCTCCACATGTACATCTTCAGGCTCTTCAGCTCGATGCACAGCTTGTCGGCGATGCATTCGATGGTGAAGTGCGCGAAATCAGGCTGGCCGGTCAGCGGGCAGAAACAGGTGAATTCCGGGATCTGGAACTGGATGACGTAGTCGCGCTGCGGGGCGGGATTGGGGAAGACGTCTAGTTTGCGGGTGGCGGCCGAGGGTGGGGTGGCAGGCTTGGCGCGCTCACCCACGGTGATGGTGTCGGCAGGGGCGCTCTTGGCGGCGCGGGCGGAAGGGGCTTTCTTGGCCATGGTGAGCTGCGGTAGAGGGGAAATCTGGGGAAGCGCCGATGCTATCATCCCAGACCCGAATGAATGCGCTGTTTCGCGTGTTTTTTCTTATAAATCAATGACTTAGTCGACTCAACACGCATGCGCCTGAATTCGATCAAGCTGTCTGGCTTCAAGTCATTCGCCGAGCCGACCACCTTCCAGTTGCCCGGGCAGTTGGTGGGGGTGGTGGGGCCCAATGGTTGCGGCAAGTCCAACATCATGGATGCGGTGCGCTGGGTGCTGGGCGAATCGAAGGCGTCCGAGTTGCGTGGCGAGTCCATGCAGGACGTGATTTTCAACGGCTCGGGCAACCGCAAGCCAGCCAGCCGATCCAGCGTGGAGCTGGTCTTCAGCAATGAAGATGCGCGGGCCGGTGGCCAGTGGAACCAGTTCACCGAGATCGCCGTCAAGCGCGTGTTGACCCGCGATGGCACGTCCAGCTACTTCATCAACAACCAGCCAGTGCGCCGCCGCGATGTGCAGGACGTGTTTTTGGGCACGGGCCTGGGGCCGCGTGCCTACGCCATCATTGGCCAGGGCACCATCAGCCGGATCATCGAATCCAAGCCTGAAGAGCTGCGCCTGTTCCTGGAAGAAGCGGCTGGCGTGTCCAAGTACAAGGAACGCCGCCGCGAGACCGAGCATCGCCTCAAGGACACGCGCGAGAACTTGACCCGCGTGGACGACATCTTGCGCGAGCTGAACAACAACCTTGAGAAACTGGAACGCCAGGCCGAGGTCGCCACCCGCTACAACGGGCTACAAGAGCAGGGCACCTTGAAGCTGCACCAGTTGTGGTTCCTCAAGCACCGCGATGCCTCGACCGAAGAGTCGCGCATCAAGCAGGACATCCTGGGCGCGACCAACGCACTGGAAGGCCGCATGGCCGAGTTGCGCCAGGTCGAGGCCGAGTTGGAACACGTGCGCCAGGCGCATTACGAATCCAGCGATGAGTTGCACACGGCGCAAGGTGCGCTGGCCGAGGCCAACCTGGAAGTCAGCCGGCTGGAAGAGCGCATCCGCTACGTGGTCGAAGGCCGCCAGAAAGTCGAGCAACGACTGGCCGAATTGAAAGGCCAGAACGACCAGTGGGCTGATCGCAAAGTGTCGGCTGAAGAAGAACTGGAAACCCTGGCCGAGCGCATGGCTGCCGCCGAAGAGCAGGCCGAGATCCTGGCCGCGCAGGCCGAAGAGCTGACGGCCAATGTTCCGACCTTTGAAGACACGGTGCGCGCTGCGTCACAAAAGGCGAATGAGCAACGTGGTGTGGCTGGGCAGGTTCAGCAGCAGATCCAGTTGTTGGCAGCAGACTCACGCAACATTGATGATCAATCGCGCCAGCTCAACCTGCGCCGCGAACGTCTGGTGGCCGAGAAGCAAACCCTGGCCGCGCCGGATGAACTGCGCCTGACCGAGCTGACCCGTCAGCTCGAGGCGGGCCAGGAAGACCTGGTCGTGGCCGAGGCCCAACTGGGGGAGCTGACCGAATCCGTGCCCGCGCTGGACGACGCCCGCAAGGAACGCCAGAACGATGCCAATGCCCAGGCCAGCAAGCAATCCGACCTGACCGCCCGCCTGGAGGCCCTGCGCGCCCTGCAAGAAAAGGTGCAGACCGAGGGCAAGCTCAAGCCCTGGCTGGCCAAACACGGCCTGGACGGTTTGCCTGGCCTGTGGACCAAGATCCACATCGAGAATGGTTGGGAAAACGCGCTGGAATCGTCCCTGCGCGAGCGCCTGTCGGCCCTGGAAGTGGGCCGGGTCGAAACCGTGCGCGCTTTTGAAAACGACGCGCCGCCTGCCAAGCTTGCTTTCTACAGCCCGCCCTCCGGCCAGATCGCCAACAGCCATCAAACGTTGCCACGCCTGTCTGACCTGCTGCGCTTGAATGATCAGGGCCTGAAGGCTTTGCTCAACGATTGGCTGGAAGGCGTGTACACCGCTGCCAGCATGGAAGAGGCGCTGGCCAACCGCGGCAAGTTGACGCACGGCGAGGTCATCATGACCCAGGCTGGTCACGCGGTCAGCCAGTTCGCAGTCAGCTTCTACGCGCCCGATTCGGAGCAGGCCGGCATGCTGGCCCGCGCCCAGGAAATCGAAAGCCTGGAGAAACAAGTGCGTGCCCAGGCCATCATGGCCGACGACGCCCGTGCTGCATTGATCCGCGCTGAAGCCGCCTACACCGATGCTTCGCAGCGCTTGGTCACGGCCCGTCGCGAGACCAGTGAGCTGCAGCAACGCACACACCAGGTGCAGGTGGAAGTGCTGCGCCTGACGCAGCAAGCCCAGCAGAGCAATGCGCGGCGCGAGCAGATCGTCAGCGAAGTGGGCGAGATCGACGGCCAGCTGGAAGAGCTGAACGAACGCCGGGCCACGGGCGAGGCCCGCTTTGAAGAGTTGGACCTGTCACTGGCCGATGCGCAAGAGCGCCACGCCCAGTTGGAAGAGGCCGTGATCGAGGCCGAACGCAAGCTCAACCATGCGCGTGAGCAGTCGCGCGCGCTGGAGCGCCAGGCGCAAGAGGCCGCTTTCAGTGCCCGCAGCATGTCGGCCCGCCGTGGCGAATTGCAGCGCGGCATTGAAACCGCTGTGCAGCAGATCCAGGCCAACGAGGCCAGCGCGGTAACCTTGCACGAAGAGCACGCCCGCCTGTCTGAGACGGCAGCAGGCACCGGTCTGGATGAGGCCCTGGCCGTCAAGCTGGAAAAGGAAGCTGCCCTGGGCCAGACCCGCAGCCGCTACGACGACCTCTCGGCCCAGTTGCGCCGCGCCGACGAGCAGCGCCTGGAGTTCGAGCGCAGCCTGCAGCCTTTGCGTGATCAGATCACCAAGTTGCAACTTGAAGAGCAAGCCGCCTCGCTGGGCGGTGCGCAGTTCATGGAGCAACTGATCGCCGCCGCCGTGGACCTGGAAGTGCTGGCCCGCAACATCGAAGAAAACGGCGTCAAGCTGCACGGCCTGCAAAGCGAGATCGACCGCATCCAGCGCGAAATCAACGCCCTGGGCGCCGTCAACCTGGCGGCCCTGGACGAGCTGACCGCGGCCCGCGAGCGCAAGGGCTTCCTGGATTCGCAGATGGCCGACCTGCTCGACGCCATCAACACGCTGGAAGACGCGATCCACAAGATCGACATAGAAACCCGCGACCTGCTGGCCGGCACCTTCAATACCGTCAACGAGCACTTCGGCCGCATGTTCCCCGAGCTGTTCGGCGGCGGCACGGCCAAGCTGGTCATGACCGGCGACGAAATCCTGGACGCGGGCGTGCAGGTCATGGCCCACCCGCCCGGCAAGAAAAACAGCACCATCCACCTGTTGTCGGGTGGCGAAAAAGCGCTCACGGCCATCGCCCTGGTGTTCGCCATCTTCCAGCTCAACCCCGCGCCTTTCTGCCTGCTCGACGAAGTCGATGCGCCCCTGGACGATGCCAACACCGAGCGCTACGCCAAGCTGGTCAAGCAGATGTCCAGCGGCACGCAGTTCCTGTTCATCTCGCACAACAAGATCGCCATGGAAATGGCCGAGCAGTTGATCGGGGTGACCATGCAGGAGCAGGGCGTGTCCCGCATCGTGGCCGTCGACATGGAGGCCGCCTTCTCGATGGCCCAGGCCGCCTGAGCGAAGCGCAGAAGAAGAACCCAACACATTCCCCATGAACAACTCACTCACCTTGTATCTGGCCCTGTTGGGCGGCCTGGTCCTCGCGGCTTTCGTGGCCCATGGCGCCTGGACGGCCCGCAAGAATGCCGCGCGTCAACCCCGCCGCGCCGCGCTCGAGCCCATGGGCACTGGCACCATCGACCGATCCGAGGCTGACACCATCCCCACCGAGATGGGCGACACCCTGCCTGGCGAACCCACGGCGGAAGAACTCACTTCGGGCGCGATGAACCTGCCGCCACCGGTCAAACGAAACCAGCCCAAGCTGGACGCCTTGATCGATGCCATCGCCACTTTGACCTTGGACACCCCCGTCAGCGGTGACAACGTGCTGCTGCACCTGCCCACCACCCGCCGTGCCGGCAGCAAGCCTTTCATGATTGAAGGCCTGCGCGTTGATTGCAGCGAGTGGGAAGCGCCTCAGCTCGGCGTGGTCTACAGCGAGTTGCAAGCGGGCGTGCTGCTGGCCAACCGCACGGGTGGCCTCAACGAGATCGAATACTCCGAGTTCGTGCAGAAGGTGCAAGCCTGTGCCGACGCCATGGGCGCCTCGGTCGAGTTCCCGGACATGCTGGATGTGGTCGCACGCGCCAAGGAGCTGGACGGCTTTGCCAGCGCCCACGATGCCCAACTGGCTTTGCGCCTGTATGCCCAGGGCAGTGCCTGGTCGATTGGCTATGTGCAGCAGCAGGCCGCGCGCCATGGTTTCATGCCGGGTGCCTTGCCGGGCCGTTTTGTGCTGCCTTCAACGGAAGAGGGCGCGCCGCCTGTGCTGACCTTGCAGTTCGATGCCCAAGCCGCCTTTGCCGAAGATCCCGAGCAAGCCACCTTGCGTGAATTGATCCTGTCATTCGATGTGCCTCAAACGGCGGCGGAAGGCTCACCTTTCAATGCCTGGTGCGCAGCAGGCCAGGCCTTGTCGCTGGGGCTGGATGCCATGATGGCCGATGACCAGGGGCAGCCGTTTTCGCCAGCCGCGTTCGCCTCCATCGAAGGCGAATTGCAGCGCCTGTACGAAGCCCTGGCAGCGCGTGATCTGGCGGCCGGTTCAGCGACGGCGCGGCGCTTGTTCAGTTGATGGGTGTGGAGACCTCGGCCATGCCGAACGACGATTCCGTGGTCGAACGCATCGCGCAGTTGCGCGAGCAGCTTCAGCACCATGCTCACCAGTACTACACGCTGGATGCCCCGCAGATCCCTGATGCCGAGTACGACCGGCTCTTTCAAGCGCTTGAGGCTTTGGAAGAAGCCCACCCTGAATTGCGCACGGCCGATTCGCCCACGCAGCGCGTGCTGGGCCAGGTGCTCGACGGTTTCACGCCCGTGCGCCATGCCGTTCCCATGCTGTCCATTCGCACCGAGACCGACACCGAAGCGACCGGCGCCTTGGCCTTCGACGCACGCGTGCGCCGCGAACTGGGGCTGACCGAAGCAGATCCACCGGTGGAATATGGCGCCGAGCTGAAGTTCGACGGCCTGGCCATCAACCTGCGCTATGAGCAGGGCTTGCTGGTGCAGGCGGCCACACGCGGCGATGGCGAAGTGGGCGAAGACGTCACCCAGAACATCCGCACCATCCGACAGATCCCGCATCGGTTGAAAGGCTTGAAGGCCGAGGTGCTGGAGGTGCGCGGCGAGGTCTACATGCGCCGTGATGATTTCGACAAGCTCAACGAGCGCCAACGAGATCTGGGCGGCAAAACCTTCGTGAACCCGCGCAATGCTGCGGCTGGTGCGGTTCGCCAGCTCGATCCGAACATCACGGTGCAACGCCCGCTGAGTTTTTTTGCCTACGGTCTCGGCGATGTCCAGGGGTGGGCCGTGCCGCCCACCCACAGCGCGATGCTGGACGCCTTGCAAGCCATGGGGCTGCCGGTGAGCAACGAGCGAGTGGTGGCCCAAGGCGCCGATGGCCCGACCGGCCTGGTCGGTTTCCACCAGGCCATTGGCGCCAAGCGTGACCAACTGCCTTTCGACATCGACGGCATCGTCTACAAGGTCAACCGCCGCGATCTGCAAGAGCGCCTGGGTTTTGTCTCCCGCGAGCCGCGCTGGGCCGTGGCCCACAAATACCCCGCGCAAGAGCAACTGACCCAGGTCGAAGCCATCGACATCCAGGTGGGTCGCACCGGCAAGCTCACGCCCGTGGCGCGGCTCAAGCCGGTGTTCGTGGGCGGTGTCACGGTCACCAACGCCACCTTGCACAACCTGTTCGAGCTGCGCCGCAAGCGCGTGCGGGTGGGCGATACGGTTGTCGTGCGCCGCGCGGGCGACGTCATCCCCGAGGTGGTGAGCGTGGTCTCCGCCGTGCCCCGTGCCAGCTACGTGCCCAACTTCCGCATGCCCAGGCATTGCCCCATCTGCCAAAGCACGGTGGAGCGTGAACCGGGCGAGATGAACCACCGCTGCTCGGGCGGCTTGTTCTGCTCCGCCCAGCGCAAGCAGGCCTTGCTGCACTTTGCCCAGCGCCGCGCGGTCGAGGTCGAAGGCCTGGGTGAAAAGCTGGTGGATCAACTGGTGGATGGCGGCCTGGTGCGCACCTTGCCCGAGCTGTACAAGATGGGCGTGGCCAAGCTGGCGGCCCTGGACCGCATGGCCGACAAAAGCGCGCAGAACATTGTCTTGGCGCTTGAGAAAAGCAAACAGACCACCTTGCCGCGTTTTTTGTTCGGCCTGGGCATCCGCCATGTGGGGGAGGCCACGGCCAAGGACCTGGCCAAGCACTTTGGCAAGCTCGATGCGCTGATGGACGCCACCGAAGAGCAATTGCTTGCCGTCAACGACGTGGGGCCGATCGTCGCGCACAGTATCCGCACTTTCTTTGACCAGCCGCACAACCGGGAAGTGGTTGAGCAGTTGCGCGCCGTGGGCATCGCCTGGCCCGAGCACGAGCCATCGGCGGAGGCTGACGCCGCCAGCCTGCCCATGTTCGGAAAAACCTTCGTGCTCACCGGCACCCTGCCTACTTTGGGCCGTGAAGAGGCCAAGGCCCTGATCGAAGCCCAGGGCGGCAAAGTGGCGGGCTCGGTCTCCAAGAAAACCACCTACGTGGTGGCGGGGGCTGAAGCGGGCAGCAAACTGGACAAGGCCCAGGAGCTGGGCCTGACCATCCTCGACCAGGACGGCCTGTTGGCCTTGTTGAACATCGACCCCGGAAGCTTGAACCATGACAGTGCGTGAGATCCTCAAGATGGGCGACCCACGCCTTTTGCGCGTGGCCCAGCCTGTCGAGCACTTCGACACCCCCGAGCTGCACGCCCTGATCGCCGACATGTTCGACACCATGGCCGCAGCCCAGGGTGCTGGCCTGGCGGCCCCCCAGATCGGCGTCGACCTGGCCGTGGCCATCTTCGGCGTGACCCGCTCCGAGCGCTACCCCGATGCGCCCCCTGTGCCGCAAACCGTGCTCATCAACCCGGTCATCACGCCTTTGTCGGCCGATGAGGAAGACGGTTGGGAAGGCTGCCTGTCGGTGCCCGGTCTGCGCGGCGTCGTGCCACGTTGGGCACGCATCCGCTACACGGGCTTAGACCAATTCCGCCAGCCCATCGACCGCGAAGCCGAAGGCTTCCATGCGCGGGTGGTCCAGCACGAGTGCGATCACCTGATCGGCAAGCTCTATCCCATGCGCATCCGCGATTTTTCCCGCTTTGGCTACACCTCGGTGTTGTTCCCGGGCCTGGATCCGAATGCCGACGACTGAGTCGTCAAGCTTGGGCCAACAAGTGCCGAAAATACAATGCACGCCCTCTAATTTGAACCAGCAGGAGACCACATGACGGAACGGGTGAACAGCCTGGACATTGCCAAAGGCATCGCCATCGTTCTGGTCGTGGTCGGCCACGTCGCGGCGCGCGAAGAAGTGCCCGGGGCCGACTGGTACAACCTGCTGCGCTCGGCGATCTACTCCTTCCACATGCCCTTGTTCATGGTGCTTTCAGGCATCTCGCTGGGCCTGTCGTGGAAGGTGCTGGCCAACCATGCTGCCGTGTTGGGCTACGTTCGCAAAAGGCTCAAGAAGCTGGTGATCCCCTACGCCCTCCTGGGCCTGGCCATCATCTGCGGCAAGCTGGTGGCCAGCCGCTTCATCCATGTCGACAACGTCCCGCCCGGGGTGGTGAGCGGCCTGCTGGACCTGTTCGTGCGGCCGATGGCCTCGGCGGCGTCCTTCCTTTGGTTCATCTACGTGCTGTCGGCGTATTTCCTGGTCTTTCCCTGGTTGCTCCAGCAGGCACCCCGCGCCACACCTTGGGCCATGATGGCCCTGGGCATTGTTTTGTACCCCTTTGCCTGGCCTGCCACCTTCAACATCGCGAACCTGGTGATGTACCTGCCCTTCTTCTCTGCGGGGATCTTGCTGGGTCAGCATTGGCGCCATGCCGCCAGCGTCATCCATCCCAGGCTGGCGCTTTGGGCGCTGCCCTTGTTGGCGGCCTTGGTCTACGGCGTTTGGCAAGAGCCCTTGCCCAAGTGGTTCGTGGGGACTTTGTCCGTGCCTTTTGTCCTCGCCTTGGCCCACCAAGTGCAAGGGCCAGGCAAAGCGTTTTTCATGACGGCGGGCATCTACACCTTCAGCATCTACCTGTTCAACACCTTGTGCATTGGCGTGGCCAAGGCGTTGATGCTCAACATCATTCCATGGCGGGATGGGTACTTCGTCGGGCACTTTGTGGTCTTGTTGATCGCTGGCGTGTGGGGCCCGATCCTGGTCAAGAAGATCGCCCAGAAGATCTCGCCACCAGTCGCGGCCTACCTTTGATCGGGCCAGCAGCATGAGCCACACGATCGCGTCGGCCTTCATCCTGCTGCTCCTGGTGCTGGATCCATTCGGCACCTTGCCGATTTTCATTTCGGTGATGCGTGGCGTGGCACCGGCACGCCGCGTGTGGGTGGCTCTGCGCGAAGCCTGCATGGCCTTTGGCGTGTTGCTGGCCTTCATGCTCGGCGGACGCACCTTCCTGGAGTTGATGCGCTTGTCCGAGCGCTCCTTGGAAGTCGCTGGCGGCGTGATCTTGCTGTTGTTGTCCATCCGCATCATTTTTCTTCAGGTCGACGCCTGTTTGACGAAGAGTCAACCCTGCCCAGCGAGTCGGGCCGAGAGCCCTTCCTGTTCCCGATCGCGGTGCCCTTGCTGGCCGGCCCTTCGGCCATGGCCACGGTGCTGCTCTTGGCCTCCCGCCAACCCGCGCAACTCGTTGAATGGATCGCGGCCCTGGCAGCGGCCGTGGGCGTGTGCGCGGTCGTGCTGCTGGCCAGCCAACCGCTGCACCGCTGGCTGGGCGAGTCGGTCGTCACCGCCATCGAAAAACTCATGGGCCTGGTGCTGTGTGCCATCGCAGTGGAAATGATCCTGGCTGGCATCAAGCACTATTTCTCGGCTGTGTGACAAATTCCACAGTTTGCGATAAGGGTTTGCGCTAGCAAGTGGCTGAAGACGTTGATACTGACCAGGCACTGGGAGAGAAGGCTTGTTGGGATCTGAATCATTCATTTGGACACTGGGGGCCTTGCTTCTGCTGGTTTGGGGGGGGGCGCTCGGTCACACACTGGCCTGGCGTGCCATGCGGCATCAACGCCAGCGTGCGGATGACCTTTCTCAGGGCGTGCAAGCCTTGCTTGCACAGAGCGAAGCCAAACGGCAGTTCATTTTCGAAACGGCTGATGTCAGCTTCTTTGAGGTGGACATCAAGTCAGGCCAGGTGAGGGTGGATGGGCGTCTGCCTCAGACCTCGCCCGAGGCCGGTGTCGAGTCCCGCCTGTTCAGCCAGCATCAGTGGCGTGAGCTGATCCACCCGGATGAGGTCGAGCAGGCCTGCTCGCAGTTGAAGGACTACCTCGATGGGGTCTCGCCGCGCTACGAATTGCGCTTTCGCTTCAAGGTTTCGGGCGACGATTGGCGCTGGGTCTTGTGCAAGGCCCGCATCGTTGCACGCGATGAGCAGGGGCAGCCCACCAAGGTGCATGGCAGCCTGATTGACGTTCACCAAAGCTGGCTGATGCGTCTGGCGCTGCACGAAGAGCGCGAGATGTTCGCCACTGGGCCTGTGGTCATGATCCGTGCGCAATACGCGCATGGCACCTCCAAATTCGTTTACGTGTCCACCAATGTGCGCAAGCTGTGGGGTTACGAGCCTGCGGCCTTGACCAGCCTGTCCAACACCATGTCCATCGTCCACCCCGACGATTCGCGCTTGCTGAAAGATCGCTTCGTGCAGGCCATGAACAGCCCGGATGAGCTTGAAGTGGAGTTCGAGGCCCGGCTGCGCATGGCCGATGGCACTTATCGTTGGCACTTGTACAACAGCACCATCGACCGCTCGCACTCGGAGCGGCGCGGCTATTTCATCGACATCGACGCGCGCAAGCAGGCCGAGCTGGAAGCCGCCGTGCAACGCCAGCGCCTGCACGAAATGGTGCAAGAGCTGCGCGCTGCGCAAGACGAAGGCGTGGTGGTGCAAGAGGCCAGCGACATGCTGCACGCCGCCGACAACCTGGAAGAAGCCTTCAGCATCATTCGGCAGGCCTGCGAGCGATTGTTCCCCGGTTGGTCGGGCTGGTTGGCGGCCACCCAGCCGGGCGGGCACCAGTTGCAGATCGGCGCCTCCTGGGGGCGCACGCCTTCGCAGGCTGAGCAGCACTTCCTGGCCCGCGATTGCTGGGGAATGCGGCGTGGCAAGCCCCACGCGTTCAGCGGCCATGACCATGGCGTGTGCTGCGTGCACCTGAAGAGCATTCCCCGCGAAGACCTCCATCCCTACCTGTGCGTGCCCATGGTGGCCCACGGTGAAACGGTGGGCGCTTTGCACCTGTTCAGCCAGCAGTTCAGGGTGAACGATGAGCGCATGGCCGAGGTGCAGGCCCGTGCCGTGCGGTTTGCCGAAACGCTGAAGCTGGCCTTGAGCAATCTGATGTTGCGCAATTCCCTGCACGACCAGGCCATGACCGATTCATTGACGGGCTTGCACAACCGCCGCTTCATGGACGAATGCCTGGGCAACGAGTTGCAGCGCGTGCGCCGTGACCATGGCGTGGTCTCACTGGCCATGATCGACATCGACCACTTCAAGCAGTTCAACGACAGCCGTGGCCATGATGCGGGCGATGTGGTCCTGAAGGCCGTCGCGGGCGTGTTGCTTGAATGCATCCGCGGCTATGACATTGCTTGCCGTTATGGTGGCGAAGAGATGGCGCTGGTGCTGCCAGGTTGCGAGCAAGCCGACGCCATGCTGCGCATGGAGCAGATCCGCCAGGCGATTGAGAACCTGGAGGTGCACCACGACGGCGTGCTGATGCCCAAGGTGACCATATCAGCGGGGGTGGCTCAGGCCACCGGGGGCAATTCCGAAACACTGATCCGTTGGGCCGATGAGGCGCTGTACCAGGCCAAGCGCATGGGGCGCAACCAGGTGCGCGTGTCCAGCAAAACCGGGCTGGCGGTGGTGACGGACCTGGGTGAGCTTGACCCACTGGAAAATGTCAAACGAAGCTGAGGCGCTATTCGTCCAGCGGCCGTGTCGATGCCAGGGCATGGGCGGTGAGGGCCTCCAGCGGGATCACCTCCAGGGCCTGTTCATGGGTTGATTCGAGCACCACCGGTGGTGCCACGCCGGCTTGCCAGGCCTCCAGCCAGCGGCTGGCACACAAGCACCACCGATCACCGGGTTTCAATCCCGGGAAGCGCGCCTCGGGGATGGGGGTGCTCAAATCATTGCCCTGCGCCTTTGAAAACGCCAGGAACTCGGCCGTCATCTTGCCGCAGACCACGTGCAGGCCGACATCATCCCGGCGGGTGCGGCAGCAACCATCCCGGAAAAAACCGGTCACGGGCGCGTAAGAGCAGCCCCGCAAGGGACCACCCAGCACGTTGCGGGCGCTGGCGATGTCGATGGCCATGGTTGTTCAGGAAGGGGTGCGTTTCATCAAGGTCATCGCCGTGCCGATGAGGGCCGAGACCTCGCTCATGTTGCCTGGAACAATCATCGTGTTGTTCTTCTGGGCCAATTGGGCATACGCCTCGACGGCCTTTTCGGCCACTTTCAGGTTCACGGCATCCTGTCCACCGGGCTGCTGGATGGCGGCGGCGATCTTGCGGATCGCGTCGGCGGTGGCATCGGCCACCGCGGTGATGGCGGCGGCCTCACCCTGGGCTTTGTTGATCTCGGCTTGTTTTTCGCCCTCGGACCGGGCGATGAAGGCTTCGCGCTCGCCCGTGGCGATGTTGATCTGCTCCTGACGGCGCCCCTCGGAAGCCGCGATCAGGGCGCGTTTCTCACGTTCGGCCGTGATCTGGGCCTGCATGCTGCGCAGGATCTCGACGGGCGGTGTCAGGTCTTTGATTTCATAGCGCAAGACTTTCACGCCCCAGTTCAAGGCGGCTTCGTCCAGCGCATTGACCACGGCGGTGTTGATCACGGCACGCTCTTCAAAGGTCTTGTCCAGTTCCATGCGGCCGACGACCGAGCGCAAGGTGGTTTGCGCCAGCTGGGTGATGGCCACCACGTAGTTGGAAGCACCATAACTGGCCCGCATCGGGTCGGTCACCTGGAAATACAGGATGCCGTCCACCTGCAACTGCGTGTTGTCCTTGGTGATGCAGACCTGGCTGGGCACGTCCAGCGCGATTTCCTTGAGCGAGTGCTTGTAGCCCACCACGTCGACGAAAGGCAACACCACGTTCAGGCCAGGCGTGAGCGTGGCGTGGTACTTGCCCAGGCGCTCCAGCACCCAGGCGTTTTGCTGGGGAACCACCTTGACCGATTTGGCGACGAAGATCACGGCCAGGACCAGGATGACGAGGGCGAATTCCATGTGCGCGGGCTTTCAGGGTTGTCAGATCTTGGCGAGGACGAGGGTGTTGCCTTCAACCGCTTGGATGCGGTGTGGGCCAGTCTGGGCTGGTGGCGCCCCCAGGTAGCGGGCATCCCAGTCGGCGCCACGGTAGTGCACGCGGGTGCGCCCGTCGGCCGACCATTGCGCCACTTCCACGGTCTGGCCCAGGTCCAGGTGCAGGTCCGGGTTGGCGCGGCCTTCGCTTTGGGCGTGGTCCTTGCTGCGTTGCCGCTTGAGGTGCCAGCCCAGAGCAGCCACACCACCCACCACCCCGGCAATCAGCATCTGGGTGGACAGGGGGTGGCCCATCTGGGCACTGATCGCCGCTGCGGCCGCGCCCAGGGCGAGCATCAGCAGGTAAAACGTGCCAGTCAACAATTCCAGCCCGACGATCACGCCGGCCGCAATCCACCACAAGGTTGTGTCGCTCATGGGCGCAGTGTACGGCGCCAGCGTCGGTTTTCATGCGACTGTCATCCACAGTGCCCACAGAAGTCCTACACTTCGCGCTTTCGCGTTTTCCGGGCGCCCGCCCGACTTTGCCCACAGGGGTTTTGGCCATGCTGCGTTTCCGTTTTCCCATCGTCATCATCGACGAAGACTTCCGCTCCGAAAACACCTCGGGTCTGGGCATCCGCGCCCTGGCCGACGCCATCGTGAAAGAGGGTTTCGAAGTCTTGGGCGTGACCAACTACGGCGACCTGTCGCAATTTGCGCAGCAGCAAAGCCGGGCCAGCGCCTTCATCCTGTCGATCGACGACGAAGAGTTTGGCGCTGGCTCCAAGGGCGAGGTTGATTCGGCCCTCAAGGTCTTGCGGGCTTTCGTCAGCGAGATCCGCTTCAAGAACGCCGACATCCCCATCTACCTGTATGGCGAGACGCGCACGTCGCAGCACATCCCCAACGACATCCTGCGTGAGCTGCACGGCTTCATCCACATGTTCGAGGAGACGCCCGAGTTCCTGGCGCGCCACGTGATCCGTGAGGCTAAAAGCTACCTGGATTCGCTGGCGCCGCCATTCTTCAAGGCGCTGATGGACTATGCGCAAGATGGCTCCTACTCCTGGCACTGCCCTGGCCACTCGGGTGGCGTGGCATTTCTGAAGAGCCCGGTGGGCCAGATGTTCCACCAGTTCTATGGCGAGAACATGCTGCGCGCCGATGTGTGCAACGCGGTGGAAGAGTTGGGCCAGTTGCTGGACCACACCGGCCCCGTGGCCGCCTCCGAGCGCAATGCCGCGCGCATCTTCAACGCCGACCACTGCTTCTTTGTCACCAACGGCACATCCACCTCCAACAAGATGGTGTGGCACCACACGGTGGCCCCGGGCGATGTGGTCCTGGTGGACCGCAACTGCCACAAGTCCATCCTGCACGCGATCATCATGACCGGGGCCATCCCCGTGTTCCTGACCCCCACGCGCAACCACTTCGGCCTGATTGGCCCGATCCCGCAAAGCGAGTTCACGCGCGCCTCGATCGAGAAGAAGATCAAGGCCCACCCGCTGCTCAAGGGCGTGGACCCGAAGAAGGTCAAGCCGCGCATCCTGACGATCACGCAGAGCACGTATGACGGCGTGCTCTACAACACCGAAACCATCAAGGGCATGCTCGACGGCTGGATCGACAACATCCACTTCGACGAAGCCTGGTTGCCGCACGCCGCCTTCCACAACTTCTATGGCGAGTTCCATGCCATGGGCAAGGACCGCGTGCGCCCCAAGCAGGCGGTGGTCTACGCCACGCAGTCCACGCACAAGCTGCTGGCCGGCATCAGCCAGGCTTCGCAGGTGCTGGTGCAAGACGCGCAGAACACCAAGCTGGACACGCACCTCTTCAATGAAGCCTACCTGATGCACACCTCCACCAGCCCGCAGTACGCCATCATTGCTTCGTGCGATGTGGCCGCTGCCATGATGGAGCCGCCCGGCGGCACAGCGCTGGTGGAAGAAAGCCTGAAAGAAGCGCTGGACTTCCGCCGCGCCATGCGCAAGGTGGACAAGGAGTTCGGCAAGGACTGGTGGTTCAAGGTCTGGGGCCCGGACAAGCTCACCAAGGACGATGTGGGCTCGCCCGACGACTGGATGCTCAAGGGCAACGACAAGTGGCACGGCTTTGGCGACCTGGCCGATGGTTTCAATATGCTCGACCCGATCAAGTCGACCATCGTCAACCCTGGCCTGGATGTGTCGGGCAAGTTCGCCAAGACCGGCATCCCCGCCAGCATCGTCACCAAGTACCTGGCCGAGCACGGCGTGGTGGTCGAGAAGACGGGCTTGTACTCGTTCTTCATCATGTTCACCATCGGCATCACCAAGGGCCGCTGGAACACGCTGCTGACCGCCTTGCAGCAGTTCAAGGACGACTACGACAAGAACCAGCCCATGTGGCGTGTGCTGCCCGAGTTCTGCGCCAAGTTCCCGATCTACGAGCGCGTGGGCCTGAGCGACCTGTGCCAGCGCATCCACCAGATGTACGCCAAGAGCGACATCGCGCGCCTGACGACCGAGATGTACCTCTCGGACCTGCAGCCTGCGATGAAGCCCAGCGAGGCCTACGCCTACATCGCGCACCGCAAGACCGAGCGCGTCGAGATCGAACAGCTGGAAGGCCGTGTGACGACCGCCTTGCTGACGCCTTACCCGCCCGGCATCCCCTTGCTGATCCCCGGTGAGCGCTTCAACAAGAAGATCGTGGACTACCTGCGTTTCGCCCGCGATTTCAACCGCATGTTCCCTGGCTTCACCACCGACGTGCACGGCCTGGTGGCCCAGCCCAATGAAGCGGGCGAGCTCTGCTATTACGTCGATTGCGTCAAGGACGAAGGCTGATCCTCAGCCTTGATGGCGGGCTCAGGGCAGCCAGAGCTCGAAGCTGGCGCCGCCTTCCGGGCGGTTGACCAGCGCGACCCGCCCCTCACGGTCACCGCAGCGGTGGGCCTTGGCCACAGCCTCGCACAAGGCTGTGCCCAGGCCGGTGGATTGGTCGGAGGGGTCGATGGCGCCCAGGCCGGGGCCATCGTCGTCGATGCTCAGCACCAGGTAGCCATCCTGCTCGCGGGCGCCCATGACCACCTGTTGCCGGCTGAATCTGATGGCGTTGTGAAGCGCGGCTTCCAGCGCCATGTACACCAGCCGCCGGTCCAGGTACCAGAACGAAGGCATGCCGTTGCCGCCATCGGTCAAAGTTACTTTTGAGGTGCCTGGCGTGATCAGGCGCTTGAGCGCGGCCGTGTGCTGCAGCGACTTCAGCATGTCGAGCGGCGACTCGTCCTCGCTGTGCACCTTCAGGCCATCGCCCGCGCCATACACGGTCAGGAACTGAACGAATTGCCTGCGCAACTCGGTGCAGTGCACATAGGCACTTTGGGCCAGGCCGGGGTCCGGCTGGTCGATCAGGGCTTCCAGTTCACTTTCAAGGGTGCCCAGTGCATTCTTCAAATCGTGGGCGATGAGGGCAAAGGAGGCGGTTTCCATGGTGTCGTGCTCAGGCTCAGTGAGGGGCCGAGGCAGGTTCCATGCTGGCCAGGGTCTCTCGGAAATAGCGCTTCATCATGGTCACGCGGTCGTTGCCTGGCAGGAGCTGTTCCAGGCGGTTCAGGTACAGGCGTACACGTTCAACCATGCCGCTGTTGTATTCCTTCTTCAGCCGCAAGGCCATGCAATTGATCTGGGCTGCTTGCAGAAGCACTCCGGTGTTTTCCGGGTAGTCGCGCACGGCGGTTTCAATGGCGGCGACGGCCTCATCCATCTTGCTGTCCCGCAGCAGCTTGCGGGCATCCTGCACGCGGGTCTGCATGGCAG
Source organism: Aquabacterium sp. (assembly GCF_030652515.1). Lineage (GTDB taxonomy): Bacteria > Pseudomonadota > Gammaproteobacteria > Burkholderiales > Burkholderiaceae_C > Aquabacterium. Next base: position 11,304 of record NZ_JAUSAR010000214.1, on the reverse strand, counting down.
CCGACGAGGTGTTGATGATGCGGTCGATCTTGTCTTCGTGGCCCGTGTTGCGCAGGGCATTGCCGATCAACTGCTTGGTCTTGGGGTTCTCGTGGTCCGCGCTGACGGCGGTGGCCAGCAGCTTCAAGCCTTCTTCTTCGTGCCCGGCCATCAACTCAGCCTTGGCCAGGGCGATGGTGGCGAAGTCGGCCTTGCCTTTGCGAAGGGTTTCGCGGGCGCGTTTGAGTGTTTTCTCGGCTTCGTCTGGCGTGCCAGCTTTGACTTGCGCTTGAACCTGGATGGCCAAGGCCACGCTGCCAAACTCGGGCAGGTTGCGGTACAGGGTGTTGGCGTCGGCCAGCAGCTTCAAGGCTTCGGCGGTCTCGCCCATGTCGACCATGGCTTGCGCCAGCAACAAGGTGTCCTGGGGCTGGGCGATCACGGAGCCCCGGGTGGCTTTGGCCACCTTTTGCATGCATTCCTTGGCGGTGTCCAGGTCGCCATTGCGGTAAGCGCTTTCGCCCAGCAGGCGTTGACGCCGGGAGGAGGGCACCACGGTGGCCGCATCGCGCAAGACCCACATGGCACCTTGCGCATCGCCCTGGGCATCCATCGATTCGGCGACCACGTCATAGGCGGCCACGTTTTTCGCGCCTTCGGGGGTCTGGATGATGTCCTGGGCCAATTGCCTGGCTTCGTCGAACTGGCCCGCCGCTTTGTGCGCTCGGGCCAGGCCCAGTTGCGCCCAGGCCAGGTTCGCGCGCTTGTCCAGGGCCTGCCGGTAGGTCTGCTTGGCTTCTTCGTGCTTGCCCAGTTGCAGCAGGGTTTTGCCCTTGATCTGCAAGGCGGCCATCGTCCAGCGGTTTTCGGCTTTCAGGAGCTGGTCGCAGGCCTGGACCGCGCCCAGCAGATCCTCCTTGGCCAGTTTCTGGGTGATGGGCAGCAGGGCATCGCGCTTTTCAAGCAAAGCTTTCAGGCGGTCTTCGATGTGGCTGGCGGTGATGGGCTTGAGCAGGTAGGCGTCCGGGTGGTGCTCAGTCGCGGCAGCCACCGAGGCATAGCCGCTTTCGGCCGTCACCATGAAAAACAGGCAGTCCACCGGCAGCAGGTTGGTGTCGCGCAGGTGCTCGAACAATTGCTGGCCGTCGGTTTTCTGGTTCAGGTTGTAGTCGCACAGGATGAGGTTGTAGCGGCGGCTCCTGATCTGGCGCGCGGCGTCTTCCGCGTTGGCGGCCACGTCAACCCGGGTGATGCCCAGCTGGCCCAGTTGGCCACGCAAGGTGGTCTGCTGCACCGACATGTCGTCGATGACCAGGGCTTGAAGGTTTGAGAACTGAGTTTGAGTTGCCATGAAAAATTACCCGCATCCTGTGGCTGAACCACGCTGTATTTCGCATTTCGGCATTTCAGGGGCCCAACTTGAGCCCCATGCACCAACTGTGCACAGATCTTGCGTAAGCCGGAGCATCCCTTTTGCCCTCGTGGAGTTTTGCCAAATGACCCTGTCCAAGCTGATCCGTCGCGTTCTCCTGATTCAAATCGCTGGCGTGAGCCTGTGCCAGGCGGCCACCCCCATCAAATTTCAGCTGGACTGGCGTTTTGAGGGGCCTTCAGCCTTGTTCCTTCAGCCAGTGGCCAAGGGGTACTTCAAACAAGCCGGGCTGGACGTGAGCATTGATGCCGGCAATGGATCGGGCGGCACGGTCACCCGCGTGGCCTCGGGCTCTTATGACCTGGGTCTTGCCGACATGGCCGCGCTGATGGAGTTCCACGCGAACAACCCGGATGCGCCCAACAAGCCCGTGGCCATCATGATGGTCTACAACAACACGCCAGCGGCCGCTTTTGCCCTCAAGGCCTCGGGCATCAAGACGCCAGCCGACCTGGCGGGCAAGAGGCTGGGCGCCCCGGTGTTTGACGCTGGCCGCAAAGCCTGGCCCATCTTTGCCAAAGCCAACAAGGTGGGGGCGGTGACCTGGACCAGCATGGACCCGGCCTTGCGTGAAACCATGTTGGTGCGGGGTGATGTCGACGCCATCACCGGTTTTTCATTCACGTCCATGCTGAACCTGGAAGCCCGTGGCGTCAAGCCTCAGGACATCGTGGTGCTGCCTTACGCCCAGCACGGGGTGAAGCTGTACGGCAACGCCATCATCGCGTCGCCCCGCATCCTGAAAGACAACCCCGAGGCCGTGAAGGCATTTTTGCTGGCCTTCAGCAAGGGTGTCAAGGAAGTGCTGGCCAATCCTGATGCCAGCATCGAGGCGGTCAAGGCCCGAGACGGCATCATCAATGTCGAGGTTGAAAAACGCCGACTCAAGATGGCCATCGACCAGGTGGTCAACAGCCCGGACGCCCGTGCCGAAGGCTTTGGCCAGGTGAAATTGCCGCGCCTGTCCTTGATGGCCTCTCAGGTGGCCGACGCCTTCAGCACCAAATCGCGCGTGAACCCGGAGGCCGTCTGGACGCCAGCCTACCTGCCGTCCATCGCGGAGTTGAATGTGCTGCCCCGCCAAGAAGTGAGTGACGGACGATGAGCTCATTTGTCGATTTCAAGAACGTCTGGCTGGCCTACAACGAGGCCTTGCTGGCGCAACAGCAGTTCGCGGTGGAGGACGTCAGCCTGAGCATCCGCGAGGGTGAGTTCGTCGCCATCGTGGGCCCATCGGGTTGCGGCAAATCCACCTTCATGAAGCTGACCACCGGCTTGAAGATGCCCTCGCGCGGCAGCATCACGATCGGTGGTCAGCCCGTGACCGGGCCGTTGAAGATCACCGGCATGGCGTTTCAGGCGCCGTCGCTGCTGCCTTGGCGGACCACGGTGGACAACGTGCTCTTGCCGCTGGAGATCGTCGAGCCTTACCGCTCGAACTTCCGCGCCAAGCGGGCCGAGTACGAGGCCAAGGCCCGGGCCCTGCTGCAAAGCGTGGGTCTGGGTGGCTATGAAGACAAATTCCCCTGGCAGTTGTCGGGTGGCATGCAGCAGCGCGCCAGCATCTGCCGCGCGCTCATCCACGAGCCCAAGATGTTGTTGCTGGACGAGCCCTTTGGCGCCCTGGATGCCTTCACCCGTGAAGAGCTGTGGTGCGCCTTGCGCGACCTGCAAGCCCAGCGTGGCTTCAACGTCATCCTGGTGACCCACGACCTGCGCGAAGCCGTGTTCCTTGCGGACACGGTCTATGTGATGAGCCGCAGCCCGGGCCGCATCCTGGCCAAGCGCGAGATCGAGTTGCCGCGCCCACGTGATCTGGAGGTGACTTACACGCCAGAGTTCACCAACATAGTGCACGAGTTGCGCGCGCACATTGGTGCCATGCGCAAGCCCACGTCCATGGCGGCCTCGCCGGAGGTGGCGCAATGACCATGAAGTTGAGTTCACCCCAACTGGAGCGCTGGGCACCCTGGGGCCTGTTGCTGATCATCCTGCTGCTGTGGCAGGTGGTGTGCAGTGCCTTCTCGGTGTCCGAGTACATCTTCCCCAGCCCGACGCGCATTGCGCAGCAACTGGTCGAGTTTCATTCAGAGATCCTCAAGCACGCCTGGCGCACCTTCTGGGTGACGATGGTCGGCTTTGGCATCGCCATCGTGGTGGGCGTGTTGCTGGGCTTCCTGGTGGGCAGTTCACGCCTGGCCTATTCGGCGATCTACCCGCTGATGACTGCTTTCAATGCCTTGCCCAAGGCGGCCTTCATACCGATCCTGGTGGTCTGGTTCGGCATTGGCGTGGGCCCGGCGGTGCTGACGGCCTTCCTGATCAGCTTCTTTCCGATCATGGTCAACATTGCCACCGGCCTGGCCACGCTGGAGCCCGAGCTGGAAGACGTTCTGCGGGTGCTGGGCGCGCGCCGTTGGGATGTGCTGATCAAGGTGGGGTTGCCACGCTCCATGCCTTACTTTTATGGTTCGCTGAAGGTGGCCATCACCTTGGCGTTTGTCGGCACCACCGTGTCCGAGATGACGGCCTCAAACGAAGGCATTGGCTACCTGCTGATCTCGGCCGGTTCGTCCATGCAAATGGGACTGGCGTTTGGTGGGCTGATGGTGGTGGGGGCCATGGCCATGATCATGTACGAGCTGTTCTCGGTGATTGAAACCCGCACCACGGCTTGGGCGCACCGCAGCAACCAGAACCATTGAAGCACCATTGAAAAAGGCACCCGAGGGTGCCTTTGCTTGGCTTCACGTCACTTGAAGATGTTCTTCACCCGATCAGTCCAGCTTTTGCTGTTGGGTGAGTGCTTCTCGCCGCCTTTTTTGAAGGACTCGTCCAGCTCCTTCAGCAGCTTGCGCTGGTGCTCGGTCAGCTTGACGGGTGTCTCGACCGAGATGTGGCAGTACAGGTCGCCCGGGTAGCTGGCCCGGATGCCCTTGATGCCCTTGCCGCGCAGGCGGAAGGTCTTGCCGTGCTGCGTGCCTTCGGGGATGTCGATCTCGGCCTTGCCGCCCAGCGTGGGCACCTCGATCGAACCGCCCAGGGCCGCTGACGTCAGCGGGATCGGCACATTGCAGTGCAGGTCGTCGCCATCGCGCTCGAAGATCTCGTGCTGCTTGATGCGGATCTCGATGTAGAGATCGCCAGCGGGGCCGCCATTGGTGCCGGGCTCGCCATTGCCCGCAGAGCGGATGCGCATGCCTTCGTTGATGCCGGCCGGGATCTTGACTTCCAGCGTCTTGGTCTTCTTGACGCGGCCTTGGCCGCTGCAAGTGACGCACGGCTCGGGGATGACCTTGCCGGTGCCCTGGCAGTGCGGGCAGGTTTGCTGCACGCTGAAAAAGCCTTGGCGCATGTGCACATTGCCCGCGCCATTGCAGGTGGGGCAGGTCTTGGCGCTGGTGCCAGGCTTGGCGCCGGTGCCGCTGCAGGTGACGCAGTCTTCCCAGCTGGGGATGCGGATCTGCGTGTCCTTGCCGGTGGCCGCTTCTTCCAGCGTGATTTCCATCGCGTAGGACAGGTCGCTGCCGCGGTAGACCTGGGGCCCGCCGCCACGTCGGCCACCACCTTGGCCACCCTGGCCGAAGATGTCGCCAAAAATGTCGCCAAAGGCGTCGGCAAAGCCGCCAAAGCCTTCTGCGCCCTGGCCGCCACGGCCGCCCATGTTCGGATCGACGCCTGCGTGGCCGAACTGGTCGTAGGCCGCGCGTTTCTTGGCGTCCGAGAGCATCTCGTAGGCCTCTTTGGCTTCCTTGAACTTTTCTTCGGCGTCCTTGGATTTCTCACCCTGATTGCGGTCAGGGTGATGCTTCATGGCCAGCTTGCGGTAGGCCTTTTTGATGTCTTCCTCGGAGGCGCCTTTGGCGAGTCCCAGAACTTCGTAGTAATCGCGTTTCGTCGCCATGATGCTTTCAGGCTGTGAGTGACAAGGGGCACAGGGGTGGGGGATTGTCCCTCACGCGTCTGTGCCCCAAAAGCTCGATGAAAAGACGCTTCAGTCTTTCTTGACTTCCTTGAACTCGGCGTCCACGACGTTGTCGTCGGCAGGCTTGGCTTCCGAGGCACCTTCGGCCTCGCCACCAGGCGCGCCACCGGCTGCGCCTTGGGCGGCCTGCATGTCGGCGTACATCTTCTCGCCCAGCTTCTGGCTGGCGGTCATCAAGGCGTTGGTCTTGGCCTCGATGTCGTCCTTGTCGTCGCCCTTGATGGCTTCGTCAACGTCCTTGATCGCGGCTTCGATCTTTTCCTTTTCAGCAGCGTCCAGCTTGTCGCCGTACTCGGTCAGCGACTTGCGCACGCTGTGAACCATGGCATCGCCCTGGTTCTTGGCCTGCACCAGCTCGACCTTCTTCTTGTCGTCGACGGCGTTCAGCTCGGCGTCCTTCACCATCTTCTGGATTTCGTCCTCGGTCAGGCCCGAGTTCGCCTTGATGGTGATCTTGTTTTCCTTGCCGGTGCCCTTGTCCTTGGCGCCCACGTGCAGGATGCCGTTGGCGTCGATGTCGAAGGACACTTCGATCTGCGGCGTGCCACGCGGTGCGGGCGGGATGCCTTCGAGGTTGAACTCGCCCAGCATCTTGTTGCCCGAGGCCAGCTCGCGCTCGCCCTGGAACACCTTGATCGTCACGGCAGGCTGGCTGTCTTCGGCCGTCGAGAAGGTCTGCGCGAACTTGGTGGGGATGGTCGTGTTCTTGGCGATCATCTTGGTCATCACGCCGCCCATGGTCTCGATGCCCAGCGACAACGGGGTCACGTCCAGCAGCAGCACGTCGGTGCGGTCACCGGCCAGAACCTGGCCTTGAATGGCGGCGCCCACGGCCACGGCTTCGTCAGGGTTCACGTCCTTGCGGGGATCCTTGCCGAAGAACTCCTTGACCTTCTCTTGCACCTTGGGCATGCGGGTCATGCCGCCGACCAGGATCACGTCCTGGATGTCGGCCACGCTCACGCCAGCGTCCTTGATGGCGGTGCGGCAGGGTGCGATCGTGCGTTCGATCAGCTCTTCGACCAGCGACTCCAGCTTGGCGCGGGTCAGCTTGACGTTCAAGTGCTTGGGACCACTGGCGTCGGCCGTGATGTAGGGCAGGTTGACGTCGGTCTGCGAGCTGTTCGAGAGTTCGATCTTGGCCTTTTCAGCGGCTTCCTTCAGGCGTTGCAGGGCCAGCACGTCCTTGGTCAGGTCAACGCCCTGGTCCTTCTTGAACTCGGCCACGATGAAGTCGATGATGCGCTGGTCGAAGTCTTCGCCGCCCAGGAAGGTGTCGCCGTTGGTCGACAGCACTTCGAACTGCTTTTCGCCATCCACGTCGGCGATTTCGATGATGGACACGTCAAACGTGCCGCCACCCAAGTCGTACACGGCGATCTTGCGGTCACCGGTGCTGGTCTTGTCCAGGCCGAAAGCCAGGGCAGCCGCGGTTGGTTCGTTGATGATGCGCTTGACGTCCAGGCCGGCAATGCGGCCAGCGTCTTTGGTGGCCTGGCGCTGTGCGTCATTGAAGTAGGCGGGCACCGTGATGACGGCCTCGGTCACTTCTTCGCCCAGGTAGTCCTCGGCGGTCTTCTTCATCTTGCGCAGGATGTCGGCGCTGATCTGCTGCGGGGCCATTTTCTTGCCGCGCACTTCCACCCAGGCGTCGCCATTGTCGGCCGCTGCGATGGTGTAGGGCATCAGTTCGATGTCCTTCTGGACTTCTTTTTCAGTGAACTTGCGGCCAATCAGGCGCTTGACGGCGTACAGCGTGTTGCGCGGGTTGGTGACGGCCTGGCGCTTGGCGGAAGCGCCAACCAGCACCTCGCCGTCTTCCTGGTAGGCAATGATCGAGGGCGTGGTGCGGGCACCTTCGCTGTTTTCGATCACTTTGGGGGTGTTGCCTTCCATGATGGACACGCACGAGTTCGTGGTGCCCAAGTCGATGCCGATGATCTTGCCCATGTTTCTAGCTCCTTGGAAACTTCAATTCAGTTGTTCGTCATTTGCGTCTGTTGGGTGGGATTTCAAGGCCTTTGGGCGGGTTTTTGAGCGTTTTTTCGCTTTTTTCCGCCAGGCACACCACGGACGCTTTTACTTTGGCGCGGCCACCGTGACCAAGGCCGGGCGCAGGACGCGGTCGTTGATCAGGTAGCCCTTTTGCAGCACGCCCACCACGGTATTGGCTTCCTGGTCGGCGGGCACCATGCTGATGGCCTGATGCTGATGCGGATCAAACTTGGCGCCGGTGGCGGGGTTGATCTCGATCACCTTGTTGCGTTCCAGGGCCGCACCCAACTGGCGCAAGGTGGCCTGAACGCCCTCCATCACGGTTTCGATGGGCGTGTCGGGCTTGGACAGTTGAGTGGCGATGGCCGCTTCCAGGCTGTCCTTGACGGGCAACAGGCTGTCGGCGAAGGATTCCACCGCGAACTTGCGGGCCTTGGAGATTTCGTCATCGGCGCGGCGGCGGGTGTTTTCAGCCTCGGCCTTGGCGCGCAGGTAAGCGTCCGAGACCTCGGTGTGCTTGGCGTGCAGTTCGGCCAGTTGCTGCTCAATGCTGGCCTCAAGCGGCTCGGCGGCGCCGGGGGCGGCATCGACCGGGTCAAGGTTTTCGGCGTTCGCGGGCGTGTCGCTCATGGTGTTTATTGGAATTAATGAGGTGAGTCAATCAAAGCCCAGCAGATCTCGGGGCGGCGGACGGGGTTTCAAGACCCTGTGCAAGAAATATTTAGTCGTCGACGCCAGCGCTCCAGCGGTTCCAGTCGGCCAATTGCCGCCGGTCGCGCTTGGTGGGGCGGCCCTGGTCGATGGCCAGGGCGGGGTCGGGCTGGGTGCGGCGCTCCTCGGCGTGGCGTTCGCGGCGGGTGATGCTGTCAGGCGTTTCTTCATACATCGTCTGGGCCACGGGCGCACCGCCCCGCACGCTGCTGAGGGTTTTGACGATGACGGTGCGCACCAGGGTGCCCTGGCGCAGGTCGATGCGGTCGCCGATCTTCAAATCGCGCGAAGGCTTGGCCACGATCTCGTTGACCTGGACCCGGCCTTTGTCGATGTCGTCAGCGGCCAGGCTGCGCGTCTTGTAAAAGCGCGCGGCCCACAGCCATTTGTCCAGACGTAATTTGTCGCTCATGTCGCAAGTATTTTTCCAGCCCGCCAGTGTACCCACCCCGGCGCGCCAGTTTTGCGACGACAATGTTGCCCAGCGGTGCCCGCAGCGGGTGCCAGAGGACCAAAATTGGCAAAACCCAACTATCAGTTTGAAAAGCGTCAGCGCGAGCTGGCCAAGAAGAAGAAAAAAGAAGAAAAGATCCAGCAACGCCGCAGTGGCACGGGCGAGGCTGGTGCCCCCGACGCCGATCAAGATGCGGCCGAGGGCGACACCACAACGCCTGACAACGCCGAATCGGGCGACAACAACGGCGCGGCACCTCAGGCCGAAGCCTCAGCCTGACGTTGGCTGTGCCTTGGCCTTGGCCCGCGTCACGATGCGGGCGGGGTCCAGCGCATCGCGCAGAGGGGCCTCGATCGGGCACGGGCTGCCCGTGACCCACGAGGCCAGCAGTTCCCCTGCCAAGGCGGCCCAGGTGATGCCCCTTGAGCCGAATCCCGTGATGACGTAGACCCCGCCGTGTTCATCGCGCAGTCGGGGTATCAGCCGTGGTTGATCCATCCTGGGCGCTCTTTGCCCGACAACAGGCGGTGGGGCATCGGCCAAAGGCAGCGCGCCCACATAGGGCAGGCGATCAGGCGTGCTGGCCCGCCAGCCCACCCGGCCTTGCAGGTCACTGGGCAAGGCATTGGCCATGCTTGCCTGGGGCAGGCAGCCCAGTTGAAAGGCTTGGTCCAGGTTGTGGGCATGATCCGCCTCGCGAACATGGGGGTCCAGGTCGTCCACATCGCTGGTGGCGCCAAACAACAATCGTCCCTCATGGGCAGGCAATGCATAGCCGGCGCCTGCGACGGGGAGGTGGGGGGCGCTGATGCCCTCGTGCACTGGCAGGCTGCTGATCTGACCGCGCAGGCTTGACAGGGGCAAAGGCGCCACGCCGGGCAGCGCCTGAATCAGTGCGGAGGTGCCGCCCGCGCCCGCCATGATCACCACGGGCGCCTGGGCAATGACCTGATTTTGTGCGTCTTTTGCCTGCCAGGTGGCCTGGCCAGCCTGTGTGGTGCGGTGCAGTTGGTGCACGCCCTGACCAGGCAGGAACACGACCTCGGCATGGTTTTTGGCATCGGCCAGCAGGGCTTGAGCATAGCCAGCCGGGTCCAGCCAACCGCCTTGGTGGAACAGCCAGCCGCCGCTGGGGACCGGGATGTTCGCCTTGGCACGAGCCTGCGCCTGCTCTAGCCACTCCAGGTGCTCGGGCGGCAGGCCAAGGCGATGGAGCAAGGCTCGGGCCTCTGCCGCGACGGTGAGATTGTCCAGTCTGAGCAGGCCCTGGCATGCGCCTGCGAATTGGCCCTCGGCCAACATCGGTGCCACCACCGTCGCCGTGCGCAAGGCGGCCGCACGGTGGGCCCGGGCATGGAGGCCATCTTCGCCATGGACGATGCTGTGGAACAAGCCTGCGGGGTTGCCCGAGGCCCCTTTTGCTGGCGCCGCGTGGGTGTCAATCAGCGTGATTCGCCAGCCTTGTCGGGCCAGTGCCCAGGCGGCAGCGCAGCCGGCCAAGCCGGCGCCGATGACCAGGGCGTGCCGTTGCGCCGGTTCGATGTGCGTTGGCCACAAGCCGCCGGGCAAAGGAGGCGGGGTGTGGTGAGGCTTGAACAGAAAGTTCAGCGGATCTGTTTGAGGCGATGGTTCATGGGGGGGCTCGGCTTTGAAGCCGGACTGGCGCAGGCCTTCAAGCACATTCACGGCATTGCTCCGCGCCACAGCGGTGCACCTGGGCGCAGCCAGACGAGCCAAGCGCGACAGCCAGCCTTCATCGCCGTTGGGTGCCAACGGGGCCGGGGCCGCGCCCTCCAGCAAAAAGGCATCCACCCGTGCCACCAATTGAGGCACAAGGTCCGCGATTTCGCCCACACCCAGCAGCAAGGTGACTTGGCGGGCGGGGCCTTCGTCAAACACCAGGGTGTGCATCCCGGGTGTCAACACGGGCCAGTTTTGGGCCAGCCTTTTAGCCAAGGACTGCGTGTCGGGGGCATCGCTCAAGGCTGCCTTCAGTGGCGGTTGGGCATCCAGCGCGATGTAGACCAAACGCTGGCACCGGGTCGGATCGGCCAGCCAGGCGGCCCAGGTGCTCAAAAAGCGTTGGCCCCGACCAAAGCTGGCCTCCAGGATGACGAAGTCACTTCGATGAGCCCAACGGGCGGGCAGGGCAGCGCCCGCCAGAAAAGCCATCTTGCTTATTGCGCCAACCAGCCGCCGTCCATGTTCCAGGCCACGCCGCGCACATTGTCGCCAGCCGAAGAACACATGAACACGGCCAGGTCGCCCAACTGCGCGGGCGTCACGAACTGCAGCGAGGGCTGCTTTTCACCCAGCAGGCCGCGCTGTGCTTCTTCAAGGGTGACACCTTCGCGCTCGGCCTTGGCTTCGATCTGTTTTTGCACCAAAGGGGTCAACACCCAGCCGGGGCAGATGGCGTTGGCGGTGACGCCGGTGGTGGCCGTTTCAAGCGCCACCGCCTTGGTCAGGCCCACCAGGCCATGCTTGGCCGCCACATAGGCCGACTTGCCTGCCGAGGCCGCCAGGCCATGGGCCGAGGCCACGTTGATGATGCGGCCCCAGTTCTTGGCCCGCATGGCCGGCACCGCCAGGCGCATGGTATGAAAGGCCGAGCTGAGGTTGATGGCGAGGATGGCATCCCATTTTTCAACGGGGAAGTTCTCGACATTGGCCACGTGCTGGATGCCGGCGTTGTTGACCAGGATGTCCACGCCGCCGAACTCCGCGGTGGCGTAGGCCATCATGGCC
>NZ_JAUSAR010000206.1 GCF_030652515.1 Aquabacterium sp. | reverse complement strand
CAAGCCGCGCGTTGTCGGCCGGAATGATCGACTGGACAATGCCTTCATAGGCAAGGCTACGAGACAGTAGCCGCTCAAAGCCCGACTGTGCCCTTGGCCCACCGCCTTCCTCAACCTTCAGATAATGCCGCGACCCAACCAATGGTCGCTCTTGCACCGCAGCTTCTGGCCTGTTCGCTTGCGCCTTGACCACCATGAAGGCGTTCTGTGTGAAACGTGTGGGCCTATCGAAGACGACCTTCATTCGATCTTGGATATGCTCCAGCACATCGGTTGCGGTGTCATTCAACGCCCAAGCCACAGCGATACCAACGTCACGACTGGCCAGCGCCTGCAAAGCAGAGGTGAAGGCAGATGTGTCGAGACGAAGCCCTGTGCTCACCTCACTACCCCACCTTCAAATGCAAACTGCGCCTCAGCTTGGGGGCTGGGCGCAGATGTAGATCATAACAATGGTTATGCGACCGGATGACTTAAGCTGTCAAGGGGGTTTGTGGTCGCCATCCAACCATAACATCGGCGAGGGAATCGGCGCGTTGAGCGAGATGTCGCGCTGGATGTCCATCTCAGCAGCCTCTTGTGTCTTGCGCCACCCAGCCACGCCAAACGGAAACCAGAAGCGGATGAACCAAAAGACTGTCACGCGGCGCTCTGCGATGCACATCCGCTCTGGCCAGCAGGTATAGCCGTTGCACCGCTCTACGATGGCCCATCGTATACGATATTCCCGCGCCATCACTTCTTCCCCATGATAAGCATACTGACCGGCTGATCGCCATAATGCGCGCCAACGATGCCAGATCTGCACACCGGGCCGATCATTCGATCCAACGCAGCAGCGACGGCTGCTGTTGCGGCCTTCACCGTGTCGCCCTTCACAGCCCATCCATGCGCGCGCAGCACCGTCGCCATGTCCTGATCTTGCAAGCATACCGCATCGACCAATGCGCGGTCTGCGATGTTGCGGCGGAGCGCTTCACCGCGTTTGCTTGGGCGGATGCGGCGGATGGCGAGGCCTGCGCCGGGGCCAATGCGCTTGTGCAGAAGGTCAAGGCGGCGCGACATATCCAGCCGGTGATCGGTGAAGCCTTCGCGCGACCCACCACCACCTGACCGCATCGCCTCCATGCTGCTGCACCGCACAGCACCTGCCAGCAGATCCTCGGTCAGGGTGCGATAAGCGCGGGCCATGCCGATCTGACTGTCTGTCAGGGCAAGGCAGCCACCCTTGCGGGCCGACTGTGCCGCCATCAGGTCGAACACATCCAGGCGCTTCATGGTTTTGCGGCCCGCGTAGCCAGCAGGGGCGAGATGAGTCTCATTCTCGCCCTTGGGATAGCTGGCAAGGTAATCGAGCGTCCGCACCGGGCCGCGCGCCGGGGCCATCGGGATGGCGTCTCCACAGGTATCCGGCACGGCACCTGCCGCCCTGACCAATGCGATGCGTTCTGGCTCGGACATTGCGTCGAAGGCAGCCGCCCGCAGATTGGCACCTGTCAGGCCCGCCCGCTGCAATGTGGCGCGATCCTCTGGGTGTAGGGCATCCAGCGCCGAGGCTTGAACGATCTGTGACAGTCGGTCGAGACTCATGCCACCACCTCTGGCACCGGGCCGATGCTGACCATGATCGGCGGATGTGCCTGACCGTGCAATGTGACATAGATCGGGGCACCTTCGGCCAGCGCCGCCAATTCGGTGGGTGTTGGCTGCCAGCTGCTCGTCATCACCAGAACGCCGCCGATTTCGCCATTGCGCCGCGGCAGGCCGAGATAACCCTGCGACTTCCCAATCACCCGCGTGCATCCCTCAATCGCATTGATCATCATGCCGCCACCCCATCCTGTTTCTTGTTCTCTGCCGCCCGTTTGGCCTGCCCCTGATCGACGAAATCCCGCGCCATCTGCTGATCGGACAGGTAGCCTTCATGCCACTGCCGATCCGGCTCTGATGCCGTGCCGCGCGCCACCCAATCAGCCACGTTTGTCAGGTGCCGGTTATCCTCGCGCGCCTGATTGCGAATCTCGGACAGATCGAACTGCGTCGGCGGGCGCTTGTGCTGACGCAGGAAGCGGAACAGTTGCACCAGCCAGCCGCCCGCTTCGGCCTTCGGCCCCTCAATCGACGACAGCCAAGAGGTGACCAAGCGGTGCAGCCGGAACGGGCGAATCTGCAACCCGTGCCCCCAAGCGATGATCAGTACCGCAGCTGGCCAGTGGCCCTGCCCCGGCCCCGGCAAGGTCGCCTGCCGCAGCACGGCATCGCATAGGGTGCGCAGGTTCTCAGCACTCATGTGATCCAGATCGCGCACCAGCAAGGCGAGGGCATCTTTCTGCGCGCGCTCGGACAGCCCACGCGGGCGTTTCAACCCGGCATCGTTCAGGGGCTGGATCAACAGATCACGCACCGCCTGGTTGCCCGCTTCGTCGTCATCGTGATCGCTCATATCTGCCCCTTTCCCTTTTCTCAGCAATGCGACTTATCCACAGGCTTGCCCTTGGGTTTTCGCGTTTTTTGTATTCTCAGGTCTTATCTATTCTTTTCTCTTCTCTTCTACGCAGGACTGTATTTTCCGTCGCAGGACTGTCCTGTACTGTCCAAATCCGTCTTTTTGACAGATTGGGACAGATTTGGGACAGATTTCAATCAGCCATGAACCAGCCCACTTTCCGAGCGTGAACAATAACTTGCAGGTAAGCCTTAATAGTACGGCTGCCCTGCCAGTTGTCTTTCAGCCAATCATCCATGCGCTTGATCAGGATACCGTCTGCGGTGACCTCTTCATTCAAGCCCGCGTTCTTCAAACCATCCACCAGCCGCTCAAACCGCTTGCGCTCGGCCTGTGCTTCCTTCGACAGAGCGCGCACCTCGCGGCGTTCCAGCACGTCTTGCAGGCTTTCGGTGACAACGCGGTGCATCAGGCGGATTTCACCGTCCGAGGTGCAACGATGCCAGTTGCGCAAAGGTCCACGGTCGCCAAGGGCGCGCAAGCCCGAGAAATATGGGATCGACAGGCGCAGGTGGTGGGCAAGTTCTTCATCATCATCGGGCAGGGTGCCGATGGGGCTTTGCGAGGTGGAGATATCGAACAAAGCGCGCGCGATGCCCTGCACCTCATAGCTGCACTTCGCCGGGGCCGAAGAACTCAGCCAGCGCGATGGCACCCATTTGATAAACGCGAGTTCCGGCAACCGCTCGGTGCGCGGAATCGGATAGACCGGCAGATCATCCACCGCGACGGGTTGCAGATGGGATGGGCGCAGGGCGGCGGTCATGAGGCGCACCCGATCTTCTCAAAGTAAAACTTGATGGGCGCAGCATTGGCAGAAATTATCCCAAACCGCAGCGCCGCGCGAAAAAGCGACTTATCGCGCGCCAAGATTGACGCCGCGTGGCCAAGCAGCGCCCTCCATTCTTCAAGGCTGTACCCGCCCTTGTGCAGATTGCAGCCGATGCAGGCAGGCATCATGTTTGACACGACATTGTTCTCAGGGTGCATCTGCTTGCGCTCAGCCATTGGCAGTTGGTTGCCCCACGGGTCACGGTCCACCCGCGTGATCGGCTTCACATGATCGGCGTGCATCTTATCCAGATCGCCGCCGCAGTAGGCGCACTTGCCCCCAAATTTTGCGCGCAAGGCATCCTTTTGCCTCTTGGATCCGGTCCAGATTTCCGACCCGACCAATAAGGAAAGCTGCGATGGTGAGGCAGTCATTTTTGGCCACCTTCAATCAACTTCTCATCGCCGCGTGGGCTCACCGGGCTGGGCATACCGTCGAGGCTGCGGGCGGCGGTGATGTAAAGCCGCACCCCGTTGAATATCTGCTTTGCCAGCGCGGCCCGCGCCAACCCATCCGCAGGGCTGATATTGTGATCGCGCAAATCCTGCAAATCAGTGGCAAGGCCATCAATGATCGCGCGCAGGCCAAGAATGTCGGAAATCGGCGTAGCCGCATAATCACGCTCTGCCATGGGCGTTGCTCCTATCGTACATTTGACGGTAAGCCAGACCGCTGATTGCCTCGGCCAGCGCCCTGACCTGACTGGCCAAGCGATCATCCCGCGCCGCCGCCATTCCACCGGTGACGCCGAAATTGCGCTCGCAGTAGTAGCAGACCGGCGCGATGGTCATGCGCGCTGGATTGTCCCATTGCGGCGGGCCAAGCCTGTCGCAAATCACGCAATGAAATGGCGCGGCCTTGGCGGGATAGATCGCCATTATACACCCCCAGCCTGGTCAAACCGATCCGCCAGCCACAGCGATTGCGCATGGCTGATGTAGCGGCGCGCGGCATTGGTGCGGGCGCGAACAGCCGCGTCATGGCGTTCATATTTGCCCATCCGCCACGCCAGCAGTGGCAGCGCCATGCGGTGGCCCCAAGCGCGCATCTCGGCGGTCGACGCCCGCTCACAGGCGCCGCAGCAATACATTTGCCAAACCCGCGACGGATCAAACCGCGCGCCGCAGCTGGGGTTGAAACACAAGCCAGTAACGTGCAGCGGGCTTGCCCCCAGTTCCGCCGCCGCATAGCTGCCAAAGCGCTCGGGCAGAATATGCCGTACCACGCCGTATGCGAGGCCGGGTTGCGGGGTGGTAGCAGCGCTAAGCATCTGCCACCGCCTTACGCCGCGCCGCAATCGCCCGTCGCATCGCCACCGATTTCATGCCGCACAAAACAGTGGCGTGATTGCGCCCCATCGCCTGCCCAATCTTGGCGGAGCTGTGCCCCTCCTCATGCGCCCGCATGTAAACCTCTTGCCGCGCGACCGTGACTTCCCGCACCTGCGCGCGCCCCAGAATGACCGTCACTTCAATGCCAAACTCGACCGAAACTTCGGATACGATCTGCGCAATCGGCACCGCAGGTTGCAGCTTTTCGCCGCGCTCTGTGATCGCAGCCCGCCGCAACTGACGCTCCACCGCGCGCCGCGCCACCTCGCGCTGCATCCGCTTCATGTGCCGCCGCTTGGCTCCCGTCAGTTCAGCTTCCAAGGTACGCACACGCAGCGACAATCCCTGCACAACGCCGTTTAGCGCCTGCACTGTCAGACCCAGACGGGCGACCAAGCGGGCCAAGTCTTCATTGGACATCCGAAGCGCCTGCGTGCCATCGGTGCCTATTGAACGATCAAACCCCATTACGCCGCCTGCCGATCTGCAGCCTGTGATTCCGCCTGCTTCATCGCAGCCAGAACTGCCCGCGCATCCTTCGCAGATCGCGCCTGCATCGCAGCGGCAAGGGTGCGCTCTTGGAACTCGGCAAGCGTCATAAGCGGACGCCACCCGCCACGCGCACGCGGCGGCAGGGCCAAACCCGCAGCCGCTACACCGATAGAGGCCTCGACACTGTCAAACAGCTTGGCAATCTCATGGCAGGCCACCCCCGCCCGCCATAAAGCCTCAAACAACGGCCCGCACAACTTTGACCGCCCGGTCGGGCGCGCGGGCAAGCCGAGCGCACGGGCGCGCAGCCGGATGGTTTCATAGCTGCAACCGGCCAGCGCTTTCACAGTGCGGCGCGTCAGTTCTGTACCCGGCCACAAAACCCGCACCCGCGCATCTGACAACCGCAGATCGCTCCGCCCCGCCATCACCGCACCGCCGCGCGCGGGCCGACAGCGGCCTTGATCGCCTCAAGCCGCTTGAGGAAGTCACCCGCCTTGCCGCGATGATCATTGAACTCGCGCAGCTTGGTCAGCGTGTCAGCTTGGGATGCCTGCACCGCCGCTGCAATCACAGCCATATCCTCTTGCCATTGCTTCAAATCGGCTTCCAGCAGCCCTATCGCATCATTGCCGCCATCCGGCCCGAACATATCTTCGCGAACCTGTGCGACCCAGCCAAACATCACGCCGCCGCCAATCACCTCAGCCACGGTCAAATCGGTGTCCGTCCCGCGATAGCAGCCGCGCGCGGTGTCATAACTGGATTCGAGCATCGCCACGATCTGGCGCTTTTGTTCGCGTGTCGGGCTGCGCAATGGCTGCACATTGTCTGTCATGGGCTTTACCTCTGATTTCTTAGCTACACAGGCAGGGCAGCGGATCCGCCTCCCCACTTCCCAGCCCCGCGCAACAAGCGCCTTGTTGACCATCCCCGGCTCTTTCAGGGTCAGGTATCGTGCCTTGGCAGCACCGCCATGCCCCGTGTCGTGAATCGCATTAAGGGTTATTTCGGCGGCGCAGGTGTCGCAGGCGCACAGCGCCAGACAGGTGTTGCCCACCCCTTTGATCGCGCTGATACTCAAAACAGATCCCCCGTTAGACTGGCATCTGACCGGCTCAGCATGTGTAGCTGCGTCTCGCCCACCTGCTTGCGCCGGTCCCAGACAAACCACGCATTCAGCATCGGCGGCGCACCGGCCCCGGTGAAATCAATGCGCCATCGCATCAGATAGACGCGGGCGGGCGGATGCTTGGCCCATAGCGCAGCACGGCTTTCGGCACCGGGCCAGCCCATCGGCAGCAGCAGCGCCATGTAATCCAGATCCAGCACTTCAAAGGCGTGCCGTATCCAATCCCCTGTGTTGCACTCATTAAACGGTGGGTTGGTGATTGCCTGACGAGATGGTGCCGCGTTGAAATCATAGAACGACTGGATTTGCGCATCGCAGCCCCTGTCGATCAGATCCGACGCATAGACGTGATAACCCGCCTTGCGCATTTCATGCACCATCGCGCCGTCACCCGCAGCAGGTTCCCAGATTGGCAGGCTGTGGTCCAGATATGGGGCCTCAACCCGCAACAGCCCCCGGATCGGTTCGGGAGGCGTTGGGTAGAAATCATCAACCTCGCGCGGGCTTTCCGCCTGATACACAGCCTCTCCGTTGATCAGATCAGACATCACTGGGCGGGCCACATTGCCCGTCGCGCGAAACAGCCCTCGTGCGCTCCGGCTCATAGCTTGCTCCCGAAAAAAGCAGGCAACTGACCGAAGCCAGCCGCCCGCAGGTCCAACAGAGGGAGGTGGGGGCCACACATGCGGCCCGCCACGGCCCCCCGGTATGGCGTCCAGGGAAAAAGATGCAAAACCCCGGCCAGTGTAAAAAGGGCACGGGCTGGCAGGCCCGCACCAGTGAACCGAAGGCAGGCGGCGAAGCCCAAACTCCCGGCGCGCGCGAGAGCAGTAAACACCGCACGCTGAACCCCATGAAACCCTGTGCGGGAAAGCACGATCATGCCGCACCCCCGCCAGTCAACTGCGCCACCAGATTGCTGGCCGACAGCAACGCGTCATGCGCCTCCTTAAGCGCCAAAGCCCTGCTGCCGTGACCCGAGGCGAACTCCATCGCCGCCTCCATCGCCGCCGCCATCGCCTCGCCCGATTCTGCCGCCATCCGCCCCACGCTGTGCATCAGGTTTTGATCCGCTACGGCCTTGGGCGTCGTTTGGGCAAACCATTCGCGGCAGGAATAATCCAACAGCGCATCTTCCAGCGCCATGATTTCCACCAGCGGCCAATCCAGATAACCCGCCTGCCGCTTGCTGATCGAGCCTTTGGACACTGGCGCACCCAAATCCGCGCCGATCAACATCGCCGCCGCATCGACACCACCCGCCTTGCGGATCAGATTGACCATGAAGGCGCGGATGATGGCTTGCCGATCAGACATGGGAAAACCCCCGAGGGGAAAGTTTCCCACATGGCCGAGTTGTCCACATATGCACAGGCTTATGCGGCGCTTGACAGGAATAGAATCGCACCGCAGCCTTGGCATCTTTAGTAACCGATGGTTGCGGCAGAGGGTCGGAAGCCCCCTGCCGCGCATAGCCATCCCCACACATGGAGAAACGAAGATGGCCATCTTGGTCCACCACATCACCGGGGTGAAAATGAATGAGATTTCGATACATCGCACCAGCCTTGACAAAGACGAGATTGAAACCGCGCGCTTGCTCGAAGCCGAAGGAATGCACCGGCACAGCGTTGCGGCGATGTTGGGTATCAATATGGGGCGTATAACCGAGGCCCTTGGACCGCACCCCGATCCGACCAAGGGCGGACAGATGGACATGTTTGGCCCCTGAGTCCGCCGTCAAATCCGAGGGCAAGGGGGGCATCATTCAGCCACCCCATCAAGCCCAAACATCAACCGCCCCAAACCGTCATTCAGGACGTCAACCAAATCTTGCCCAAAGCTCAGCGGTTCCACTCGCATCAAACGATAGCATGAAACGCCGCCGCAACCCTGCGACCAATCCCAAACCGCCGCTGCCTCGGATGAGGCATAAGCCGTCGTCACGGTCAGAAAGCGTTCCGGCAGCGCGTGAAAGCCATCATGGGCCAAACCTGCCACCATGATGCGCTGACCGATCAACGCCGCAGGCAGCCCTCGCCCGTCATGCGGCAGCCATTCCGTCCACTCGATCAGGAAAGCGTCGGCGGGCATTTTGACTTTTTCGTAACCCTGATGTGGCCCTAACCCCACTTGGCGAACAGCTACAGCATGCATCACAAAGCCCCCCCCAATCCTGCAAACGCGGGCCGGGGTTGCCAAACCTCAGCCCGGTCGCCACCATCGGAGCCGCAAAAACACCCAAAGGACACCAAATGGCTGAAATGAAAAAACCTTACATGCCGGTGATCACAACCGAAGTTCACCCCACCCCGCACTTGAATATCGGGCTGGTAATCACCGCTGCCGCCAATGGTTGGGCCATGGGTCGGGCATATGATCACCCCGAAGAACTGCTCAACTTCACCTTCACCCTGCAGCGGACGGAGGTTCTTCAGTTGATTGATGCGCTGCAACGGGACGTTCAAGAAAGGCCTCAATCCAGCCATTGATGAAATCTGAGCCAAGCGTCTTGGTATCATCCCCAACAGGTTCATAAGTATATTGGAACCAATGCGAGTCGTTGCCGTCAGCACACTCATTCCGCCAACTCGGGAATTTGCCGTTCTCAAAGATATGCCGCAGCAATTTGGACGCGAGCGCGCGCGGCATAACGATTTGGTCGGGGTCGCGGTCAAGCTTGCGTAGCATGGAATTTCCTCTGTTTTTGAAAAGTGGACCAAACCCACGGAAACCTTGTTTCCTTGGCGCGCGGATAGGCCCGTGCGAGGGATGGGCACACGCCGAACCCAACCCAAGGATGCCGAGAATGCCAAAGCCATCATGCCGCGTCCTCTTTGGATTGCAGGCCGAGATTGCAAAACCCCGGCCTGCGCTTCACCATCGGGGTTGCAAGACCGACCGATGGAAAAGGAAACACCGCTATGCCCGCATTCACATTCCGCACGGCCCATGGACTTTGGAGCATCAGACAGCGCCCGGATGGTCGCTGGGTGCCATGGTTCAACGATGAGGCGCTTGCCAGCTATCATTCGCCAGCCCTCGCACTTGATGATTTGCTCAACAACGCGGCACCCGGCGCGTTTGACGCCGCTGGCGCACCCATCGACACATCGGCAATCGGGTTGCCCGAGGAATTGTCAGGCTGGTATAAGCACCCCTGACACCGCGCACGGCGCGGCGGGTTGGCCTGAAACTCGGCGTAGGTTTCCAGCACATGCACCATCTCGGCGCGGGGCAGCTTCAAACGCACGACACTGCCATCGGCCAGATCGAACGACAGGTTTACAGAGCCGCAGCAGCCGCAAATCGCAGACGTTCCCCGCCACGTCGCAGGCACAAACACAGCCTTGCGGCGCTTTGTGCGGCGCGGAAAGATCAGGGATATCAATGCAGACAACATCATGCCGCGTCCTCCTTGGAGGGCAGGAAGGCGCTAGCCTCAATGCGGGTTTCGATTGTTTGACCTTCGCAGGATACGATCCGCGTCAGCGTGAAGCTGCGATTGTAAAAGACAGAAACAACCGCGCCCAATACGCTGGCAATGTCAGAATCAACCTCAGGGATAGACCGCATGATTTCGGTATCAGACATTATCAAACTCCTCGACCAACTGCCGATCTGGAAAACGATCAAAGCCCTGCCCCCGCGCATCGAGGCGCTGGAAAACCGTATTGCCGCGCTGGAAGGCAAAGCCGCGATGCCCGCTCCGGCCAAGTTCACACCGGGAGAACCCTGCCCCGCCTGTGGCGCGCACGCCCTGCGAAGAACAAGTGCTGTGAAATCCAAGGGGCCGTTCGGCGTGCTTGGCAGGAAAGACAAAATTTGGACCTGCGGTGCGTGCAAAGCCGAGGACCATCGCGAAGGGATTTAAGCGCCGAGCCAAAGCCATCATGCCGCATCCTCTTTGGGGGTCTGGGGACAGCTTCCAGATCGGCCTCGGGCACCCAAGACGTCGCAGGCACCGCGCCCGCCGTGGCACGTTCGATCCGCACAGCAAGGTCAAGACTTGGCTGAACGCCACCACTTTCGAGCTTAGAAATTGTGGCCTGCGTAGACCCGACCAGCCGCGCAAATTCACTTTGCCGCAGTCCCTCACGCAAACGATATGATTGGAGATGTTCCATGTCCGCACTTATGCCCATAGTGAATATTCACGTCAAGCATGATTATTCACAGGGCGGTTTGGACGCCGCACAGTGCTTGGCGCATAATCGAAACATGAACATAGAGAACCTTCGCCGCCTGCGCGGCCTAAACCAAACCGACCTTGCGGAAATGGCGCAGCTTTCGCAGCCTGCTATCTCACGAGCAGAAAAGGGCGACGATGGCGTCACCCTGAGAAACTACCGCAAGATTTCTGCTGCGCTTAACGTTCCGTTGTCCGACCTATTTCAAGAGAACCGCACGCGCAGCGAGAATGAGTTGCTTGAGATGTACAGGCAGCTTCCGGCAGAGCGCCAAGGTCTTTGGCTTGAGATGTCTCGGACCTTTGCGAAAGATCATTCTGTGCCCAACGCAGAAACGCGTCGAACTGGTCGTTAGTCATAGATTTTATGTTAGAAACAAACTCATATTCCATTGTATCCCCCCGGATGCAATTAGAACTTAGCGCGAACAGGTGATACAAGTCCAGCCCGGCACAGGTAGGCCACAAAGGTAGTTATCCACAGGATGGCATACCATCTATAGTTTTGATGTGATTCGAAAACAACATGTAGGCCAAATCGCCTCGCTTAAGAAACAGCCGACAAGTCAAAAACTTGTCGGCCAGTCGCTTCGGATCTTACTTACAGCCCTTGGCCAGCGCCTGACGGTCGATAGCTTGAATTTTGCCTTTTGCAACGGCAATCACAGTCTCTTGGTCATTGCCTGACATGCTTGACAGCGGCAAGCCAAGCAACAGCACACCAACAGCATCCCCAGAGGCTGCATCTTTTTGCTTCGCGCTGGCCTGGTCCAGGCCTTGCTGAATTGTCAGCTTGTCAGCGCGAAGTTGAGCGCAGGAATGTCGTGAATACGCGTCCCCACCGACTTCGACCGCGGCGATGTTTTCCGGGGCCTTAGCACACGACACGACAGCCAGTAAGGCCGCCGACACAAGTAACCACTTCATACTTAGCTCCTAATTTCTGATCACAACGCTGTGATTTTAGACATTGGTCAGATGTTGGATAGCCAAGAATTTGTCTGTCCACAGCTATTTAGCAGTATTCCACAACTATGAGGCGTGCACGCTAAACCGCCACACCCGGCGTAATCAATGATTATGCCAAACCTCCATATACACGATCTAGCGGCTACAATCGGTGTTGCGATTCGCTGCCGTCTATGCGGCCTATTCACAATGGGCATTTATATGCTTGACGCGAATATTCATTAAGCGCATAAACCGTCCCATCATCCCTTGATGGAGGCCCCCATGCTCAACCCCGCAGCCCTTCGCCATCCGACCCCGCGCATGTTGACCGATGCGCTGTATGTGGCGACCTCGCCCGAGCAGTGCCACGATCAGCCCGCCCTGCGCGCCTTTGCATGGGCCGTCCTGAAAGCCGCACGCGGCCAGCGCTTCAACCAAATCCGCATCCGTCACCTGCAAGATACCCTGCGCCCCGCCCAGATCGGCGGTGCGGCATGATCGGCTTTCCGCTGCAACTGCCGCTTGAGGCAACCGCAGATCGCAACTTCTATCTGGCCGAAATCTCTTGCGACACATTGATCGCAGGCACCGCTGTCTGTGACCGCGACTGCTTCGTCCAGTTCAAAATCGACGTGACGCCACAAGAGGCGGTCGCACTGGCGACTTGGCTGAAAGATCGCGGGGCTGCTGCCGAGGCACGGCTGGACGGGACACGGACATGATCGACCTCACCCCGCCGCAAGCCCTGATCAACCGCGCCGCCCACCGGGCCGAGATGCGCGCCCGCTGGGAGATAACCCGCAGCATCACCGCTGCCGTGATCCTCGTCGCCCTCGCCATCGGCGGTTATGCCATGCTGTTGCACGTCACCGCCGCGCTGCCCGCCCTGCTGGCCGAAGCTGCCGCGCGGAGTGCCGGATGATGGATCAGATCAGCCTCGCCCTGCCGTCGCATGGGGTGACACAACCTATCACCCTCACCCCCGATCCGGTCAGCATGACACCAACGGACGATATCGCCGCTTGGGCCGATGCCCACCAGCGCGCCTACTTAATCAACTTTTACACCGCCACCGAAGACAAGCCTCTGGACGCGCTGGCCGATGCCATCCGTGCTGTCTGCCAAAAGGGCTTTGGCGTCTGGATGGAACCGCCCGCAGGCAACCCGGCCAAGTCGATCCGCCCCGGCACCCACCTGATCGAGATTGCCCTGTTCGGCGTCACAGGCTCCGGCCTGACCCTGCTGGAAGCCGCCAACAGCTGGCGCATCGCCGCCCGCCGCGTGCTGGAAGATGGCGAGAGCATGTCATGATCGCACCCCAAGGCCCGCACAAACACACCGCCCAAGCGATGCGCCAAGACAGCGCCGAGATCACGCCCGAGCAGATCGAAGACGCCCGCAAGCTGGTGGCGAAATACACCCCTCTGCCGGATTTGCGCCGTCCACAGACAACCCCGTTCAAGGCCTTCATCACGGCGTCAAACGCCCTGATGCGCGCCATCGCCTTCATCTGTCTGGCTGCCCTGCTGCTGGGCTGGATCACATCTTAACCCCGAAAGGCACCGCACCCAATGTCTGCCCTGCCCCGCCCAATCCTCACGCCGAAAGGAAGCCATATGGCCGATCCACTTCCCCTGCTGCGCACCGCAGACCAGATCCTTGCCCAATTCGACAATGGGCAATTCCTGCATGATTTCTTGCTGGAACATCAGGAACTGGTGGTTGCCATGCACACCCACCAGATGGCCCACGGCGGCAAAGCCAAGGGCAAGGTGGTGATCACCCTCGATTACATCCTTGGCAAACAACTGACCATCACCGCCGAGGCCGAGGCGAAGTTCACCAAGCCTAAAACCCCGAAAGCCGCCGCCACCCTGTGGACCACCGCAGACGGCGACCTCACCCCGCAGAACCCGCAGCAGCCCAGCCTGCCCGGTATCCGCGATGTCACCCCCACCGCGCAAGCCATGCGCACCTGATCACCCCATCTGAAAGGTAAACCGATGGACACCACCACCCCCGAAAACGTCGCCCAGACCGTGGCGAAGCTGCTGGCGGAAACCGCCGACACCACGTTGATTGAAACCCCGCCCGATCTGACGGGCGGGCCACTGCTGCTTTCCGTGCCGAAAGACCGCAAGGTCGAAGATCACAGCGAAGCGGTGCGCAAGCTGCTGGATCGCATCCAACCCTTTGCCCGCAAAGGCACCGCCACCATGACCTCGCTGCAAAGCGTGATCGACTGGGCCAATCGCTTCAAAGGGGCCGAGTCGGTGCTTTACGCCAGCAACGCCGAGAACAAGCCCAAGATCACCTGCATCGCGGATTACCATCAGCAGGGCGCACCCGCGATTGGCAGCGATGGCGAAAGCACCGCGCGCCACGGCCAGCACCGCGCCACCTATGCCTTCCCGCTGTCGCCCAAATGGCTGGCATGGATGGCAATGTCCGGTCAGGCAATGTCGGGCGTCGATATGGGCGCGTTTCTGGAAGACAACATCCTTGACGTGATCGATCCGCCAACCTCGCTGACCTCACCCGGAATCGCCGGGGCAGAGGCAAGCGAAAGCGACATGCGCTTGATCGACATTGCCCGCCGTCTGGATGGCACCTTCGGCAATGGCGCGCAGTTGCTGGGCATGGCGAAGTCATTCACCGTGAACGAAACCGCCGATTACACTGTCGCGCACAACTCCACGACCGGCGAAGCGACCATCCAAACCAAATCAGAACACATCGACGGCAGCGGCCAGCCGATCCGCGTGCCAAAGCTGTTCCTCATCGCCATCCCGGTCTTTGAGAACGGCCCGCCCTACCGCCTGCCGGTGCGCTTCCAATACCGCAAGGCTGGCCCCACGGTGAAATTCTTCCTCACCATCCACGACCCGCAACACGCCAAGGATCACGCCTTCACCGAGGCCACGACCTTTGCGGCCACCGAAACTGAACTGCCGCTGTTCCTCGGCACGCCCGAGGTCTGACCAACCATTTTGCCCAACCGGGCAACATGATGTGACCCCGCGCGCGGTCGGACACCACCGCGCACCCACTTCAAGAAAGCAAACACCATGACTGATCGAGTTGATAGCGCTTCCGATGATCGCACCGCCAACAACGCCGTGCGCCATACTTACCGTGTTCTGACCGATGCTGAGAAACAGCAAATGGTCGATCTGAAAGACCAAGGTGCCGCGTTCATCGCCAAATGCAATGAAATCGGCAAAAGCCGTGAACTCTCTCTGGCTATCACAAACGCCGAGCAGGCCGTCATGTGGGCCGTCAAACACGTCACCGCCTGACCCTTCGGTGCCCTGCCCGTCCGGGCAGGCATCCCAAGCGCCAGAGAGGAAAACCAATGGCTGACAAATCCCTGATCGAATGGACCGACGCGACGCGGAATCCGATCACCGGTTGCACACTGGTCGATGATGGCTGCCGCCACTGCTACGCCGCCCACCTGATCACCAGCTGGCACGCGATCGGCGACCACCCCAGCCGCAAGGGCCTCGCCCGAAAGAACGCGGCGGGCGAAAGCAAGTTCACCGGCGAGGTGCGGTTCAACGAGGGATGGCTTGACCACCCTCTGCGCTGGAAGAAACCCCGCAGGATCTTCGTCTGCGCCCACGGCGATCTGTTTCACCCCAATGTGCCAGATGAATGGATCGACAAGGTTTTCGCCGTGATGGTGCTGGCCCCGCAGCATACGTTTCAGGTGCTGACGAAGCGGCCTGAGCGGGCGCGGGAGTATTTGAGCGCGCTGCACTGCGGTGACGGCTTCCGTCCATACATTCGCCGCCCCGGATGGGAGGCGAATGACCGTCGTGATGGCGACAAATTATTTCTGCTCGCTGAAGGCCAATCGTGGCCACTGCGCAACGTCTGGCTAGGCACCTCGATCAGCGACCAAGCCAGCGCCGATCTGCGCATCCCCCACCTGCTGGCCTGCCCCGCCGCCATCCGCTTCATTAGCGCAGAGCCGCTGCTGGGCGAAGTTGACCTTGAACAGGCATGGCACGGCGAAAACGCGCTGGACTCGGAATGCTGGGGCGAATGTGCTTGGTGTGAGAAGGGCTACCCAGCGCTGCACAATTGCCAACGCGGCAAAGGCGATTGGAAACGGGATCGCAGCGGCCTCGACTGGGTAATCTGCGGCGGCGAGAGCGGCCCCCACGCCCGCCCGATGCACCCCGACTGGGCGCGATCCCTTCGCGATCAATGCGTGGCCGCAGGCGTGCCGTTCCTGTTCAAGCAGTGGGGCGAGTGGGCACCCGATGATCACTTCACCCACTTCCCCGACCCCGTGACATCTCGCGGGATGCACGAATGGTTTGAAGCCGACAATAGCACCGTCGAAAGCCATTCATGGCGCTACGGCAAAAAACGCGCAGGCCGCTTGCTGGATGGCGTGGAATGGTCGCAGTTTCCCGAGGTGGCAGCATGAGCACCTTTGGCATTCCCGACAATGCCGCTGGCATTCGCCTTGCGGTATTGCGCGCCGAAAAGGCTGGGGGTGAACGCCTTGATCTTTGCGAGACGATCATCTTTAGCGATGGCGCCAAAGCCTTGGACACCATCCTGCGCCGCGCGCAAATCTGCGGCTGGGTTGGCCGCTATGGTCAGGATGTAGGCGACGGCCACCACTTTGCCGATCTGATGCAAGAGAACGGCGACAGCCTAGATGTGCTGCCGATGTCGCGCGCGGCTTGGAACTACATCAAACGCAAAACCAAGGCGCGGCTGGATCCGGTTTACAAGATGGAGCGGTCAGCATGACCCCCGCACAGATCGCCCTCGCCCGCCATGCCCTCGGCCTGCCCAACAGCGACAACCGATCCTACCGCAACCGCTTCTGCGCCGGGAAGGGCCACTCCGATCACCCCAAATGGAACGCGCTGGTCTCCGCAGGGCTGGCCACCGTCACGCGACACGCAGGCGGGCTTGGCGGGCAAGACACGTTCCGCCTGACTCTGGCAGGCGCAAAGGCCGCGCTGGCAAAAGGCGAAAGCCTCTGCCCCGAAGACTTCCCCGAGGTGCAGCATGGCTGACCCTACCTACCAGACGCACTTGGCAGCACAGCTACGCTATCCGGCCAGCGCCGCCGAATGGCTTGCCGCAGCGCATCCAGCGCCGCCTCTCGCGTGGGCGCTTGCCCATGCTCTGACGGAAACGTCCAGGTGCCCCACCAATAGCGCGCGTCCATCATGCTGCCGCCATGCAGCGGATAAACCCGCCCCACCTGCTGCCCGAGGCGCAACACGACCCAGTCATCGCCCAGCACCGTCCCGCCGATCAAAGTTCTTTTCCGCGTCCACATCGGTAGAACATTGGGTGAACCAACCGCAACGTCAAGGGAGCGTCCTACATGCTTGATCTGGCCCCCATGATCATCGACAGCTTTGCAGGCGGCGGCGGTGCCAGCACTGGCATTGAACGCGCCTTAGGTCGCAGCCCCGACGTGGCAATCAACCACTCCACCGCCGCCCTCGCCCTGCATGCCGCCAACCACCCCGATACGCTGCACCTCGATAGCAACATCTGGGATGTAGATCCGCGCACCGTCGCGAAGGGCCGCAAGGTTGGGCTGCTGTGGGCCTCGCCCGACTGCAAGCATTTCAGCAAGGCCAAGGGCGGTGCGCCGCGTGACCGCAACGTGCGCGATCTGGCGTGGGTGGTGGTGCGGTGGGCCGAGCATGTGAAACCCGATGTGATCTGCATGGAGAACGTCGAAGAATTTCTGACATGGGGGCCAATCGACAACGAAGGCCAGCCGATCCGCGAGTTCGCGGGCCAGACCTTTGACGATTGGAAGCGCCGCCTGCGCCGTGCGGGTTACAAGGTTCAGCACCGCGAGCTGCGCGGATGCGACTATGGCGCCCCAACCATCCGCAAGCGGTTCTTTCTGGTGGCGCGCTGCGATGGCCGCGCCATCGTCTGGCCAAAGCCTACCCACGGCGACCCGAACAGCGCCGAGGTCAAGCGTGGCAAGCTGCTGCCATGGCGCACCGCCGCCGAGTGCATTGATTGGTCCATCGCCTGCCCGTCGATCTTCGACAGCAAGGATGAAGTTTTTGCAAAACACGGCCTGCGGTCGCAGCGACCCTTGGCCGACAACACCCTGTCCCGGATCGCACGCGGGATGAAGCGCTATGTGATCGAGGCAGATCGGCCATTCTTGGTCGAGGTCGGCTATGGCGAACGCCCCGGCCAAGCACCGCGCACCCAAGACATCGCCGCCCCGCTGGCAACGGTCGTGGCAGGCAGCGTCAAGCATGCGCTGATCGCGCCGAGCATCACCAGATTCAACGGCGGCGCAACCGGGCAGGATATGCGCGAACCGATGCCGACCGTCACGGCGAATAGCTGGATCAAAAAGCCAGGTGGTGCGGCCCCCCTCGGCCTACTGGCCCCGGCGCTGGCCACGTTCTACGGCCACAATGACGGGCGCGGTGTGCGCAGCGCTGATCTTGGCGCGCCCCTACGCACCGTCACCACCGAGAACCGCCACGCCCTGATCGCGCCTGTTCTGACCTATGCCCAGCACGGCGGCGCTGTGCGCGACATGGCCGATCCGATGCACACGATCACCGCCAGCCGCAAGGATCAGAACCAACTGATCGTGCCGCATCTGCTTTCGCTGAAAGGCACCCAGCGGCGGGAATTGCGAGTCGATGCGCCACACCCGACCGTTCTGGCAGGCGGCAATCACTCTGCCCTGATCGCCCCGCACATCATGACGATGCGCAACAGCCAAAAGCCGTTCAATGGCGCAAATGAGCCTGTCCATACCATCACCGCAGGCGGCGCTGGCCTGACCACCGTGGCTGGCTTCCTCGCCCAGCACAACGGCGGGCCCCGCATGGGGCAGCACGCGGGCCACGATCTGCGTGACCCCATGTCCACCATCGCAGCCACCGGATCGCAACAGATGCCAGTCGCCGCATGGTTCGCGAAATACTACGGCACCGGC
>NZ_JAUSAR010000190.1 GCF_030652515.1 Aquabacterium sp. | reverse complement strand
GACGCAAGACGCAGCGCTTGCAAGTAGGCGCCAAGCGAGATGCCGCCGCTGTTGCTCCGCTTGGTCGCTGCCGCGTGTCGGTTATCGTCCATGAGACCCTGCAGCTGCTGTGCCATGATACGCGTGTCAAACTTTTCTCGCACACGCACGGCGGCAGCGGCGCCCATACCCCGCACATCATCCTCTGGCATTGACAACAACTTAACCAACGCGGCTGCAAAGGCGTCAGCTTGCGCGTCTTGACTGAGGCCGGTGTTGACGACGAGGTGGCCTGTGTCGACAGTCAACATCTCAGGGATGCCGCCCACTGCGGGTGCAATGCACGCGAGGCCCATGGACATGGCCTCAAACAACGCTAGCGGGGTCCCCTCCGTCTCTGACGTCATCATCATAATGTCAGCGACGTTGAGGATGTCGCGCGTGCCGTGCTCATCCAACGGACCAACTGCCATCAGGAAGCCCCCGGCGCCCGCAGCGGCAATGTGTGCTTGCACATTGTCGAGCATGTACCCACCGCCCACCATGACGGCGGCAAGCGAGTCAGCGACTCCTGGCGGCAGCGACGCGCGCGCACGTACGATGGCATCCACAAACACGTGCGGCTGCTTCTCGCCTGACATGCGTCCGACGAAGACGACAACCCGTTTGTTGCCCCTTGCCAGCAGGCCCGCGAATGCGTCACGGTGCTCTGGCAGAAAAGCGGGCCCAGGAGCAAGAATGGCAGCTGCTCGGTCGGCGACAGGAGTGTGTGTGAAGAAGGTGGCGTTGGTGCCAATGTAGATGGTGCGCAACTTGGACTCGTCGCCGCCCTCAGCCACCATCTTCCGTCGCAACACATCGCTGATGGCCATGCTGTAGTCCATCTCCGCCATGAATCCCAGGCCGAACGCCGTGTAGCCGCCGTCAATCCAAGCGTCGATCCAATTGTGCGACACGTCGATGAAGGTGTTGATGGGGCAGGCGGCCTTGAAGTATGGCAAGAACAGGTAGGGCTGCGCAGAGTTGGTGGCAATGGCTGCCTCGACGCCGCGCGAAGCAACCAGATTGCACACCAGGGCGCCATAGAAATGTCGGTCGACCATGGAGGGAACGACGAAGATGTCATCTGTGTATGTGCGCGCAACTTGCTCCCACCGGTTGCCGCCGAAACCAGTCGAATCCAAGCTCAGCACCACTGTCGCATGCCATCCAAGCGCCGTGAACTCCGCAATGACGTTAAGCGCAAACTTTTCGGCACCACCAATGACCAGCCAAGGAAGGAAAACTATGAGACTTCTGCCGTTTCGCGTTGACGGCTGGGCGTCGCGTGCTTCTCGCAACGCCGGCAATGCAGCCAGGAGTGCCGTTTGCGCTGCCACCACGTCTTCCAGAGTGGCGTCCGGGCGGAGTGCATCTGTCGGTTGCAACTGCTGCGGCGGTGCACCATGCAGTTCATGCGCAGCCAAGGGGCGACTCACATGCCCCGGCGGCCATGGCGGCACCACCGGCAGCCGCTTCATGTGCATTCGGGGCTCGGGCAGCAGCTCTGCTGACGGTATCGAGGTGAGGTCAGGGTAAGCTCGGCGCAGAAGCTGCTTCATGATGGCTGCGTCGCCAGCGTTGAGGCAGTAGAGTGGCTGCTTGGCACCGACCGGCAGTGGCACCATGTCGTCTGCTGTGGGCAGGTACGCTGCGTACAGCTGCTCGAGAATTGTGAAGATGGTGAAACCAGCCCGAGCCAGGCGCCACTGCGCTTCCCATACCTCACAGCCATGATGCCTCACGCGGCCTGCGAGGCCGCTAACGCTTGCAAGAGCGCCATAGCTCCACACAGCGCCCGGCGTCCAGAAATAA
>NZ_JAUSAR010000183.1 GCF_030652515.1 Aquabacterium sp. | reverse complement strand
AGGGCACGGCGGCGGCCACGCCGCCTGCTCCACCTGCGACACAGGCGATGGTCACCCACGTCCGGCGGCTTTGATCCACTGGCTGATTGCTCATGGTTTGGATGGCTTGAGTTTGGGGGTCAACCTCGCATTCTAGCGGACACCGCAGCGCCCACGTTGACAAGGCGCAGTTTCCGTCAATACTCCTAGCCTGTTCAGCAACACATCCCGTTCAAGGGAAGGAGCAAGTCGATGGGTTTCGTCAGTGAATTCAAGGAGTTCGCCGTCAAGGGCAATGTGGTAGATCTGGCCGTGGGGGTGATCATTGGCGGGGCGTTTGGCAAGATTGTCGATTCGCTCGTCAACGACCTGATCATGCCGATTGTCAGCAAGGCCGTGGGCGGACTGGACTTCTCCAACTACTACGTCGCACTGGCAGGCCAGGCTGGCGGATTGACCCTGGCGGAGGCCAAAAAAGCTGGCGCGGTATTCGCCTACGGCAATTTCATGACCGTGGCGCTGAATTTCCTGATCCTGGCTTTCGTCATTTTCCTGATGGTCAAACAAATCAACCGCCTGCGGAAAGAGTCCGAACCCGCACCTGCGCCGCCCGCCCCCACACCAGAAGACATCATCCTGCTCCGCGAGATTCGTGACAGTTTGAAACAATAACGAAAGAAGGGGCCGGAGCGGTCGATATCCAGAGATCAAAAGAAGTCCCTTTCTGGGACAGTGGTGGCGCAGCCAAGCCGCCGATTGATTGAACTGACTGGACCCGCCCTGTGACCGACCCCCGTCTTGAACCCGTTTTGCAGGCATCGCTCAGCCGCATCCAGGTGGCGATGGCGGAGGCCGTGGACAAAGCCAGCAGTCAGGTGGGTCTGCTGGCGACCACGTCCACCAGCAACGCACACCGTCAGCTTTTGATGACGGCCGAATTCGACCTGCAGCGCAAGACTTCGGCGCTCAACCAGGCCTTCATGGTCGAGTTGCGCAAACGCGTGAACAAGGACTCCCGGCGCAAGCCTGCCACCACCGCGGCCTACGCGGAAACCGACTGGGACGCCCTCAGCCTGGTCGATAACGCCGAAGTGGAGCGCAATGTGGTGGCCGAGCGGCTGGCCCAAAGCCTGGGCCAGGAGTGCGAAAGCGAGTTCAAGGCGGTTCATGATCACTTGAGCCCCTTGCTGGACGATGCCCTCGCCGAACACAACCCCCTGCGCCCGCAGACCGTGAGCGGCGCCCTGCTGGAGGCCTTGACCGAAGTCAGCACCGACCCGGAAGTGAGCACCCTGCTGGCACAGCAGATTGGCCGACACTTGGCCGCCGGGCTCAAGAACAGTTACGAGATGACCGTGACGGAACTGCGTTCGCAAGGCGTGCGCCCTGTGGACCCGGTCAGTGCCAGCAAATTCCGTACGTCCACCCAGGGTGGCCGGACCACCAGTCCAGGCAGCCTGTCAGGCACGCCCCCCACCCAGCCTGGGGCATTCAACGACACTGCGCCAGGCCACAGCCAGCACGGCGGACAACACAGCGGCAACACGCCACTGCAGGCACACCAGCGCGCTGCCAAGGCCCTGAGCGAGATGTTTGGCGTGTCCATGCCAGCCTCGGCGTTCAACAGCCCACCATCGGGGTCGCACGCCGGGATGGGTGGCATGCCCATGGGCATGGGGGGCATGGTTGGCGGCGGAGCCATTCAGGCCGGAGGCGCTCAAGGTGCCGCAGGTGAATTCAACGCCCTGATTCGCAGACTCAACAGCGTGCCCTACCTGCAAGGGTGGGGCGGCGTGGACGCGGGCTCGGTCGCCTCGGCCGCTGATTTCGCAGGCACCTTCCCTGGCGTGCCGATCGACGGTGCTGCCCAAGGTGGCTTCGCGGGCCCGATGATGGCCGTGAACATGATCCGAGCCCACCGCGACGAACTGATTCGTGCCAGCGGCGGCGCGGCGCTGGACCAGATGGTCATCGACATCGTAGCCGCCTTGTTCGACCAAGTGCTGTCGGACCCCAAGGTGTCGCCACAGATGGCCCGCCAGATTGCCCGCCTGCAATTGCCCGTGTTGCGCGTGGCCTTGCAGGACATGGGATTTTTCAGCTCGCGGAAACACCCGGTGCGGCGTTTCGTGAACCGCATCGCCAGCCTGTCTGCCACTTTTGACGACCACGAGCAGGGCGTGGGGCAAGCCTACCTGGCCCGGATCACCGCCCTGGTCGATGATGTGGTCGAGGGCGACTTTGACCGCATGGAGCTGTACGAGGCCAAGCTGACGGAGCTGGAAGCCTTCATCGACGAGCAGAACCGCCAGGAAGGTGCAGAAAACGCCGCCGTGGCCGCCCTGCTCAGCGGCAAGGAAGCCGACCTGCGTGTGCAGCAGCGCTACATGCAGGTGCTCAAGAAAGAGCTGGCTTCGGTGGAGATGCCGGAGTTCGTCCGCGACTTCCTGACCCAGATCTGGAGCCAGGTACAGGTGATGGCCAGCGCCCGGGACGGCTCCCAGTCGGCGATGGCACAACGGGTCAAGAAGGCCGGGCACGACCTGGCCTTGAGCGTGCAGCCCAAGGGCAGCCCGCAGTTGCGCAAAGAGTTTCTGATGAAGCTGCCGCAGCTGATGAAAGACCTGAATGAAGGCCTGGCGATGATCCAGTGGTCTGAAGAGGCCAAGCAGGATTTCTTCTCCAAATTGCTGCCTTCGCACGCCGAATCGCTCAAGGCCCAGCCCCAGCACGACCTGACGGTGCGCATGCTCGAAGCGCAGTTGACCAAGGTTGAAAAGATCAACATCCCCAGCCGGGAAGAGGCCGCCAACGATCCATTGCCCGCCTCGCTGGACAACATCGCCGAGATCCCCACGCTGACCGTGGTGACGGCCTTGAGCGCCGCCGAAATCAAACAGGCCGGCTTCATGCCCGAGGCCGCGCTGGCCAACGAGCCGCTGGACATCGACCTGGACGCCGCGGGCCCGAGCGACCCCAGCCTGCTGGACATCGACATCAACCTGGACGCACCGCCAGTGCCTTCGGCCGGCGCCCAACTCGTCCACCACATCAACAAGGGCACGGCCTACCAGATGCTGATGCAGGGCGAATGGAAGCGCGTGCGCCTGACCTGGATCAGCGAAGGCCGCAGCTTCTTCATCTTCACGCAGGGCCACCAGCACAAGCAGACCATTTCGCTGACCTCGCGAACCCTGGCCAAGATGTGCGATTCGGGCCGGTTCAAGGCCTTTGAACAGTCCGAGCTGATCGAGCGCGCCACGATGCGCGCCCGCCGTCAACTGGCCGCCCTGGCTGGCAACAAGTCGGCCGCTTGAACAGCGCTAAATAGCGCCCTCCCCGCTCACCAGTTGGCGCGCCATGCGCCAGGCCTGCAGCAGGCTGGAGGGATCAGCGCGGCCAGTGCCCGCCAGGTCAAATGCCGTGCCATGGTCCGGGCTGGTTCGCACAAAGGGCAGGCCCAAGGTGACGTTCACGCCATGGTCCAAGCCCATGTATTTGACCGGGATCAGGCCCTGGTCGTGGTACATCGCGATCACCACATCGAACTCGCCGGGATGGTCCGGCGCGTGGCGGGCGCGCATGAAGACGGTGTCGGGCGCCAGGGGCCCGCTCACCTTGATGCCCAGGGCCTGCGCTGCCTGTATGGCCGGGCCAATGATGCGGATCTCTTCATCGCCAAACAAACCGCCCTCGCCCGCGTGCGGGTTCAGGCCAGCCACCGCGATGCGAGGGCGCTCAATACCCCACAGCCTGGCGCTGTCGTGGGTGATGCGGATGGTTTCCAGCACAGCCTCGAAAGTGACTGCGTCGATCGCCTGGCGCAAGGCCATGTGGATGGTGACCAGCACGGTCTTGAGCTGGTCGTTGGCCAGCATCATGCGCACCGGCGCTGGCGCCTGACCCGGCGGCGCACCTTCGGCCTGCAAAAGCTCGGTGTGGCCCGGATATGGCTCGCCAGCCAGCGCCAGGGCCTCTTTGTGCAAAGGGGCAGTGACAATGCCGGCCACCACACCGGTCTGCGCCAAACGCACGGCCGCGCGGATGCAAGCGGCTGCGGCACTGCCTGCACGCACATCCACCTGACCCACAGGCGCATCGATCAGGTCATGGGGCAAACCGGGAGGCGCCCAGACAGGCATCGCGCCGGTTGGCACATCAGCCCAATTTTTTGCATCATGGATTTCCACCACCACTGGCGCAGGGCCACCCCGGGCCTGCGCCACCCAGGCCACCGCCCGGCGCATGACCTGCGGAGAACCCACCACCAGCGCCTTCGGCATGGCCGAATCCAACCAGAGGCGGGCGATGATCTCTGGGCCAATGCCACAGGCGTCGCCCATGGTCAGGGCCAGACAAGGTGCATTTTGAGTGTCAGAAGCAGGCATGGCGGCATTGTCCCAGCAACGCCCTGGCATTGCGATTGCTACACTATCACCCATGAATTGGTTGGATGACATTCGCTGGGATGACCAGGGCCTGGTGCCCGTGATCGCGCAAGAAGCCAGCACCGGTGACGTGCTGATGTTTGCATGGATGAACCGTGAGGCCTTGGCACGCACCGCCGACATCGGCGAGGCCGTGTACTGGAGCCGCTCGCGCCAGCGTTTGTGGCACAAGGGCGAGGAATCCGGTCATACGCAGAAGGTGAAGGCCATTCGCCTGGACTGTGACAACGATGTGGTGCTCTTGAGCGTTGAGCAACTGGGACACACGCCCGGCATCGCCTGCCACACTGGCCGCCACAGCTGCTTTTTCCAGAAATACGAACAAGGCCAGTGGGTGAGCGTGGACCCCGTCCTCAAAGACCCCGAGCACATCTACAAGTGACTGCCCCCCTTCCCCGATGCCCCCATGAGTGAACCTTTGGCCACCACCACCGACGTCCTGCTGCGCCTGGCCGCCGTCATCGAATCCCGCAAGGGCGGCGATCCGGACAAGAGCTATGTGGCGCGCCTGTTCCACAAAGGCACCGACGCCATCCTGAAAAAAGTGGGCGAAGAGGCCACCGAAACCGTCATGGCGGCGAAGGACGCGGCCGCTCAACCCAGCCCCGAACACAGCAAGGCCTTGGTGGGCGAATTCGCCGATCTGTGGTTTCATGCCATGGTGGCGATGGCACATTTCGGGCTCAGCCCCGCCGATGTGGTGGCCGAACTGGCCCGCCGCGAGGGCTTGTCCGGTCTGGAAGAATTTGCCTTGCGCAAAGCGCAGCCCCGCCAAACTGGCGAAGGTGACAACATGTAGTCATCAATCACAGGCAAGATGGCCTGGATTGTTTTTTTGTTTTTGGCCGAAAGGCCGGTTTAGGAGAGCGACATGGGTTCATTCAGCATTTGGCACTGGTTGATCGTGCTGGTGATCGTGATGATGGTTTTTGGCACCAAGAAGCTCAAGAACATCGGCGGCGACCTGGGTTCGGCCGTCAAGGGCTTCAAGGACGGCATGAAGGACGGCGGCACCACCGACGCGTCTGCCGCCCCCGGCTCGCCCGCTTCGCAGCAGGTGACCAACCACGCCAAGACCGACGCCAACACCGTCGACGTCGAAGCCAAGACCAAATCGTGAGGCCTGCGTCCGCTGAGGACCGTGAGCCATGATTGACTTCGGCATTGACAAGCTCGCCCTGATCGGCGCCGTGGCCCTGATCGTGATCGGGCCCGAAAAACTGCCGCGCGTGGCCCGCACGGTGGGCTTGCTCGTGGGCAAGGCCCAACGCTATGTGTCGCAGGTGCAGTCCGAAGTCAACCGCTCCATCGAGCTTGAAGAACTCAAGAAGGTGAAAAGCGGCTTCGAGGACGCGGCACGCAACGTCGAGCAATCGGTCTCGGATGGCATCAGCCACACCGAGGGCGAAATCAACGCTGCCCTGGGCAGTGGCCAATCCGACAGCTTCTACAACGACCTGCACCAGACGTCTTACAACAGCTTTGTGCCCAAGCCCGTTCGCAAGAACTGGCGCCTCAAGCGCGCGGCCATGCCGACTTGGTACAAGCAGCAAAATGGCGTGCGCCGCCATGTGCAATCGGGCGCGGCCCGGGTGGCGCGTTTCCGCCCGCCGGCCACCAGCGCCCGCCACCAACCTTGATGTGACCCCTTTGTGAGCGACAACGATCCCAAGCCCGGACTGGAGGGCGCCGAGCAGCCCTTCGTTGCCCACCTGATTGAACTGCGCGACCGACTGATCCGCGCCGCGCTGGCCATCGGTCTGGCCTTTGCCATCCTGGCGATCTACCCCGGCCCCGCCGCCCTGTACGACCTGTTGGCCGCGCCGTTGGTGGCCCACCTGCCCAAAGGCGCCACCCTGATCGCCACCAGCGTGATCTCGCCGTTCATGGTGCCCATCAAGATCACGATGATGGCGGCCTTTTTGCTGGCCCTGCCAGTGGTGCTGTATCAGATCTGGTCCTTCGTGGCGCCGGGGCTGTACACCCACGAGAAAAAGCTGGTGATGCCGCTGATCGTCTCCAGCACCTTGCTGTTCTTCCTGGGCGTGGCGTTTTGCTATTTCTTCGTGTTCGGGCAGGTGTTTGCCTTCATCCAGAGCTTTGCGCCCAAGAGCATCACGGCCGCGCCTGACATCGAGGCCTACCTGAGCTTTGTGCTGAACATGTTCCTGGCCTTTGGGGCAGCTTTTGAGGTGCCCGTGGTGCTGGTGATCCTGGCGCACATGGGCATCGTGACCGTGGAAAAGCTCAAGGACTTTCGCCGCTACTTCATCGTGATCGCCTTCGTGATCGCGGCCGTGGTCACGCCACCCGATGTGGTGTCTCAACTGGCCCTGGCGATCCCGATGTGCATCCTGTATGAAATCGGCATCTGGGCCGCCCAACTCTCGGGCAAGCCCAAGGCCGAATCAGCCGCCGACGCGGCCTCCTCGACCGATCACTCTTCTTCCTGAGGGATCTCCTGGCGGGCCATCTCGTTGCGTGAGACCTTGGGGCGCTGTGCCGCCACCACGTCCAGTGCCAGCACCTTGCCAGCCCGCTGCACGGTGATCCTGGCGGGTTCACCCGGCTTGAGGTTCGCCACCGCGTTGAGCAACTGCGAGGTGTTGGCCACCGGGGTTTGCGCGATCTGAACGACCACATCGCCCGGGTGCACGCCGCCCTGGGCAGCAGGGCCGTTTTGCAGCACGCCCGTGATCAGCACACCATCCTTGAGCGGCAGGTTGAAGGTCTCGGCAATCTCGGCGGTCAGGTCACGAGGCTCGACGCCGATCCAGCCACGTGTGACCTGCCCATCGCGGATCAGGCTTTCCAGCACGTGCTGAGCGGTGGACACCGGGATGGCAAAGCCGATCCCCAGGCTGCCGCCTGAACGCGAGTAAATGGCGCTGTTGATGCCCATCAAACTGCCACTGGCGTCCACCAGGGCGCCCCCCGAATTGCCGGGGTTGATGGCCGCGTCGGTCTGGATGAAATTCTCGAACGTGTTGATGCCCAGTTGGTTGCGCCCCAAAGCGCTGACGATGCCCGCGGTGACGGTTTGCCCCACACCAAAGGGGTTGCCAATGGCCAGCACGGCATCGCCCACCTGCAGGGTGTCGGAGTTGCCAAAGGTGATGGCGGGCAGGCGATCGAGTTCGATCTTGAGCACAGCCAGGTCGGTCTCGGGATCACTGCCGATGACCTTGGCGCGCGCCTTGCGCCCATCGGTGAGCATGACCTCGATGTCGTCCATGCGCTCGACCACGTGGTTGTTGGTCAGCACATAGCCGTTGGACGAGACGATCACGCCAGAACCAATGCCCGATTGCGGCTGATTGCCCTGTTCGCCAAAGAAGTATCTGAACCAGGGATCGTTTTGCCTGTTGCCACGGCGCGATGCCGCCTTGCTGGAGGTCACCACGCTGACCACGGCGGGCGCGGCGCGCTTGGCGGCATCGCTGAAGCTGAGCATGGGCGTGCCGGACAAACCACCCGTGGGTTTGGCGGCCACCGGCGCCGTGATGACGGTGGCCGGCTGGTTGGCGCGCCAAGGCATAGACTGTATCCACTGCGGCTTGAGCGTGGTCACCACGAACAACACCGCCACGAGCACCGTGACGGCTTGCGAGAAAATCATCCAAAGTTTGCGCATTGATTGAACCCACAGACTCCAAAAGGGCCCGCCGTGATTGACCGAGATACTTTGCACCACCACCTCAACACCGTGCTGGAGGCGGCCCGCTTCAAGGATTATGGGCCGAATGGTTTGCAAGTTGAGGGACGCGGCCAAGTCGGCAAGATCGTCACCGGGGTCACGGCCAGCAAGGCCTTTATTGAAGCGGCCATCGAGGCACAGGCCGACGCCATCCTGGTTCACCACGGCCTGTTGTGGCGGGGGCATGACGGCCGCGTGACGGGGTGGATGAAGCAGCGCCTGGCCTTGTTGCTACAGCACAACATCAACTTGCTGGCTTACCACCTGCCTTTGGACGCCCACCCGACCTGGGGCAACAACGCCCAATGGGGCGAGCGCTTGGGGCTGCTCGCCGACGGGCGCTTTGGCGATCAGAACCTGGGCTTCATCGGCCCTGCGCCGGACGGTCTGACGTTGGAAAGCTTGACCCACCAAGTGGCCTCAGCGCTGGCCAAAACGCCCACCGTGCTGTCAGGTGATGGCCGACCGTTGAAGCGTGTGGCCTGGTGCAGCGGCGGCGCGCAAGGCTTCTTTGAAGGTGCCATTGCAGCAGGCGCCGATGTGTTCCTGACCGGCGAAATTTCGGAGCCGCAGGCCCATTACG
The DNA here is from genome assembly GCF_030652515.1 of Aquabacterium sp. GTDB lineage: Bacteria > Pseudomonadota > Gammaproteobacteria > Burkholderiales > Burkholderiaceae_C > Aquabacterium. The sequence continues at coordinate 6,107 of NZ_JAUSAR010000183.1, read as the reverse complement.
CGCGGGAGACCGGCGTGGCGTTCATGGCGTGTGGACACCATGCCAGTGAACGCTACGGGGTGCAGGCCCTGGGCGCCGCCGTGGCCCAGGAGTTTGGCCTGGCCCACGAATTCATCGACATCGACAACCCGGCCTGACCGGCCCGGGCCCTGGCAAGGTCAGCGCACCAGCACGGCTTCCAGCTCGGCAAAACTGCGCGAGTGCAGATCGCTGCCGATGGCCGTGCCCAGCGCCTGCTCCAGGCGGGTGGCGGAGAACAAACCGCGCAAGGTGGTCTGCCCGTCCTTCAGCTGGGTGACCAGCAGGTAACGCATGCCGTGTTCGTGCATCGTGGCCACGATGTCACCCAGGCGGGCGGTGCGCACCTGAGACAGGTCCAGCACTTCCCAGTGGTTGATGGGGATCATCATGTCGGCCACGGTCAGGTCTTTGTGGGCCACGTGGTGGCTGGACGCGCGGAGTACCGGGCGCTCGCCCTGCAGCAGGTCCGCGGTGACGACTCCGGCCAGCTGGCCATCGGCACCCGACACGAAGACCATTCGCACGCCCGCTCGCATCATCACGTGCAAGGTGCTTTCCAGGCTATCGCGGTGGCTGGCCACCACGCAGGCGCTGTGGGTGAGGTCGGTGAGCAAGGCCAGCGCAGGATCTTCAGGATGGGCTTGCCGGTGCGTTTGCGGCAGACCAGGCGCCGTGTTCAAGGAGGACAACTCAAGGGGCTTGAATTTGGGGGCTAAAGCCATGTTCGTTCCCGGAAGTGACGATGGATTCAGCGTACGCCTTTCCTGGTGCGCACCCCCGTGCCGATTTCATGGCCATTCGTGGAATGTTGCCTCCCTCTGGCCACGATCAGGCGCAGAGGTTCATAATCTTGACCCCTTCGTCAAAGACGAACGGGGATGCCGCGCTGGTGCATGAGCGCCTTGGCCTGGCCCACGGTGTACTCACCATAGTGGAAGATGCTGGCGGCCAGCACCGCGTCGGCGCCACCTTGCTGCACCCCATCGGCCAGGTGGTCGAGGTTGCCCACGCCGCCCGAGGCGATCACGGGCACGCTGACAGCATCGCTGACCGCGCGGGTCAGTTCCAGGTCGAAGCCTGATTTGGTGCCATCGCGGTCCATGCTGGTCAGCAGGATTTCGCCAGCGCCAAACTCGGCCATCTGCGTGGCCCAGGCCACCGCGTCCAGGCCCAGGTTCTTGCGGCCACCATGGCTGTAGACGTCCCAACCGGGGCCGCGCGCGGCCAGGTCGTCGCCCACGCGCCGCTTGGCATCAATGGCCACCACGATGCATTGCGAGCCGTAACGATCTGAGGCTGCGCGGATGATGGGTGGGTTGGCCAGGGCGGCGGAATTGAAGCTGACCTTGTCGGCGCCCGCGTTGAGCAGGCGGCGAACGTCTTCCACCGTGCGCACGCCACCACCCACCGTCAGCGGGATGAAGACTTGCGAGGCCACGGCTTCGATGATGTGCAGGATCAGGTCACGGCCATCGCTGGTGGCGGTGATGTCGAGGAAGGTGAGTTCGTCGGCGCCTTGGTCGTTGTAGCGCGCGGCGATTTCCACCGGATCACCGGCATCGCGCAGTTCAACGAAGTTGACGCCCTTGACGACGCGACCGCCGGTCACGTCCAGGCAAGGGATGATGCGTTTGGCCAGCACGTCTTGCCTTGCCTCAGCGGGCGCCGTTGAGCTCGTCAGCGCGGCTCTGGCCCGCTGCGAAGTCGAGGTCGCCGCTGTAGATGGCACGGCCGCAGATCACGCCCTGGACACCTTCGGGCTCGACGGCGCAGAGGCGGTCGATGTCGGCCAGGTCGGACAGTCCGCCCGAGGCGATCACGGGGATGGTCAGGGCCTGGGCCAGCTTGACGGTGGCCTCGATGTTGATGCCCGAGAGCATGCCATCACGGCCGATGTCGGTGTAGATGACACCCTCAACGCCGTAATCCTGGAACTTCTGGGCCAGGTCGATGACCTCGTGGCCGGACAGCTTGCTCCAGCCATCGGTGGCGACCTTGCCATCCTTGGCGTCGAGGCCGACGATGATGTGGCCGCCAAACGCCGTGCACGCATCGCGCAGGAAGCCGGGGTTCTTGACCGCAGCCGTGCCGATGATGACGTAGCTGATGCCGTCGTCCAGGTAGCGCTCGATGGTGTCGAGGTCGCGGATGCCGCCGCCCAGCTGCACAGGGATTTCGTCGCCGACTTCCTTGATGATGGCTTTGATGGCCGCCTCGTTGACGGGCTTGCCGGCAAAGGCACCGTTCAGGTCCACCAGGTGCAAGCGCCGGGCACCGGCGTCAAGCCAGCGCCGGGCCATCGCGGCCGGGTCTTCCCCAAAGGTGGTGGAGTCGTTCATGTCGCCTTGCTTGAGGCGCACACATTTGCCGTCTTTCAGGTCAATCGCAGGGATCAGCAACATGGCTGTGACAGGTGGTGGTGAAAGAGATTTCAGGGATTCCAGCGCAAAAAATTGCGGTACAGGGCCAGGCCGTGCTGCGCGCTTTTTTCTGGATGGAACTGGGTCGCAAAAATGTTATCCCGGGCCACAGCGCAGGTAAAGCGCGCGCCGTAATCGGTTTCACCCGCAGTATGTTGCGGATTATCGACGCGGGCGTAGTAGCTGTGGACGAAATAGTAGTAGCTGCCGTCGGGGATGCCTTCCCAGACCGGGTGGGGCTGGCCACCTCGGACGTCGGGGTGCCTGCTTTGGAAAACACGGTTCCAGCCCATCTGGGGCACCTTGTAGCGGCTGCCATCGGGTTGGCGCTGGTTTTCCAGCCGGAAACGCAGCACCTGGCCGGGGATGAAACCCAGGCCGGGGGTGTCTTGCTCTTCGCTGTGGTCCAGCAGCATTTGCATGCCCACGCACACGCCCATCAAGGGCTTGTTGTTGGCGGCGTGGCGCACGGCGCCCAGCAGATCGCCGCCATGGGCATCCCGCAGCTCCTGCATGCAGTCGCGCATGGCGCCCTGCCCTGGCAGGACCACACGCTCGGCGGCGTGCACCACTTCGGGGTCGTTGGTGACGACCACGTTCAGGTTCAGGCCCTGGGCGGCGTGTTCCACCGCTTGCGACACCGAGCGCAGGTTGCCCATGCCGTAATCGATGACGGCCACAGTCGAGGTTGAACTCATGGCATCAGATCAGAGCGAGCCTTTGGTGGACGGGATGACCCCGGCCATGCGGGGATCGCGCTCCAGCGCCATGCGCAGCGCCCGCGCGAAGGCCTTGAAGACCGTTTCGCACTGGTGGTGGGCATTGACGCCTTTGAGGTTGTCGATGTGCAGCGTGACCCCGGCGTGGTTGACGAAGCCCTGGAAGAACTCATAGGTCAACTGGGTGTCAAAGCCGCCAATGCTGCCCGCCGTGAAGGGGATGTGCATCTCCAGGCCCGGGCGGCCTGAAAAATCGATCACGACGCGCGACAGGGCTTCGTCCAGCGGCACGTAGGCGTGGCCGTAGCGGCGGATGCCCTTCTTGTCGCCCACGGCCTTGGCGAAGGCCTGGCCCACGGTGATGCCCACGTCTTCCACGGTGTGGTGGCCGTCAATGTGCAGGTCGCCAACTGCGTGGATGTCCAGGTCGATCAGCCCGTGGCGGGCGATCTGGTCCAGCATGTGGTCGAAAAAACCGATGCCGGTGTGCAGCTTGGCGGCACCCGTGCCGTCCAGGTTGACGCGCGCGGTGATCTGCGTCTCGGCCGTGTGGCGGGTGACTTCGGCCACGCGGTCGTCGAACGAGGCGTCGGCGGATTGCGGCGCCGTCTCAAAAGCATTCATGTTGGGATCGAGTTCAAAGTGGACTGCAATGCGGCAATCAAGGCGTCATTTTCAGAGGGCAGACCCACGGTTAAGCGGACACAGTGTGCCAGCAAACCATGCATGCCCGCCACATTTTTGATCAGGATGCCACGTTCCTTCAGCCCCGTGAAGACGGCGGCCGCATCCGGCACGCGCACCAGGATCATGTTGGCCTGGCTTGGGTAGGACTTCACACCCGGCATGGTGGCCAGGGCCGCCTGCAAGCGCTCACGCTCGGCCTTGATGACCTGGGCCTGGCGGTTGAATTCGGCCTCGTGCTCCAGCGCGAAGAGCGCGGCTTCGGCGTTGAGGACGCTGACGTTGTAGGGCGGGCGGGCCTTGTCGACCTCGGCCACCACGGCTTGCGGACCGATCAGGTAGCCCAGTCGGACACCGGCCAGGCCGAATTTGCTGAGGGTGCGCATCAGCAGCACATGGGGGTGCTTGGGCAAGCGGCCCAGGTAGCTTTGGCTGGCGAAGGGCTGGTAGGCCTCGTCCATGACCACGAAGCCGCAACCCTCTTGCGCCACGGCATCGACGATGGCCTGGATGGCGTCATCGCTCCACAGGTTGGCCGTGGGGTTGTTGGGGTAGGCGATGTAGGTGATGGCCGGGCGGTGCTGGCGCACGGCGGCGACCATGGCGGCCGTGTCCAGCTCGAAATCAGCCGTGAGCGGTACGCCTACGAACTTCAGGCCCTGCAGCTTGGCCGACATCTCGTACATCACGAAGCCGGGCAGCGGCGCCAGCACGGTCGCGCCGGGCTGGGCGCAGGCCATGGACAGCAAGGAGATGAGCTCGTCGGAGCCATTGCCCAGCACGATGCCGTAGCCCTCGGGCACTTGGGCGTGGCGGCGCAAGGCGGCGTGCAGATCGTTGATGCGCGTGCCGGGGTAGCGGTTCAACGCCACGGCGCCCAGACGCTGGCCCAGTTCAGCTTGCAGCGCGGGCGGCAAGGTGAAGGGGTTCTCCATCGCGTCGAGCTTGATGAAGCCGGCGGCGTCTTGCACATGGTAGGCGTGCATGGCCCGCACATCGGGGCGGATGACCTCGATGACCTTGGACAAGTTGCTCATGATTTGGCGTGGGACTTGAGTCGAAATTCGGCGGCGTGGGCATGGGCTTGCAGGCCTTCGCCGTGAGCCAGCACCGAGGCGATCTGACCCAAAGTCTGGGCACCCGCTTCGCTGACCTCGATCAGGCTGCTGCGCTTCTGGAAGTCGTAGACCCCCAGCGGCGACGAGAAACGCGCGGTGCCCGAGGTGGGCAGCACGTGGTTGGGGCCAGCGCAGTAGTCGCCCAGGCTTTCGCTGGTGTAGGCGCCCAGGAAGATGGCCCCGGCGTGCTTGAGCAGGGGCTCCCAGCGGTGCGGGTCGCTGCTGGAGACTTCCAGATGCTCAGGTGCGATGCGGTTGCTGATGGCGCAGGCCTCTTCCATGCTGCGAGTCAGGATCAGGGCACCTCGACCTTCCAGCGAGGCGCGGATGATGTCGGCGCGCTGCATGGTGGGCAGCAGGCGGTCGATCTCGGCCTGCACCTGGGCGATGTAGGCCGCGTCAGGACACAGCAGGATGCTTTGGGCCAATTCGTCATGCTCAGCCTGGCTGAACAGGTCCATGGCGACCCAGTCGGGTGGCGTGGTCCCATCAGCCAGCACCAGGATCTCGCTGGGACCAGCGATCATGTCGATGCCGACCTGGCCGAACACGTGCTTCTTGGCACTGGCCACGTAGGCATTGCCCGGGCCGGTGATCTTGTCGACCTTGGGGATGGTGGCCGTGCCGTAAGCCAGCGCGGCCACGGCCTGGGCGCCGCCCACGGTGAAAGCGCGCGTGACACCAGCGACGTGAGCGGCCGCCAGCACCAATGGGTTCTTCTCGCCACGCGGTGTGGGCACGACCATGATGATTTCGCCAACACCGGCCACGTGGGCAGGGATGGCGTTCATCAGCACCGAAGAGGGATAGGCCGCCTTGCCACCAGGCACATAGATGCCCACGCGGTCGATGGGCGTGACCTTCTGGCCCAGCAAGGTGCCGTCTTCATCGCGGTATTGCCAGCTCAGGCCACAAGCCTGCTTTTGGCGCTCGTGGTAATCGCGCACCCGGCGGGCGGCGGCTTGCAAGGCATCGGCTTGCTCAGCGGGCAGGCCGTCGAACGCTGCTTTCAGCTCGGCCGTACCCAACTCCAGCGCTGCAACGCTGTCGGCCTGGAGGTGGTCAAAACGCCCGGTGTACTCCAGCACAGCGTCATCCCCCCGCAAACGCACATCGGCCAGGATGGCGCCGACGCGGTTTTCGAT
>NZ_JAUSAR010000182.1 GCF_030652515.1 Aquabacterium sp. | reverse complement strand
GCTCGTTGGACGGCTTTAGTTCGCCAGTCGTCACGGCTGCGTATCAGTTTTGACAGTTGGGGCATCGCTTTGGGGTGAGTTTCGAATCCATTAACCGGTGGTTTAAATTATACTTATGGTTGAGGTATTTCGACAGCCTAGCCTGATGCTGTCGAGATCGGTGCCGAAAAATGCCAGCACCTCGTGTTCAGCTTTCAGATCAGCCGACACTTCCCGGCTATTTTCGGTGGCCATGTCGATTTCAACACCGGCAAAGCGTTGGTGTTTTAACGCCAGCAACAACAGCCAGGGCATAACACCTTGCGCTGGTTTGATCTGGCCACTATGCTCAAAGCGTCCTGCCGTGAGGGTCAGCTCGCTGAGTTGTTGCCAACCCGGCCAGCCTTGTTCAGGACGGGCTTCGCTGTCTGACAGCGTGTGGATGACACCGACCAGCCGCTTGATCTCAGCAGCCAAAGCCTTCCGCGTCTGGCGGTTGGTCCGGCAGTCGATATGCCAATACAACGCCACCACTGGGGTGGGTGGCGACGGCTTTGACGGTTGCGGATCAGGCGCCGGTACGATTTGAATCGACACGTTGCCTGTCCCGTCAATATCAACCTCGGCCACAAACACATAGCCTTTGGCCTGTTTTTCCCGTTCGATGTCGGATTGCCTGATGCCGCTGCGGGTATTGGCTCCGGCTAAGCGCGGGGCGGTTTTGCCCCACCGGGTGGTGATGCTGCCGTCTGGGTTCGTCCTGACCGCCCAGTCTTTGGAACTGCCGTCCGCATTGCGGTGACGGTATAAACGCCAGGCCGCCATGGCTACACCTGCCAGTCATCGCCGAACACATCCTTGGCGATGCGATGAATTGCTTCGCGCTCGGAAGGTTCCGCCCTGAAAGTCAATGCCCTGTCCAGGGAATAGGCCAAGGCATTGGGGGCGTTTTTGAACGTCGCCACCAAGGAAGCCCAGCGCACCAAACCGCGGGTTGACAGCGTGACCGACAACATGCCGCTGCCATCCTGACCGCCGATAAACACCTTGCGGATCTGGTTGGCGACTTTGACCATGCTGGCACGCACGGTCTCCGGCATACCGGGCACGACATTGGCCAACAGTTTCATCTCGTCTTCCGGTTCGGGATAACCCACTTCCAGCAAACGGAACCGGTCCAGAAAGGATAAATTTTGCCTTAACACGCCCTGGTACAAACCTGACGGGTCGCCGGCACCGGCGCTATTGCCAGTGGCGACCAAGCGAAACTTCGGATGCGGGATAATCACCGCGCCGGTCTGCGGCAGCAGCAAGGGTTTGCCTTCGACGATTTCGTTCAAGCCGATCAACTCGGCCGGATCGACGGCGTCGATTTCATTGACCAACAGCACATGGCCAAGACCGACGGCCAAAGTTAAAGGGCCGTCAATCCATTGCATCGCGCCGCCCTCGACCAGCATAAACTGGCCGAGCAAATCGTTGAGCTCCAGGCGGCCGTGCCCGGTCACCGCATGGACACCCCACTGCAGACGTGCGGCGACCTGTTCCACTAACGAGGTTTTGCCGGAACCGGTCGGCCCGGTCAGATACAAACCATCGCCATTGGGGAAGCCAAGGAACGCCAGCACATCGCGCAAGTGATCCTTGCGGAACACATACGGTTTTTGGGCGGGCACATAGGGATTTTGTGAAGGCACAAAGCCTTCCACTTTCATGGAAGCTGGCGCCGCGATGCCGAAAGTATCGGCAATGGAATAGGATTGCATCATGGTGAACTCCTTACGGTGGGGGTTGGAACCCGAAACCGGGGCACACCATCACCCTGAAGGGTAGCGTGCCCCTTCGGGTGGATGAATCCCCTGATTGCCAAGGGATGTGTCTGTAAAATTACAGCCAACTCAAATAACGTAAAAACATCGGCATTAAGCGGCTTTGGACAATGGCATTGTCATTGCCAATTCGGCGCGGGCGAACGTTTCCTCGTCCAGCAAACGTAACACCCGGCGGATATCGGCTTGCAAGCCGGGGTCGTTGCTTTGGCTCCGCATGTGCCGGACCAGATGCCGTTTGGCAGTGATGTCTTCGGGGCTGGCCGTTTCCAGCCAGGCATATAGGGTTTTCCAAAAGTCGTTGTTCATGGCTGACCTCCTTAA
>NZ_JAUSAR010000168.1 GCF_030652515.1 Aquabacterium sp. | reverse complement strand
CTCGACAACGGGAAGGCGCACTGGTTTGACGACATCAACGACGCCCTCAACGCCTACAAGGAAAGCCGCCAGAAATGAACAGCCCCGCCACCAAACCCGGCCTGCCGTCCGTGCTGCGCCAACACGCCCTGCTGGCAGGCACCTGTATTGCGGTGCTGCTGGCGGCGGTCTATTGGGCCGCTATCGCGTCCGACCGCTACATCTCCGAGGCCCATGTCATCATCCAGAGCACCGACATGGCCAGCAGCCAAGGTTCGGGCCTCGCCAGCATGCTCGGCGGCGGCGTCGGCATCCCCACCGAGCAACTGCTGCTGCGCGATTACCTGCTGTCCGTGGACATGCTCAAAAACCTCGACGCCAAGCTGAATCTGCGCGGCCATTACAGCGATCCCGCGCACGACGTACTCTCGCGGCTGTGGTTTAAGGACGCGACGCTGGAAAAGTTTTACGATTATTACCGCACCCGGATCAGCGTCGAACTCGACGAATATGCCGGCATCCTGGTCATCAAGGCACAGGGTTACGACCCCGGCACCGCGCACGCCATCGCGACGCTGCTGGTGGATGAGGGCGAGCAGTTCATGGACGGCCTGGCGCGCAACCTCGCCCAGGAACAGGTCAACTTCCTCAACAAGGACATCCAGAAAACCCGCGAGCACCTGTTGCAGGCGCGCGAGGCGCTGCTAAGTTTCCAGAACAAATACGGTCTGGTGTCGCCGCAAGGCACCACCGCCAATATCGCCGGCACCATCAACCGCATGGAAACCCAGCTCAACGACCTGCAGACCAGCCGTTCCGCGATGCTCGGCTACTTGATGCCGAACAGCGCCAACATCGTCGAGCTCAACCTGCAAATCGACGCACTGGAAAAACAGATCGCCAGCGAAAAAGCGCGGTTGACCTCGACCAAGGGCAAGACCCTGAACAGCACGGTCGAGGCCTACCAGCGCCTGGAAATGAACGCCACCTTCGCGCAGGACGTCTACAACGCCGCGCTCACCGCCCTGGAACAAGGCCGCATCCAAGCCTCGCGCACACTGAAGAAAATGTCCGTGCTGCAAGCGCCGACGCTGCCCGAGTACGCAGTGGAACCGCGCCGCCTATACAACTGCGTGGCCTTTACCGTGCTGACACTCATTCTCGCCGGCATCGCGCACCTGCTCGCCGCCATTATCCGCGACCACAAGGACTAATACACCATGAACCGTTTACCGTTTGCGTTGCCATTGACGCCGCTCGCGGCAGGCCTCGCCCTGCTCTGGCTGCTGGTCGCCAGCCTGCCCGCCGTTGCCGACAACGCCGACCCGTTCGGCATCAATCAGGTGATCGGCCTGAACGCGCCGCCGGGCAGCGCCACGCCGACCGCGACGACACCCGCCACCGTGGTGCCGGCCACGACCTCAACGCCGCAAATGTCCACCACCGCCACCGCCGTGCAGGCCGCGCCGGTGCCCGGCATCACCACACAACAGCCGCAGTATTTCGATTACTCCGTCAACCTGAAAAGCGACGTATTCGGCGCCAACCTGTTCACCGGCGCGTTTGCCCGCGAAGGCGCGACCCATTTCAACCCCGACTATGTCGTGGCCAGCGGCGACAACATCCAGGTGCGCTTCTGGGGCGCGTTTGAATACGACGCGCCGCTGACCGTCGACCCGCAAGGCAACATCTTTGTCCCGCATGTCGGCCCCGTGCACGTGCTGGGCGTACGCAACCAGGATCTGCAACAAGTGGTCAACACCGCCGTCAGCCGGGTGTTCCGCGCCAACGTTTACAGCTACGCCAGCCTCGCCGCCGCGCAGCCGGTGCGCGTGTTCGTCAGCGGCTTCGTCAACCGCCCCGGCCTGTACAGCGGCACCAGCATGGACAGCCTGCTGCACTACCTGGACCAGGCCGGCGGCATTGACGTCGAGCGCGGCTCGTTCCTGAACGTAGAAGTCAAGCGCGGGCCGCGCACCCGCGCGACGCTGAGCCTGTACGACTTCATCCTGCAAGGCCGAATGCCGTTGATCCAGCTGTCCGACGGCGACGTCATTTTCGTCGCGCCGCGCCTGCACACCGTCAAGGTCAACGGCCTGGCCGGTAACGCCAAGCGCTTCGAGTTCAGCGACGAGGCGCGCAGCGTCGCCGACCTGATGAAAGTCGCCAAACCGCAGGCGCAGGCCACCCATGTCCGGATCACACGCAACACCGGCACGACCAAAAACGTCGAATACTACCCGCTCAGCGCCGCCCAGCAAGTCAGCCTGCAAAGCGGCGACGACATCGAATTCACCGCCGACAAAAAGCCGGGCACGATCACCGTGCGCGTCGAAGGCGAACACCTCAGCCCGCAGGAATACGTCATCCCCTACGGCACGCGCCTGGGCAAGCTGATGCAGCATGTGCGCTATTCCGAACGGGCCGACGTCAACAGCCTGCAACTGTTCCGGCAAAGCATCGCCGCGCGGCAAAAGGAGATGCTGAAGACCGCGCTCAAACACCTGGAGGCCGCCGTGTTGACGGTGCGCTCCGGCACCGCCGAAGAATCGCAACTGCGTAAGGAAGAAGCCGACCTGATGCTGCAATGGGTGGACCGGGCGAAAAACATCGAGCCCTCCGGGCAAGTGATGCTGGCCCATGCCGACAACATCAACGGACTGCTGCTGGAAAGCGGGGACATCATCCGCATCCCGGCCATCGACAACCTGGTGCTGGTCAGCGGCGAAGTGATGTTCCCGAACACCATCGCGCTGGCCGCCGACAAGACCGTGGAGGACTACATCAAGTCATCGGGCGGCTACTCGCAAAACGCCGACACCTCGCGGATCATCATCGCGCACCGGGACGGCAGCTTTGAGGACACCGAAGAAAACGGCGGCTGGTTTGACGCCGACACCGTAATCCGCCCCGGCGACGAAATCATGGTGCTGCCCAAAGTCGACGCCAAGTACCGCCAACTGTTCAAGGAAGTCTCGACGATGCTCTACCAGATGGCCCTGGGCGCCAGGGTTATCCTGAATTAAG
>NZ_JAUSAR010000167.1 GCF_030652515.1 Aquabacterium sp. | reverse complement strand
CGGTAGTGTATTGACATCGCCAATGGCCTGCGATGAGCGCGCAATCTCATCCCAACTGAGCGTGAAGCCGAACATGCCCACACCCACCAGCGAGGGGCCGATCAACGGCAGCACCACGGTGGTGTCGCTGCTCGTGATCTTCGCCGCCCTGGGTGCCGCCGCTTTGATGCGGCGCCGCGCGGGCGCCAAGGCTTGACCCTCTTTCCATGCCCACCCCTCGATCGCCCGCTGCCACCACCCCGCCCGCGCCCACGTCCACCCTGTCGGACGAGGAGATTTACCAGCGCCTGATCGAGGCCATCGTGGACCAGCGCCTGCTGCCGGGCACCAAGCTGGTCGAGGACAAGCTGGGCCAGGCTTTTGGCGTCTCGCGCACGCGCATCCGCCAGGTGCTGATCCGCCTGGCGCAGGAGCAGGTGGTCACCCTCCAGCCCAACAAGGGGGCCAGCGTGGCCGAGCCCACCGTGGCCGAAGCCCGCGAGGTGTTTGAAGCCCGCGCCGTGGTCGAATCGGTGCTGGTGCAACGCTTCGTGGCCCGCGCCAGGGCCCGGGACTTGAAGATCCTGGCCGACTGCATCGATGCCGAAGAGGTGGCGCGCCAGTCGGGCGACAAGACCATGGCGTTGCGCCTGTCCGGGCAGTTCCACCTGCTGCTGGCCGAGACCGCCGCACACCAGACATTCGCGCGTTTTTTGCATAAACTGGTGTCGCGCACCAGCCTGATCCTGATGAGTTACACGCCGGTGGAGCGCCTGCACGTGGATGGCGGCGAGTTGCCCACGCCGTGGGCGCAGGCCTGCCGCTGTGAAGAACACCGGGGCCTGTTGGCGGCCTTGCGCAGCGCCACCCAAGGCAAGGGCAGCGTGGATCAGGCCGTGCAACTGATGGCAGAGCACCTGGCCCACATCGAGGCCAGCCTGAGCTTTCAGCAGCCCGAGCCCGCCGACGTGGACGTGGTGCAAGCGCTGTCCAAGCCAAGGCGCCAGCGCACGCCCGTGGCGCGCTGAGCCACCGAAACGCCCCAAGGAGCTGGCCATGCACGTGCTCATCATCAACCCCAACATGCGGATGGAACTGACAGCGGCCTTGGTCGAGCAGCTCACGCCTTTTGTCGCAGACCTGGGCCTGGACGTGATCGGCACGACCGCCACCTTCGGCCACGACTACATCGCCTCGGAAGCCAGCTACGTGATGGCCGCGCACGCGGTGCTGGACGCCTGGCACCTGCACCTGCTGCAGCACGGCCAACCCAAGGCCGTGCTGGTGGCCTGCTTTGGCGACCCCGGCGTGTGGGCCCTGCGCGAGATGAGCAGCGTGCCGGTGATCGGCCTGGCCGAGGCCGCGATGAAGGAAGCTCGTGCCATCGGGCCCTTTGGCATCGTCACGGGCGGGGCGGCCTGGGGGCCGATGCTGGAGCGATTGGCGCGCGGCTGGGACATGAGCGGGCCTGGCGGCTTGCAACGCGTGCGCACGGTCGAGGCCCATGGCGGCGAGCTGGCCGCTGATCCAGCGCAAGGGCTCACCAGCCTGAACCAGGCGGTGATGGACATCCTGGCGGCAGATCCGCCTTTGAGTGCGGTGATTCTGGGGGGCGCGGCGCTGGGGGGCTGGGCAGGCCAGTTGCCCGCCGGGCAAAGCACCGTGTTGATCGACAGCGTGGAAGCGGGCGGGCGCTGGCTGGCTGCCGCCGTGGCTTGATCAATCAGTCCGTGGGCTACAGCGCGAGCAGGCCCAGGAGTTTGTTCAAGGCCGCCTGGAAAGCCAGGCCCAGCACACAAAGGATGAAGGCCCCCAGGAACGAGGTCTCCAGGTAAAACTTGTAGATGCCCAGGTACACGAAAGGCATGATCAGCAGGGCTTTCAAGCCCAAGGACCAGATCAGCAGCCCGGAGATGACCCCGCCTGCCAGGACGGCCGCTGCCACCGGCAGCAACTCGGACTTGCCCGCGCCCACAATCTTGGCGGCAAACCAGATGGGTGGTGTCTGCAAGACCAGGACCCCTAAAACGAGCACGAGCGCCGCGCCGACGGAAATGGCCGCCATGTCCATGAGCTGGTTCCCCCTGTTGGTGTGAAGACCCTTGGCAGGTCCGTTCCCCGGATGCTACCGCCGCATCGTCACATCGGGGCCACCCCATAATGGGGGACGACGCGCCAACTCAGATCCAGCCCGTGATCTTCAGCCCGCTCAGTTGCTCGGCCTCTTCGCGGCTGACGCGGCGCACGTTCTGGCCAAAACTCCAGACGTGTCCTTCCGGATCAGCGGCCGAATAGACCCGGTCACCATAGAACTGATCCGCCGGTTCGCGCACGATGGTGGCGCCCGCCGCCCGGGCTCGCTCACAATGGGCATCCAGGCCATCCCGCAACTGCACGTGCACCGACTGCGTGTTCTTGCCCTCCAGCGCCAAGGGGCTGTCCGTGGTCTCATTCCACGCCGGGCCGATCATGATGTAGCCATCGCCAAAGCGCATCTCCGAATGGCCCAGGTGCCCGTCGCTGTCGGTGATGACCATGGTGCGTTCAAAGCCGAAGGCTTTTTCAAGCCAGTCCAGCGCGGCGAAAGGGTCTTTGTAGTAGACCGCCGAGGCGAAGGTGGCACGGCGAAAGGGATCGTCCATGAGGGAGCTCCTGACCTGAATTTTTTGTGTGATCGCCACTTGAGTGTTGATCAAAATCAGGCGCAAGCCAAGTGCCGGGCGCGCAAGACCTCAGGGCGCGTGCACCCATTGTTCAAAGGCCAACTGCGACACCGGCTTGCCAAACAGGAAGCCCTGCACCACCTCGCAGCCCAGGCCACTGAGGTAGTCGGCCTGCTCCTTGGTTTCGACCCCCTCGGCCACCAGCGCCATGTTCAGGCTCTGCCCCAGCGACACGATCGCCTTGACCAATTGCTCCGCATTGCCCTGGTGAGAGGGCAGCTCCTTGATGAAGGCCCGGTCGATCTTCAGGATCTGCACCGGAAAGCGCGTCAGGTAGCTCAGCGCCGAGTAGCCCGTGCCGAAATCGTCAATGGCGATGGTGATGCCCAGTTGCGACAGCTCCTCCAGCACGCTGCGCACCTCGTCACGGCCATCCAGCAGCAGGCTTTCAGTGATCTCCAGCTCCAGCCACTGCGGCTGGCACTGGGCGGCGCTCAAGGCTTCGCGCACGGTGTTGACCAGCTCGCCCCCCGGGAACTGCCGGGCCGACAGGTTCACGGCGATCTTCAAGGGGTCGCTGCTGCGGCGGTTCCAGTCGGCAGCGGCCAGGCAGGCCGCGCGCAGGGCCCAGGCGCCCATGGGCACGATCAGGCCGGTGTCTTCGGCCAGCGGGATGAACTGCACCGGGGGCACCAGGCCGCGCTCGGGGTGGTTCCAGCGCATCAGCGCCTCGGCCCCCACCAGGCGGCCGGAGGCCAGGTCGAACTTGGGCTGGTAGTGCAGCTCCAGCTCGTCGCGCTCCAAGGCCTTGTGCAGCTCGCTTTCCATCGTCAGACGGACCGAGGCTTGCGCCGTCAGGTCGCTGGAGTAGAACTGGAAGTTGTTGCGGCCCTGGCCCTTGGCGTGGTACAGCGCCGCGTCGGCATGCTGCAGCAACTGGTTGGCATCTTTCGCGTCCGTGGGGTAGAGCACGCCACCAATGCTGACGGTCACGAACACCTCCTGGCCGCTGACGGTGAAGGGCGCTTTGAAAGCATTGATGACCTTGCTGGCGATGCTGCCCAGGTCGGCGGCCTGGCGCACATCGGGCAGCACCACAGCGAACTCGTCACCGCCCAGGCGTGCGATGGTGTCGTAGTCGCGCAGCACTTGGCGCAAGCGCTGGGCAGCCTGCTTGAGCAGGTCATCGCCCGCGCTGTGGCCCAGCGAATCGTTGATGTCCTTGAAGCGGTCCAGGTCAAGCAGCAAGGTGCCCAGTTGCTGGTGGTGCCATGAGGCATCGATCAGGGCCTGGCTGAGGCGATCGACGAACAAGGCACGGTTGGGCAGCTCGGTCAGCGGATCAAAGAATGACAGCGAATGCAGCTGACGCCGGTATGACTTGAGTTCGGTGACGTCTTGCACTGCGGCCAGCAAGCGGCGTGGCTTGCCCTTGGGGCTGTAGCGGATGCGCGCCACGGTGTGCAACTCGCGCGTGCCGTCGTCCTCGACATGGCGGACCTCGTAACGCAAGATTTCAGTCTTGCTGGCGAAGGCCTCCTTGTACAAATCGAACACCCAAGCGCGCTGATCCTCGGGCACCAGTTCGAGCACGCTTTGCATGTCAGGCGCCCAATCGGCGGGTCGGCGCAGCATGCGCAAGGCTTCCGCTGAAAAGCGTGCCTGCTTGCGCACGTAGTCCCACTCCCAACAACCGACCTGGGCCAGCTCCTGGGCTTCTTCCAGGCGCGCTTCACTGTCGGACAAGGCCTGCAGCACGGCGCGTTGTGCACTCACGTCCTGCAAGCCGATCACGGCATGGGCCAGGCCACCATGGGCCGCGTACTCGCACAAGGCCACGCCACGGAGGTGGCGCACCGACCCGTCCTGCAAAGACACGCTGAAGTCGGCATCGACCGTGGCATGACGGCGGGCCAGGGCCTCGGCCCACAAGGCATGGATTCGGGAGGCGTCGGAAGAACCAATCAGGCCAATCAGGTTCGACACGGCCATCTCATCGCCCAGGCCGTGGCCCAGCATCGCGCGGGCCTCGGCCGACACGTGCAGGGCGCCTTGCGCAGCATCCCACCGGATGAAACCAACTTCCATCAGATGCTGTGCGGCTTTCAGGCACTCATCGCCACCGGGTGGGGTGGCGATCAACACATCTCGCTGAACGAGGGTTGGCATCTTGTGGTGGTCCTTGCGGATGTCCGGTTGAAGGCAATGAAGCCGGGCATGGGTTTCATCCTTCATCGGCCCGGTCGGGTCTAGACTTCAGCCTCTTTCCCACCAAACGGAGACCCCACACCATGAAGCTGGCCGATAGCGTGTTTTTAGTCACAGGTGGCAGTTCGGGATTGGGGGCCGCTGTGGTCCGCATGGCCCTGGCCGCCGGTGCCCGCGTGGTGATCGCCGACCTGGCCGAGCCCGATGAAAGCGATCTGTTGCCCGAGTGGAAAGAGCGCTGGACCTACGTGCACACCGATGTGGCCCAGGAGGCCAGCGCCATCACCGCTGTGCAGATCGCCATCGGCCGCTTTCACCGGCTGGACGTGCTGGTCAATTCCGCCGGCATTGCCCGCGCCGAGAAGATCCACGGCAAGGAAGGACCGCACCGCCTGTCGGTGTTTGCCAAGACCATCGAGGTCAACCTGATCGGCAGCTTCAACATGATGCGGCTGGCCGTGCCCGCCTTCGTGGCCTCGGGCGCGCTGCCTGATTCATCCTCCAAGGGCGTGATCATCAACACCGCGTCGATCGCGGCGTTTGATGGCCAGATCGGGCAGACCGCTTACGCTGCATCAAAAGGCGGCATCGTGGCCATGACCCTGCCTGCCGCCCGCGAGCTGGCGCGCGACAAGGTGCGCGTGATGACCATCGCCCCCGGCATTTTTGAAACACCGATGCTGAAAGGCATGCCGCAGGAGGTTCAAGATGCTTTGGCCGCGGGCATCCCCCACCCCTCCCGTTTGGGCAAGCCATCGGAGTACGCGGACCTGGTCCGCCACATTGTTGAGAACGAGTACCTCAACGGTGAAGTGATCCGCCTGGACGGCGCCATCCGCCTGGCCCCACGCTGATGGACGGCCTGTTGACCGACGAGCAACGCGTTCAGCGCGATGCCATCCACGATTTTGTCCAGTCAAACATCGCGCCTTTTGCTGCGCAGTGGGACCGCGACCGTGATCTGGGAAGCGACATCGTGCGGCAGATGGGCGAAATGGGCTTGCTGGGCATGGCCGTGCCCGCCGAGTGGGGTGGCACCCAGTCGGACGACCTGAGCTACGCGATGGCGATCGAAGAAGTGGCCGCAGGCTGCGCCTCATGCGCCGTGCTGATGAGCGTGCACAACTCGGTGGGCTGTGTGCCCATCTTGAAGTTCGGCACCCAGGCGCAGAAAGAGGCCTGGCTGCCGGCTTTGGCGCGGGGCGATCTGCTGGGCGCCTTCTGCCTGACCGAGCCCCACAGCGGCTCCGAGGCCGATGCTTTGCGCACCCGCGCCGAGTTGGCGGACGATGGCCACTGGGTGCTCAATGGGCAGAAGCAGTTCGTGACCAATGGCGAGCGGGCTGATCTGGCCATCGTGTTCGCCATCACCGACCCGGGCCTGGGCAAGAAGGGCATCTCGGCATTCGTGGTGCCGACTGATGCGCCCGGCTTCAAGGTGGGTGCGCGTGAACGCAAGATGGGGCTGCGCGCTTCCGACACCTGCCCGGTGGCGCTGGACGATTGCCGCATCCCCGAGGGCAACCTGCTGGGCGAGCGGGGGCAGGGACTGAAGATCGCCCTGTCGAACCTGGAAGGTGGGCGCATCGGCATTGCGGCGCAGGCCGTGGGGATTGCGCGTGCAGCGCTGGCCGAGGCGCATGCCTATGCGCAAGAGCGGGTGCAGTTTGGCAAGCCGATCACCGAGCACCAGGCGATTGCGCACATGCTGGCGGACATGTTGACGCGCTTGAATGCGGCAAGGTTGATGGTGCACCATGCGGCGCGTTTGCGCGGGGCAGGGCTGCCTTGCACGTCGGAGGCGTCGCAGGCCAAGCTGTTCGCGTCAGAGATGGCGGAGTGGGTGTGCTCAAAGGCGATCCAGGTGCTGGGGGGGTATGGGTATCTGGAAGACCATGGGGTGGAGCGGCATTACCGGGATGCCAGGATCACGCAGATTTATGAGGGAAGCAGTGAGATTCAGAGGACGGTGATTGCGAGGTATTGGTGAGGCTATGTTGAGTGGGCAGTAGCACTGCCGTGCATCACTCCTTGATTCATTCAAAAACCATATGCAGCTCAACGCGCGGTGTAGCCTTTGTGGCTCCTGGTTGAATTTCGCCAAATCCTCAAGTTGAAGCGGTCGATGTGACGCGTTCTCGCATGGGCCGATTGTCAGCGTACTTGAGTTCTTCGTCTCCGCCGATGTAGCAGCATCGCGGGTCAGACGGCAGGGTCACATCTTTGGCGAAGCCGGCCAGTGAGTCGTGCACGAAGGAATCAAAGAAGTCGATGACCAATGGGTCGGTCAGGCCTTTGCCCCGTTCAAACTCATCATCGTACACTTCGATCAGCGCGGCGTAATGGGGCCGGAGTTTTGCGTTGGTCTGTTTAGCGTGCTTTTTGAGGTGGGCCACGTCCTTCATCAGTTGACGGTCATAGGCATCCAGATTCCCGACCAGTTCGCCATCGTGGCTTGGCATGGTACGCATTTTGGCGCGCTCGCGAAGATAAGGATCGTTGAGCGCATCGAACTTCGCTTTAGCCTCCAAGTAAGCTTTCTCTTCAGCTTCATTTGGAAAATCGGGGGATCTTTGGGTGGCCTGCGCCCACGCGTCTTTCTTGCTGTTCATGTCTCGTTCGGCGGCCTTGCGCTCAGGATCGTTTTCCAGTGCCGATTCCCGGGCTTTGAGTTCTTGTGCTTCCTGCTTGAACTTGGCCTCCTGGGCATTGATGCCGTCCACATCTTGGGCCCTCAGCTTCAACTTGATCTTGCGAAAGCGCCAGCGAAGGTACAGCCTGCTGTGTGCCAGCAAGGCATCGCCCAAGCGCCCGCCTTTCACGCCGGCCTTGGCGAGCGTTTCGTTGAAGCGCTCCTGAAGTTCGGGGTCGAACTCGAAGTCGGCTTTGACCGATGGGGTTTCCAGGGGCAGTAGCGGAACACCCGCCAGCACCGCCTCGTCGTACATTTTGCGAAGCGGGATCTTGCTGAGCATGAACTGGCTGCTGAGGCTCTTGCCGCCCTCGCCTGGGCGGTAGCCTCCACCGACGTTGGAGTGTGCTCCGGGGTAGACGATCTCTTCCGCGTTGTCAGGCATTCGGACGCCATCCCAAATGGTGTCCAGCGGGAAGGAGTTGCGAATCTCGTTCATGGCCATCAAGTGCACCGTGCGCTGTACCACTGACGGTACCCGCAGGTTCTTGGCCCAGCCCATGTGGCCATCCCACCATCCGGGCGTGGGGTCGGCGCCGGGCTCCTGGCCAAAGGCTTGGGCTGCCAGGCCGCTGAATGTACTGCTGCGTCGACTCTCCAACGCTGGCTCCAGATCCGACCACTTCTTGGCCACGAACAAAGAACCCACGCCCGCGCTGGCGGGGATTCCGACGGACGCCACCGTGTCGAACAAGCCAAGAAACTGGATGGCAAAGGGCTTGTTGACGCCGCGCCAAAGGTGTTGACTGATGTCCGCCGGATTCAGATGACAGCGAGACTGAATTCGGCGAGCGAATGCCCGCGCCAAGGTTGCCCCACGAGAAAATCCGAACACGGATACTTGGATTGATTCGATCTTGTCTGCAGGGTGTTTAGCCACCGTGTCATCCAGCCATTGCATGGCTTTGTCGAGCCGAGCATCGCCGTACTTGGCGAAGGCTGAGCCGTCGTCATCGCCGATGTCCCCGATGGCTCTGAAATAGGTACCTAGACCGGGGATGTAATGTTTGTAGATTCCCTTGTCTTGAGAGTCTTTGGGGTACGCATTGAACAATCTAACTACGTTGCTGTGCTCGTCTGTCCCAATGTCCGCATCAAGGTTATTGCCAGTCCCATCAAAAAAAAAGCCTATCTTGATGACGACTTTGCAGGTATATGCCAAGGGGCGATCGCTCAGTTTGCATTGAAGGGATCGGGCTTGATCCGCAAGACTCGCCTTGCAATCGGGCGCACGCGGTGCCAGTGACACCGGTGCTGCCAATGTCTCGCTCGCGGACGCACTGGCTATCAACGAGGTCAGGTTCTGCTTAAGGGATGGCCCCGATGAGCTGGTGGATTTAGCGTCCTGATTGTTGGAGCTGATCATTGGTGCAGTTCAGATAGTTGTGGGTAACACCGGGACGTTCACTTTTGTCATTTTCGGGAAGTGCCAACCTGGGTGGTGAGTAACCCTGAGTAATCGCCGCTTCGACGTGCCCATCAGCAAAGACGTGCACTTCTAATGCTTTGGGCTTGCCATTGGACAGATCATTAGCTTGGGCCTCGGCTTCGCGCCACAAGTGGCGACGGTGATCATGGTAGGGCTTGCCATAAGGATAAGGACTCTTGACTCTTTCAATGCAGTATCCGCCTACCCATCGGACTCTCAGCTTGATGGGCAGCGAGGTGCCGGGCTGGTAAGAAACGCAGCACACCGAACCACCGCCACCGGAAGTGGGGTCACTCAGGTAAAGGCGCCCGCCTCCCTGCCCATTGACCGTGAAGCTTTCAATCACATCATCGGTGTAGTTGTAGCCCTGTATCAGCAATGACTGCGGCTCACCCAATTTAGCGGAGGCAGTACTTACCTGTGGCGCTTCAGCTTGCGCGCAGCCCAACAGGAGTGCACTCATCACAGTTGCGCTGCCCAACTGAAGCCAACGCCTGAAGTTCTCACACAAACTCGGTTGGGTACTCATTTGGCCGTGGCCCCTTCAATTGCCTGAATCAGATCAATTCTGCCTTGCGTGAGTTGAGCAATCCACGGAGCCCAAGACTTCTGTTGATGGAAGCCTTCGCCCAATTTCAAGGCCAACACCCCCACCATCACACGCTGTGCAAAGGCCTGCACTCGCCATTCGTCAGCCAGGTTCAAGCAGCGCTTCGTGAAGCTGGCGCGCTGATCCGGAGGCAGGGCCAAAAAAGCGTCGGTCGCTTCACGCGCCAGTTCCGGCATGACACTGTCCACCTCGGATGCGTCGAGCAAAGACTCAAACTGGTCTTGATCAAGATAGAGGGGGGCGGCGAATACATCCCTGTCAGGAGCGGGGCTCAAAGCAATGCCCTTCATTTCTCTCGCCCGGTCGAGGTAGGCCCACGTGTGCCCCAAGGCCCAATAGCTGCTGGCCTGATCAGCGTGCAAAGCTTTGTGCAACTCCGGTAACACGCGTGGGTCGTAGCAACGCAGCAGGATGGGTTGGTTTTGGGGCAGCATCGCCTCGGTGCGCTGGCGAAGCCTGTCCACCAAATGGAGTGCAGAGAGTGAACTCGAGAGCCAGGTGACACATGGTCCACGCAAGGCCCAATCCAGCGTCGTGCTTAACAGCTTTCTGTTCAGGCCTTGGTGATCCGTCAATGGCACCAGCCAAGGAGTTGCCAATTCGGCTTGGGGTCGCGGATCCCCCAGAGCCGACACGGCCCCAGCGGCACGAATCTGTCGAAGTTCTTGCGCGGCGGGCGGCTCGTGGGGCATGGATGCCATGTCCACCAGCGCATAGACCGCCAAGTCTGCAGCTACCGATGACTCGGTCCATGCGGTCACAGCGCGCTGGGTGTCCTGAAGGCTACTCATGTTTCATCCACGAATGGCAAAGGGTGAACCGGACTTGGCAGCATTCAGCAAGCAGGTGATGCACACGCTGTGCGGCATCTCTGGCATTGGCCAGTTCAAGCTGCCTCCCCCCACCATCGACTTCATCCCCGCCTGCACAGTGATCTTCCCAGGACACTCCACCGTCAAGCTCCCCCCATCGATGGTGATGCTGGCCCCACCGCTCACCGCCAGCACCACCTTCTTGGCCGCAGCAACAGTGACCACACCTTGCGCCGTCTTGATCTCCAGCACATCCTTGGCCGCGATCTGCGCCGGCCCAGCCTGCGCCTGAAGATCAATCGGCCCTTGCGCCGCGATCATCGTCAGCCCCTTGCCTGCAGCCTCACCGCCAGGTTGAATCGCCCCAGCAAGCATGCCAATGGCCTGCCCCGTGTGAACGCGCATCTGCCCGCCCACCGCCCAGTGCGTGTCCTGCCCACTGGCCATGGTCGTGGTGTCCTCGCTGCTCAGGTGCAGGTCCTGCCCCGCTGTCACACCCACACCAGCCTTGCCGACGATGGCGATGTTCGGATCGGCCATGTGCGGCACCTTGCCAGCACCGGTGCGGGTGGACCGCTCAGATGCATCCGCCAAGGCGTCGGGCAACTGCGAAGAACTGACCATGCCGCTCAAGCTCCTCGTCAAAGCCGCCGCTGGCGCCAACTGGTCGTTCAAGGCACTTTGATTGGCTTGG
Source organism: Aquabacterium sp. (assembly GCF_030652515.1). GTDB lineage: Bacteria > Pseudomonadota > Gammaproteobacteria > Burkholderiales > Burkholderiaceae_C > Aquabacterium. The sequence continues at coordinate 8,742 of NZ_JAUSAR010000167.1, read as the reverse complement.
CTGCTGCCCGCCGCGCTGGCCAAGCCCGCGGTCTGGTGCGTGGTCGCGGCCTGGTGAAACGTCTGCGCCAACTGCTGCATCTGCTTGGCCAGCGCAATGCCGGCTGCATTGTCGCCAGCGCCTTCACCCGTCTGCCCCGCGCCGTTGGCCAGGCTGTACGTGCTCAGCATCAAGCCCCGCACCGCGCGCACGCTGCCCCACGCATCGGTGCGCAACTCAAAGCCCAAGCCACGGAAGCTGCCCCGGTGGTTGTCGGCCTGGTGCAGCAGGTGGCCCATCTGCAACCAGGTCTGCGCCTGCGTGCTGTGCAATTGCAGGCGGCCTTGGCTGGGCGTGTCGTCGAACACCAGCTGGTTGTAGCCCTGGCCGCCAAACTCCTTGCTCTTCACGCCGCTCATGGCCGCCGCGTTGTTCTGGCCTTCGGCACCATCGTTGGCCGCCGCCGGTGCCGCACCGTGCCACGCGGGGCTGTTGCCGCCAATGCCCGAGCCCACCAGATTCATCTGGCTGCTGGGGCTGTGGTCGCTGGATTCAGCAAAGGCGCTGCGGTTGGCGGCTTCATCAAGCTGCCCACCGGGTGTTCGCGGCACGCCGCCTTCGCCTCGGCCGCTGTACAGGCTGGCTTGCACATAGGGCCGGTCGATGTCGTTGTTCAGAAAGCCCACCAGCACTTCGTGCCCGATGCGCGGGATGAACTGGTGGCCCATGCCCGCACCCGAGAAGCGCTGCATGACGCGCACCCAGCAGCTGTGGTCGCTGTTGGCGCGTTGGGGCGCATGCGGGTTGGCCTGCCAGTGGAACTTGACTTTGACGCGGCCCATCTTGTCGGTGTAGAGCTCGTCCGCACCGTTGACGGCGGTGCTGCCATCCGGGCCGACCACGATGGCGGTCTGCATGCCCAGCGCGGTAGGGCGTGGCCGTGGGCGCAAGCCGGTGCCATCCAACAGCACGGCGCGCCAAGGCACGTTGCGGCGCAGGGCCTGGAACTGGCAGGCGAAGCCGGTCTCAGCGGCTTGCTGCTGCAAGTCTTGGGTGTCCACCAGTGCCTGGTCCACCGACACGCTCAACTGGGGCAGCTCAAACTGGCCCAAGGTCTTCATGATCTTTTCGCTGAGCTCCTTGGGCAGGTTGTTGACGCCATAGGCGTCCACGCCATGCACGAAGAACTCCTTGTCTTCAGCGCTCAAACCAAAGTTGGCCAGCGGGTCCAAAGTGGATTGCGTGACGGCCATCCAGGTGCCTGCGCGCAGGGTACGTACGGTGCCACGGCCCAGCCAGGTCTTGAAGCGGGCTTCGTGAGCTTCCTGCAAAAGCGTGGCCGCGAACTGGGCCTCAGTTTGATTGCCGAAGATGTAGTCGCCCGTGGGGTCGTAGCTGGTGAGCCAGCTTTGCAGGCTGGTGGCCTGTTCGCCGCCCCATGGGTGGTGGGTCGGTGCATCGGCCGTGATGGCGCTGTTGCTCACGTAGTCCCAGCCTTGCAGCACCGTGGCGGTGGGGCCGATGCGGCGAATGGCGGCCATGGCCTGGATGCTGTCTTGCGCTTCCTGGCTGCTGCTGCGGTGAAAGCGGATGCCCTGGCCGCCCACGCTGCTGGCGCTGACCGAGTCTTGCGGCTGCTGGGCGCTGCTGGCGAAGAAGACCACGGTGTGGCCACCTGGCGCGGTTTCATCTTCTTCCACCCGGTAGCACAGGCCTTCTTCGGCCAGCAGGCGGCTGACGAAGTCGAGGTCGCTTTCGCGGTACTGCACGCAGTAGGCGCGCTGGCCACCGTTGCGGGCGAACAGGCCTTGCGCCACATGGCTGGCCACGTCGTCGTCCCACTTCCAGGCGGCGATGGCCGCGTGGTCGGCGAACACGTCTTCCACGATCTCGATGAGGGACTTGTCTTGCCAGACGCGGCTGGCCAGCGTGTGGCCCAGGAGGGCGATCCACGGCTGCACCAGCAAGCCCTTGCGAGCCAGACCGCCGTCGGCCTCCAAGGAATCGGCGCTGACGACGTAGCCACTGCGGCGCGCGCGGCTGCCATCGGCCAGCGTGGTGTGCAAGGTGATGGGGCGCGCGTAAAGCTGCTTGAGCTCGACGTGGGCGTTGAGCACCAAAGCGTTGATGTACAAGGCGAAGGGCTGGGAGACGGCCTCGTGCAGCACGAAGCTTTCGACCATCAGGTCGGCGGGCAGGCTGCCTTCGGGGCCGCCGGGCGCCGACAGCGTGTAGAGCCGAGCCTCTGTGCCCCACTGGCCGATGACGGCGGCCAATGCGCGGCTGATCTCAGACTTGAAAGAATCCAGACCCATGGAGGGTTCCCTGACATTGTTTTATGTTTGCAAATGCAGGGGGGATTTTCAGGGGTGAATGGGGCGGGGCAAGGCCCCCTTGATGGGGTGTCGGTGTAACGAGTTGAAAGCGGCTTGGTTGCTGCTCAACCAGCTCAACGCTCGGGCTTGCGCGGTTGTGACCGCTCCTTGTCGTAGTCCTCGTAGGACTTCTGGTTGACGCGGGCCAGGCAGTCTTGCTGGGCGCCAAGGGGTTGCCTTCGGCACTCGGCTTCGGCGCTGCGCTTACCGCCCTCGTACCAGGCGGCGGTGGTGCATCCAGCGAGGGCCAATGCCAACAGCAGCAAGGCCATGAGTCGTGAGTGTGGTTGGCGCATGTGAAGTGTCCTTGCCCTATGCCTTCAGTTTGACGACTTTGGTCTTGGCCAGATAGTCGCCGACGCGGCGGCGTTGTTGGCCGATCAGCGGCAAACAATCCAACACACCCAGCACCAGCAGCGGGACGTTGCGGGCGAACGATTGCCAGTAGCCACAGGGGCGACCGGTTTCAAAGTGGACGACGGCGATCCTGGTGAACTTCTTGCCCAAACTTTGACCGCCGGGAAGGGCATCGCAGAACAGCAGGTAGAGGATCCAGCCGATGAACATGATTTCCAAAGGGAGGCCCAGGAGTTGAGCCGCGAAATAGACAACAGCACCCACGGCCGCACCAGCCAAACCGTCGATGAATTGGGCCGTGAATCGGTCGCCAATGCTGGCAAGAGAAATGCTCATGAATATAGGTTCAATGCAGTGACGATCATGGCCACCCCAATGGGAATGATCCAGCTTTCGTGTTTGATGCCGCCTCCCAAAAACAGCAATCCTCACACTCATCCTTGCGGGGGCCTTCACACTCAGTATGCACCTTTGCAAATCATGGGTCCCACGCCAAAGACCGCCTCTCTTCGAGGTTCCCCTTCGCGCAATACAAGTTGATTGATCCTGATAACGCACCCGTTCGAGACATTCCCACGCAGCGCCACTTCATATTGCATCCCTGCCTCCTCGGCCACCACCGGGCACGCCCGCCCGGTGTCCCGCTCAACTCATCACTGAGGCACGTTGGCAGCCTGCGCTCGCGCCATGCCCTTGGCGTATTCCACTGGGCGGATGTAGCCTTTCAACAAGGCGGCGGTGGCGGCCAAGGTGTACTTGGCCACGTAGTCCGCGTGCGTGGGGTACAGCGCCTTCAGCTTGCTGGCATCAAAGGCATTGGTGTTGCCCCCGGCCACGCAGGCAAACAAGTCCAGAAACGCCAATGAGCCGGTCGTGAAGTTGGCATGCCCGTACTTGGCAACCGGCACCTCAATCTCCGGCAAACGCAAGCCACCCAGTGCATTGCCATTCGCATCCTTCTTGATCGAGCCCAGCCAATCGCCCTGCAAACGTGGCGCAGTCGGCGGTGCAATGCCCGTGCTCATCCAGTTCTTCAGGTGGTGGATGGCCGCGATCTGGGTCGCGTAGAACGGCATGGCGTTGTAGGGACTGATGCACTTGGGCGGCACCCAACCCACATCACGCCCGCTGACCTCTACAATGTTGTCCAGCAGGTACTGGTCGGCGTGCGATGCCCCGGCCACTTCCCATTGGCGGATCTTGTCGGTGTCGATCTGCTTGGACGTGCCCGAGCCCAAAGCCGAATCCATCTCGGTCTGCAGCAAGAATACCGGCACCTTGGTGTCGCTGCGGATGGCGGCGGTGGAGGGCAGGTTGTCGCTGGAAGCCAGCTTGGCACCGGTGGCCAGGCGGCCGTGGATCAGCAGCCCGTCAAACACATGGTCCAGCGGCTGGATGGCATTGGCATAGGTCAGCAGACGCATCGCGGATTGAGAATGCCCGGTGGCCACAATCTTGCTGGGCTGGAGCCCGCCCAGGATCAGCTCGGCCTGGTCGCGCACGGCTTGCGCGGTCTGCGACAGGATGTCGTAAGAGATGTCGTCGTGAGGGATGCTCATGGCGGCATAGCGGTTGCCAAACTGCTTGAGCTTTTGCACGCCCGTGACGCCCACCTTCTGCACGTTCACGCCGATGTAGGCATAGCCCTCGCGCAGGATGGCTTCATGAGCCATGCTCCAGTCCACATCCAGCGGGTAGCCGGTACTGACGTTGAGCCATTCCACGATGACGACGCCATTGAACCACTCCGCACTGGCCGGTCGGCGCACGATCATCATGGTGTTGTAGGGGTTGGCGCTGGAGACCACGCTGGCGGCCCATTTGCCGTCGGCGCCCAGGGTGCCGGTGCCTTTGTACTTGCGGGCCAGGCCGCTGATGGAGAACTCCTGCTCGACGAACTGGCTGTCGGCCACGGGATCCAGGCGGTCGCCAAAGCCTGGCACGGTCGAGTTGGGCGTGACCACGGCCTGGGGGGCCGCAGCCAGGCTGGCAGCACTGGCACACACCAAAAGGGCGGCCACGCTGGCATGGCGCAGCTTGGTCTGCAGGGGCATCTTCATTGGGAAGTCTCCTTGAACGAAATGGGTTGCACGGTTGACATCAATACTGCGCCGCCAAGGTAGTTCCACTCCATAACAATTACACCGGGTAGGACCCCGCACAGCCCCCCTGGACCAGGGGGACCCAGCCAGCCAGGGTTGAAACGGCGGCTTCTCTGACACGGGATGAAGCCAAAGGCCTACAAGAGCGCTGGGCAGGGCGCGTTGAAATAATGTGTTCCTAGAACATGCCCATGAAGAAAAACATGCCCTTCCAGTTACGCGTTGGTGCGACATCCCACAGATTTTTGATGATGTGGACAGTGCTCGCCAGCGCTGGCCTGGCCACCTCGCCCGCCACGGCACAGCAGGCCAGTCAGCGCGATGACGGTGGCGCCGAATTGCGGGGCTGGGCCTTCGTCCTGGAAAACGACCTGCTGGGCACCAAAAATGCCAAGGACCGCTGGTACACCAACGGCATGCAACTGATGCTGGCGTTTCAAAAAGGCCGCGAACCGGAGCTGCTCAAACCCGCACTGTCGTGGGGCCGGTGGATGGTGCCGCAAGACTGCGAAGGCGACGGTTGTGGCCTCACCTTGGACACCGTGCTGGGCCAAAGCATCTACACCCCACGCGAGGTGGATGTGGCCGCACCCCAAACGCGCGACCGCCCGTGGGCGGGGTGGTTGTATGGCGGCATCGGGCTCTCCAATTTCAATGGCAACCGCCACCAGGTGCTGGCGCTCAAGGTGGGGCCGACGGGGCCCGCCTCCTTCGCCGAAGGCACGCAGAAAGCGGCGCATTGCTGCCTGGGCTCGTCCAAAGAGCCGATGGGGTGGGACAACCAGTTGCGCCCCAGGCTTGGTGTGCAACTCAGCTACTTGTCCACCCACCACCATGTCGTCGACAGCCCGGTGGGCGTGCAAACCTCGTGGGGTGGTGCCGTGGGCAATGTACGCACCTTCTTGCGCGGCGCCGTGGCCTTGACCTGGAGCCCGGCCGGTGGTCAGGGCCGCAGGATGCAGCCTGGGGGCCTGGACGAAGGTGAATTTTTCACACCCGACTTCAGCGCGCACACCACCCGTGGCACCTTGATGGACAGCTTGCGCCACACGGTGTTCTACGCACACCTTCAGGTCAGCGCCGTGGCCTACAACGTGTTCCTGCAGGGGCAGACTTACAAAGGCCGATCCGAGATTGATCCCGAACGCCTGGTGGGCACGTCCACCGTGGGCTTCGCCGTGCCGTTGGGTGAGCGGGGCCAGCACAAGCTGGGCGTGGCCTGGAAAAGGCGCACGCCCGAGTTCGAGGTGCGGGGCGCCGACCCCAACCGGGATCGCTACCAGAGCTGGGGCATGCTGAGCTACTCGCACGATCTTTGATACCCCATTTCAAGGGCCGCGGCGTTTCTTGATCCACCAAAACGTGAGCCGTCGTATACGATGGCCCCGGGCTGCACCCCATCGTGTGGCCACGTCGCTCGGACGGTTCCGGGCGCTCACGTTGAAAGTCACCTCCATGTCTGCATCTCCAGGCAAGCGCCGCTTCGCGCGCATCGATCGCCTTCCTCCCTACGTCTTCAACATCACGGCCGAACTGAAACTGGCCGCGCGCCGCCGTGGCGAAGACATCATCGACATGAGCATGGGCAACCCCGATGGGGCCACGCCAGCGCACATCGTCGCCAAGCTCACCGAAGTAGCCCAGCGGCCCGACACGCACGGCTACTCGGCCTCCAAGGGCATCCCGCGTTTGCGCCGTGCGATCTCGCATTGGTACAAAGATCGGTACCAGGTCGACATCGACCCGGACAAGGAGGCCATCGTCACCATCGGCTCGAAAGAAGGCCTGGCCCACCTGATGCTGGCCACGCTCGACCGGGGCGACACGGTGCTGGTGCCCGATCCTTCGTACCCCATCCACATCTATGGCGCGGTGATCGCGGGGGCGGACATCCGCTCGGTGCCCATCGTGCCCGGCGTCGACTTCTTCGCCGAGCTGGAAAAGGCCATCCGTGGCAGCTACCCCAAGCCCAAGATGATGGTGCTGGGCTTTCCGTCGAACCCCACGGCGCAATGCGTGGAGCTGGACTTCTTCGAACGGGTGATCGCGCTGGCCCGCAAGCACGACATCTTCGTGGTGCACGACCTGGCCTATGCCGACATCGTGTTCGATGGCTGGAAGGCGCCGTCGATCATGCAAGTGCCCGGCGCCAAGGACATCGCGGTCGAGTTCTTCACGCTGAGCAAGAGCTACAACATGGCGGGCTGGCGCGTGGGCTTCATGGTGGGCAACCCCGACCTGGTGGCCGCATTGGCGCGCATCAAGAGTTACCACGACTACGGCACCTTCACGCCCTTGCAGGTGGCGGCGATCGCGGCGCTGGAAGGCGATCAGCAATGCGTGAAAGACATCTGCGCGCAATACCAAAGCCGGCGCGATGTGCTCTTCAAGGGCCTGACCGAAGCGGGCTGGGAGGTCGAGTGCCCCAAGGCCTCGATGTACATCTGGGCGCGCATCCCCGAGCACTACCGCGCGCTGGGCTCGCTGGAATTTGCCAAGCAGCTGATGGAGAAGGCCAAGGTATGCGTGTCACCCGGCATCGGCTTTGGTGACCATGGCGATGACCATGTGCGCTTTGCCTTGATCGAGAACGAAGCGCGGATCCGTCAGGCGGTGCGGGGGATCAAGGCGATGTTCAAGGCGGATGGGGTGCGCGAACTCAAAGCCTAGGCTAGCAGTGGCCACTCCGCATGCGAGTGGTCAGCAAGAACAGAATTCCCACACCGAACAATACCAAGGTCGAGGACTCTGGCACCGCTGAGGTCAGGCGTTCAGTTTTGACCCCGATCCATTGCAGGGAAAAGCCTGACAAAGTGGATGGCCTGAAGCTGATGGTCGTGGCGCCTCCACCCTGACCGATATCAGACAGGTAAGACTTCGACATGTCGATCGTGACATGCTTGGCGCCCTGACATGCGCCATTGCTTCCGCATTCGATCTGCCGGGTGACATAGTCACTCAGATACCAGACCGTAGAATTGCTCGTCAGATCGGACAAAGGGAAAACCGATTGGCTTGCTTTGTCTCCAATTGCGGCATCCTTGTCGAATGTCACAACCGTGTTTGAACGGGTGCGAATGGCAGCATCCCCCGTGACTGAAAAGTCACCCACAAAATAGGTGTCGATGCTGGTAATGACCCATCCTGCTGCAGCGTTGATGTTGAAAACTGGCAGGTTGATCGAACTCTCCTGGTCCGCACCGGAAAATCGAATAGGGCGAGGTGCTTGGAACTCCAGAATTGAAGAGACCACATCATTGTGTTCGAAATCCGGAGCAGGATTGACATCAAGAGATCCAGGTATCGAGACCCGAGCCAGCTTCAAGTAAGCAGCATCCCAGTCGACCGAAAACCCCCCAAGTTCCAAATTGCCCGCGATTGATGCGGAAGAAATGCCCAATGCCAGGACACCCGCAATCCATTTGTTCATCAAGATGACATCCATTTCTTATCTTTGATTCTCAATATGCTGCGTTCAGCGAACCGCTGCAGCGCTCCTTTGTAGCCCTGACATTGTCACCAATCCCCTTTGCAACAATCCCTGAACTTGGGGGCATCATCTCCGTGCCGCCCATCTTAAAAAATCAAGCGGAGCAGCCCTGAAGGACATGCTCCGCTTTGATCAACGCCAATGGCGTCAAAAGCATTCACCGCCCGCCGTCAGGCAACTCGATCTTCACTTCCAGCACATCCAGGTTGTCCTGGCGTTCCAGGCTCACCTTGATGTCGTCGGGGTTGATGGCGATGTACTTGGTGATCACCGCCACCAGCTCCTTTTGCAAGGCGGGCAGGTAATCCGGGTTGCCGTGCCGACCATTGCGCTCGTGCGCCAGGATGATCTGCAGGCGTTCCTTGGCCACCGAAGCGGTCTTTTTCTTTTCACCGAGGAAGAAGGACAGGAAGGACATGCTGCTTACCTCCCCCCGAAC
>NZ_JAUSAR010000142.1 GCF_030652515.1 Aquabacterium sp. | reverse complement strand
GACGCGGTCGGCAAGGCCAAGTTCCCCCTGGTCGGCGACCCGACCCACAAGCTGACCCGCGCCTTTGGCGTGCACATCGAAGAAGAAGGCCTGGCCCTGCGTGGCACCTTCATCATCAACCCCGATCTGGTGATCAAGACCGCTGAAATCCACAGCAACGAGATCGCCCGCGACGTGTCCGAAACCGTGCGCAAGCTCAAGGCTGCCCAGTTCACCGCCGCCAACCCTGGCCAGGTGTGCCCCGCCAAGTGGAAGGAAGGCGCCAAGACGCTGACGCCTTCCCTGGACCTGGTCGGCAAGATCTGATTGATTTGACAGTTTGATGATTGATTGACCGCCTCCTTCGGACTCACGAGGTCCGAGGGGGGCACCCCAGACCAAAGGATGCACACCATGCTCGACGACACCCTCAAGGCCCAACTCGGCGCTTACCTGGAGCGCGTTACCCAGCCCTTCGAGATCGTGGCATCGCTGAACGACTCAGAGGCATCCCGCGAGACACTCGAGCTGCTGCAGACCATCGTGGGGCTGCGCAGCGACAAGATCACCTTGAAGACCGACGGCCAAGATGCCCGCCGACCTTCCTTCTCATTGCAGCGCACCGGCAGCGACACACAGTTGCGCTTTGCCGGCCTGCCCTTGGGCCACGAGTTCACCTCGCTGGTGCTGGCCCTGCTGTGGACCGGTGGTCACCCACCCAAGGTCGAGCAAGAAGTCATCGACCAGATCAAGGGCCTGGATGGCGACTACGCCTTCGAGGTCTACATGTCCCTGACTTGCCACAACTGCCCCGACGTGGTTCAAGCGTTCAGCTTGATGGCGGTTCTGAACCCCAAGGTGCGCACCACCGTCATCGAAGGCGGTGCCTTCCAGGACGAGGTGAATGCCAGAGAGATCATGGCCGTGCCCATGGTCTACCTGAACGGCCAGGTGTTCGGCTCAGGCCGCATGACGCTGGAAGAGATCGTTGGCAAGCTGGACACCGGCGCCGCGGCCAAAGACGCCGCCAAGATCAGCGCCAAGGCCCCTTATGACGTGCTCATCATCGGTGGTGGCCCCGCTGGTGCTGCGGCGGCCGTGTACGCCGCGCGCAAGGGCATCCGCACCGGCCTGGCTGCCGAGCGTTTTGGTGGGCAGGTGAACGACACCCTGGCCATCGAGAACTACATCTCGGTGCTCGAGACCGACGGCCCCAAGTTCGCGATGGGCCTGGAAGCGCACGCCCGCACCTACGATGTCGACATCATGAACCTGCAGCGTGCCGAACAGATCATCCCGGCGGCGCAGCCTGGTGGCCTGATCGAGGTCAAGCTGGCCAATGGTGGCTCGCTCAAGGGCAAGACCGTGATCCTCTCCACCGGCGCGCGTTGGCGCAATGTGAACGTGCCCGGCGAGCAGGAGTACAAAAACAAGGGCGTGGCTTATTGCCCCCACTGCGACGGCCCACTGTTCAAGGGCAAGCGCACAGCGGTGATCGGCGGCGGCAACTCGGGCATCGAAGCGGCCATTGACCTGGCTGGCATCGTGGCCCATGTCACCGTGATCGAGTTCGCCGACCAGCTCAAGGCCGATGCCGTGCTGGTGCGCAAGCTCAACAGCCTGCCCAATGTGACCGTGCACACCAACGCCCAGACCACCGAGATCACCGGGGCCGAAGGCAAGGTCAACGGCCTGCGCTACAAAGACCGCGCCACGAATGAGGAGCACCTCGTGCCGCTGGAAGGCGTGTTCGTGCAGATCGGCCTGGTGCCCAACACCGAGTGGCTCAAAGGCACACTGGAGTTGTCACGCCATGGCGAGATCGTGGTCGATGCGCGTGGCGCCACGTCTGTTCCCGGCGTGTTCGCCGCAGGCGATGCGACCACGGTGCCGTTCAAGCAGATCGTGATCGCTGCGGGCGATGGTGCCAAGGCGGCGTTGAGTGCGTTTGATCATTTGATCCGCACCTCGGCCTGAGGCTGAGAGGCTCTTTACCAAAGGCGGCTGAGGGAAACTTCAGCCGCTTTTTTCATGCCAGGCGCCTCAAGCCCGGGGCGTTTTCAAAGAACTCCGCAGCCCATTCCACAAAGGCCTGCACCTTGGTCGACAGGTGCCGCTTGGACGCATACACCACGTAAACCGGCACCGGGTCGCTGGACCAGTCCGCCAGCACGGCTTGCAACAAGCCCTGCTGGCAATACCTCTGGTAAGAAAAACTGGGCACCCGGCCAATGCCCACGCCAGCCAGACAGGCATCTTCGTAAACGTTGGAGTCATTGACCGCCAAAGGTCCATCCAACATCAACTCCAGGCGCTCGCCGTCCTTGGTGAAATCCCAAGGCACCGCCCTGCCCGACCCGTGCAGAAAATAGTTGATCAAGGCATGCTTGGGCAAGTCACTGGGATGCTTGGGCACGCCATGTTGGGCCAGGTAGCTGGGCGATGCACAAGGCACGAACCACATTGACCCGATGCGCCGCGCAATCAAGGAGGGGTCGGTGATTTCGCCAGCCCGGATCACGCAATCGACTCCTTCACTGACCATGTTGACCGGCCGATCGCTGCAGCCCATCTCCAATCTGATCTTGGGATGCCTGGCCAGAAAATCGGGCAGGCCTGAGGCCAACAAGTAGCTGGCCATGCCGGTGAAAACGTCGATCCGCAAGCGTCCATTCGGATCACCCTGGCGCGAAGAAACGGAATCGTCAGCCTCACGCAAGTCGTCGAGGATGCGCAGACAGCGCTCGTAGTACGAAGCGCCATCGGCCGTCACCGTGACCTTGCGCGTGGTGCGGTGCAGCAAGCGCACGCCCAACTGGCTTTCCAGATCCTGGATCAAGGTGGACACGGTGGCTTTGGGCGCCTGCATGACCTCGGCAGCGCGCGTAAACCCGCCCGTGTCCACCACCCTGACAAAGGCCTCCATGGCCTTTAGCTTGTCCATTGTTCAAAATCCTGAACAGTTAATTCGTCAATTGCCAGTTTATTAGAAACAGGCAAACAAATACAGTCACCATTCATTCCACCCTCCACCGCGCTCCGCCCATGTCTCATCAAGCTGTCAACGCCGCGCCTGACGCCATCTTTGAATGGCCTGGCAGCAGTGGTCCGCTGCATTTGCGCCTGTACCGCGGTGCGCCCGAAAAGGCCAGCGATGCGCTGATGGTTTTTTTCCATCCCGGCGGTTTTGTCGTGTCCGACATTGAATCGACCGACTCTTGCTTTCGGGTGCTGGCCGACAGTTGCAAGGTCAACATGCTGGCGCCCTGCTACGCCCTGGCCTCCGACCGGCCCTTCCCCGCCGCCGTGGAAGACGCGCACGCCGTGCTCACGCTGACCCACCAACATCGCCGCAAGCTGTTCTGGAAAGGCACGCAGCTGTTCGTTGGTGGCGTGGAGGCCGGTGGCAATCTGGCCGCCGTGTCCGCCCTGGTCTGCCGTGATCGTCAAGGCCCCAAGCTGGCAGGCCAGGTGCTGGTCATGCCCATGCTGGATGCCAGCATGTGCTGCGACTCCATGCGCCACGCCGCCGACCAGCCCGACACGGCCGAAGTGGCTCAGGCCCTGGAGCGCAGCTACCGCACCTACCTGCCGCACCCGTCCGATCGCCTGCACCCTTATGCCAGCCCGCTGCAGGCCAGCCGGCTGACCGGCCTGCCCCCCGCTTTGATCATGCACACCGAAGGCGACCCCCTGTCTGACGAGGCCCGCGCCTACGCCAACAAGCTGGTGCAAGCCGGCATCTCGGTGGACCAGGTCACTCTGCCCCCGGCCGATGTGAACAACGTCAGCGAGCGCTGCGAGATCACGGCCGACGACCCGTGCGTGACCGCCTTGAGTGCATTTCTTGCAGCACACCGCTCACCCCCCTCTTCCAGTTCCACCATCTCCGAAAAACCGAGTCAAGCATGATGAAAAACCTTCAACCCACCCTCTCTCGTCGGCCGTTGCAGGCCGGTTTTGCCCTCGTCATCCTCGCGGCAGCGGCCATGTTGAGCGGCTGCGGCAAGGAGCAGGACGCTCACGCGGCCCCTGCTGCTGGCGCCCCTCCCGCGATGCCGGTCAGTGTGGCCGAGGTGCTGTCACGTGCCGTGGCCGAGCAGCGCGAGTTCTCTGGCTTGATCGAGGCCATTGACCGCGCCGAACTGCGACCGCGCGTGTCGGGCTACATCGACAGCGTCAACCTCAAGCCCGGCATGCTGGTCAAAAAGGGTGACGTGCTGTTCGTGATCGACCCCCGCCCCTACCGTGCCGAACTCGCGCGTGCCGAAGCCGCTGTGGCTGGCTCACAAGCCAAGGCCGATCTGGCCAAGACCGAGCAAGAGCGCTCCCGCAAGCTTCTGGCTGACAACGCCATTGCCCAGCGCGACTACGACGAACGCACCGCCAATGTGCGCCAACTCGACGCCGCCGCGCGCGCTGATCAGGCCGCCTTGCAAACCGCCCGCCTCAACGTGGAATGGACCACCATCCGCGCACCGTTTGACGGCCGCGTCGGCAAGGCCGAAGTCACTGTGGGCAACCTGGTCGATGGCAACACCGTGCTGACCTCGGTGGTGTCGGCCAACCCGATGTACGTCAGCTTCAATGGCGATGAATCGACCTACCTGCAACTGGGCAAACAGGCTCGTGCCAACCCGGCTGCGATGAAGCTGCACATTGGCCTGTCGAATGAAAAGGGCTTCCCGCACGAGGGCAAGCTGGAGTTCGTGGACAACCGCGTGGACCCGGTCGCGGGCAGCGTGCGCATGCGTGGCCTGGTGGACAACAAGGATGGCCTGCTGACGCCTGGCCTGTTCGCGCGCGTGCAAGTGGGCACCGCATCGCCCACTGGCGCGCAATCCGCATTGGTGGCCGAGCGCGCCATTGGCACCGACCAGAACCGCAAGTTCGTCTACGTGCTCAATGACAAGAACCTGGCCGAGTACCGCCCCATCCAATTGGGCACGCAAGTTGGCAACCTGCGCGTGGTCACCTCCGGCCTGAAGGCGGGTGAACGCATCGTGGTCGATGGCCTGCAACGCGTTCGCCCTGGCGCGCCCGTGGCACCGCAAGTCGTGCCGATGGATGGCCCTGCGGGTGGCGCCTCCGGCGCGGCTGCTGGCGCCCAGAAGTAAGGACACCACGCCATGAACTTCTCAAGATTTTTCGTGAACCGCCCGATCTTCGCGGGCGTGCTGTCCATCCTGATCTTCATCGCGGGGGTCATCGCGATCTTCCGCCTGCCGATCTCCGAGTACCCTGAAGTGGTGCCACCCTCCGTGGTGGTGCGCGCGCAGTTCCCCGGCGCCAACCCCAAGGTGATCGCCGAGACGGTGGCCGCGCCGCTCGAAGAGCAGATCAACGGCGTCGAGAACATGCTCTACATGTCCTCGCAAGCCACCACCGATGGTGCGCTCACGCTCACCGTCACCTTCAAGATCGGCACCAACGTCGATCAGGCCGAAACCCAGGTGCAAAGCCGCGTGCAGCGCGCCCTGCCTCGGCTGCCCGAAGAGGTGCGCCAGATTGGCGTGACCACGGTCAAGAGTTCGCCCAACCTGACCATGGTGGTGCACGTGCTCTCGCCCAAGGGCACGTACGATGACGTCTACCTGCGCAACTACGCCGCGCTCAACATCAAAGACCGGCTGGCGCGCTTGCCGGGCATGGGTGATGTGCAGGTGTTCGGCGCGGGCGACTACGCCATGCGCATCTGGCTTGATCCTCAAAAGGTATCGCAACGCGGACTGACCGCCGCCGACGTGGTGGCCGCCATCCGTGAGCAGAACGTGCAAGTGGCCGCGGGTGTGGTCGGCGCTCCGCCCAACACCGGTTCGCCCTTCCAGTTGTCGGTCAATGCCTCAGGCCGCTTGACCACCGAAGAGCAGTTCGGCGACATCATCGTCAAGACCAATGGCGACGGTGGCGTGACCAAGCTGCGCGACGTGGCCCGCATCGAACTGGGTGCCCAGCAATACGCGCTGCGCTCGCTGCTGAACAACAAGCCCGCCATCGGCATGGGTATTTTTGAAGCGCCCAATGCCAATGCGCTGCAGTTGTCGGCCGATGTGCGCAAGCTCATGGCTGAGCTGAAGGATGACTTCCCCGCCGACGTCGATTTCGCCATCGTCTACGACCCGACGCAGTTCGTCAGCGCCTCCATCGAGGCCGTGATCAAGACGCTGATCGAAGCCGTGGCCCTGGTGGTGATCGTGGTCATCGTTTTCCTGCAAACCTGGCGCGCCTCGCTGATCCCATTGCTGGCCGTGCCCGTGTCCATCGTGGGCACCTTCGCGGTGCTGCTGGCCTTTGGTTTCTCGATCAACACGCTGTCACTGTTCGGGCTGGTGCTGGCCATCGGCATCGTGGTGGACGATTCCATCGTGGTGGTGGAGAACGTCGAGCGCAACATCGCCAATGGCCTGAGCCCGCATGAAGCCACCATCCAGGCCATGAAGGAAGTCTCCGGACCCATCATCGCGATTGCCCTGGTGCTGTGCGCGGTGTTCGTGCCAATCGCTTACGTGGCTGGCCTGACCGGGCAGTTCTACAAGCAGTTCGCGCTGACCATCGCCATCTCGACGGTGATCTCGGCCTTCAACTCGCTGACCCTGGCCCCCGCCCTGGCCGCCGCGCTGCTCAAGCCGCACGACGCACCCAAGGACAAACTGGCCCGTGGCATGGACTGGGCCTTCGGCGGCTTCTTCCGTGTCTTCAACCGCGTGTTCGACCGCGCCTCGCACCGCTACCACGGTGGCGTGGCGGGCATGCTGGGCCGCAAGAGTGCCACGATGATCGTCTACGCCCTGCTGTGCGTGGCCACCTTCTTCGTGTTCAAGGCCGTGCCCAGTGGCTTCGTGCCTGCGCAAGACAAGCAATACCTGGTGGGCTTTGCCCAACTGCCTGACGCCGCCTCGCTGGACCGCACCGACGCCGTGATCCGCCGCATGTCGGACATCGCCAAGTCGGTGCCTGGTGTGAGCGATTCGGTCGCCTTCCCCGGCCTGTCGATCAACGGCTTCACCAACGCGCCCAACGCCGGCATCGTGTTCTACACGCTGGACGACTTCGCCAAGCGCAAGGGCCCTGGCCTGTCTGGCAACGAGATCGCCGCCGAGGTCAACAAACGCCTGGGCGCCATTCAAGACGCTTTCATCATGGTCTTTCCGCCGCCGTCGGTGAACGGCCTGGGCACCATCGGCGGCTTCAAGCTGTTCGTGGAAGACCGCGGCAACGTGGGTTACGACGAGCTGTACAAAGGCGTGATGGCCCTGCAGATGAAGGCCTGGCAAACGCCGCAACTGGCGGGCGTGTTCAGCAGCTATCAGATCAACGTGCCGCAGTTGTTCGCCGACGTGGACCGCACCAAGGCCAAACAACTGGGCGTGCCACTGGGCAGCATCTTCGACACGATGCAGATCAACCTGGGTTCGCTGTACGTCAATGACTTCAACAAGTTCGGGCGCACCTTCCAGGTCGTGGTTCAAGCCGATGCGCCTTTCCGCGCCAATGCCGAAGGCATCTCGCAGCTCAAGACGCGCAGCAACACCGGCCAGATGGTGCCCCTGGGCAGCCTGATGACCGTGTCTGACTCGTATGGCCCCGACCGCGTGCAGCGCTACAACGCCTACGTGGCAGCCGACATCAACGGTGGCCCCGCCCCTGGCGTGTCGTCTGGCCAGGCGCAAGCCATCATGGAGCAGATCGCCAAAGAGACCCTCCCCAAGGGCGTGGCCATCGAGTGGACTGACCTGACCTACCAGGAGATCCTGGCCGGCAACACCATGGTCTACGTGTTCCCGCTGTGCGTGCTGTTGGTCTTCCTGGTGCTGGCCGCCCAGTACGAAAGCTGGACGCTGCCGCTGGCCGTGATCCTGATCGTGCCCATGTCCATCCTGTGCGCGCTGGCAGGCGTCTACATCACGCATGGCGACAACAACGTGTTCACACAGATCGCGCTGTTCGTGCTGGTCGGGCTGGCGTCCAAGAACGCCATCCTGATCGTCGAGTTCGCCCGCGAGCTGGAGCACCAAGGCCGCAGCATCGTCGAAGCCGCGTTGGAGGCCAGCCGCTTGCGCCTGCGCCCCATCTTGATGACCTCGATCGCTTTCATCATGGGCGTGGTGCCGCTGGTGTTCTCGACCGGTGCGGGCGCTGAGATGCGCCATGCCATGGGCGTGGCCGTGTTCGCCGGCATGCTGGGCGTGACGCTCTTCGGCCTGTTCCTGACCCCCGTGTTCTACGTGCTGCTGCGCATGCTGGCCCAACGCTTTGAAAAGCCGCGCCCCGCGCCCTTGGCAGCACTGCCCCTGGAGGCCCATTGATCATGAATCCCCAAAACAACATGATGCGAACCAGCCTGACCCTGGCGCCCTTGCTGGCCGTGCTGGTGCTGGCCGGTTGCGCTACCGCGCCCACGCCACCACAAGCCAAAATCGACGTGCCCGCCAGCTTCAAGGAAGGTGCGCCCGATGCCGCGATCTCCGCACCGCCAGGCCAATGGAAAGCGGCCGAGCCTGCTGAAGCACAAGCACGCGGCCAATGGTGGCTGGCCTTCAACGACCCTGCCCTGAACCAGTTGCAGGAACAGGCGATCGCGGCCAACCCCAACCTGGCCGCAGCAGCCGCACGCGTCAAAGCGGCGCGCGCGGCCTTGAGCAGCAGCCAGGCCGACCGCCTGCCCCAGGTCGGCGTCAACTTTGGCGTGGGGCGACAAAAGTCCAGCGCGGTGGACCAGGGTTTGCCAGCGGGCACCTCACCCGGCCCAGCCACGGCCTGGCGCTCCGGCCTCACGGCCAGCTACGAGGTGGACCTGTTTCAGCGCGTGACCAACAGCGTCAACGCCGCCAGCTTTGACGCGGCCGCCACCGAAGCGGCTTACCGCTCGGTGCTGCTGGCCTTGCAAGCCGATGTCGCGCAAACGTATTTTCAACTGCGGACACTGGATGCCGAAGTGGCCCTGCTGGACCGCACCCTCGGCCTGCGCAACGAGAACCTGCAGTTGACCGAAAAGCGCTACAAGTCCGGCGACATCTCCGAGTTCGACACGGCCCGCGCCCGCACGGAGTACAACACCACCTTGGCCGAGTCCCGTGGTTTGAAGGGCACCCGCGCCCAGGTTGAGCACGCGCTGGCCTTGCTGTTGGGCCAGGCACCCGCCGTGTTCACCGCACCTTCGGCACCTTTGACTGCTGAATCTGTCGTGCCCCCGGTGCCCGCTGGCCTGCCCTCGGCGCTGCTGGAGCGTCGGCCTGACGTGGCTGCGGCCCAAGCGCAAATGATGGCATCCAACGCCCGCGTTGGCCTGGCACGTTCCGCCATCTTCCCCGCCTTGAACCTGACCGCCGATGGTGGCTACGCTTCTTACGAGCTGTCCGACCTGTTCAAGTGGAATGCCCGGACCTGGCTGGTCAACGCGGTGCTGTCGATGCCGTTGTTCGACGGCGGGCGCAACAAAGCCAACATCACGCGAGCCGAAGCCTCGTTGGAAGAATCGGTGGCCAGCTACCGCCAGACCGTGCTGGGTGCTTTTGGTGATGTGGAGGACAAGCTGTCCACCCTGTCGGCCGTGCGCAGCCAGACCGAGGCGCTGGATGCCGCCGTGGTGTCGGCACGCCGTTCGGCCGAGTTGGCCGACAAGCGTTACCGCGCTGGTGAGGACAGTTATCTGACCTTGATTGACACGCAGCGCAGCCTGCTGGCGATTGAGCGTCAGGCTGTTCAGTTGCGTGGTTCCTGGGCCACATCCACCGTTGGTTTGATCCGTGCGCTGGGCGGGTCCTGGGTGCCTGCTGCTGCGCCTGTGGTGGTCAGCAAAAGCTAGTGCGCTTTTGCTGGTAGCGCGGGGCGAGGGCTGGGGCGGTATCCGTCAGGGCTTCAGGTGGGTGGTCCCGCCTTTGGCGTGACTGCCTTCGATGCTCTGGCCGAGGTGGGGCCGTGGAACTCGTTTCGCGGCCTGCGGCCGCTGCACTCAAACAGCCACGGCCAGTCAGATGACGATGCGCGCTACCGCGCGCCCACCTCGGCCCTGTGCGTCTCAGCACCCACCCAGGCGCCCCGCCGGATACCGCCCCAGCCCTTGTTTCGCCCCGCTGGTGGTGTGGCATGGTCCCTGCGGCCATCGCACAGGCTGATGACACGCCACCAATCCTTCGTGCCACGCCACCAGCGAGGCGATCAGGGATGAGGCGCAGGCTGGCAGGGCGACTTCGGGGGCGTCGAGGAGCGCAGCCCGGGGCGGAAAAAGGATCGTCCGTTGTTTGAGCCGAAGGCGAGTTTCGGACGATCCCCGCCCCGGGCGAGCACCGCAGAGCAGTCCGCCGCGAAGCGGTGGACCGCCACCATAGGAGCCCTGCCAGCCTGCGCCTCATCCCCGCCTCGCGCTCCCCCAAAAAGCGCGCTTGCTACACTCCCGCCGCCATCCCCGTCCCGAACCTGAGTCTCCGCTTCCATGATCGTCATCAAGAATATCTCCCTGCTGCGTGGCACCAAAGCTGTTTTGCAGCAGGCCAGTGCCACCCTGCACCCTGGCGAAAAAGTGGGATTGATCGGCCGCAACGGCGCAGGCAAATCCTCCCTGTTCTCTCTGCTGGCAGGCCGCCTGCAGCCCGATGCTGGCGACGTGGAAATTCCCGCATCGTGGTTGAAGCCCGGCGGCCTGGCCGAAGTGGCCCAGAACATGCCGGAAACCGAAGACCCGGCCACCGAATACGTGCTGCAAGGCGACGCACGCCTGATGCAGGCCCGTGAAGAGCTGGACCGCGCCGAGCAAGCCGAAGATGGCAACGCCATGGCCGAGGCGCACGCCCTGCTGGCCGAAGTCGGCCACTTCGACGCCCCCGCCCGCGCCCAAGCCCTGCTGCTGGGCCTGGGCTTCGCAGTGGAACAGTTAGAAGCCCCCGTCAACAGCTTCTCCGGCGGCTGGCGCATGCGCCTGCAATTGGCCCGAGCGCTGATGTGCCCTTCGCAACTGCTGCTGCTTGACGAGCCCACCAACCACTTGGACTTGGACGCACTTGTCTGGCTGGAGGCTTGGCTGCAAAAGTACGAAGGCACGATGATCGTCATCAGCCACGATCGCGAATTCCTGGACGCCATCACCAAGGTCACCCTGCACCTGGACGAGGCCAAGCTCACCCGCTACACCGGCGGCTACACCGCATTTGAGTTCATGCGCGCCGAACGCATGAGCCAGCAAACCGCCGCCTTCTCCAAGCAGCAAGACCGCATCGCGCATTTGAGCAAGTTCATCGCGCGCTTCAAGGCCAAAGCCTCCAAAGCCAAGCAGGCGCAAAGCCGCGTCAAGGCCCTGGAGCGCATGGAAAAGATCGCCCCGGTGCTCAGCGCCGCCGATTTCGACTTCGAGTTCCGCGAACCGCAAAGCCTGCCCAACCCCATGCTGGCCATGTCCGACCTGGTTTGCGGCTACCGCTCCGAGGAAGGCCAGGACACGGTCATCGTGCACGACATCAACCGCTCGGTCATGCCCGGCCAACGCATCGGCATCCTGGGCGCCAACGGCCAGGGCAAGTCCACGCTGGTCAAAACACTGGCCCACATGCAGCCACCCATCTCCGGCACTGTGACCGAGGGCAAGGGCCTGAGCATCGGCTACTTCGCCCAGCAAGAGCTGGACGTGCTGCGCCTGGACGAAGGCCCGCTGGAGCACATGGTGCGCCTGGCCCGCACCCTGGGCCCCCAAGGCCGCGAACAAGAGTTGCGCGACTTCCTGGGCAGCTTCCGCTTCACCGGCGACATGGTCAACCAGCCCGTCGGCCTGATGAGCGGTGGCGAAAAAGCCCGCCTGGTGCTGGCCCTGGTCGTGTGGCAGCGCCCCAACCTGCTGCTGCTCGATGAACCCACCAACCATTTGGACCTGACCACCCGCGAAGCCTTGAGCATGGCGCTCAACGGCTTTGAAGGCACCGTCATGCTCGTCAGCCACGACCGCGCCCTGCTGCGCGAGGTTTGCGACGAGTTCTGGCTGGTCACGCATGGCGGTGTCCAACCTTTTGACGGCGACCTGGACGACTACCAGAAGTGGCTGCAAGAGCAAAGCAAGCAAGTAGCCCAAGCCGCCAAGAAGGCGCGCGACCAAGGCAAGCAGGCTGCCAAGCAACAGCAGATCAAGGCTGCGGCCAAAGAGTCGTCGGGCGACGAACGCAAGGCCCACCAAGCCGCCCGCCAGAAACTGCTGGAACAGGCTAAACCCCTGAAAAACGACCTCAAGAAGGTCGAGCAGCAAATGGCCACCTTGACCACCGAGCGCGACGACCTCACCACGGCACTGGGTGACGCCAAGCTGTCAGCCGCAGCCCGTGCCGACCAGGGCAAGCGCCTCAAAATCGTCAGCGACCAGGTCGAGGCCCTGGAACACCGTTGGATGGAACTGAGCGAATCCATCGAAAAGCTCAATCCCGACGCGGCTTAGGCTTGCTCGCTACCATAGCGTCATGCCAGATGCCACCCCCACCAGCCCATCAAACGACCTGCTGAGCCTCGATCGCCAGCTTTGCTTTGCCTTGTACTCGGCATCGCTGGCCATGACCAAGCTCTACAAGCCGCTGCTGGCGCCCCTGGGGCTGACCTACCCGCAGTACCTGGTGATGATGGTGCTGTGGGAGCACGCCGACCTCACCGTCAATGACCTGGGCAAACGCCTGCAGTTGGATTCGGGCACCCTCACGCCCTTGCTCAAACGGCTGGAAGCGGCAGGCCTGGTGCAACGCCAGCGCGATCAGGAGGACGAGCGCCGTGTGCGCATCACCTTGACCGCATCAGGCCGATCGCTGAAAGAACAGGCCCAGTCCATTCCCCCGGCCGTGGCATGCCAGTTGGACATGACCTCTCCTGAGTTGATGTCCTTGCGCACCACCTTGACCGACTTGCGCGACCGTTTGAACCCCGTTTGAAACGTGACATACCCACGTTAATGTTCTGGAAATTCGCGCCGCCCCTGTGCATGAGGGGGTTCCACATCCCCCATGCCTGCCTGGTTCTGAGAACATGAACACATTGTTACCAATGGGCCAGTCGTGGCAACGGACATGTGGATCCCGGAATCGCTGTACAAACTATTGCCCTTCATCTACGCCCTGGTTGGCGCAGCCCTGATACCCATTTTTGGGTTCAGCGGCCCCAGCATGTGCAGTGCCATCTTGCTGTTGGCGGCATCGGTGCTGACCACCTTGTGGCGGTACCGGTCTCAAGATGAAGCGCCCAAGGCGGCTGCCAACCCCAGCGTCCGCGACGAATGGGAAAAGCGCAAAGAGCGCCGCACTGAAAACATGCCGCTTGACGGCTTTCAGTAACAGGCCCAGCCCCCCGTAAACTGTGCGGTCATGAGGCCGCCATCATCCCTGTTTGAACCCGAGGCCCCTTGCATCGAGCTGGCCGAGGGCTTCTTTTTGCTGCCTGCGTTCATTGACACTGCCGCCCTGCTGACGCAGATCGACCTGATCGCAGCCCAGACGGCCTTCCGCCACATGCAGGTGGGGGGCGGCAAGCGCATGTCGGTGGCCATGACCAACTGCGGCCCTTGGGGCTGGACATCGTCAAGCTCGGGCTACCAATACAGCCGCACCGACCCACTGACCGATCGCCCCTGGCCCGCCATGCCGGACAGCTTCATGGCCTTGGCACAGAAGGCTGCAGCCACCGCAGGGTTTGGGCATTTCGAGCCCGACGCGTGCCTGGTCAACCGCTATGCCAGCGGCGCTTCGCTGGGCCTTCATCAGGACCGGGATGAGCAAGACCTTGGGCAGCCCATCGTGTCGGTGTCCATTGGCGCAGCAGCCACCTTTCAGCTAGGCGGACTGAAACGATCAGAGCCCCTGCGCACACTGCCGCTTCATGATGGCGACGTGCTGGTCTGGGGCGGCCCATCGCGCCTGCGTTTTCATGGCGTCCAGGCGCTCAAGCCCACGGCAGGTGGGCCAGATACCCGCCACAACCTAACCTTCCGCAAAGCGAAGTGAAGCCCACAGGTGCGCCGCCACCAGCGAGCGCCAGGGCGCGAACTGCCTGAGCCAGGCCTCAGCCTGCGCGGCAGACACTTTGTCGGCCTGCGCCAGTACGCGCTGCAAGGCATTGCGCACCGCCACATCGCCATGCAGCGATCCGTCCGCGTGGCCAAAGCCCCGCAGCAGGGTGTAGTTGACGGTCCAGGGCCCCACGCCCTTGATGGCCAACAGCGCAGCCTCCATGGCGGGCACGGCCAGTGGCACGGCCATCCAGTCATCCAAAGGCAGCTGGCCCCCACTGGCCAAACGGCTGATGGCCAGGATGGTCTGCGTCTTGGCCACCGAGAATTTGGCCTCTCGCAGTTGCGCTTCATTGAGCTGTGCCACGCCCTGCGCATCCGGATGGCACCACAAGCCGCTTGAATGCTGTCGGCCGCCCAGCAGGATCAACCTGCGGCGAAGTTGAGACGCCACGCCCACGTTGATCTGCTGCCCGGTCACGGCCCAGGTCAGGGCTTCAAAAGGCGTGGCGGCCATGGGCACGCGCAGGCCGCTTTGGGCCAGGATCAGCGCGCCCAGCTCGGGGTGCTCGCCATGGCAGGACTCGAACGCCGCCACGTCCATGCGCAAGCCCAGCAAACGCCTGGCCAGGGCATCAAAGTCCGCCATTGAAGCGGTGGCAGCGGGCCCATCGATCAACAGACTGCATCGCGCCTCAGCGTCATCCAGTCCGATCTCGACCACGGCCGCACAACCCTGCAGCACGATGCCCTTGTGGATGCACTGGCCATGCACAAGCTCCGCCGTGGACTGCGCATCGCGCCCATGGAAGGCCAGCACATCGGCATGCCGGTAGTTGCCCGGCAAGGGGATCACGCACTCAAGTCGCGTCATGAAAAATCACCCCGATGGTGAACCGCTGGCCTGAGGTCAATTCACTCACGCCATGCCGCAGGTTGACGCGGTAGCTGCCGCGTGTGCCCTGCACGGGCCGGTGGTGCACCGCGAAGATCACACCCTCCCCTTGCACCAAAGGCACCACGTGGGGGCGGCTCTGCATGCGCGGCCTTTGCTCCACCAGCACAAACTCACCACCCTCAAAATCCTCGCCCGGCCGCGACAGCAAAAAGGCCACCTGCAGAGGGAACACATGCTCGCCATACAAGTCCTGGTGCAGGCAGTTGTAGTCGCCTGCCTCGTACTTCAGGATCAAGGGCGCGGGCCGGATCTGGCCCGCCTCATGGCAGCGCGCCAGCATCGACGACAAATCCTTGGGGAAACGCGTCGTAAGGCCCATGACCTCGTTCCAGTGGTTGGCCACGTGCACCAGCGGTGGGTACAAGCTTTCACGCAAGGTGGCGATCACCTCGGGCAAGGGGTAGTCAAAGTATTGGTATTCGCCCCGGCCAAAACCATGGCGGCCCATGACCACACGGCTGCGGAACAGCGCTTCGTGGTCATAGCTATCAGCCAAAGCCGTGCACTCATCCGCGGTCAGCAGCGGCCCGGTCGTGGCGAAGCCGCGCTGCTCCAGCGCCATGTGAATCCGCTCCCAATCCAGCGCCGCCACGCGCGCCTGCAGTGCCGTGCTCAAGACTCGCCACCTTCCCGGCGCAGCAACTCGGCCTTGCGCGCCAGGCCCCAGCGGTAGCCTGCCAACGCGCCACCCGTGCGCACCACGCGGTGGCAGGGAATGGCCACGGCGATGTCGTTGTTGGCGCAGGCCGAGGCCACAGCCCGCACCGCTGTTGGCTGGCCCAGGCGTTGGGCCAGCTCGGTGTAGCTCAAGGTCTGGCCGCAAGGGATGTCCTGCAGCGCCTTCCACACACGCCGCTGGAACACGGTGCCCTGCACATCCAGCGGTAAATCCAACGAGCCGGTGGGTTGATCCAGATAGCGCAGGATCTGAGCGACCCATTGCTTGAACGCCAGGTCGCCTGCTTCGAAAACCGCCTTTGGAAAGCGCGCTTGCAGGCGCCCCAGCAACGCTTCCTCGGTGTCGGCAAACTCGATGGCGCAGATGCCGCGCTGCGTGGCAGCCACCAACATCAATCCCAATGAACAAGGCTCGATCGTGTGCCGAATCCGCTCGCCCGCACCGCCTTGCCGGAAGCTGCTGGGCGACATGCCCAGGTTCGCACCGGCATCCTCGTAAAACCGCCCGGAGGAGCTGAAACCCGCGTCGTACAAAGCCTCGGTCACGGATGAAGCGTCCTTCAAGGCCGTGGTCACCCGCTTGGCCTGCACCGCCTTTTGGTACTGCTTGGGTGTCAGCCCCGTGGCCGCTTTGAAAATGCGGTGAAAGTGGTGCGGGCTCAGGCCCACCTCGGTGGCCAAGTCGTCCAGCGACAAACCCGATTCGCTTTGCTCGATGGCCTGGCAAGCCTGCAGCACCAACTCCTGGCGTGCATGCGCTTGCGACATCCCATCGGGCTTGCAACGCTTGCAGGCCCGATAGCCAGCACTGGCGGCCTGCACCGTGGTGTCAAAAAATTCAACGTTCTGCCGCTTGGCCGGCCGGGCCGGGCACGAAGGTCGGCAGTAAATGCCGGTGGTCTTCACCGCGAACACGAACTCGCCATCCAGCTGTTGATCCTTGGCCAGCACAGCGGCCCAGCGCGCTTCATCCCCCATGACAACACCCCATCGTTGGTCAGAAGGCCTCAGTATTCGCGCTCAGTGCTGGCCGCGCACTCCGCCTCTTGCTTTCAAATTCGCATCATCTGCGGCTGCGATCTCGCGGTCCATGTTCTGGATGCATTCTTGCATCTGCGCACGGCAACGCTCGATCAGCGCGGGCATGTCGTCCAGGCTCAGCCCCGCGGTCGGGATGGGCGGCAGCGAGCGCACCTTCACCGTGCCACTGTGCCAGCGGTTCAGGTTCATGTGGTTCTTGTAGTTGCTGGCGCACAGCGGGATGATGGGCACGCCCGCATTGATCGCCATCTGGAAGGCGCCCTTTTTGAAAGGCAGCAAGCCCTTGCCCAAGTTGCGCGTGCCCTCGGCGAACACCCAGATCGAGGTGTCCTTGTGCTGCAGGGTCTCGGTGGTGGTCAGCATGGCCTGCTTGGCCTGCTCTGCATTGGCGCGGTTGATCAGCACATTGCCCGCCAGCCAGTAGATCTGGCCAAACAGCGGTACCCACTTCAGGCTCTTTTTGCCGATGGTCACGGTGCGCTCGGGCACCAGGCTGCCCAGCACGAACAGGTCGTAGTTGGACTGGTGGTTGGCCACGATCACGCACGAGCGCTGGTGCTGCATCAAGCCCTGGGCATCCATCTCCAGCTTCAGGCCCAGGATGCGCAAGGCCGGCACCGAATAGATGCGCGCGCACAAGCGGCTGTTGTCCGGGTTGAATGGCCTGCATACACCGATCAGCATGCCCAGAACGCCCGACACCAGAAAGTGCACAAACATCAAAAGCATACGCACGGAATAAAGCATCAGTTCGCCCATCAAGTCACTGGCGCGAAGTGTACGCGCCCGGCGAGGTCACCCAGGCTTGGCGACGCGGGGCAAGCTCAGGCGGGCCACCAGCCCCCCGGCGGCGGCATTGCTGAGCTGCAACTGGCCCTGATGGTGCCGCGCGATGTCATGCGCGATCGACAAGCCCAGCCCCACCCCGCCGTGCTGGCGGTTGCGCGAGCCCTCCACCCGGTAAAACGGCGCCATCACCTTGTTCAACTCGCCTTCGGGCAAGCCAGGGCCCCGGTCGTGCACCTCGATGCGCAGGCTGTCTGGCGTGTCGACCAGCCTGATCTGAGCGCATTCGCCATAGCGGATGGCGTTTTCCACCAGGTTGACCAGGCAGCGGCGCAAGGCCGAAGCCTGGGCCAGGAGTGGCGCAGCCGATCCCACCACGGTCACCTCGTGGCCACCAGCCGCATGGTCTTCGCGGATGCTGTCCGCCAGCGCATCGATGTCCAGCAGCACCCAAGCCTCCGGGTCGGCGGAGCCACGCAAATAGTCCAGCGTAGAGCGGATCATCTCGTCCATCTCGACGATGTCTTGCTGAAACTTGCGCCGCTGTTCGGGGTGTTCGATGCCCTCGGCCCGCAGGCGCAAACGGGTCAATGGCGTGCGCAGATCGTGCGACACCGCGGCCACGAATCGGTCACGGTCGCTCAGCTGCTGCTGGATCTGCGCCTGCATCTGGTTGAACACCTGGGTGGCTTCGCGGCACTCCTTGGGGCCTTGCATCTGCAAGGGCGGGCGGCCGATGTCATGGCCCAACTCCAGCGCAGCCTGGGCCAAACGCTTGATGGGCTGCGACACCCAACTGGCGCCCACCCACGCGGCCAGGGCCACGGCGGCCAGGCGGATGGCGATGTCCAGCAGCAAGCCCAGGTGCATCATTGGCGGGGGACCGCCCACGTCATCGGGGTGATGGCGTGGCGGCATCGGCCGCAACTCGAACATCATCGTCAAGGCCAGCACATGGCTGATCAAGGCGGTCACCAGCAACAGCAGGGCCAGCCGGCCAAACAAGGTGGCGGGCATCAGGCGCCTGGCCGCCATCAGTGCCCGGCCCATGACACCTGCCCTTGCACCGTCTGCACATTGAACACATAGCCTTCGCCACGCACGGTCTTGATCATGGTCGGATCGCGCGGGTTGTCGTCCAGCTTCTGCCGCAGGCGTGAGACCAGCAGATCGATGCTGCGCTCCACCGAATCCATGGACCGGCCGCGCGCCTGCGCCATCAACTGATCGCGGGTGAACAAACGCCGGGGCGTTTTCAGAAAGGTGGACAGCAGTTGGAACTCGGCATTGGAGAGCGGCACCACCAGGCCCTTGGGCGAAGTCAGGCGCCGTTCGCTGCGGTGCAACTCCCAGCCATCAAAGCGGATGAAATCGCTGGCCACGTTCGCTGCGACGTCGTCTTGCCCGCCTTTCGCGCGGCGCAGCACGGTGTGGATGCGCGCCACCAGCTCGCGCGGCTCAAAGGGCTTGCTCATGTAGTCGTCGGCGCCCATTTCCAGGCCAATCACCCGGTCGATGGGGTTGCCGCGCGCCGTCAGCATCACGATGGGGATCCGTGACTTGCTGCGCAGTTCATTGGCCAGGGCCAGCCCATCCACACCGGGCAATTGCAGGTCCAGCACGATGAGGTCGATGTGGTGCTCGTCCAATTGGCGGCGCATGGCCGTGCCATCACCTGCCGAGTGCGTCACAAAGCCAAAGTTGGCCAGGTAATCGCACAGCAGTGAGGTGATGCCCTCGTCGTCGTCAACAACCAGGATGTGGTGAGTTTGGTTCATGGCGGTGGGTTCCAAAAAGTACTTTAGGGCCACACCACCCTGCAAAGCGCTTCAACAAGCGTGCAAATGCCCCACTGTTCATCGGCTACGGGGCGCTGTGTACCAAGCCTGGTACACAGCAGCAATGCTGCGAAGACATCGTCGCCCAAGAATCCAATCACCTCAACCTATCAGTAAAGGATTCACCATGAGCAGCATCAGCGGGGTCAGCAGCAGCGCAAGCGCCTGGTCCGCCATGAGCACCTCTCGCGCCTCACGGCAACAAGAGATGTTCAACAAAGTCGACAGCGATGGCAGTGGGGGCGTCGATGCCACCGAGCTGCAAAGCATGCTCGACGACATCGCCAAGCACACCGGCACCAGCAGCACCACCACGGCGGCCGATGCGCTGACCAAGATGGACAGCAATGGCGACGGCAGCCTGGATTCGTCCGAGATGGAGGCCGGCATGAAAAGCCTCATGCCCGAGCCCTCTTCCACCATGGCGTTCGCGCAAGCGCGCAATGGCGAGGGCGGCCCGAAAGGCGCAGGCGGGCCACCGCCAGCATCGGGCGGCTCGTCATCCACCGACATTGACCCCTTGGACACCAATGAAGACGGCACCGTGTCTGAACAGGAACGGGCCGCTGGCGAGATGAAGAACGCCATTCAGAACCTGTTGAAGGCCGCCGCCACCGATGGCGACAAGAAGATCGGCACCAGCGACATGGTGCTGAAGGAATACGCCAAGGCGGCCAGCAACGCGGCTTCATCGCAGAGCGCGGGCGCCACGCTCAGCGTGGCGGCTTGATGAGGTGATGCTTCACGGAACCGGTGCTGCGCGGCATGACCCAAGCAAGCACCGGTTTTGTGCCCTCCCGTAAAATTGGGCATGAGCAGCACGACCACCCCCAATCCGACCCAGGATTTCCGGACCATCGGCCTCATCGGCCTGGCCCACGGCACCTCGCATTTCCACCACATGCTGCTGCCGCCGCTGTTCCCCCTGTTCATCCGGGATTTCGGCCTGAACTACTCCGAGCTGGGCTTGCTGGTCACCCTGTTCTTCGTCATCTCTGGCGTGGGCCAGGCGCTGGCCGGTTTTCTGGTAGACCGCGTGGGCGCGCGCCCCGTGCTGTTGGCCGCCCTGGCTTGCTTTGTGGCGGCGTCGCTGGCGGCCGCCACGGCGCACAGTTACCACGGCCTGATGCTGGCGTCCGCCCTGGCTGGCCTGGGCAACGCCCCCTTCCACCCAGCCGATTTCACCATCCTCAACAAGCGCGTGTCCGCACCTCGCCTGGGCCATGCCTTTTCCATCCACGGCATCTCTGGCAACCTGGGCTGGGCCTTGGCGCCTGTGTTCCTCATCGGCATCAGCACCTGGGCGGGCGACTGGCGCACCGCCTACCTGGGCACAGCCTTGATCGGCCTGGGCGTGCTGGCACTGCTGCTGCTCAACCGCGATGCCATCGACGACCGCCAAGGCAGCTGGGGCCATGAACACAAGGCCACCTCCACACAGCAAGTCGCCAGCGAACACCCCATGGCCTTTTTGAAGCTGCCCTCGGTGTGGCTGTGCTTCTCATTTTTCTTCTGGACCACGGCCGCGCTCAGCGCCATCCAGAGCTTCGCCAGCCCAGCCCTGGGCAGCATGTATGGCCTGCCAGTGTCGACCACCGCCTTCGTGGTCACCGGCTACATGCTGTTCGGCGCGGCAGGCATGGTGTTGGGGGGCTTTTTGGTGGCCCGGGTGGCGCGGCTGGAACGCACCATCGCCGCCGCCATGAGCGTGGCCGCCGTGCTACTGCTGTTGACCGCCACGGGCTGGCTGCCGCCCTACATCGCCGTGGGTGCAACCGCATTGGCCGGTTTTGGCACCGGCCTGGCCGGCCCCTCGCGTGACATGCTGATCAAGCGCGCATCGCCCCCAGGCGCCACCGGCCGCGTCTACGGCACTGTTTACTCAGGGCTGGATCTGGGCTTTGCCGTGGCAGCCCCCATCTTTGGCGCCATGCTGGACCACGGGCACCCCAGCGGCATCTTCTACGGTGCGTCGTTCGTGCTGGTGCTGGGCATTGCCTCAGCCAGCCTGGTCGGGCTGCGCATCGCGCGTGGCGCTGCCACCAGCCGGCCCGCTTTGGCGTAGTCGCAGCTGCCTGAGAATCAAGAAAAGTATTGCTTGAAAAATGATCCCGCCAAGTTACCAACGATCCCTGCGTATTCAGCAGAGTCTACCCGCCGGTAACTGGCCTGGATGTGCTTGACGTGTTTTAAAAGAGCTTTGGCTTCTTTTTTATAAACCTCTCTGAAATTCGGCTCGTTTTTTTCAAAAATCGGCTTCAACACACTCTTCAATGTCGATGGGAATGCAGCTACCAACTGCTGATCGCCTACGGAGCCAAGAGGGCAAATGGCATAGGCGCCCCCTTTGGTCATCTGCTCTTCGGTCTTGAAAATATCACTCATGTCCGAAACGTAGGCCGCTTTCAAAAGTGAATATTCACAGTATTCATTTCTGGTGATGGCATTCATGGACAGAGACTTCTTGGATGGCATTTCAAGCCCGATCAGCCCCAGCAGGTGAGTCGCGGGGCTTTTTTCGGACCGATATTTTCTTTCCTTCAAGATGGACAATATTTTATCAAGCGATTTTCCGTCAAGCGCATAAAACCCCACCTTGTCCGAGAAAACTGAAAACCAGATGTCTTTTGCCAAATCTGCCTTGCCTTCCGGCTGAAGAATGGTTTGCAAGTATTGATAAAGCGCGCCGACAAACCCTTTTTCCACCTCCTTGATGAGCCGGAACATTTCTGTTTCCAACCACGCATAGGCCGCCTTGTAAATTTTTTGAACTGCATCAGCAATGGGTTCAACGTGATGTTTTAGGGCTGAAGCCGTTTGCAGCTCAAAGCCGCTGTAAAAGCCAGCACCATTGAACTCCTTCACGCCCGTTGAACAAAGATTGATCGCCGATTTCCTGACGTCAAGGATGCATATCTCAAGCCTGGGCTCCGTGGAAAGATTCTGAAAAGAAATCAAATACAACTGCCCATTGAAGAAAAATTCATGATTCCCAGCCATCCGGAAACTGGAGAATTCTGAAAAGTAATTCAAAATGCCTGCGTAGACGATGTCCTTGATTTCATCTTCAATGGCTTGCGCGTTCTTCATCAGGCCACCCAGCGTGATGCCTGCGTACTTTGATGAAAGCGCCCGGTAAACCGCATTCACCGGATCCGAGAAAATTTTCATGGGTCCTCCCAATGCCGCCTGGCCAGCCCTGTCCCAAATCAAGATTGATCCTACAACCGAGCTGTCCAAAATCAAGCATTTTTCAGACCAAACAGCGCAAGGTGAGCTGGCCTTGCATCGCCAGCTGGCGCGGATCAGGCGGTTAACCGCAGGACGGCGATCGCCTCTCGCGACCAGGTGATCCAGCTTTCCTCGTACATGATCCCGGTCTTCAAAATCATGTGCTGGATCTGCGCCTCGCGCGACAGGGGCTGCTTGTCCGCCCCAAAATCGCGCTGCTCGATGGCGCGGTAGGCCTGCAGCTTGGCCTGATGCAAAGCCAGCCGGCGCTCCAGCTCGATGTCCAATCCCAAAGGCCCCACGACGGCATCGGCGCGCAGGCGCACCATCAACTCGTCACGCATGTCCATGGGCGCGGCGGGCTCACGCGCCCAACGTTGCAACTCCTGCTGGCCATCGCTCAGCACGCGGTAGATGCGCTTGCGCGTTTTGCCCCCATCGGGCGCCGCTTCAGAAGCGATCCAGCCTGCCTTTTCCATGCGGGCCAGCTCGCGGTAGATCTGCTGGTGGGTGGCGTGCCAGAAAAATCCGATCGACTTGTCGAAGCGCCGGGCCAGGTCGTAGCCGGACGAGGATTTCTCAAGCAGGGAGGTCATCAAGGCGTGGGACAGGGACATGGGCTTAGTCTAAGACGCCACAGAGGTAGACTTTGGCCATGCAGGCCGATTTTGGAGACCTCTTTGCTGATTGAGACACGCCGGTGGCTATGGCGAGGGCTGGCGGTGCTGTGCCTGGCCCTGGGCGTGATTGGCGCGTTCCTGCCGGTGATGCCCACGGTGCCTTTCGTTCTGGCCGCGGCCTGGGCCGCTGGCAAAGGGTGGCCCGCGCTTGAAGCGCGCTTGCTGAACCACCCCACCTACGGCCCACCCATCATTCACTGGCGTGAGCATGGCGCCGTGCCCACCAAGGCCAAATGGCTGGCCTGTTTCATGATGTCGTGCAGCGCCATCATGCTGTGGTTTCTGCCCATCCCCGATTGGCTGAGGTGGGGCGTGTACGGCACGTTTGTGGTCGTGGGCCTGTGGTTGTGCACGCGGCCCGCACCGCCCGCCGCCGCTTAAGAACTCACCGGCAAGCGCTGATCAATCCAGCCCTGGATGTCGGCCATGACCGCCTCCTTGCCCGTGTCATTGAGCAGGTCATGGAAGTGGCCTTCGTACAGCCGCAGCGTCTTGTCATTGGCGCCCACCGTGCCATAGAAAAACTGGCTGCCAGCGGGCACCGTGGCCTTGTCCACCGTGCCATGAAGGATGAACACTGGCAAGGTGATCAGCGGAAACTCCTTTTCAAGGCGCTCATCGGCCCGCACCAACGCGGCCACCGTCGCCGCCGGTTGGATCTCGTTGTGGATCAGGGGATCGCTGTTCAAGGCCTGCACGGCGGCTGGCTCGCGCGAGAAGTCCTCGTTCTTGAGTTTGAGCACGGGCAAGTGCGGCGCCACATGGCTCACGCCCTTGATGATGCCCAGCGCAAAATCGGGCGCGGGCACCTTGAAGGCAAAGCTCTCGCAGATCAAGCCGGCCAGTTCGGCCTGGTAGTCCAAGGTGTAGGTGCACGACACCACGCCACCCGCGCTGTGGCCCAGCAAGAAGACGGGCAAGCCCGGTTCACGCGATTTGGCCAGGTTCACCGTGGCGGCCAAGTCGCCCACGTATTCGGCAATGTCTTCAACGTAAAAGCGTTCGCCCTCTGATTTTCCCCGGCCACGCAGGTCCAGCCAGTAAACCGCAAAGCCGTGGTCCACAAACTGTTCTGCCGCCCACAGGTATTGGCCCCCGTGTGAGTTGACGCCATGGCAAATGACGACCACGGCGCGCGGAGCCGTGGCCGGGCTCCATGAGCGCACGAAGATGTTGAGCCCATCCAGGCTCTTGATGGTTTCTTCAGTGGGCGCACTTTGAATGTCTTGAGTCATCGCTTGCTCCTGCTGCAAAAACAGCTCGTCATGTTGGCCAAAGCACCAAGACACAGCGTCGTGGCTCTGCCAACCCCAGGCGCAAGCAATGACCGCGCCGCCTCTCGCTTAACGCCGCTTGCGCTGATGGGCGCAAAGCACCGCCACACCCGCCAGCACAAGCACCGATGACATGGGCTCGGGCACGGCGGTCAAGGTGGCGCTGACGTTGTCCAGCCCGATGTAGTTCACGCCCGAAGAGCCGACGAACGAGATCGTGGTCGCTGAAGCGCTGGCCACAAAGTCGAACGAAAACAGTTGCCAGTCGTTGTTCGTGCCTGTGGTGGGGCTCGCGAAGTTGAAGGACTGCCCCGCAGCGCTCACCGTCAAAGCGGATGGCCGCCCCCAACGGTTAGAACTGCCGAGGTAAAACTCAACGGTGTACTCGTAGCCCGGCGTGGTCAGCACGGTTTGCTGCACGCCGCTGAACGGCGCACCCGCGGCATAGTCAGACAGGTCCAGAAAAAAACTGCCATCTTGCGCGTCCAGCCCCCACGGATCGCCCACGCCGATCCAGGCCAACGAGTCATTGACGATCTGCCATCCAGAGATGCTGGTCGCGCCAGGATTGAGCGTCATCGTCTGGCTGCCTTGTGGCGCGAACGTGCCGGATTCAAAGCTGCCGTTGGTGATCAGGTTGGCGTGAGCGACGCTGCAGACGAGGCAGGCCAGCCCGACGGCAGTCGATTTGAGATGCGATGGCATTTGAATCCCCCTGTGGATGCTTGGGCCGATCAGTCTGTCATTTCAAGAATTGGGCTGACAACCCCTAGCTTGGCACCTCCGGCGGCCGGGATGTCAGCGCTTGATCACCACCGTGCCCGCCAGCTTGTCATGCCAGCCCTGTTTGCGCGCATCAAATGCCACCCACAAGATGCCCAGCCCAAGGGGCAGCAGCGCCACGAAGTAGCCCAGATACCGCAGTAATGACTGCCCGACCGACAGCGTGCCCCCTGTTTTGGCATCCACCACTTTCGCTGAGATCGCCATCTTTCCGGGGGTGGCCTGCTTGCGCAGCCAGAACGCGATGGAAATCAGCGCGGGCAAAAACCAGGAAATGATGAAATCGGCGGGGCCCCTGATGAAACTGGCCTCCGCATCCTGCTCAAAGTAAGCCAAGCCGTAAATGGCCACCAGCAATGGGCTTGTGACCAGGAGGATGAGGATGGAGTCGATCAGTGCGGCGCCAACTCTGGGCCAGAAGCCAACGTATCGAATCTCGTCGGCGGCGTACACGTCGGCCACTGGCGCGCTTGGTGGGGTGAATGGGTTGGTGGTCATGGTGGTGTTTGGTGGGATGGGATGGTGCCGGTTCAGCTCAAGGCCGCGGATGGGCCTGGCGCATCAGCTCAATGTAACGCTGCGCGCCCAGACCCAGCGGCCGCTCCTTGATCCACACCACGTCGGCCCACAGGCGCACCTGATTCGACATGTTGGCAAAGCCAATCTCCACCAGCGTGCTCGGCCCCATGTGCGGCGTGGTCAGCGAGCGCGGCAGGTAAGCCCAACCCAGGCCCGACTGCACCAGGCTCAGCGCCGTCTGCGGATTGTCGGTGCGCCAAACCTGGCGGGACAGCAGCAGGCGCGGGTCCACCTGCTCCTCGTCGCGGCCCACCACCACCACCTGGCGCAGATCAAGCAAGTCGGCCGGGCGCAGGCGTTTGTTGGCAGCGCCCAGTGTGGCCAGCAAAGGCGGCGCGATCACGGCGGTGAGGGTTTCGCTGCTGAACTCCTGGAAGCCCTCCTTCTCGTCAATGGCCGTGCGCTCGAACACCAGGGCCAGTTGCGCACAGCCGCTGTGCAGCATCTGCAAGGCATCGGCCTGCGGCGCGGTCAGGATCTCGACCTCCAGCGCGGGGAACTCCTGCGCCAGCACCGCCAGCGGCGCCTGCCACGCAGCGGTCAGCAACTCGGGCGCGATGGCCATGCTCAGGCGCCGCTCCAGCCCCCGGTGCAATGACAAGGCGTGGCCCTGCAACATGCGCAGTTGATGGGCCAGTTGCCGCGCGGCGGGCTCCAGCGCCTTGGCCGCTTCGGTGGCCGTGGGCTCGCGGCCCGTGCGGTCAAACAAGACCAGGTCCAGCTCGGCCTCCAGCTGGGCAATGGCCATGCTCACGGCCGAAGGCACGCGGCCCAGCGTGCGCGCGGCGGCCGAGAAAGAGCCCTGGTCCAGCACAGCCAGGAAGAGGTTCACGTTGTCGCTGTCAAATCCGGTCTTCATGCTGGCCTGGTCTATCAATTTTTCTGAAACATTCTAACTTTTATCTTCAGAAACAGAGATATACATTCGAGGCCTCACCACAGTCGGCCACGATCCGATCACAGGCACCCTGATATGCAAGGACTCAAGCGCAAGCTGGTTTATGTCACCCTTTTCGAGCTGATCGCCATCTGCATGAGCAGCACGCTGCTGGCGCTCATCTCAACGCGCGATTCGTTCGTGTACGCCGGCATGGCGGCGCTGGCATCGTCGGCCATCGCGCTGGTGTGGAACCTGGTCTACAACTCGGCGTTCGAGTATTGGGAGGCGCGGCAGGCCAAGAAGGGCCGCGGGCTGCTGCGCCGCGCGGCGCACGCCTTGGGCTTTGAGCTGGGCCTGGTGCTGCTGCTGGTGCCGCTGTTCGCCGTGCTGTTGGGGCTGAGCCTATGGGATGCGTTTGTGTACGACCTGGGGCTGATGGTGTTCTTCATGGTCTACACCTTCTTGTTCAACCTGGGGTTTGACCATGTGTTTGGGTTGCCGGCTTCGGCCATGCCAGCACCAACGGCTGAGGCCTGCCAAGCGGCGCAGCATTGATCTGATGAGCTGAAGCCCACCAAGTTCGGCTTTATCGCCCGCCAGATTGGGCAGAGCCTACTTGTGCGATGCGTTCGCGGACTTCAGCAAAGACTGTCTCGGCCGCAACACCTTGCCCACTGTCTGCACCTTTTTGAATGTCTGCGCGCAGGGCTTCCAAAATACGCGGCGCATCACGCATGACTTCACTGGGGCTGGCATCGCCCACTTGCATTTTTTGAGATTCACTCATAGTGCGACCACATGCGGAGAACTCTCACGGTTTTCTGATCTTGAAACACTTCGTACACGAGGCGATGCTGAATGTTGATCCGCCGCGAGTAGGCTCCCGTTAGATCGCCCACCAGCTTCTCGTACGGCGGCGCATTTTGAAAGGGGTTCTCTTTGATGACGGCCAACAACTCTTGGGTTTTGGCCTTCAGGCCACTGGCAACCAGCTTCTGAGCGTCCTTTTGCGCGTGCTTGGCGTAGACGACTTCCCAACTCACCAGTCAAGCTCCTTGGCGCTGTCTTCGACAGATTCGGCCATGCCTTCTTTGATGGACTCGCGCATGCCCGGCACCGAGAGCAGATGGAGGGTTTCCTGAATGGCCTGCCAATCTTCTGCCGCCAGAAGCACCACGTCATGGCGCTTGCCAGTGATGGTGATGGGCTGGTGTGACTCCGCCGTTTCATCCATCAGGCGATAGAGGTTCGCGCGGGCTTCGCTGGCAGTCAGTGTTTGCATGATGAACTCCTAGGCTGAAAAGCGTACGTTAATCAGTACGAAGCGTCAAGTGCAAAGGTAGTGTTGGCCACAATGCACGCATGAGCCTTGGCGCAATTGGTTGAGGCGGAATGGGTGGATGTGGCGCAGCAGTACTTGCAAAAATACGGCAATGCCGTACAATTCGTCTGTGAGAACAGTTGCTGAAACCGCTATCTTCCAGCGCTATGCCAGCGAAGTCTGGTCGGAAGTCGAGCGCGTTGAGTTCATCAATTGGATCGCCGCCAATCCTGAGGCAGGTGACGTTATCCGAGGCAGCGGTGGCTGTCGAAAGGTTCGTTGGAGTTCTGCAGGGCAAGGTAAACGCGGGGGAGCCAGAGTGGTGTATTTCAACGCGAGCACCGAAATCGTTTGGCTTTTGATCGTCTATAAAAAAGCCAAATTCGACAACCTCCCCACGTCATTTTTGGGGGAGTTGAAGCAAGGAGTCGAAGATGCCATCTGAAATGGAAAAATTCCAACGCGATCTGCTTGAGTCAGTTCAGCAGATGAAACGCGGCGAAGCCGCACGCACCACTCAGGTCAAGCTACCCGAAGCCGCCGAAGCAAGAGCAAAAATGGGCCTTTCTCAGCAAGCATTCGCCTTGTTGCTTGGCGTGTCGGCTCGCACGCTTCAAGACTGGGAGCAAGGTCGCAGATCTCCCACTGGAGCAGCCAAAATGCTGCTTCGTGTGGCTGTCGCCCACCCAGAGGTTTTACGCGAATTGCGCATTTAAGCAGAGGCGCAAGTTCAACACCGTGCAATAGCTTGCCCACTGTCCGCACCTTGTTGAATACCTGCTCGCAGCACTTCCAAAGCACAGCCAAGCGCTCCTTGAGCGCACCAGTTGGGCCATCGGTCTCGGCATTGCCCGGCGGGCCACAATGCGCGCATGAGCCTGCAATCCGTCCAAGCCTTCCTCAATCAACACGCGCCCGACATCACCATCCTGCAAACGCCAGAGCCCACCGCCACCGTGCTGGACGCGGCCCGCGTGCACGGCGTGGCGCCCGCGCAGATCGCCAAGACGCTATCACTGTGGCTGAAGGACGAGGTGATCCTGCTGGTGATGGGCGGTGATTGCCGCCTGGACAACCGGCGCTTCAAGGAACACTTTGGCAGCAAGGGCAAGATGCTGAATGCCGAGGAGGTGGTGCAGTGGACCAGCCACCCGGTGGGTGGGGTGTGCCCGTTTGGCTTGCCGCAACCGTTGCGCGTGTTCGCGGACGTGTCGTTGAAGCGGTTCGAAGTGGTCCTACCGGCGGCAGGCGCCGTGAATGCAGCGGTGCTAATCGCGCCGATGCGTTTGGCTCATTTGATCGAAGCGCAGTGGGTTGATATTGCAGAGTGTTCGTCAAACGGTTGAATCAAACCCACCGGGGTGGATGCCCTGTCCCCGGTGGTCGAGACCGTCTTTAGTCGGCCTTGCAAAATTCAATTTGAGGCCATAACTGCATGATCGCGGGCCTGCCCTAGCTCTGAGACGAACCATGCGGCCAGCACGGCCAGCCATAAAACAGGCGCAAAAAGGGCCTTCAGGCCCTTGCGGGCGATGG
>NZ_JAUSAR010000125.1 GCF_030652515.1 Aquabacterium sp. | reverse complement strand
GGATTTTTCCTGATCTGATCGCCGCGACCCTGTTTGAGATGCTGTTTGACAAGCGGGCATCAGATATTTGAAAGGTCTCCCTATGTACGCGGTCATAAAAACCGGCGGCAAGCAATACAAAGTTGCTGCTGGCGAAAAGATCAAAGTAGAACAGATTACTGCGGACGTTGGCCAAGAGATCGTGATCGACCAAGTTTTGGCAGTCGGAATCGGCGCTGAAATGAAGATCGGCACGCCCTTGGTGGCTGGCGCAACCGTCAAAGCAACTGTTCTCTCGCAAGGCCGTCACGACAAAGTGCGCATCTTCAAGATGCGTCGTCGTAAGCACTATCAAAAGCGCCAAGGCCATCGTCAGAACTACACTGAGCTGCAAATCAGCTCCGTGAACGCTTAACCACCAAGGAGCAGATCCATGGCACAGAAAAAAGGCGGCGGTTCCACGCGGAACGGCCGCGACTCCCAACCAAAAATGCTCGGCGTCAAGGCTTTCGGTAGCCAGCTCGTGTCGGCAGGTTCGATCATTGTCCGCCAACGTGGCACCCGCTTCCATGCAGGTACCAACGTCGGCATGGGCCGCGATCACACCCTGTTCGCACTGGTCGACGGCACCGTGTCTTTCACCGTCAAGGGTTCTTTGAACCGCAAGACGGTGGTCGTGACCCCGGTCTGATCGTCACTTCAGCGGTTGGGCCCTCAAGGGCCTGCTGCTGATTGGCTTTCAAAAAAAGGCCCCGGCTCGCCGGGGCTTTTGCGTTTTTCTCGCCAGCGGCCAAGGCGGCTGGCAACCATGTCGATAATCACCGGGTTTGAACCGGTCGCGACGGCACACACAAGGACACCCGCCCCATGAGATTTGTCGATGAAGCCACGATTGAAGTGGCCGCAGGCGATGGCGGCAGCGGTGCCGCGAGTTTTCGTCGTGAGAAGTTCATCCCCTTTGGTGGCCCCGATGGCGGCGATGGCGGGCGTGGCGGGCACATCTACGTGCAGGCCGACCGCAACATCAACACGCTGATCGATTACCGCTACGCCCGCAAGCACTTCGCCCGCAACGGCGAACAAGGCCGTGGCGCGGACTGCTTCGGCGCCGCTGGCCCCGACATCACCCTGCGCATGCCCGTGGGCACCATCATCCGCAACTTCGAAACCGGCGAGGTCATCAAGGAGATGATCGAGCACGGCGAGATCTACCTGCTGTGCAAGGGCGGTGA
Organism: Aquabacterium sp.; assembly: GCF_030652515.1. Taxonomy (GTDB): domain Bacteria; phylum Pseudomonadota; class Gammaproteobacteria; order Burkholderiales; family Burkholderiaceae_C; genus Aquabacterium. The sequence continues at coordinate 21,561 of NZ_JAUSAR010000125.1, read as the reverse complement.
TGGCGGCTTTGGCAACCTGCGCTTCAAAACCGCCACCAACCGCGCGCCTAAAAAGAAGACGCCCGGCTGGCCTGGCGAGGGCCTGAAGGTCAAGCTGGAGCTGCGCGTGCTGGCCGACGTTGGCCTGCTGGGCATGCCCAACGCGGGCAAGTCCACGCTGATCACGGCGGTGTCCAACGCCCGCCCCAAGATCGCCGACTACCCCTTCACCACGCTGCACCCCAACCTGGGCGTCGTGCGCGTGGGCCCCGAAAAGAGCTTCGTCATGGCCGACATCCCTGGCCTGATCGAAGGGGCGTCCGAAGGCGCTGGCCTGGGCCACCTGTTCCTGCGCCATTTGCAGCGCACGCGCGTGCTGCTGCACGTGGTGGACATGGCTCCCTTTGATGATGAGGTGGACCCGGTCAAACAGGCCAAGGCCATCGTCAACGAGTTGAAGAAGTACGACAAGGCGCTGGCCGACAAGCCGCGCTGGATGGTGCTCAACAAGCTGGACGTGGTGCCGCCCGAAGAGCGAGCCCAGCGCGTGGCCGACTTCGTCAAGCGCTACAAATGGAAGGGCCCGGTCTTCGAGATCTCGGCCTTGAGCCACGAGGGTTGCGAGCACCTGGCCTTGAAGATCTACGAGTTCGTGGCCAGCCTGCAAGAGCACCACGAAGACCGCGACATCCGTTTCGACTTCACCGAAGAGGATGCGCCGCTGGTTCCCGCGCCTGCTGCCCACGAGGCCATGGACTTGCCCGATCTGGAGTCCTTGGTGCCCGTGAAGAAGGCGCCAGCCAAGAAGGCCACGGCCAAGAAAGCAGCGGCGAAAAAGGGCGCTGCTGAAAAAGCCGCGCCCGCCAAGAAAGCGGCAGCCAAAAAAGCTGCGGCTAAAAAAGTGGTGGCCAAGAAGGCGCCAGCCAAAAAGGCCGCCGCCAAGAAAGCCGCCGAGGCCCCCGAAGCCTACGTGCCCGACGTTGACGACCCCCGTTTCCGCTGATCCAGCTTCATCTCATCGCGCCTTGAACCATGAATGACGTCCTGAAAAACGCCCGCCGCATCGTGGTCAAGGTGGGCTCCAGCCTGGTGACCAACGAAGGCCGGGGCATTGACGCCGAAGCCATCGGCACCTGGTGCCGCCAGTTGGCCGCCCTGGCGCAAGACGGGCGCGAGGTCATCATGGTGTCCAGCGGTGCCATCGCCGAGGGCATGAAGCGCCTGGGCTGGGCCACCCGCCCTAAAGAGTTGCACGAACTGCAGGCCGCCGCTGCCGTCGGCCAGATGGGCCTGGCCCAGATGTACGAGACCAAGCTCAGCGAGCATGGCCTGGGCAGTGCGCAAGTGCTGCTCACGCACGCTGACCTGGCCGACCGCGAGCGCTACCTCAATGCCCGCTCCACCTTGCTGACCCTGCTGTCGCACAAGGTTGTTCCCGTCATCAACGAGAACGATACCGTCGTGACCGACGAACGCAAGTTCGGCGACAACGACACCCTGGGCGCCCTGGTGGCCAACCTGGTCGAGGCTGACGCCCTGGTCATCCTGACCGACCAGAAGGGCCTGTACAGCGCCGATCCGCGCAAGGATGCCAACGCGCGTTTCATCGACGTGGCCACGGCGGGCGACCCGGCGTTGGAGCAGATGGCCGGTGGTGCTGGTTCCAGCATTGGGCGCGGCGGCATGATCACCAAGGTGCTGGCCGCCAAGCGCGCGGCGGGCAGTGGTGCGAACACGGTGGTGGCCTGGGGGCGTGAGACCGATGTGCTGGTGCGCTTGTCGCAAGGTGAATCCATCGGCACGCTGTTTGTGGCCACCACGGCCAAAGTCGCTGCGCGCAAGCAATGGTTGGCCGACCACCTGCAACTGCGTGGTGCTGTGGTCATCGACGATGGCGCCGTGGTCAAACTGCGCGATGAAGGCAAGAGCCTGCTGCCCATTGGCATGACCGAAGTGGTGGGTGAGTTCCACCGTGGGGACGTCATTGCCGTCCGAAATGCCAAGGGTCAGGATGTTGCGCGCGGCCTGGCCAACTATGCCAGCAGCGAGGCCCGCCGCATCGCGCGCAAGCCTTCCAGCGAATTCGAGGCCCTGCTGGGCTTCACCGGCGAACCCGAAATGATTCACCGCGACAACCTGGTCCTGGTCTGAACAATCCCCCATTAAGTTGGGGCTAGGGGTTCCCCCTGTCTGTGTTGAGCGTCAATTCCGCGTTGAATCAGGGCCTCGCTGTTATTGAAGAACAATGGCGGAACCATTTGGTGGTGCGAATGTCCACAAAGAGTGGAGACATCAATGTCAGGAAATCAAAGGACTCAGATGAAGATGAAATCATGGTCGAAGGCTGCTGCAGTGTTGGCAGTGGCAGGTTGCGTGGCCACCCCGGTGATGGCCAAATCCCAGATCTGCGTGTGGGACGTGGCAGGCAAGTCGGGTGACGTGACGTCGTCAGCGGTGGACTATCTCGTGGCGATGCAAAAGCACGGCGTCGAAATGGAAGTCAAAAACTACGTCGATGAACGCGTGGCGATTGAAGAGTTCCGTTCAGGCCAATGTGATGCCGTGATTGCCACCACTTTGCGCACCCGTCCGTTCAACGCCATTTCCGGCGCCCTTGACAGCATTGGCGCCACCACCATCGTGCGCAACGGCAAGATCGACATCAAGTCCAGCTACGAAGTGGTGCGCAAGGTCATCCAGGTGTTCAGCCTGCCTCAGGCTGCCAAGCTGATGGTGGAGGGCAACTACGAGGTCGGCGGCCTGTTCCCCCTGGGCGCGGCCTACCCCATCGTTCGCGACCGCAAGATCAATTCGGTCGAAGCCCTGTCCGGTAAAAAGATCGCGGCCTTTGACTACGATAAAGCGCAGGGTGTGATGATCCAGCGCATCGGCGCCCAGCCCGTGTCGGCCGACGTGACCAACATCGGCCCCAAGTTCAACAATGGTTCGGTCGACATGGTGACCCTGCCGGCGGTGGCCTTCAAGCCCTTCGAGTTGTACAAGGGCATTGGCACCACCGGTGGCATTGGCCGCTTGCCCATCCTGATCCCGACCGTGCAGATCGTGCTCAACAAGACCAAGTTCCCTGAGGGCTTTGGCGAGAAGTCGCGCCAGTATTGGGTGACTCAGTTTGACCGCGCCTTGCACTTCATCGCGGTGGCCGAGAAGGGTGTGCCTGCCAACATGTGGGTTGACCTGCCTCCCGAAAACATCCCCAAGTATGTGCAGATGTTCCGCGAAGCCCGCATTGAGATTGCCAACCAGGGCATCTACAACAAGCGCGGCCTGAACATCGTCAAGCGTGCCCGTTGCGATGTGAACCCGTCTGACGCCGAGTGCGCCAGCAAGACTGAAGTCGACTGAGTCGGTTGATGGAGCCCGGGTGCTTGAGGCCAATCTGGCTCAAGCACCTGTCTGGGGCTTGGGTTCAGCGGTGCGTGCCGTTGACGATGATGGTCACATCCTGCCCGGCCACTTGGTCAGGGCCTTCTGATCCCTCCATGTCTGGGTGCATGTCCGAGTGCATGTCATCGAGCCGATGGGTGCCGCGCATGTTGGCCCGCAGGTAGCGGTTGGGTTGCTGCCCTTGTGGTTTGGGCAGGAAGCGCGCCAATTCGGACAAGGCCAATTGGTAGACATCACGCTTGAACTCGATCACCGTTTCCAGCGGGATCCAGTAGTCGTGCCAACGCCAGGCGTCAAACTCTGGGTGGTTTGAGGCGCGCAGGTTCATGTCCGTGTCGCGGCCCATGAGCTGCAACAAGAACCAGATCTGCTTTTGGCCTTTGTAGTGGCCGCGTGCATCCTTGCGGATGAAGTGATTGGGCACCTCATAGCGCAGCCAATCGCGGGTGCGGGCCACGATGCGGACATGGTCGGGCAGCAAGCCCACTTCTTCGTGGAGCTCGCGAAACATCGCCTGCTCAGGCGACTCGCCATGCTTGATGCCGCCTTGCGGAAACTGCCAGGAATGGGTGCGGATGCGCTTGCCCCAAAAAACCTGGTTCCGATGATTGAGCAGGATGATGCCGACGTTGGGGCGAAAGCCTTCACGGTCGAGCATAATCAACTCCGAATTTTTCAACTGATTTCATTATTGCATCGCTCGGTTGAAACGCAAGCGCGAGTCCTCACACAACGGTGCATTTTTCATACCCATGCAAGCTTCCCAGTTCTTCATTTCCACACTTAAAGAAGCCCCGGCCGATGCAGAGATCGTCAGCCACAAGCTGATGATGCGCGGCGGGTTCATCAAGAAACTGGGCGCCGGCCTGTACAACTACATGCCCATGGGGCTGCGCACCATCCGCAAGGTCGAGGGCATCATCCGTGAAGAAATGACCCGCGCTGGTGCGGTCGAGCTGTTGATGCCGGTGGTGCAACCCGCCGAGCTGTGGCAAGAGACGGGCCGCTTCGACAAGATGGGCCCCGAGTTGCTGCGCGTGAAGGATCGGCATGGCCGCGACTTCATCATCCAGCCGACATCTGAGGAAGTTGTCACGGACATCGCCCGGCAAGAGCTGCGCAGTTACCGCCAGTTGCCCAAGAACTTCTACCATGTGCAGACCAAGTTCCGCGACGAGCGCCGCCCCCGTTTTGGCGTGATGCGCGGCCGCGAATTCACGATGAAGGACGCTTATTCCTTCGATCGGGATGTCGCCTCTGCTGGTAAAAGCTACGACATCATGTTTGCCGCCTACAGCCGCATCTTCGACCGACTCGGTCTTCAATACCGCGCAGTGGCCGCCGATACCGGCGCCATTGGGGGCGATCGTTCGCACGAGTTCCAGGTCATCGCCGACACGGGCGAGGACGCCATCGTGTATTGCCCAAGCAGCGACTACGCGGCCAACATCGAGCTGGCCGAAGGTGTGCCGCTGATCGCGTCGCGCGCTGCCGCGTCGGTGGCATTGGAAAAAATCGCCACCCCTGGCAAGAGCACCTGCCCGGATGTGGCCGCTTTGCTGGGCTTGCCGCTGAGCCAGACCGTCAAGTCACTGGTGCTGGCCACCGACGAGACCAATGAAGCGGGCGAGATCGTCCAATCCACCGTCTGGTTGCTGCTGGTGCGCGGCGACCATGAGCTGAACGAAGTCAAGGCTGGCAAGATCGAGCTGACCGATGCGAGCGGGCAGGTGACGGGCTTGAAGGCCGGTCACCGCTTTGCCACCGAGAAAGAAATCATCGAGCACTTCGACTGCAAGCCCGGCTACCTGGGCCCGGTCAAGCTGGCCAAGCCGGTCAAGGTGGTGGCCGACCGCACCGTGGCCAACATGGCTGATTTTGTGTGCGGCGCCAACGAAGAAGGCTTTCACCTGAAGGGCGTGAACTGGGGCCGTGACCTGCCCGAGCCTGACCTGGTGGCCGACCTGCGCAACGTGGTCGAAGGCGACCCGAGCCCAGATGGCAAAGGCGTGCTGGCCATCCAGCGCGGCATCGAGGTGGGCCACGTGTTCTACCTGGGCACCAAGTACTCCAAGGCCATGAACGCCACGTTCCTGGATGAGGACGGCCGCCCCAAGCATTTCGAGATGGGTTGCTACGGCATCGGCGTGACCCGCATTCTGGGCGCGGCCATCGAGCAAAAGCACGATGAGCGCGGCATCATCTGGCCCGATTCGATCGCGCCATTCACCGTGGTGATCTGCCCGATCGGCTATGACCGCTCAGCCGATGTCAAGGCGGCCGCTGACCAGTTGCACGATGACCTGGCGGCCTCGGGCATCGACGTGATCCTGGACGACCGTGGTGAGCGCCCTGGCGCGATGTTCGCGGACTGGGAGCTGATCGGCGTGCCGCACCGCGTGGTGCTGGGCGACAAGGGCCTCAAGGATGGCATTGCCGAGTACCAGGGGCGTCAGGACAAGGAAGCGACCAAAGTGGCCGTGACCGAAGTGGCGGCCTGGGTCAAGGCGCGAGTGAAGGTGTGATGGGATGAAGTCAGGTGGTTGTTCGGTGCTGATGCGGTGGGGTTGGGCAAGCGTGGCATCGCTGATGCTGGCCCATGCCGCCTGGGCCGGTGCCCAAGCCGAAGAGCCGCTGGCTGATGCTGTGCGCACGGCCCTGTCGGCCGCTGCGGCCCAATCCGCGCCGCCCATGCTGGTGTTTGCGGATCAAACGCAAAAATACGAGTTCGACCGCTGGGCCGATGCAGCGGGCCTGCGCCTGAAGAAGCGCAAGCCCGACGAGCAGTTGCGCCGCGAGTTCTTGCAAACGGTCTGGTACGAATCCAAGCGCGCGGGCCTGGACCCTTCACTGGTGCTGGGCCTGATCCAGGTGGAAAGCGGTTTCCGCAAATACGCGATCTCGTCGGTGGGCGCGCGGGGCTACATGCAGATCATGCCGTTCTGGTCACGACTGATCGGCACGGGTGATCCGGCCAGCTTGTTCCACATGCAGACCAATCTGCGTTTTGGCTGCATCATCCTGCGCCACTACCTGGACCGCGAGCGGGGCAACTTGTACCTGGCCCTGGGCCGCTACAACGGCAGCCGGGGCCGACCGGAATACCCCAACGCGGTTTTCGCGGCCGTGCGCCAGTGGAGGCTGCCTGATGTGCAGCCACAGATCGTGGCCTTCCGCCCCTGATCGAGCGAGCAAGAAGCGGGCGGGCTCAGGCTTTCGCCAGATTGGCCGCCACAAAATCCCAGTTCAGCAGTTTGTCGAACACCGCGGCGGCATAGTCCTTGCGGCGTGACTGGTAGTCCAGGTAGTAGGCGTGTTCCCACACGTCGATGGTGGCCAGGGGCACCAGGTTTTCTTGCGTCAAGGGCGTGTCGGCGTTGCCGGTTTTGACGACGGCGAGTTTCTTCTGCGTCTTGTCCAGCACCAGCCAGACCCAGCCCGCGCCGAATTGGTCGGTGGAGGCGCTCAAAGTGGCTTCGCGCAGTGCGGCCAGCGAGCCGAAATCGGCGTCGATGCGTTTGGCCAGTTCAGACGGCGGTGTGCCGCCGCCTTTGGGCCGCAGGCTTTGCCAGTAAAAGGTGTGGTTCCAGACTTGAGCGGCGTTGTTGAAAATGGCCCGCTGAGCGTCGTTGCGGGCACTGCGCTGGATAACGTCCACCAGGCTGCTCGCATCCATCAGCGGGGAGCTGGGCAGCAAGCGGTTCAGGTTGTTCACATAAGCGGCGTGGTGCTTGCCGTGGTGCTGCCCGATGGTGCTGGCCGAGATCACGGGATCGAGCGCGGCGGCGTCCCAGGGCAGGGCGGGCAACTCGAAGCGGGGCGCGGCGGATTTCTCGGCAGCATGGGCCCAAAACGGGCTGCTGCCCAGGATGGTAGCTGTGGTGGTCAGCCAATGCCTGCGCGAAAAGTGGGTGGTCATGGGTTGGTCCTCCTGGTATGAATGGACTCCCATCATGCGGGAAAATGAGGGTGGGTCAAGACCCCTCAACGCGTTACAAGCCGCGCCACTCCTGGGGTTGTGCCGAGGCGATGCCCGCGGTGCTCAAGACCCGCTCCACGGTGTCATTGACCAGCTCGTCAATGCTTTGTGGGCGGTGGTAGAAGGCGGGCAAAGGCGGAAAAATGATGCCGCCCATTTCGGTCACCGCGGTCATGTTGCGCAGATGGGCCAGGTTGAAGGGCGTTTCACGCACCATCAGGATCAGGCGACGGCGCTCTTTCAGGGTGACATCCGCCGCGCGGGTCAGCAGGTTGTCGCCCAGGCCATGGGCCACGGCGGCCAGTGTCTTCATGGAGCAGGGGGCCACGACCATGGCGTCGGTGCTGAAACTGCCGCTGGCAATGCAGGCGCCAATGTCGCCGGGGGCGTGGGCCTGGTCGGCCAGGGCTTCCAGCGTGGACCGGTCCAGGCCCAGTTCATGGTGCACGTTCAGGATGCCGGCGGGGGTGGCGACCAGGTGGGTTTGCACACCCAGAGCGCGGGCACGCTCCAGCAAGCGCACGCCATAGACGGCACCACTGGCGCCGGTGATGCCAATGATCAGCCGACGAGGTGTGCTGGCTGGATTCACTGGGCTGCGGTCAAGACCTGTTGGAGTTCGCCAGCCTGGTACATCTCCATCATGATGTCGGAGCCACCGACGAACTCACCGCCCACGTACAGCTGGGGGATGGTGGGCCAGTTGGTGTAGTCCTTGATGCCTTGGCGGATGCCGTCGTCTTCCAGGACGTTGACGGTTTGCAGGTCGGTGACACCGCAGGCTTTGAGGATCTGGATGGCACGCCCCGAAAAACCGCATTGCGGGAACTGGGCGGTGCCTTTCATGAACAGCACCACACGGTGGCCTTTGACCAGGGAGTCAATGCGTTGTTGAACGTCACTCATGGGAATTTGCGCTTGGCTGAATTGGGAACAAGGCCCTGTTTATATCAGGCCTTGGGAAATTCAGAACGCGTAGCGGACAGAGACCTTGATGACGGGGCGCAGGCGCAGGTCGCGCACGATTTCGTCCAGCCCCGCTTCGCCTTGCAGCGCCCGGGAAATGCGGCCAATGTTGCTGGAATTGACCGAAATCAGGCCCAGATCGGCGTTGAAACGCCACATGCTTTCGCTGCCGGGGGCGCCCAGGCTGGCGGCGTAACCGGCGCCCACATACGGCAGGGTGCGGTTTTCGCCATCGAGGGACTGGCCTCTGGGGTCGCCCAGGTTCAGGTTGTCGAGGCGCTGGAGGCTCAGGTTCAGGCCGCTGCCGATGGTGTCGTCGTTACCGTCAGACCAGGAGGACTGGGTGACCGAGCCACGCACCAGGCCGACCGTGGCGCGAAAGCCACCCGAAAAGTAATAATCAGACAAGACATGGGCGCTGCGCAGGCTCAGGCCGCTGGAAGGCACGGGCTGCGCGAGCACGAAAGAGTCTTTGAGGGGGTCGTAGGCGCGGTCCATGACGACGCCAATGCGGCCTTCCCAGTGGGGCCAGAACTGCTGTCCGTTCAAGCTCAGGCCCTTGCCTTGATCAACCGCCGTGGCCGAGCGCAGCAGATGCTGCGGCTGGGGCACCATTTGCGCGTGCGCAACCGAAGCTGCCAAAGTGCAGGCGGTGAAAAGGCAGCGAAAAAGGCGGGGCGGGGCGGTTAGGCGGAACATCAAAAGCTCCTGAAGAACGATTTGATGCTACGCCGCCCGGCTGGTTTTTGGGAATAGAGTTGTTAGCGTTCGTACCACCAATTTACAAGGTGACGTGAATTTGCTAAGTCTTCCCGCCGGTGCACCGCGGGTTACCGCCGAGGTCGATCCGGGTGTTGATTTGGCTGAATCCGTGGGCCTGCAACAGGCCAGACACGGCGGCGGCCTGGTCGTGGCCATGCTCCAATAGCAGCCAGCCGCCAGCCTTGAGGTGCAGCGGGGCCTTTGAAATGATCAGGCGCAGGTCGTCCAGGCCGTCAAGGCCGGATGTGAGTGCTTGCTTTGGTTCAAAGCCCAATGCCTGCAGATGCTCGTCGTCTTCGGCAATGTAAGGTGGGTTGCTGACAATGAGGTCGAACTGGCGTGTGGCCACAGGTTCGAACCACGATCCCTGCAGGTTTTCCACCGGCAAGGCCAATTGCCGGGCGTTGGCCTGAGCGATGGCCAGGGCGGCGGGGCTGGCGTCCACAGCGGTGATTTGGGCATGGGGGCGTTGGTGCTGCAATGCCAGGGCGATGGCGCCACTGCCGGTGCCCAGGTCCAGCACCTTGAAGCCTGGCTTGGCGGGGATGAGTGCCAGGGCCCATTCAACCAGGGTTTCGGTGTCGGGCCGGGGGATCAGCACGTCGGGGCTGACGCGCAAGGTCAGGCCGTAGAACTCTTTGTCGCCCAGCAGGTAGGCCAGGGGCTCGCCTTGGGCGCGGCGCTGAGTCCAGGCCATGAACTGGTTGGCGTGGTCGTGTGGCAAGGCGTCCTGGTCGTGGGCCAGGAGCCAACTGCGCGGGCGCTGCAAGACGGTGCTCAGCAGGATCTGCGCATCCAGGCGGTCCACGCCCAGCTGGCGGGCTTGCTGGAGCGCACCTGCCACGGTGATGGTGGGCAGGAGCTCAGACACCGGTGGCGGCTTCCAGCTCGGCCAGTTGCTCGGCGGCTTGGGCGGTGATCAGGGCCGCGATGACGTCGTCCAGGTCGCCTTCCATGATGGCCAGCAGTTTGTAGAGCGTCAGGTTGATGCGGTGGTCGGTGAAGCGGCCCTGGGGGAAGTTGTAGGTGCGGATGCGGTCGGAGCGGTCGCCGGTGCCGACCAGGCCTTTGCGGGTGGCGGCTTCCTTGGCCTGGCGCTCAATGCGTTCGCGGTCGTTGATGCGGGCGCTGAGCACGGCCAGGGCTTTGGCCTTGTTGCGGTGCTGGCTGCGGTCGTCCTGGCACTCGGCGACGATGCCGGTGGGGATGTGCGTGACGCGCACGGCCGAATCGGTCTTGTTGATGTGCTGGCCGCCGGCGCCGCTGGCGCGGTAGGTGTCGATGCGCAGGTCCGCCGGGTTGATGGTGATCTCTTCGGCTTCGTCGGGCTCGGGCAACACGGCCACGGTGCAGGCGCTGGTGTGGATGCGGCCTTGGGTTTCGGTGGCGGGCACGCGCTGCACGCGGTGGCCGCCGGATTCGAACTTGAGCTGGCCGTAGACGCCGGTGCCCTCGAAGCGCAAGACGATTTCCTTGTAGCCGCCCAGGTCGGATTCGTTGGCGGACATCACTTCGCAGCGCCAGCCCTGGCGTTCGGCGTGGCGGGTGTACATGCGGGTCAGGTCGCCTGCGAACAGGGCCGATTCATCGCCTCCGGTGCCCGCGCGGATTTCGACGAAGGCGTTGCGGGCGTCGTCGGGGTCTTTGGGCAGCAGGGCGGTTTGCAGCTCGGCTTCGACCCGGGCGATGTCGGCTTCGGCCTGGGTGATTTCTTCTTGCGCCATGGCGCGCATGTCGGCGTCGTTGGCGGAATCCATCAGCATCTGGCGGGCGGTGGCCAGGTCGTCGCTGCGCTGGGCGTGGCGCTGGGCCATGTCGCACACGCTGCTGACTTCCGAATGCTCGCGTGACAACTCACGGTAGCGCTTGTTGTCAGCGGCGACCGCCGGGTCGGACAGGGCGGCGTCCAGCTCTCGAAGGCGAAGTGCCAGGCGTTCGAGGGAGGATGCGAGCGAGGGGGCTAGGCCGCCGCTCACGGCTTGTCTTTCTTGAGGGGGCTCACGTCGCCGCGCAAGAAGAGGCGCGCCAGCGAGGCGGCCACTTGGGGCCGTTGCTGGGTGTCGGCGCTGTGCAGTTCGGCCATGGCGCCATGCAGCATTTTCTGGGTCAATCCTCTTGAAAGTGTGTCGAGCACGGTTTCGATGTCCTCGCCTTTGGCGAGCATCTTGCGGGCGCGGGCAATTTCAGCGGCACGCCAGGCATCGGCCTGTGAATTGAGGGCCTGGATCAGGGGCACGGTGGTGCGCTGGTCCAGCCAGTGCACAAAGCCTTGCACGCCGGTTTCGATGATGGCCTCGGCCTGGGTGACGGCGGCCAGGCGCTTCTCGCTGGCGGTTTGCACCAGGGCGCTCAGGTCATCGACGGTGTACAGGTAGACGTCGTCCAGCTCGGCCACTTCGGGTTCGATGTCGCGGGGCACGGCCAGGTCCACCATGAAGATGGGGCGGCGTTTGCGGGCTTTGAGGGCACGTTCGACGGCGCCCAGGCCGATGATGGGCAAGGAGCTGGCGGTGCACGAGACCACGATGTCGAACTCGTGCAGGCGATCGGGCAGGTCGGCCAGGCGCAAGGCCTGGGCACCCAGGTGGTTGGCGAGCTTTTCGCCGCGCTCCAGGGTGCGGTTGGCCACGGCCATGCTGCGCGGGGTGCGCCCGGCGAAGTGCGTGGCGGTGAGTTCGATCATTTCGCCGGCGCCCACGAACAGGATCTTGGTTTTGCCCAGGTCTTCGAACAATTGGCTGGCCAGGCGCACGGCGGCGGCGGCCATGCTGATGGAGTGGGCGCCGATTTCCGTTGAAGTGCGCACTTCCTTGGCCACGGCGAAGGAGCGCTGGAACAATTGGTGCAGGGTGGTGCCCAGGGTGCCTGCGGCATCGGCCTCGCGCACGGCCTGCTTCATCTGGCCCAGGATCTGGGGTTCGCCCAGCACCATGGAGTCGAGCCCGCTGGCGACGCGGAAGGCGTGGCGGGCGGCGGCGCCACCTTCCAGCACGTAGGTGTGGCGCAGCAGTTCGTCGTGGCCCACGCCCCCGGTGTTGGCCAGCCAGTCGACGGCGGCGTGCTGCAAATGGCTGGCGCGACCGCCCCAGTTGCCGCCCAAGGCGCAATACAGTTCGGTGCGGTTGCAGGTGGACAGCAGCGCCACTTCTGGTTGGGCCGAAGACTGCGGCACCCCGGTCAAACGGGTGTGCAAAACCTGGAGCGCCGGGGCCAATTGGTCGACGGCGAACGCGAACCGGCCTCGCAAATCGACAGCGGCGGTGGTGTGGTTCAAACCCAGGGTCAGGACGGTCATATCCGGGGATTATAAAATCGAGGGTTTTTTGATGTTGCGAAGGCGTTCAATGAGCTTGCTGGATGCTTTGATCCACATGGTGAATTTTTTCCTGCCCGCCTTGGGCATGGCCTTGCTTTTACCCGCTTTGGCCCGCCTGGTGTGGTGGCGTGCGCTCAAACCGGCGGGTTTTGCACGCCAGGTGTCCTGGGTGGCCGGGGTCAATGCCCTGGTGTTGGTGGCCGGACTGATTGTGTTGGGGCGCGACGGCGCCATGGCCACGTATGCCGCCTTGGTGCTGGCGTCGAGCCTGACCGTCTGGTGGACTGGATTGCGTTGAGACCATGAGCTACAGCATCAAGGAAATGTTCTACACCCTGCAGGGCGAGGGCACGCATGCCGGGCGCCCGGCGGTGTTCTGCCGCTTTGCCGGTTGCAACCTGTGGACGGGCCGCGAGGCGGACCGGGCGCAGGCCATTTGCCAGTTCTGCGACACCGAATTCGTGGGCACCGACGGCTTGGGCGGCGGCAAGTTCGCGAGCGCCGCGCAATTGGCCGAGCGCATCGCCTCGTTCTGGCCCGCTGGCCCCGAAGCGGCCGATGACCGCCGCTTCGTGGTGCTGACCGGCGGTGAACCATTGCTGCAGGTTGATCCCGAGTTGATCGACGCGCTTCACGCACAAGGCTTCATGATCGCTGTCGAGACCAATGGCACGATCGCCGCGCCAGCGGGCCTGGACTGGATCTGCGTGAGCCCCAAGGCGGGATCGACCTTGGTGCAAAAAAGCGGGCACGAGCTTAAAGTGGTCGTGCCCCAGAGTGGGTTCAGCACGGCGGACCTGAAAGCCATGGAAGCCCTGGATTTTGAGCAGCGCCGTGTGCAGGCCATGGACAGCGCACAACCGGTTGCCCGCCGTGACGCCATGCAATGGGCAGTGCAATGGTGCCTGGACAACCCGCGCTGGATGCTCAGCGTGCAGACCCACAAGACCTTGGGCATCCGTTGATCGGTACGAATCGCATGTTTGAACTGAGCCAGACCTTCACCTTTGATGCCGCCCACACCCTCAAGCGCCACGTGTCGCCTGAAGAGGCGGCGAGCAGCCGCCGCATCCACGGGCACACCTACACCGCCGAGGTGGCGGTGCGTGGGCCCCGTCAGCCGGACACCGGCATGGTGGTGGACCTGGCCGTGTTGCGCGCGGCCTTGGCCGAGGTGCGCAGCCAGCTTGATCATCACTTTCTGGACGAGGTGGCGGGCCTGGGCACGCCCACACTCGAGAACCTGTGCGTGTTCATCTTCGACCAGATGAGTGCACGCATCCCGCAGGTGAGTGCCGTGAGCGTGTCGCGGGCGGCGGGTGACCGTTGCGTTTACCGGCCGCAGGCCTGAAGTGGCCAAGCCGCCACTGACGGCCCGTAGCCTGGCCGAACGCAGTCGCCAGGCCGTGTGGCACCCTTGTACGCAGATGAAGGCGCTGGACGAGTTTCCCCCGCGCGCCATCGTGCGTGGCGAGGGCCCCTGGTTGATCGACGAGCAAGGCCATCGCATCCTCGATGCGGTCAGTTCCTGGTGGGTCAATCTGTTCGGCCACGGCTTTGCACCGATCACCGAGGCGATCACCGACCAATTGGGCAAGCTGGACCACACCATGCTGGCGGGCCTCACCCATGAACCCGTGGTGGCGCTGTCTGAACGACTGGGTGCGCTGACCGGCCTGGGCCATGCCTTTTATGCCAGCGATGGTGCCAGCGCCACCGAGATCGCCCTCAAGATGAGCGCGCACAGTTGGCGCAACCGTGGGCTGCCGGGCAAGCACCGCTTCATTGGCTTGCAGGGGGGCTACCACGGTGAGACCGCCGGGGCCTTGTCTGTCACCGACATCCCCTTGTTCCGCGAAGCCTACGCGCCGCTGTTGCGCTTGAGCGCCACCTTGCCCTCGCCCGATGTGCGCCATGCGGTGCCAGGCGTGAGCCAGGCGCAGCACACCGCCACTTGCGTGCAAGCCTTGGCCGATCATCTGGCTGAACACCACGCATCGATCGCCGCCTTGATTCTGGAGCCTTTGGTTCAAGGCGCGGCGGGCATGGGCATGTATTCGCCCAGCTACCTGAGCGCAGCGCGTGCCCTGTGCGACCAGCACCAGGTGCATTTGATCTGTGACGAAATCGCCGTGGGCTTTGGGCGCACCGGCACCATGTTCGCGCACCAGCAGGCCTTGGGCGCTGATGGCTTGCCCATCCGCCCTGACTTCATTTGCCTGAGCAAGGGCCTCACGGGCGGCGTGCTGCCTTTGTCGGTGGTGCTGACCACGGACGAGGTCTACGCCGCCTTCTGGGACGATCGCACAGCACATGGCTTTCTGCACTCGCATTCCTACACAGGCAACGCACTGGCTTGCCGCGCGGCTCTGGCCGTGCTGGACACCTTTGAGCGCGACGACGTGCTGGTGCGCAACCGTGCGCTGTCGGCCCGCTTGTCGGCCCTGGCCGAGCCTTTGACGCGGCACCCGCGCGTGAAGGCGCATCGCCACCTCGGCATGATCTGGGCGTGGGACATCGACACGGCAGATGCCACGTTCGCAGCGCGTTTTCACCGCCTGGCGCTGAACGAGGGCCTGCTGTTGCGCCCCATTGGCAACTCGCTGTATTTCATGCCGCCTTATGTGCTGAGCGAGGCCGACATGCAGCATCTGGTGGAGGGCACCTTGCGCACGCTGGACCAGGCCTTGTCAGGCGATGCCGTCTTGTCTTCAGGCCATGGGGAGCGTCTGGCATGACGGCGTTTTTCGTCACCGGCACCGACACGGGCGTGGGCAAGACCCGCGTCTCCTGTGCCTTGTTGCATGCCTTGCGGCAACGTCATGCGCGCGTGATCGGGATGAAGCCCGTGGCCGCGGGAACCGAGCTGATCCATGGCGAGTGGGCCAACGAGGACGTGCTGGCACTGCGTGCTGCATCGACCGTCCAGGTGCCTGCGCTGTACGACAACCCCTATCTGCTGCATCAGGCGGCATCGCCGCACATCGCGGCGCGTGAAGAAGGCGTGGGCATCGACATCGAGCACATCGCGGCTTGCTTTCATGCCCTGCGGCAGCAGGCCGAGGCGGTGGTGGTGGAAGGGGCAGGGGGCTTCATCGTGCCCTTGCAGGAGGCCCAAGGCCAATCGGCCACCAGCGCAGACCTGGCCGTGCTGTTGCGCTTGCCGGTGATCCTGGTGGTGGGCGTGCGCCTGGGTTGCCTGAACCATGCTTTGCTGACGCAAGAGGCCATCCTGGCGCGTGGGCTCACCCTCGCTGGTTGGGTGGCCAACCGCATCGACCCGAGCATGATCGGGCAGGATGCCAATGTGGACACCTTGCGGCAAAGGTTGCAAGGGCCGCTGCTGGCCGATTGGGCCTGGGCACCTCAGATCGAGGCTTCCAGGCTGACGATCGGCTTGCCATGAGCACCTCCGCGTCGTCCATCGCCCTGGCCAGCCTGCCCACTGCGCTGAATCTGGTCGGGGCTCTGGCCGCGGGGCTGGTGATCGGCCTGGAGCGCGGCTGGCGTGACCGCGAGCTGACCGACGGTGGGCGGGTGGCAGGTTTGCGAACCTTTGCCCTGGCGGGCCTGTTCGGGGGATTGCTGGCCAGCTTGTCCGCCGAGTTCGGCGCGTGGCCCCTGCTGGCCGGCATCATCGGGGTGTCGATTCTGTTGGCGGTGTCCTACCGGCAGGCCTCGGCCTCGTCGGGCGACCTGAGCATCACCACCGCCCTGGCCATGTTGCTGACGATCGCCCTGGGTGCCATGGCCGCACGGGGGGCCGTTGCCCTGGCATTGGCGTGTGCCGTGGTCGTTGCCGTGTTGCTGAACCTCAAGCCGACCTTGCACCGCTGGCTGCGCCTGATCGAGCACCGCGAATTGACGGCGGGCCTGCAGTTGATGGTGCTGTCGGTGGTCATCCTGCCCAATCTGCCGGATGCCGGGTTTGGTCCTTACCAAGCCTTGAACCCTTACAAGCTGTGGTGGGCGGTGGTGTTGATCGCGGGTTTGTCGCTCGCTGGGCATTTCGCCATGCGCGTCACGGGCCCGCGGCGAGGCATGTTGTGGACCGGCGTTCTGGGCGGGCTGGCATCGTCCACGGCCACCACCTTGGCCTTGTCACGCTACGCGCGGCTCAACCCCGCGTTGGCGGGGGTGGCGGTGTCTGGTGCCTTGGCGGCGTGCGGGGTGATGTTCTTTCGCATGGCCGTGCTGGTGGCGCTGGTCCAGCCAGCGCTGTTGGCCGCCATGGGCGTGCCGCTGGTCCTGACGGGGGGCACCTTGCTGGTCCTGGGCTTGTGGCACTGGCGCCAGCTGTCCAAGGCAACGGGTGATCAACCCATTGAGCCCATGATGTCCACGTTTGACCTGGGAACGGCTTTGGGCTTTGGCGCTTACCTGGCTGCCATGGCGGTCCTGGCGCCCGCCGCCATGCAGTGGCTGGGCAGTGGTGGTGTCTACGCGCTCGCGTCGCTGTCCGGCTTGGCCGATGTCGATGCCATCGTGATCTCCCTGGCCCGCCTGCATGGTGACGGCGGTTTGCCTTTGGTCACGGCGATTGCCGCGATCTGCCTGGCCACGCTGGCCAACATGGTGTCCAAAGGCGCGATGGCCTGGATCACCGGCGGCCAGGCCATGGGCGCGCCGGTGATCAAGGGTTATGCGGTGGGCATGGCCGTTGGCGTGAGCGCGGCGGCGGCCATGCTGTTGCTGGTGGGCGCCTGATGCGTCAGGCGCTGGCCCACTGGCGCACGTAGGCCGGTGTGTTGGCCGGACAACCAGGCTCGGCCACCGGCGCAAGTCGGCCTTGGTGGAGGGGCAACACCCCCGCCCACACCGGCCAGTTCATGTCCTCCTCCTTGTCCTTCGGACCCCACGCCCTGATCTTGGCGGCGGCCTCGAACAAGGGCATGCGCAGCACCGTGGTGGCCGCCAGCTCGTTGCGGTCGGGCGCCCGCGCTTCATCGCGGCGACCGGGGGCGAGGTGGTCCATCAGGCGGTGCATCACCTCGGTTTTCTCGCCGTCCGGCACGGGCTCGAACGCCCCATGCACCACCACCGACCTGAAGTTCATGGAGTGCGAAAACGCCGAGCGCGCCATCACCAGGCCATCCAGGTGCGTGATCGCCAGGCAGGCCGGCGTGCCCTGGGCCAGTGACTTCATCATCTTGCTGCCGTTGGAGCCATGGATCAGCACATGGTCGCCCACCCGCCAGACCGCCGTGGGCAGGCAGAGCGGCCCGCGTTCGTCCACGAACGCCACGTGGCACAGGTAGGCGGCGTCGACGATGGCGTGGATGGTGGCGCGGTCGTAGTGGCCCCGGTCCTCGGTGCGGCGGACGCGGCTGCGTTCACTGGGGGCTTGGGCGGCGGTGTTCATGGTGCGTTGGCTCCTGGTGTGTGAATGAGCCTGAACGATAGGCAAAACATGGATCTATGAAAAGAACCAACTGATTGCAAAATGATAGAACCACGTTTTATTTCCAGAGTGTTCACCGCATGACCGATCTGACCTTGTTGCTGGACCGCCGTTTGCTGCGCGCCAGGAAGCGCGCCGTCCCCATGCAGCGCCATCTGTACGACCTGCTGCGCCAGGCCATCCTGGATGGTCGATTGCTGGCTGGCAGCGCTTTGCCAGCCAGCCGGGTGCTGGCGCGTGAGCTGGGCGTGGCGCGCAACAGCGTCATCCATGCCTATGATCAACTGGCCGCAGAAGGCTATGTGCAAGCCAGTCGGCAAGGCACGGTGGTGGCGGCCTTGCCCAACCGCCAGGTGGTCAGCGCCGAGCCGACCCACCACGCACAGATGGTCGCGCCAGCCATGGCCAACCGTGTGCAGGCCCTCAATCGCCGCCGCACCGCCGAGCAAGACCTGATGCCGTTCATGCCGGGCATCCCTGCGCTGGATGCCTTTCCTTCGCGCACCTGGCGGCGCCTGGTGCGGAATGCCTGGCGCGACCAATCGTCAGCGTGCCTCAGCTACAGACCTGTGATGGGCGAGCTGGAGTTGCGGCAGGCGATTGCCACCCACGTGCGCGCCTCACGCGGGGTGGTGTGCAGCGTTGATCAGGTCTTCGTGACCAATGGCACGCAAGACAGTTTGAGCCTGTGCGCGCACGCCCTGGCCGATGTCGGACAGCGCGCCTGGCTCGAGCACCCGGGCTATGGTGGCGCGCGCGTGGCCTGCCAGGCGGCCGGACTGCGCGTGGTGCCCGTGCCGGTGGATGAACACGGGCTGGCGCCCACCGCTGCCTTGTGGCGCCACCAGCCGCCACGGTTGATCTACACCACGCCATCGCACCAATACCCTTTGGGGTCGGTGCTGTCATTGGCGCGCCGTCTGGCTTTGATCAAGCAAGCCCAGGCCACGGGGGCCTGGATCCTGGAAGACGATTACGACAGCGAGTTTCGGCACGATGGTCCGCCTCTGGCCGCCATGCAAGGCCTGGTGCCCAATGCACCGGTGGTCTACCTGGGCACTTTCAGCAAGTCGATGTTCCCGGCTTTGCGCCTGGGCTTCATCGTGGTGCCAGAGGCCACGGTGGACCAATGGCAAGGCGTGTTGGGTGAACTGGTGCGGCGTGGCCAGCCGGCCGAGCAGGCTGCCTTGGCGGCCTTCATCAACGAGGGGCACTTCACCCAGCACCTGCGCAAGATGCGGCAGTTGTACGCCGAGCGCCAGGCGGCTTTGCGCGAGGCCTTGGCCCGGCATTGGCCCTGGCCCGGTGATGTGCTGGGCGGGGCCTGCGGCCTGCACCTGGCCTTGACCCTGTCGGCCGACATCCCCGATGCCCAGGCTGCTGCAGCGGCCATGGCCAGAGGGCTCAGCCCTCGGCCTTTGTCAGCCTATGGCACGGGTGGCGCGCCCCTCAACGGCCTGGTCATGGGCTATGCCAACCTGCCTGCCGAGCAGATGGACACCCGCGTGAAGCAGATGGCGCGCGCCATCAACGCAGGTCTTGCGCGATGACGCGTTCGATGTTGCGTTCTGCCAAGGCCGTGATGGTGACGAAAGGGTTGACGCCGATGGAGCCTGGGATCAAGGCGCTGTCGGTCACGTACAGGCGATCGTAACCCTTGACCCGGCCGATGTGGTCGGTGGCCTTGCCCAGCACGCAGCCGCCCAGCGGGTGGTAGCAAAAGTCATCGGCGAAGACCTTGCCGCCGCCGAACAAATCGGTGCGGTAAATCGTGCCTTGCTTGCGGTTGATGCGATCTAACAAGGTCTTGGCCGCGTTGACCGTGGTGGCGTTTTGCGCGCGCGTCCAGCGCAGCTTGGCCGAGTCCGTGGCGGTATCGTATTCAAAGCGGCCACGCTCGGGGTTGCGCGTGATGGCCAGGTACATGCTCACCCAGTTCTCGAAGCCCGTGGGCAAAGGCGTGATCTCGGCGAACACCGGGTTGAGCGGGTTGTCCCAATCGTTGATGCCCATGGCGGGCATGGTCGACTGGATCGCTCCGGTGGTGTTCCAGAGGTGGTTGGCACGCGCGGCCATCACATTGCCGTTGTGGCCCCAGCCTTCGCCCACTGCGCTGTTCAGGCGGGGCAGGGTGCCGGTCTCGCGAGCACGCACCAGCAGCTCGGTCGTGCCCAGGCTGCCTGCGCCCAGGAAGAGGTGGCCGCATGACACCTGCACGTCGGCCAGTACATTGCCGTGGGCATCGATGGCACGCACGCTCAGCAGGTAGTCGCCGTTGGCCTGCTGTTCGATGCGGCGCACCTGTTGCAGCGTGTAGATGGTGACGCGGCCGGTGCCCACGGCATCGGCCAGGTAGGTCTTGTCCAGGCTGAGCTTGCCCGCGTTGTTGCCGTAGATCACCTCTTGCGCCAGGGCAGAGCGGGGCACATTCTTGGCCTGTTCGGCCTCCATGTATTTGAAGTCATACACGCTGGGCACGAACACGGTCTTCAAACCCGATTGATGCGCCTGGTTGCGCGAGACGCGGGCGAAGCGGTAGCAGTCGGCCTTCTCGAACCAGTCTGGATCGACGTGGTTGACGCCGAGCAGGCCGTTGGCGCGTGGGAAGTACGTGGCGTACATCTCGGCGGCGTTGACCTCGGGCATCATCTGTTCGAAGTAGCCGCGTGGCGGCGTCACGGCCATGGCCCCATTGACCAACGAGCCACCGCCCACTCCCCGGCCCACGTAGACCGACATCTCGTCGTAGTTGACCCGGTCCAGCACGCCGGCATAGCGCGGGATCTTGCGGTTGATCACGTCCAAACCGAGGAAGGTCTTGAGTGGCGCTTCGGTGCGGTCCTTGAACCACATGGAGCGGCCATCGGGCGACAAGGTTTTGGTGAAGATGCGGCCATCGCTGGCGGGCTGGGTCCACAACTGGCCCATCTCCAGCATGACCACGGGCACACCGGCTTCGGCCAGGCGCAAGGCGGTGACCGCGCCGCCATAGCCCGTGCCGATGACGATGGCGGGCACGCGGCCCAGGCTGCCCAGCGCCGCGCGTGGTTGGGCCAGCGATTCGTTGAACACGCGGCTGGACGCTGCCTGGCCATTCAGTGAGAAACCGGACAGGCCCAGCACACTGGCGGCCTGCAGGGCCGATTGGCCCAGGAAACGACGACGAGACAACATGAATCAACACTCCACAATGCGCTTCGATTCTTGAGGTCGGTTGCGGCTGGCATGGGCGGTGCATTCCCTTGGATTGCGGGCTGGCCCCTTGAATCGGGGATCGTTCAGTGCTGCGTGTCGGGCAGTTCTTTGTGTGGGAAAGGGTGCGTGGTGGGTTGGACGGTTTGCTTTGTCTGGGCGGCGCGGGGCGGGGATGAGTCGGAGGCGGGCAGGGCTTCTATGGTGGCGGTCCACCGCGTAGCGGCGGACTGCGCTCGGTGCTCGGCCACGGCGGGCGGCTGCGGAACTCGCTGGCCTGCGGCCAGCTCAAACAGTCCTCGCCGACCCCTCGCTGCGCGAGGGGCAACCCGCCGCGGCCTGCGCGCCTCGCCGCCCCCGAAGTCGCCTCGCCCGCCTCCGACTCATCCCTGATCGCCCCGCTGGTGGCGTGGCACGGTTGCTGTGGTGGCAGGCCACCAGCGGGGCGATCAAAGGGCTGGGGCGGTCTCCGGCGGGGCGCCTGGCTTGGTGCTGAGAAGCGGAATGCCGAGGTGGGCGTGCGCAGCACGCATCAACATCTGACCGGCCGTGGTTGTTTGA
>NZ_JAUSAR010000119.1 GCF_030652515.1 Aquabacterium sp. | reverse complement strand
CCTGACGGCCGCCGCGCAGGCCGAAGGGGTGGCGCCCGCCGTCATTGGGCGGCGCATCGATGCACTGGAAGAGCGCCTGGGCGTCAAACTTTTGGTGCGCACCACGCGCCGCATCAGCCTGACCCGCGAGGGCAGCGCATTCCTCGAAGACGCCCAACGCCTGCTGGCCGACCTGGCCAACGCCGAAGCCAGCGTCAGTGCAGGCGGCGTCAAAGCCAGCGGTCACTTGAAGATCACCGCGCCAGCCGGCTTCGGGCGGCGCCATGTCGCCCCGTTGGTGCCGCGCTTCGTGGCCTTGCACCCTGAAGTCGCCATGACCCTGAACCTGTCCGACCGCCTGGTCGACCTGGTCAACGAAGGTTTCGATTGCGCCGTGCGCGTGGGCGACATGCCCGACTCCAGCCTGATCAGCGTGCGCCTGGCCGACAACCGCCGCCTGTGCGTGGCCAGTCCGGACTACGTGGCGCGGCGCGGTCGCCCTGCGGTGCCCGCCGACATCGCCCGGCATGATTGCCTCACGCTCAGCTCCGAAGCCAGCCAGACGCGCGGTTGGGCCTTCACCATCGAAGGCCAGGTCACTCACGTGCGCCCGGCCACCAAGCTGGACTGCTCCGACGGTCAGGTGCTGCACGCCTGGTGCCTGGAGGGCCTGGGCCTGGCCTGGCGCTCGTGGTGGGAGGTCGAATCCGACGTGCGCGCGGGCCGCTTGGTCAGCGTGCTCGACGATGTGGCCGCACCACCCAATGGCATCTACGCCGTGTTCGCCCAGCGCAAGCACTTGCCGCTGCGCCTGCGCTTGTGGATCGATTTCATCAAAGAGACCTACGGCGACCCTGCATACTGGTCCCAAGCCCTCTTAAAGGAAGAGCCCCCATGCTGACCGAATCCCTGCTGGCCTACGTGCACTTCGTCGCCATCCTGACCCTGGTCGTCTTCATCACCAGCGAGGCGGCGCTGTGCCGCCCCGAATGGATGAACGCCGCCGTCGTGCGCCGTTTGGCGCGGGTGGACGTGATCTACATGGTGGCGGCCATCGCGGTGCTGGCCACAGGCTTCGCGCGCACCTACTGGGGCGCCAAAGGCTTTGAGTGGTACTGGCACCAGCCCCTGTTGCACCTCAAGCTGACGCTGTTCGTGGTGGTGGGGCTGATCTCGATCGGCCCGACCAGGGCGTTCATCCGCTGGCGCAAGGCGCTGGATGCGAACGGCGCCTTGCCTGCCGAGGACGAAGTGCGCAAAGTGCGCCGCTGGATCATGGTCCAGGCGCACTTGCTGGTGTTGATTCCGCTGGCCGCCGCCTTGCTGGCCCGAGGGGTGTGGGTGCGCTGAGAGTTGACCCTCGCTCAGGCGTGGCGGCCTGAGCGAGTGGCCGCCATCACTTCGAGGTGGCTGGGGCGGCGCCTGCTGCGGCGTCCTTCTCACATTTCTTGATGGAGCTGCTCTTGGCGGCGCCAGCCAGGGGCTTGCCGTTCTTGTCCACGGCCTTGGCGGCGCAGGCAGAGGTGCCGCTGTCCTTTTCGCACTTCTTGATGAAGCTGGATTTGGCGGCGCCGGCCAGCGGCTTGCCATTCTTGTCGATGGCCTTGGCCTCACAGGCTTCACCGGCATGGGCCAGGCCAGTCAGGGACACGAGGGCGAGGGCGGCAAGGATCATGCGCATGGAAAGCTCCGTCAAGGGTGGTGTGGGGAAGAGGTCCGCACAGTCTACGGCGGCTTGACCCAGGCCCCTACGTTTAGGGATGTGGAATTTGCAGTGTTGCGCTTAGCCTGTCGAGCCGACTGATGCAGTCAACCCATTCACCCAATCCGATCCAGGGAGTTCTTTCATGACACCAGCCTTTGTACTTCGCGCCTCGGTCATCCTGGCCCTGCTCAGCGCCGGTGCTGCCGTGCATGCTGCGCCCACCCAGCTGGCGACCGGCCAAGTGCTCATTGACTTTGATCAGGACACCTTCGCTTTCACGCGAGACGTGTCCAACTTTGGCAGCTACTCCACCGAGGACATCTTGCCCTCCCTGGTGACCGTGACGGCGGGGGGCAATGGCGTTGAACTCAATTTCAACGGCTACATGAACCTGTACGCCAGCAGCTACTACACCTTTTCGCCCGAGTACCTGAGCGGCAACTTCAACGCCTTGTTCAGCTTCGCGCCCACCGCAGGCTATGTCATCACCGGCTATACCGTGACTTATGCGGGCAGCTACAGCATCGAAACACCGGGCTCGGTCAGCGTGGGGGGGCCAGGCGCCGTATTCAGTGAGTCTTTGGGGGGAAGCAGCTTCAGTGTTTCCGGCAATGTGGCCGGTGCCGTCGCGCCCAGCCTGATCGGCGGTCTCAACGCCTCTGGCGACATCTCCACCGTGCAGGTTTTTGACGGCTTCCAATCAGTCTTCGATCGCTACGAGCAAGTGCTGGACTACTGCGAAGTGGAAGACCCCAGCATTTGCTATTACCGCGAAGAGCCCGTTTACATCGATGTCGCCGTCTACCATGACGAAACGGACCTGGGTGAAGCATCGATCAATCTGCAGAGCATCACCGTTCAGGCCAATGTGGTGGCTGTGCCCGAACCCGAAGGTTTGGCCTTGCTGGCCATGGGTGTGCCTTTGGCCGCCTGGCTGGCACGCCGTCGGCGCACTTGACCTGCGTCTGGCATTCACCGCGGCTTGGGCCAGGCCCCTGCGCAGCGTTCATCCATTGACCCCGGGAGCCATGTCATGACATCAGCCTTTGCACTTCGATCCATGGTCCTGGTGTTGCTGGGGGGCGCCAGCGCCGCCCTCCAGGCCGCGCCCACGCACTTGACCACGGGACAGGTCGGCATTGACTTCGACACCGACGGCTCTAGCTGGTATCGCGATGTCCATGCTTTTGGTGGCGTGACCTCCGAGGTCATCCCCTGGTCGTCGTTGACGCTCACGCCCGTGGCCAATGGCTTCGAGGTCAACTTCAACGATCTGATGAGCGTGTATGCCACCAGCTACGCCAACTTTTCACCCGAAACCCTGACGGGCGTCTTCAGTTCGGTGTTCAATTTCACCCCTGCCGAGGGTTATGTCATCACCGGCTACCAAGTGACCTACACCGGCAACTACAGCATCGAAGATCCAGGCTTTGTCTCCCTCAGGGGCCCCGGCTATGGTTTCAATGGGTATGCGCTCAGCGGCCCCATCGACTACGTTGGCTCCGAGCCTGCCAGCGGGGCATTCCGCCTGGACCTGAGCATCAGCGCCTTTGCCGATGTCGTCACCAGGCAAGTGTTCGATGGCTATGACACCTACCTCGATCACTATGAAACTGTTCTGGACTACTGCGAAGCGGAAGAGCCCTTCACCTGCTACTACCGCGAAGAGCCCGTCTACATCACCCAGCCGATTTACCGCTATGAAACCGACCTGGGCGAGGCGTCCATCAACGTGCGGACGGTGATGGTGCAGGCCAATGTGGCCTTGGTGCCCGAGCCTTCGGGGCATGGGCTGTTGTTGGCGGGCTTGTCGCTGGTTGGTTGGCGGCTGTGGCGCCGCCGCCGGGCCTGACATCGTGGCCGTTGGCTCGGGGCCGGGGGCTACAAGATGCGCCGCGGGTGCGCCAGCGCTTCGTGCGCTGCATGCAGTCGGCGCACCAGCACCCTGATGAACGCTTCGTCGAACAGGTGTCGGCCATTGGGGCTCAACTGCTGCATGCTCTCCGGCGTGAACGAGATCGTGGTCACCGCCTCGGTCACCACCACATCGGTACTGTGGCGTCGCAACTCGGGGCTGGGTGCCAGGTAGGCCATCTCGCCCACCGAGGTGCCCGCGCCCAGCAGTGCCACGCGCTTGCCGGTGCGGTACACCTCCACGCTGCCCTGCGCAATGATGTGGAAGCTGCGCCCCTCCTCGCCACGCCGGTACAGCGCATGCCCGAAGGGAAACCGCTGCCACTTGGCCCGGTGCACCACTTCCCACAACTCCACGTCGCCAAAGCTGCTGAAGAAATCCAGCGCCCGCAGCAGGTTGAAGCGTTCGGAGTCCAGCACGCCCTGCAAGTGTCCGCGCGGCACCTTGTGGTCCGAGATCAGGCCCGACAGCGCCTGTGCAAACGCGTCCCAATTGGGATAGCGGTCATCCGCGTTCTTGGCCAGCGCCTTCAGGATCACGGTGCTGACCGACTCGTTCACACCCGAGCGCATGCCCGACAGGGAGGCCGGTTCCTGGTTGTAGATCTGGTTCATCAACACCGCCTGAGACGGTGCTTCAAACGGCGGCTTGCCGGCCACCAGGTGGTACAGCACCGCGCCCAGTGAATAGATGTCCGCCCGACAATCCAGGGTGTGGCCGTCCAGCTGCTCGGGCGCCATGTAGGCCAGTGAGCCCACCTGGTGCACCTGGGTGGCATCGGCGGCCATGTTCAGCACGCTGCCAAAGTCGGTCACTTTCACGTCGGTGATCACGCCCGTGGCATTGGTGATGGCCATGATGTTGGCCGGTTTCACGTCGCGGTGGATCAGGCCCTGGCGGTACACATAACCCAGCGCCATGGCGCACTTGAAGCCGATTTCAATGATCAGCTCCAGCGGCAGCAACTGGTCGGGTCGGCAATACGAGCGCAAGGTGCTGCCCGGCACAAACTCCATCACCAGGTAAGGCGCCACCGGATCGGGCACCGCGTCCAGGATCTGCACCACGTTCGGGTGCAGCAGGCGGCCCACCAGTGCCGCCTCGGCCGCGAAGAAGCGGGCAAACACCGGCCCGTCCACGGCGTCGATCAGGGCGGCGGCCCTCACCCGCTTGACCGCCACATCGCGGTTGTTGAAGTCGTCCCTGCACAGGAAGACCTCGCTGGTGGCGCCCTCGCCCAGCTTTTTGAGGACCCGGTATTTGCCAATCATGCCGGTGTCCAGGTCAATGTCGATGCCTGTCATGACCCCATCTTTCCATGCCCGGGCTTTTGGCGGGTACTGAAAAGCCCCGCCCCAAGTGTGCATTTCTGCTCACTGTGCGCCCGCTTGTGCCGCCCCGTAGAATCCCCGCCATGATTCAAGCCAAGCGTGCCTTACTTTCCGCCCTGGAAGATGCCCTGCGCATCGCCGTTCCCGACAGCAGCCACATCCCCGTCTTCGAGGCTCCCAAGCAAGCCTCCCATGGCGACCTGGCCTGCACGGCCGCCATGCAGCTGGCCAAGCCCCTCAAGAAGAACCCGCGCGAGTTGGCTCAGGCCTTGATCGATGCCCTGCAGCAACAGCCCGCCGTCCAGCAATGGGTGGCCAGCCTGGAAATCGCCGGTCCCGGTTTCATCAACCTGCGCCTCAAGCCGCAGGCCAAGCAGGCCGTGGTGGCCGAAGTGCTGGCCGAAGGCGAACAGTTTGGTTACCTGCCTGCCACTGACCGAAAAGTGCTGGTCGAATTCGTCTCCGCCAATCCCACCGGCCCGCTGCACGTGGGCCACGGTCGCCAGGGCGCGCTGGGCGATGCCCTGTGCAACCTGTTCGAAACCCAGGGCCTGTCCGTCACCCGCGAGTTCTATTACAACGACGCCGGTGTGCAGATCGCCACGCTGGCCTCATCCACGCAAGCGCGCCTGAAGGGCTTCAAGCCGGGTGATGCCGAGTGGCCCGAGTCCGCCTACAACGGCGACTACATCGCCGACATCGCCGCCGATTTCCTGGCCAAGAAGACCGTCAAGGCCGACGACCGCGAGTTCACCGCCTCTGGCGACGTCAACGACCTGGACAGCATCCGCCAGTTCGCCGTGGCCTACCTGCGCCACGAACAGGACCTGGACTTGCAGGCCTTCGGCGTCCGCTTCAACAACTACTACCTCGAATCCAGCCTCTACACCAGCGGCCGCGTCGAGCAAACGGTGAAGAAGCTGGTCGATGCCGGTAAAACCTTTGAAGAGGGCGGCGCCCTTTGGCTGCGCTCCACCGACTACGGCGACGACAAAGACCGCGTCATGCGCAAGTCCGACGGCGGCTACACCTACTTCGTGCCCGACGTGGCCTACCACATCGCCAAATGGGAGCGCGGCTTCCAGCAGGTTGTCAACATCCAGGGCTCGGACCACCACGGCACCATCGCCCGCGTGCGCGCTGGCCTGCAAGCCGCTGGCGTCGGCATCCCGCAAGGCTGGCCCGACTACGTCCTGCACAAGATGGTCACCGTGATGAAGAACGGCGAAGAGGTCAAGATCTCCAAGCGCGCCGGCAGTTACGTCACCCTGCGCGACCTCATCGAGTGGACCAGCAAGGACGCCGTGCGCTTCTTCCTCATCAGCCGCAAGGCCGACACCGAGTTCGTCTTCGATGTTGACCTGGCCCTCAAGAACAACGACGAGAACCCGGTGTTCTACGTGCAGTACGCCCACGCCCGTATGAGCAAGGTGCTGCGCGATTGGGCCAGGGACAAGGGCGGCGACCTGTCCGCCTTGTCCCTGGCCGACTTCAGCCTGCTCAAGGCCGACACCGAGCTGACCTTGATGACCAAGCTGGCCGAATACCCCGGCATGCTGACCCTGGCCGCCCAAGGCCTGGCGCCGCACGATGTGGCTTTTTACCTGCGCGATCTGGCCGGGGCATTCCACAGCTACTATGCGGCGGAACGTTTCCTGGTCGACGAGGTCGAACTCAGCCGAGCCCGCATGGCTTTGCTGTCGGCCACCGCCCAGGTTTTGCGCAATGGTCTGGCCCTGCTTGGGGTCAGTGCTCCTGAAAAGATGTAACTCCTGCCAAGGACAATGCACATGAAATCGCAGCGCGGAGGCTTCTTCCTCGGCATGATCGTCGGCCTGTTGATCGGACTGGCCATGTCCCTGGGTGTGGCGGTCTACATCACCAAAGTGCCCTTACCCTTCATCGACAAGGTGCCCCAGCGCACGGCCGAGCAAGACGCGGCCGAAGCCGAGCACAACAAGAACTGGGATCCCAACAGCGGCTTGTACGGCAAAAACCCCGCCAAGCCCCACGCGGTGCCCCAGCCGGTGGTGGACGAGGCTGCCTCGGAGCCCGCCACCCCGGCATCTGGCAGCAACCCGGTCACCACCGACCCGGCGGCTTCTGCGTCGTCCAAGCCCACAGTGCCGGCCAAGGCGGCTTCCAGTGCCCGCAACCCCGCAGCCATTCTTTCTGGCGAACCCCTGTCCACCGCTTCAGCCCCTGACTCGTTGAGTTACTACGTGCAAGCCGGTGCCTACGCCAACCAGACCGAAGCCGAGCAGCAAAGAGGCAAGCTGGCGCTGATGGATCTGGAGGCCCGCATCGTTGAGCGCGAAGTCAGTGGTCGCATCATGTACCGCGTCCGCATCGGCCCCTTTGGCCAGCGTGATCAAGCAGAAGACGTGCGCGTCAAGCTGTCGGCCAATGGCGTGGATTCGGCCCTGGTGCGCGTGCAGAAGTGACCGCGCCACTGAAGAACAACGACAGGCATCACCGAAAGGAAGTTTCATGAATCGCCGCGATTTTTCGTCCCAGGCTCTGGGCGTTGCTGGTTTGACTTTGGCCCCTGGCATCTGGTCCAGCGCCCAGGCGCAAGGCGCCGCACCGGTCGAAGGCACCAACTACATCAAGTTGTCCCAGAACGCCCCCGTGTCGGCTCCGGCTGGCAAGGTCGAGGTCGTCGAGTTCTTTTGGTATGGCTGTTCGCATTGCCACCATTTCGAGCCCAGCTTGGCCGCGTGGGTGGCGAAGCTGCCTGCCGATGTGGCTTTTCGCCGTTTGCCGGTCGTCTTCCGTGAAGTCCCCTTCGTGGCGCACCAGCAGCTTTACTTCGCGATCGAGGCCCTGGGCCTGATCCCCGTGTTGCACGCCAAGGTTTTCCACGCCCTCCATGTCGAGCAGCAAAAGCTGGACAAACCGGAATCCATCGCGGCCTTTGTCGCCAAGAATGGCGTGGACCAGGTCAAGTTCATGGCCATGTACAACTCGTTCGCTGTGCAAACCAAGGCTCGCCAAGCGCGTGGACTCATGGATGCCTACAAGCTGGATGGGGTGCCTACGCTGGGCGTCGCGGGTCAATACACCACATCGGTGTCCCTCAATGCCACACCAGAGAAAACGCTGGCGGTGGCCGATTATCTGATCGCTCGGGCTCGCAAACCCAAGTAAGCACTTGCTCCGATGGTCGCCACCGGCACAAAAGCGGGTGGCACGGTGCGGAAATCACGTCATTCTTTGCCCGAAGCGTGGGCTTCGCGGCTAGAATGAATGCAATTTCCATGCCGAATATGTCATCGTTTTCCACAGTGCCCCTCCTTCTTTTGCGCCGTCTGGCCCACGCGGCCGGACGAGTCGCGCCCGTGATCGCTGCGGCTCTGCTCGGCATGGTGGTGTTGGCATCTCCGGCGCAGGCTGACAAGGCCGACCGTGACCAGCCCTTGAACTTCTCGGCCGACAGTGCCCGGGTTGACGACACCCAGCGCATCAACATCCTCACCGGCAATGTCGAGATCACCAAGGGCACCATGGTGTTCCGCGCGGCCCGGGTTGAGGTGCGGCAAAACGCCGATGGCACGCAAACCGCCAATGCCCGTGGGGCTGGCCCCAATGGGCGCGCCTATTTCCGCCAGAAGCGCGAAGGCCTGGACGAGTTCATCGAAGGCGAAGGCGAGCGCATTGAATACGACGGCGCGGCCGACACCGTGCGCTTCACCGGCCGCGCCATCATGCGGCGCCTGCGGGGCACCACCCTGGCCGACGAGGTTGTGGGCCAAACCATCGTGTACGACAACCGCACCGAGGTGTTCCAGGTGGTGGGCGGCGCTGGCTCGGCCATGTCCAGTGGCCGCGTGCGTGGGGTGATCGCACCTCGCCCAGCGGCTTCCGCTCCTGCCAAATCCACGCCAGACGCTGGCCGCGACAAGGGCGCGGCCCTGTCGCCCAGCTCGTCCTTGTCGCCATCCGAGCTGGAAAGTGCCCGCCGATGAGCACTGACTTTCAGCCGACCTTGGTGGACACCACCAGCCGACTGCGGGCCGAAGGGCTCAAAAAGCGCTACGGCGCCCGCACTGTGGTCCACGATGTTCACGTGGCCGTCGAAGCCGGGGAGGTCGTTGGCCTGTTGGGCCCCAACGGCGCGGGCAAGACCACCAGCTTCTACATGATCGTGGGCCTGGTGCGCGCCGACGCTGGTGTGATCGAGATCGACGGTCAGCGCGTCGAGCGCCTGCCCATCCACGAGCGCTCCAGCCGGGGGTTGAGCTACCTGCCGCAAGAGGCCTCCATCTTCCGCAAGCTCAACGTTGAGGACAACATCCGCGCCGTGCTCGAACTGCAGCGGGATGCGCGCGGCAAGGCCTTGAGCGCCAAAGAGATCGACGAGCGCCTGAATACCCTGTTGCGCGACCTCAGCATCGAGCGCCTGCGCAGCAACCCGGCCCTGTCCCTGTCGGGCGGTGAGCGCCGCCGCGTCGAAATCGCCCGCGCCCTGGCCACGCAACCGCGTTTCATCCTGCTCGACGAGCCTTTCGCGGGCGTCGATCCCATCGCCGTGATCGAGATCCAGCGCATCATCAGCTTCCTCAAGGGGCGCGGCATCGGTGTGCTCATCACCGACCACAACGTGCGCGAAACCTTGGGGATCTGCGACCGCGCCTACATCATCAGCGAAGGCCGAGTGCTGGCCGAAGGCCGCCCCGCCGAGATCATCAACAACGCCGAGGTGCGCAAGGTCTACCTTGGCGAACACTTCCGCATGTGAGGCGCTGAGCAGTCATGAAGCCCTCCTTGCAGTTCCGACTGTCCCAGCACCTGGCGCTCACCCCGCAGTTGCAGCAGTCCATCCGGCTGTTGCAGTTGTCCACCCTCGAGCTGCACCAGGAAATCGAGCAGATGCTCGAGCAGAACCCCTTCCTGGAGCCCGAAGAAGAGCTGCCTGCCCTCGATGTGGCCGTCGGCATGGAATTCGAGCGCCAGCGCAACGACAGCAACGCCTCTGACAGCGAAGCCGCCCACAAGGACGGCCCCGAGTCCTCCGAGCCCGACGCCGCGGCTGGCCTGGACACCGCCGAACTCGGCACCACCGAGCGCGACGACTGGGAGAATGGCACCGAGCGCGAAGACTTCGACGGCATCCGCGAAACGCCCAGCCGCAACAACGACGAAGACGACTTCGATCCGTTGGAGCGCAACAGCGTCGCCATCAGCCTGCAAGATCACTTGCGCCAGCAGTTGCGCGGCACCCGGCTGAGCGGCGCCGACATGGCCGCCGTCGAGATGCTGATCGAATCCCTGAACGACGACGGCTACCTGGCCGACTCGCTCGAAGACATCGCCGCCTCCCTGCTCGACGAAGATGCCGACGAAGATGACCGCGATGAAGTGATGTCGCGCCTGCGTTGCGGCCTGAGCTGGTTGCAGAACCTCGACCCCATCGGCGTGGGCGCGGCCAACCTGTCGGAATGCCTGATCCTGCAATTGCGCGTGCTGCCTGCTTGCGACGCGCAAGCCACCGCCATCACCATCTGCAAAAGCCACCTCGACCTGCTGGCCCGCCGTGACACCAAGAAGCTGATGAGCGCCACCGGCGCTGATGAAGCCATGCTCAAGGAAGCGCAGACCCTGATCGTCAGCCTGGAGCCCAAGCCAGGCCGCCCCTTCACACGGGCCGAGGCCAACATCATCGTGCCCGATGTGATCGTGCAGAAGTCGGGCCGCAACTGGAAAGTCGTCCTCAACCAGGACGTCATGCCCAAGCTGCGCATCAACGACCTGTACGCGCAAGCCCTGCGCCAAAGCCGTTCACCGCGTGGCACCACCGCCTCCGAAGGCCACGTGGCCATGAGCTCGCGCCTTCAAGAGGCCCGCTGGTTCGTCAAGAACATCCAGCAACGCTTCGACACCATCCTGCGTGTCTCGCAAGCCATTGTCGATCGGCAGAAGAACTTCTTCACCCACGGTGAAATCGCCATGAAGCCCCTGGTGCTGCGGGAGATCGCCGATGAACTCGGCCTGCACGAGTCCACCATCTCGCGCGTCACCACCGCCAAGTACATGTCGACCCCGTTCGGCACCTTCGAGCTGAAGTACTTCTTCGGCTCCTCGCTCAACACCGAAGCGGGCGGCAACGCGTCCAGCACGGCCGTGCGCGCCCTCATCAAGCAACTGGTGGTGGCTGAAGACCCCAAGAAGCCCTTGTCCGACAGCCAGCTCAGCAGCATGCTGGAAGAGCAAGGCATCCAGGTTGCCCGCCGCACCGTGGCCAAGTACCGGGAAGCCCTCAAGATCGCCCCGGCGAACTTGCGCAAGGCCCTGTGATGCCGTCGCGTTTTGACGCCCTGCTGTCCACCCTGCCGCTGGCGGACTGGG
Source organism: Aquabacterium sp. (assembly GCF_030652515.1). GTDB lineage: Bacteria > Pseudomonadota > Gammaproteobacteria > Burkholderiales > Burkholderiaceae_C > Aquabacterium. The sequence continues at coordinate 3,219 of NZ_JAUSAR010000119.1, read as the reverse complement.
CGGCGGCAGCGCTCTTCCTGTTTGGCTGGATCGGCTACGCGCTCTTCGCCAAGTGGCGTGCCAAATCCGAGCACACCCTGCTGGCCAGCACCAACCACTTCCGCAATCTGTGGATGCACCAGGTCACCTACCGCGACCAGCGCATCGTCGATGCCGCCGTGGTGCAGAACCTGTCCACCAGCCCCTCGTTCTGGGCCTCGACCACCATCCTCGTGCTGGGCGGCCTGCTCGCCGTGCTCGGCACCAGCGAAAAAGCCAGCGACCTGGTCAAGGACCTGCCCTTCGCGGCCCGCACCACCATGCTCATCTTCGACCTGAAGATCCTGTCCCTGTTGGCCGTCTTCGTCTACGCCTTCTTCCGCTTCACCTGGTCGATGCGCGTCTATTCCTTCGGTGCCATCCTGGTGGGCGCTGCACCCAACGTCGAACACTTCGACTCCGGTGCCGCCAACCGCCAGGAGTTCGCCGACCGCGCCGGCCGCCTCATGGGCATGGCTGCCGAAAGCTTCGCCGACGGCCTGCGCGCCTATTACATGGCCTTTGCCGTCATCGGCTGGTTCGTCTCCCCCGCCGCCTTTGCCATCGGCACCTTGGCGGTCCTGTGGGTGCTCTATCAGCGAGAATTCCGCTCAGACGTCCTGGCCGTCCTCCGCAGCTGAGCTGCCTGCCCCTTTTCAGTCTGCACCGTGACGACTCCCAAGCCTCCTCCGCGCCGCATTGCCGCTCCTGGCCGTTCCGCCCAAACGGGCCCGCGAGGCCCTGTGTCTCAGGCCTCCGGCCCCCGCGGCAACGCACCCGCCAAAAAATTCATCCCCCCGGTGAGCCCCGCCCGCGTTCAGGCGCTCTTCATGCCCTGCGCCACCGGCGTCGAAACCCTGCTGGCCGACGAAGCCAAGCGCATCCTTGGCGCCGATGCGGAGGTGCAATCCGTGCGCGGTGGCGTCGAAGTCCAGGCCGACACACCGGCCAAGCTCGTCGACTGCACCTTCAGGCTCAACCTGGAAAGCCGATTGGCCCAGCGCGTCCTCTGGCGCGTGGCCGTCAACTTCTACCGCCACGAAGATGATCTCTACGGCATCGCGCGGCAAATCGACTGGACCGACTGGATCACCCCGCAGCACACCCTGCGCGTCGATGTCACCGCGCGCAACAGCCCGCTGCGCAGCCTCAACTTCCCCGCCTTGCGCGTCAAGGATGCTGTCTGCGATGTCCTGCGTGATGCCACCGGCGAGCGCCCCAGTGTCGACACCTTCCGTCCTGACCTGGGCCTGGTCCTTCACCTGGACGAAACCCAGGCCTTCCTCTACGTCGACACCTCTGGCGAAGCGCTCTTCAAACGTGGCTGGCGCGAAGACGTCGGCGAAGCCCCGTTGAAAGAAACCCTCGCCGCAGCCATGCTCGCCGCCGCCGGCTGGCAAGGCCGCCCCGAAGACGGCCCCTTGCTCGACCCCTGCTGTGGCGCCGGCACCATCCCCATCGAAGCTGCGCAAATCACCTGCGACATCGCCCCGGGTTTGCTGCGCAGTTTCGCTTTCGAGAACCTGCTGCCTTTCGTCCCGCATGAAGCCCATTGGCGAGCCCTGCACCAGGCGGCCCTCGACCGCCGTCGGCCACCGCAAGTGGCCATCTACGCCGGCGACGTCTCTTTCCGCATGACCGACTTTGCCACCCGCAACGCCGAGCGCGCGGGTGTTCTGCACGCCATCGAGTTCAAAACCGGCGACGCCCTCCAGCGCCCCGCTCCAGTCGAATCCGGCCTGCTCATGTTCAACCCGCCCTATGGCGAGCGCATCGATCCCAAAGGCACTGGCCAGGGCGGCCGTCGACCGCAAGTCAATGAAGAGCCCATCGCCGCACGCTCAGGCCGCGAGCAGTTCGACGCCTCTGAAGCCGATGACTTCTTCCAGCGTCTGGCCGCTCACTGGAAGCGCCACTACACCGGCTGGACCGCCTGGATCCTCAGCCCCGACATGAAGCTGCCCAGCGCCATGCGCTTCAAGGAAAGCCGCCGCGTCGTGCTGTTCAACGGCCCCATCGAATGCCGCTTGTTCCGATTTGACCTCGTCGCCGGATCCAACAAGGACCGGGCCGCCAACAAGGCCTGACTCAGGTCTGGGGTGGTGGATGGTGCAAAGCCATCAAGCACATCACCGTCAGTGGTGCGGTGTCGGCTCGCAGCACCCGCGACCCGAGGCTGACCGGCGCCCAGCCCTGGCCGCGCGCCAGGTCTTCCTCGGTCTCGCTCAAGCCGCCTTCCGGGCCGCTCAAGAACGCCCAAGACGTTCGCGGCCCCGAAGGATCAACCTGCTGCAAGCCTTTCCCCGCTTGAAGCCAGTCACCCACCCACTGCGCGCCCCTCAGGCTCAAGACGCCGCGTCTGGCGTCGGTGCTGCTGGCCGCCCCGGCCCTTTCAGTGGCTTCTTGCGCCAACCAGGCCTTCAGCCCCATCACCGGCCGCACCACCGGCACCCGTGTCCGGCCTGATTGCTCACAAGCGGCGATGGCCACCCCTTGCCAATGCGCCACCTTCTTGAGCGCGCGCTCCCCATCCAGGCGCAGCACCGACCGCTCACATATAAGAGGCTGTATCGCGCTGACGCCCAACTCCGTGGCTTTCTCCACCACCGTGTCCATGCGCTCATTCGTGGGCATGCCCAAAGCCAGCGTCACCTCGGCATCCAGTTCTCGGCTCACGGGCGCGAAAGCCCCGACCGTCACGCGCACCTCACGGCGCCCCATGGCGCCCACGGTAGCGGCCCACTCGCCACCGCTGCCATCAAACAGGCAGAGCCGATCACCCGGCTGCAGTCGCAACACCTGCACATGCCGTGCAGCCCCTTCAGGCAGCGCCATCTCAGCGCCATCACACAAGCCCAGCCCTGGGCCAACATACAAACGGGGCAGCACAAGCGTCCTTTCAAAGTCAGCCTCTAGTGTGCCTCCCCAATCTTTTTGAAAACTTTTTGCAAAGGACTTGCGCACTCCTTCAAATCCATGACATAATTGCATTCTTCGCTGGTGACGCAAAGCAAACAAGCAAAGCGGTTACCGAGGCGGCTTAAAGCCCCAAGCGATCAAGCTCTTTAAAAATTAACAGCCGATAAGTGTGGGTGTTTGGATGAGAAAAGCCAAACGGCGATAAAAAGTCGTTGGTGAAGATCTCGCAAGAGGTTGAATCCGAATACTCACGGATAGATGAAAAGAAATTCACTTGTGAAG
>NZ_JAUSAR010000112.1 GCF_030652515.1 Aquabacterium sp. | reverse complement strand
GTCCGGCCGGCGAAGGATGTCCTGCGCCCGACAAGCAGGAACCGCGCCATGATTGCCCCCCAACGGTCCCTGTGAAAATGCTCGGCCGCTACGGAAACCTCTATTTTTCACTCAAACCCAGTCACATTGGGCTTCTCCGTTTGACCGAGATTGTGATTTGCGGAATTGCTGGCCAATAGGCAGCAATTCCGCAACTTCAGTTTTTGATCCCTCATAAATCCACCTGATTCAATAATTTGCACGCTCCTGGGTGGCTGGGGCAAATTCGCATTGCAGAAAATGCTTGATTTTGGCACGTATACTGATATACATATATATATCAGTCAGCAAAGGAGCCGCCCCATGCCCCGTCGCGTTCAGCTGCCCCCCAAAGACCGTGCCGCCCGCTCGCGCCTCATCAAGCTGCTCGCCGCAGCCAAGCCCCTGGCCCGCGCCAGCCTAGTCACCATGGCCCGCACCTGCGGCAAAAAAAGTTGCCACTGCGTCCAAGGTGAAAAACACGTCTCGCTCTATCTGGCCGCCCGCCTGGGCAAGACGCGCAAGATGCTTTACGTCCCGTCCGAACTGGAGGATCAGGCCCGCCGCCTCGTCGAAAACTCCCAAGCCGTCGAGGGCTTGCTCGATGAAATGTCGCAGGCCCAGCTGGAGCGCTTCCTCGCGCTCAAGGCCAAGCCACACGGACGGCCCCGCTCATGATGGCCCGTTTCGGCTGCTATCTGGACAAAGTCTTCGACTGGAGCGCGCGGCTGCTCACGCTGCACGACACGCGCCCCCGGCCGCAGATCCCCACCGCCGCCATCTTCACCAGCGTCTTGATGATGTGCGTGACGCGCCTGAAAAGCCTCAACGCCCTGGAAGGCGAACTGCGCGTGCCGCGGCGCTGGGAGAAAATCGTCGGCGCGCGCAAACCCAGCGCCGATCGCGCCGGCCAGGTCACCGCCCTGCTCAATCCCGAAGAGCTGCGCGACATGCTCTCGGGGGTCAACCACACGCTGCGACGAAACAAGGCCCTGGCGGACAATCCCTGGGCGCTGCGCTTTGTGGCTCTGGACGGCCACGAATTTTTTTCCCAGTAGAAAGCGCTGCTGCGACCAGTGCTGCCGCCGCCAGCTCAAGGTCGGCGGGCAGGAGGTCACCGAGTACTACCATCGCGGCGTCGTGGCCCACCTGATCGGTTTCGCCCTGCCCATCGTGCTCGACATCGAGATGATCCGCCCCGGCGAGGGCGAGATCGTCGCCGCCCGCCGCCTGCTCGGGCGCCTGCTGGAGCGTTACGAGCGCTTCTTTGACGCCGTGGAGGGCGACGCGCTCTACTTCGAATCAGCGCTCTTCGAGCTCTGCCGCAAACACCGCAAGCACCTTTTGGCCGTGCTCAAGGAGAATAATCCCGCGCTGCTGGCCGACGCCAAGGCCGTGCTGGCGGGCGAGCCCGACCTGGTGCGCCAGGAAAAAAACGGGCGCACGATCCGCTACTGGGACCGGGAGGAGTTCACCAGCGGCGCGGCGGCGCAACCGCTGCGCGTCGTGCGCACCGAGGAAATCTGGACCCACCGCGAGCGGGTGGCGGGAAAATGGATCGTGCGGGAAAAAACCAGCAATTGGTTCTGGGGCACCACCATCCCGCAAGATGTCATGCCGCCGCGCCAGATCGCCCAGGCCGGCCACGAACGCTGGAGCATCGAAAACCGCATCTTTAACGACATGGGCGCGCACTGGGGGCTGGATCACTGCTTCCATCACGACCCCGCCGCGATCCTCAATTTCATCCTGATTCTGTTCATCGCCCACACGCTGGTGGCCTGCTTCCACCGCCTGAACATGAAAGATCCCGTGCGCGGCCGCTTCTCGCTGATCGCCGTGGCCACGCAGATCCTGCTGGGCATTGTCGCGCTGAGCGCTCGCGATAGCGCCTGGCGCAAGGGGCGCGCCAAGCCGCCGCCATGACCCCACGGCGGCAAACTTCCTGACCCACTGGATTTATTCTGTCATCTTGATGTGCTGCTCTGGTCGTGGTCCGGCCGGCGAAGGATGTCCTGCGCCCGACAAGCAGGAACCGCGCCATGATTGCCCCCCAACGGTCCCTGTGAAAATGCTCGGCCGCTACGGAAACCTCTATTTTTCACTCAAACCCAGTCACATTGGGCTTCTCCGTT
>NZ_JAUSAR010000109.1 GCF_030652515.1 Aquabacterium sp. | reverse complement strand
CGGCTGCTGCGACAGCGTCGACGGTCTGCTGGCGCTGGACGCCAAGGCCAGGCGCATCGCCCAGGTGATTTCATCTGGCTTGAGCCGCTGATTTAACCGGAGCCTTGCCATGTTGTTGACGGTGTTGGCATTTTTAGTGACGATCGGCGTGCTGGTCGTCATCCACGAGTACGGGCACTACCGTGCCGCCGTCGCATGCGATGTCAAGGTGCTGCGGTTTTCCGTGGGCTTTGGGCGAGTGCTCTGGCGCCGCATGCATGGCGAGACCGAATTCGTGGTGTCCGCCTTGCCGCTGGGCGGCTACGTGAAGATGCTGGACGAGCGCGAAGGCGCGGTGTCGCCCTCGGAGTTGAGCCGGGCGTTCAACCGAAAGCCGCTCAAGCAACGGGCCTTCATCGTGGCGGCCGGGCCTGCGGCAAATCTGGTGCTGGCTGTGTTGCTGTATGCCTGCGTCAATTGGGCTGGGGTGCAGGAGTTGCGACCCTGGATGGCGCAGCCCAAAGCCGAGAGCCTGGCCGATCAGGCGGGGCTGCAGGCGCGCGATGAGATCCTGTCGGTGGCCCAGGTGGGCGCCGATGCCGCTGACGCCTCCGAGGAGGGCTGGCAAACCATCCGCTCGATGAGCGATTTGCAGTGGCAGTTCACCCAGGCCGCTTTGGCGGGGCGCGATTTGCGCTTGCAGGTCAGCCACAACGCATCGGGTACTGGTGAGCCGCAACCGCGAGGCAGCCGCACATTGACCTTGGCGCTCAGCCGCATTCCCGCAGCCGACGTGGATGCCAAGTTGCTGGATCGGATCGGCCTGATGGGCCCTTATGTCGAACCCATCATTGCCCAGGCCATCACCGGTGGTCCTGCTGCCCGTGCGGGTTTGAAGGCCGGTGATCGAATCATGCAGATCAATGGTCGGGTGCCCACCGATGCCGCGCAATTGCGGCAACTGATTGGGGCCAGCCACGAGCAGGGACAGGCCAAGTCCATCCAGTTGAAGGTGCTTCGCAGCGGGCAAAACCTGGACATCACCGTCACTCCGGTGATGAAAGACGTGGACGGCAAGCAGTTGGCGCGCATCGAGGCAGGCATCGGATCGCCGCCTGCCATCGTTGAGGTGAGCTATGGGCCGCTCGAAGGTTTGACCCTGGCGCTTAACCGCACCTGGGACGTCTCCCGCATGAGCCTGGAAATGCTGGGCAAGATGGTGGTGGGGCAGGCTTCACTGAAGAATCTCAGCGGACCTTTGACCATTGCGGATTACGCGGGGCGCTCGGCCGAAATGGGTTGGGTACATTACCTGGGTTTTCTGGCGCTGGTCAGCGTCAGTCTGGGCGTGCTCAATCTGCTGCCGCTGCCGGTGCTGGATGGCGGGCACCTCATGTATTATCTTTTTGAAGGACTCACCGGCCGGCCCATCTCAGAAGTATGGATGGAGCGGTTGCAACGCGGTGGCGTGGCCATCATGCTCACCATGATGTCACTTGCCCTCTACAACGATTTGGCCCGAATGTTGGGCTCGCACTGATCTTTCATGCAATTCCCTTCCAAGACTGTCCACCGGTTCAAACCGACCCTGGCCGCCGCGCTCGTTGCCGTGTCCATGTTCCACACCGCCGCTTTCGCGGTGGAGCCCTTCGTGCTCAAGGACATCCGTGTCGAGGGCCTGCAACGGGCTGACGCGGGCACGGTGTTCGCCTCGCTGCCTTTCCGCGTGGGCGACACCTACACCGATGACAAGGGCTCGGCCGGTTTGCGCTCCTTGTTCGCCACGGGCCTGTTCAAGGACGTGCGCATTCAGATCGACGGCAGCGTGGTCGTGGTGGTCGTTGAAGAGCGCCCGGTCATCGCCAAGGTCGAATTCGTGGGCACCAAGGAGTTCGACAAGGACAACCTGGTCAAGGCGCTCAAAGACATCGGCATCGGCGAGGGCCAGCCGTTTGACCGAGCTCTGGCCGACCGCGCAGAGACCGAACTGAAGCGCCAATACCTGTCGCGCAGCCTGTACGGCATCGAGGTGGTCACCACCATCACCCCGGTGGACCGCAACCGCGTCAACGTGACCTTCAGCGTGACCGAAGGCGAAACCGCCAAGATCAAGAGCATCCGGATCACCGGCGCCAAGGCTTTCTCCGAAAGCACCTTGCTGTCGCAGATGGACCTGACCACCGGCGGCTGGCTGACCTGGTACACCAAGTCCGACCAGTACGCGCGGGCCAAGCTGAACGCCGACCTGGAAACCATCAAGGCCTACTACCTCAACCGTGGCTACCTCGAGTTCAGGGTTGAATCCACGCAGGTGGCCATCTCGCCAGACAAACAAGACATCTCCATCGCCATCAGCGTGACCGAGGGCCCTCGCTACACCGTCACCGGCGTGAAGCTGGAAGGCGACTACCTGGGCAAGGACGAAGTGTTCCGTTCGCTGGTGGTCGTCAAGCCTGGCGACTCGTACCGCGCGGAAGACATCGCTTCGACCACCAAGGCCTTCACCGACCGGTTCGCGGCTTTTGGCTATGCCTTCGCCCGCGTTGATTTCCGCCCTGAGCTGAACCGCGACAAGGGCACGGTCGTGGCCGTGTTCGCCTCGCAACCCCAGCGCCGCGTGTACGTGCGCCGGGTGAATGTGGCAGGCAATTCACGCACGCGCGATGAAGTGATCCGCCGCGAGTTCCGCCAGTTCGAATCGGCCTGGTACGACGGCCAGAAGATCAAGTTGTCACGCGACCGCGTGGACCGCCTGGGTTATTTCAAGCAGGTTGGCATTGACACGGTGGAAGTGCCGGGCACGCAAGACCAGGTAGACCTGACCATCACCGTGGAAGAAAAGCCCACCGGCAACCTGATGCTGGGCGCGGGTTTTTCGAGCGCTGAGAAGCTCTCTCTGACAGCTTCGATCAAGCAAGACAACATCTTCGGCACCGGCAACTACCTGGGCATTGAAGTCAACACCAGCAAGTACAACCGCACGCTGGTGGTCAGCACGGTTGATCCATATTTCACCGATGGCGGCATTTCGCGCGCGGTGGATGTGTTCTACCGGACCTCGCGCCCGCTGAGCTCACAGGGTGGCGACTATGAGATAGTGACCCCGGGCGCCACGATCCGGTTTGGTGTGCCATTCACCGAGTTCGACACCGTGTTCTTTGGCCTGGGTGCTGAACAGACCACCATCAAGGGCGAGTTGGGCTTGCCCGACAACTACAAAACGTACCGCCGCAATTTCGGTGAAAGCAGTTTGTCGATTCCGCTCACGGTGGGCTGGGCTCGTGATTCACGTGACAGCACCATTGCGCCCAACCAGGGGCGTTATCAGCGCGTTAACCTGGAATGGGGTGTGGCGGGTGACACGCGCTACTTGCGCAGTGACTACCAGTTCCAACAATACTTCCCGCTGACCAACCGCTTCACCTTTGGCTTCAATGCTCAGATCGGCTACGGTGTGGGCTTGGCGGGCAAAGAGTACCCCTTCTTCAAGAACTTTTACGGCGGGGGCTTGGGCACGGTGCGCGGTTTCGAGCAGAACTCGCTGGGCATGCTGGACAACACCGGCGCCTACATTGGGGGCAACAAACGCATCAACATCAACAACGAGTTGTATGTGCCGTTCCCGGGGGCCGGCAATGACCGCACCTTGCGCTTGTTCGGATACCTGGACGCTGGTAATGTCTGGGGCACCGAAGACCCAATCAAGCTGGACGATTTCCGCCTTTCCATGGGCGTGGGCGTCAGCTGGGTCTCACCGGTGGGGCCGCTTAAACTCAGCTACGGGCAACCTGTTCGCAAGTTTGATGTGGATAAAATCCAGAAACTCCAGTTCCAGATCGGTACCGCATTCTGACCATGAAATCCGTCCTCAAGACCCTGATGGTCACCGGTTTGCTGGTGGCCGCAGCCACGGCCTCTGCCCAGGAATTCAAGATTGGGTACGTCAATCTTGACCGCGTGCTGCGCGACGCGACGCCTGCCAAGGCGGCGCAAGCCAAGCTGGAGGTTGAATTCAGTCGCCGCGAGAAAGAGCTGACCGACACGGCCCAGCGCATCAAATCGGCTTCGGACAGGTTCGAGAAAGATGCGCCCACCCTGGTCGAAGGCGAGCGGGGCCGCCGCCAACGCGACCTGGTCGAGCAAGACCGCGAGTTCCAGCGCAAACGCCGCGAATTCCAGGAAGACCTGAACCAGCGCAAAAACGAAGAATTGGCCTCGGTGCTGGACCGAGCCAACCGCGTGGTCAAGCAAATATTTGATCAGGAAAAATACGACCTGATCGTTCAGGAGGCCGTCTTTGCCAGCCCGCGTGTGGACATCACCGACAAGGTGATCAAGTCCCTCAACACATCCCTCGGCAAGTGAGCGGGTCGGTCAACCCGACCGGCTCGACGTCCATGGTGCAGCTCGGTCAGATCGTCGCAGCGCTGGGTGGCGAGTTGCTGGGCAACGCTGAGCTGTCGATTGCCCGCATCGCACCGATCGAGCAGGCGCAGGCTGACGCGATCACCTTCCTGGCGCACCCCAAGTACCGAGCCCAGTTGGCCAGCACATCGGCTGGCTGCGTGATCGTCTCAAGCGCGTTGAAGTCTGAGGCCGCGGCCCGTGGCGCGGTCATCGTCACGGACGATCCTTATCTGTACTTTGCCAAGCTGACGCAGTGGTGGGCCAGCCGCACGCGCCCGCAAGCGTTGGACAGCATCCACCCCAGCGCGGTGATTGATCCCAGCGCCAGCTTGGGCGAGGGCGTCAGCATTGGCCCCTTGGTGGTGGTGGAGGCCGGTGCGGTCATTGGTGCTGGCGCGGTGATCGGGCCCCATTGCGTGATCGGGCGTGGTGCCCGCATTGGGGCGGGCACTCGCTTGGCCGCCAGCGTCAACATCGGCTTTGATTGCAGCATTGGCGATCGCTGCCTGTTCCACAGCGGCGTGGTGATCGGGGCTGATGGCTTTGGCTTTGCCCCCACCCAGGGACGCTGGGAAAAAATTGAACAGTTGGGGGCCGTCCGCATTGGGGATGACGTCGAGATTGGCGCCAACTCCTGTGTGGACCGCGGCGCCCTGGGCGACACCGTCATTGACAATGGGGTCAAGCTCGACAACCTGGTCCAGATCGGGCACAACGTCCAGATTGGCGCACACGTGGCCATGGCTGGCTGCGCGGGTGTGGCTGGCAGCGCCGTCATTGGGGCCCATTGCACCGTGGGCGGCGGCGGCATGGTGCTGGGCCACCTGACTCTGGCGGAAGGGGTGAATGTCTCGGCCGCCACCCTGGTCTCACGGTCCATTCACAAACCGGGGCTGTACAGCGGCGTTTTCCCATTCGACGACAATGCGTCGTGGGAAAAGAATGCCGCGACCTTGCGCAATTTGCATGCCCTGCGCGAACGCGTTCGCGCCTTAGAGAAACAACAGAACAACCATGATGATGGACATCCACAAGATTCTTGAAAAGCTCCCGCACCGCTACCCCATGCTGCTGGTGGACCGTGTGCTGGAGATTGAAAAGAACGTGCGCATTCGCGCGGTCAAGAACGTGACTTTCAACGAGCCCTTCTTCCAGGGCCATTTTCCGGGCCGCCCGGTGATGCCGGGCGTGATGATGCTGGAAGCCCTGGCGCAAGCCGCCGGCATCCTGGCGTTTGAAGGCATTGGCGCCAGTGCCGACGAGAAGATGGTGTACTACTTCGTGGGCATCGACAACGCCCGCTTCAAGCGGCCGGTGGAGCCCGGCGACCAGTTGATCCTGGACGTGACGATTGACCGCCACCGTGCTGGCATCTACAAGTTCAATGCCAAAGGCTGGGTGGGCGACGAGCTGGCTGTTGAGGCGCAGCTGATGTGCACGCAGCGCACGGTGGGTTGAGGCGAGGGCGCAGCAACATGGCGAGCATTCATCCCACCGCGGTGGTCGATCCCCAGGCACAACTGGGCGACGCGGTCAGCGTCGGCCCATACACGGTCATCGGCCCCCACGTTCGCATTGACGAAGGCACCACCGTGGGCCCGCATTGCGTGATCGAGGGCCACACCACGATTGGCCGCGACAACCGGATCTTCCAGTTCGCGTCCTTGGGTGGCAGCCCACAAGACAAGAAGTACGCCAACGAGCCCACCCAACTGGTGATTGGCGACCGCAACACCATCCGCGAGTTCAGCACCTTCAACGTGGGCACCGCCCAGGATGAAGGCATCACGCGCTTGGGCCATGACAACTGGATGATGGCCTACACCCACCTGGCGCACGATTGCCAGGTCGGCAACCACACCATCTTTGCCAACAATGCGCACATCGCCGGCCACGTGCATGTGGGTGATTGGGTCATCCTGGGTGGCTTCACCTGTGTGCACCAGTTCGTCAAGATTGGCGCCCATGCCATGACCAGCATGGCGACGGCTTTGGGCCAGGATTTGCCACCTTTCGTGATGGCCCAGGGCAACATGGCCGAAGCGCGCGGCATCAATCTGGAAGGATTGCGCCGCCGTGGTTTCGGCCCCGAGCGCCTCAAGGCGGTCAAGGAAATGCACCGCGCTTTGTACCGCCAGGATCTCACCCTGGAGGAAGCCAAGGGCCGCATCGCCGAGTTGGGCACCACCCACCCCGAGGCCCAGCAGGACGTTGATTTGATGATCAACTTCCTGATGGCCTCCACCCGCGGCATCGTGCGCTGAGCGCACCCCTGGAGCCGTGTTGATGAGTGGATCTGCTGCGCCCAAGGTGGCCATGGTGGCTGGCGAAGTGTCGGGTGACTTGCTGGCCGGCTTGCTGATGGGCGGTCTCAAGGCTCGCTGGCCCGAGCTGAATGCCATGGGCATCGGTGGCCCCCGCATGGCGGCACAGGGCTTCGAAGCTTGGTGGCCCTGTGAGAAGCTGTCCGTTTTCGGATTTGTCGATGCGCTGCGCCATTACCGCGAGCTCTCCGGCATCCGTCGGCAACTGGGTGACCGCCTTTTGGCCCAACGCCCGGATGTGTTCATTGGTGTCGATGCGCCTGATTTCAACTTCGGGCTGGAAGCCCGCTTGAAGGCCCAAGGCATCAAGACGGTTCATTTCGTGAGCCCGTCGATCTGGGCGTGGCGGGGCAAACGCATCAACAAGATTGCCCAGTCCACCGACCACATGTTGTGCATGTTCCCCTTCGAGCCCGAGCTGTACGCGGCCAAGAACATCCCGGCCACGTATGTGGGCCATCCGCTGGCCGACGCCATCCCGATGGAGCCCCCTTGCGAGGCCAGCCGCCAGAGCCTGGGCTTGCCACAGGATGCACCGGTGCTGGCGGTGTTGCCAGGCAGTCGCCGCTCCGAGATCCAGCACATCGCGCCCGCGTTTTTGCAGGCGGTGACCGAGCTGAGCCACCAGCGGCCCGACATGCGCTTCGTGATGCCCGTGGTGCCGAGCTTGCGGGACATGGTGCTGCCCTTGGTGGCCCAGTACGCGCCCCATGCCAACATCCACTTGCTGGAGGGCCGTTCGCACGAGGCCTTGGCCGCCTGCGACGTGACCTTGATTGCCAGCGGCACGGCCACGCTGGAGGCCGCGCTGTTCAAGCGCCCCATGGTGATCGCCTACCGTGTCAGTGGCTTGAGCTGGCAACTGATGAAGCGCCTGGGTTACCTGCCCTGGGTGGGTTTGCCCAACATTTTGTTGAAAGACTTCGTGGTGCCCGAGCGCCTTCAAGACGCGGCCACCCCCAAGCAGTTGGCCGCCGATGTGCTGGACTGGCTGGACCACCCGGCCAAGGTGTTGGCGGTGCGTCAACGCTTCATCGAGCTGCACCACACCTTGCGGCGTGACACCGCCCGTTGTGCCAGCGAGGCCATCGCCCAAATCCTGGAGGACGGTCGCCGTGCCTAAGCCGAAGCAGCCCACCGAACCGCAGCAATTGGGCCTGCAATGGCAGGTGGCCACCTTGATGGCGGGCGTGGACGAAGCCGGGCGCGGTCCCCTGGCGGGCCCTGTGGTGGCCGCCGCCGTCATTCTGGATGATCAGCAACCGATCAAAGGCCTGGCCGATTCCAAGAAGCTCACGGCCCGCCAGCGCGAGCGCCTGTTTGACGAGATCCGGGCCAAGGCGCTGTGCTGCTGCATTGCCGAAGCCAGCGTCGAAGAGATCGACCAGCTCAACATCCTGCACGCCACCATGCTGGCCATGAAGCGCGCGGTAGAAGGCCTGCGCCTCAAGCCGGGCCTGGTGCTGGTCGATGGCAACCGCATTCCTGTGCTCAAGGTGCCCGCCGAAGCCATTGTCAAAGGCGACGACAAGGTGCAGGCCATTTCAGCGGCGTCCATCCTGGCCAAGGTGCACCGTGATCGCCTGTGCGTGCAATTGCATGAAGCGCATCCGCAGTATGGCTTTGACCAGCACAAGGGCTACCCCACGGCCGACCACCTGGCCGCCTTGCGCGAGCATGGTGCCATCGACGCGCATCGCCGCAGCTTCGCACCGGTCAAGGCAGTGCTGAGTCGAGAGGCCTGATCGATGGCGATGCCCTCCGTGGTTCAACTGATCACCTCGCGTGACAACCCTTTGGTGCAGCGTCTGCGCAAGCTGGCCCAGGATCCAGCCGCTTACCGCAAGCTGGGCGAAGTGTGGCTGGAGGGGGATCACCTGTGCTCGGCCTACCTGGCGCGGGGCAAGAAGGCTGCTGTGGCGGTGGTCGCCGACACCGCCTGGCTTGGCGAGCATGGCCTGGGCAATGGCGGCGACCCACTGGCCTACAAGCTGACGACGCTGGCGCGCCAGGCCGAGAAGGTGGTGGTGCTGCCCGAGTCGATCTGGAAGGTTTTCACCGGGCTGGAGTCACCGGCCCGCCTGGGTTTCCTGGTGCAAACGCCCTGGTTGGGCGATGGCCAGGCCAAGGCAGAGGTGCGTGCGGGCGTGCCCACGGTGGTGCTGGACCGCGTGCAGGACGCCGGCAATGTCGGCAGCATTTTGCGCAGCGCTTCGGCTTTGGGCGTGTCGCAGGTGGTGGCCATGAAGGGGACGGCCGCTTTGTGGTCACCCAAGGTGCTGCGGGCCGGCATGGGCGCCCACTTCGCATTGCACCTGGTAGAACAGGCCCTGCCTGAGCACCTGGCGGGTTTGCAGGTGCCCATGGTGGCCACCAGCTCCCATGCGGACCATGAACTGCCCCGCGCACCTTTGCCCGAGCCATGCGCCTGGGTTCTGGGGCACGAAGGGCAAGGTGTGGGGGCGGAAGTCATGGCGCTGTGTGCCCACACGGTGTCGATTCCTCAGCCCGGCGGTGAGGAGTCCCTCAATGTGGCTGCTGCGGCGGCCGTTTGCCTTTACGAGTCATTGCGCCGCCGGTCAGGTGGCATTTGACCTTGATCATCAGCAGGTCATGGGGCCTTGGGCCTGTCCTGCGGCATAGATCTGGCATCAAATCGTGGTCTTGAGGATCGAGTGAAGAACCAACCATGAAGCTTTGGATGCGTCGTCTGGCCCTGGCATTGGGCGTGGTGGTACTGGGCGTGGCGGGCGTGGCGGCCTACCTGCTGGCCACCTTTGATCCCAACCGTTACCAGGGCTTGCTGACCGATTGGGTGCAAACGAACAAGCAGCGCACCCTGGTGATCGGTGCGCCCATGGAATTGAAAATCTTCCCCCAATTGCGGCTCAAGCTGGCCAAGGTGAGCCTGAGCGAACACCAGCGTGCCGAGGAGTTCCTGGCCGTGGACGAGGTGGAGTTGTCGGTCAATGTGATGCCCTTGCTCAAGCGGCAACTGGTGATCGACCAGGTCAGCGCACGGGGTGTGCGGATGAGCTATTGGCGCGATGCCCAAGGCCGTTCCAACATCGACGATTTGCTGAAGAGAGACGAGCAACTGCAGCAGCCAGGTGCGCCGTCGGATCCCCTGCAGTTTGATGTGGCGGGCATCCAGCTGGCGCAGGTGCAGGCCAAGGTGCAGGATGCCAAGACCGGCCTGACGGGTGCTTTGACGGTGAACAGCCTGAGCAGTGGCCGCCTGGCCGATGGGGTGCCCTCGGACGTCAAGCTGGACCTGGCCTTCGATCTGAGCCAGCCACAGGCTGCCAAAGGCGCCTTGAAGGGCGCTTTCCGCATCACGCCCAGGCTGGCCACCGGCTCGGCCGATGTTGATCAGATCAAGCTGGCTTTGCAGGGCGATGTGCCGGGCGTGCGGGCCTTGCAGGCGGGTTTGGAAGGCGCGGTGGCCTGGGATGGCGAGCATGCCTCGCTCAAGGCCAGCACGCTGGTGGCCGAGGTCTCGGGGCAGGTCGGTGGGCAGCCGGGCAAGCCTGCCCTGGTGCTGGACAAGAGCCGCGTCAGCGTCGATGTCTTTGCCTACGATCCCGCTCAGCAGTTGATGGCCGTGAGCAAGTTGGCCGTGGCCTTGACGGGCCAGCAGGAGGGCCATGCGGTGAGCTTCAAGCTGGATTGGCCGGAGCTGGACGTCAAGGGCGATCAGCTCAAGGGCAGCCCGCTGCAAGGGCAGTTCAAGCTGGCTGGGCCCATGGCGGTGGACGCGCAGTTCGCCAGCCAGTCGCCCACGGGTGGGTTCTCGGCGATCAAGGTGCCGGGCCTGAAAGTTGATTTCAAGGTGAGCATGGCGGGGCAGGGGGGCCAGCGCGAGGTGGCTGGCCAGTTGTCCGCCAATGTGTCGGCACAACCGGCGCAGGCAGCTGGCGCGCTGGAGGCTTTGCACCTGCAGGCCCGCATCCAGGAGCCCTCGCTGCAGCCTTTGGTGATTCAGATGGACGGCCGGGCTGCCATGGCACCGGGCGGGGCCGCGCAGTGGGCCTTGAAGGGGCAAGTCAATGACAACCCCTTCTCCTCCGACGGCACAGCGAAGCTGGGCCAGGGTGTGCCGAAAGTTCAGGCCCAGGCCCGCTTCACGGCACTGGACCTGAACCGCTTGCTGCCAGCGCCTGCCGGTGGGGTGGCTTCGGCACCAGCCAAGTCCGCAGGTGCCGCGGCTGATGCTCCTGTTGATCTGAGGGCTTTGAAGGCCATCGATGGCCAGTTCAAGTTCAGCGCGGGCACGCTGGTCTACCGCCAATACAAGCTGGCCGATGCCGAGTTGAACGCGACCCTGGACCAGGGGCACCTGAACCTGTCCAACTTGTCGGCCAAAGCCTGGGGTGGGCGCGTGGTCGCCAGTGGCTCGGCCGATGCCGCGCCGCAGCGCATGGCCTTGCAAGCCCAGGCCGACGGCATCGACATCCTGGCCATGCTCAAAGACGTGGCCCAGAAGGATGTGCTGGAGGGCACCGGCCAAGTCAAACTCGATGTGCACACGGGCGGCGCCAAGGTATCGCAACTGGTGGCTGGGCTCAATGGCACGGCCGCCTTGCAGTTGCGCGATGGCGCGGTGCGCGGCATCAACCTGGCCAAGTCTTTGCGTGAGTTCAAGGCGCAGTTGTCCGGTCAAACTGATGCGGTCCAGCGCGCATCGCAATCCGAGAAAACCGATTTCACCGAACTGACGGGCACCTTCAAGATCACCAACGGTGTGGCCCGCAACGACGATCTGGCGGCCAAGAGCCCTTTCCTGCGTTTGGGCGGGCGTGGCGACATCAACCTGGTGGCGCGCCAGCTGGACTACACCGTCAGCGCGACGGTCACCGGCACGAGCAAGGGGCAGGGCGGTGCAGATGCTTTGAACGGGCTCACGGTGCCGGTCAAGCTGAAAGGGCCTTTTGACGCACCCGACTGGCAGATCGCCTGGTCGCAGGTGGCCGTGGGGGCCCTGCAGAACACGGTCAAGTCCCGGCTGGAAGACGAGCTGAAGGCCAGGCTGGGCCTGGGTGGTGCGGCGGCACCCGTCGCGTCCGGTGCAAGTGCGCCCGCCAAGCCCGCTGGATCGCTTGAAAAGCAACTGAAGGATCAGCTCAAGGGCCTGTTCCGTTGATCAGTACTCGCTGCTGTTGCTGTAGCTGCCTGGCGCCAGGTTTTCGAACCGGGTGTTGGATTTCACGAAGGCCAGCTTGACGGTGCCCACAGGACCGTTACGCTGCTTGCCGATGATGATCTCGGCCACGCCCGGCTCTTTCGATTCCTTGTTGTAGTACTCGTCGCGGTAGATGAACATGATGACGTCGGCATCTTGCTCAATGGCGCCGGATTCGCGCAAGTCGGACATCATGGGGCGCTTGTCGGGGCGGGTTTCAACGCTTCGGTTCAACTGCGACAGCGCGATCACCGGGCATTGCAATTCCTTGGCCAGGGCTTTCAAGCCCCGCGAGATTTCGCCGATCACCGTGGCGCGGTTTTCTTCGTTGCCACCGGAGCCGCTCATCAGCTGCAGGTAGTCGACGATGATCAGGCCGAGGGTGCCTCCGAACTGGCGCGCCAGGCGGCGTGCGCGTGAGCGCAGTTCGCTGGGCGACAAGGCGGCGGTCTCGTCGATGAAGACATTGGCGCTTTTGAGCTTGTCGACGGTTTCGCTCAGGCGGCCCCATTCATCGTCGCTCAGGCGCCCGGTGCGCAGGTTTTGCTGGTTGATGCGCCCGATCGAGCCGACCATCCGCAGTGCCAATTGCGAGGCGCCCATTTCCATGGAGAACACGGCCACGGGCAGGCCTTCATTGACCGCGACGTTCTCGCCGATGTTCAAGGCAAAGGCCGTTTTACCCATGGAAGGACGCGCCGCCAGAACGATCAGGTCGCCCTTTTGCAGGCCGGCCGTCATGCTGTCCATTTCGATGTAGCCGGTGCGCACGCCGGTCACGTCTTCGGCGCCGTTGTCGGCCAGCTCTTGCACGCGGTCCAGCAGGCTGACCACCAGGTTGTCCATCGAATGGAAGCCCTGCTTGTTGCGGTTGCCTTCTTCACCGATCTTCAGGATCTTGGATTCGGCCTCGTCGAGGATGGCCGACACGGCTTTGCCTTGTGGGCTGAAGGCCGCGCTGGCGATCTCATCGCTGGCGGTGACCAGCTTGCGCAGCACGGCGCGCTCGCGCACGATC
The DNA here is from genome assembly GCF_030652515.1 of Aquabacterium sp. Taxonomy (GTDB): domain Bacteria; phylum Pseudomonadota; class Gammaproteobacteria; order Burkholderiales; family Burkholderiaceae_C; genus Aquabacterium. Next base: position 17,470 of record NZ_JAUSAR010000109.1, on the reverse strand, counting down.
TCGGCGTAGCGGCGCATGTTGGCCGCGCTCGGCACGCTCTGCGCCAGGGCGTTGAGGTAAGCGATGCCGCCAACGTCGGTGGACTTGCCCAGGTTCTGCAGGTTCTCGTACACCGTGATCACGTCGGCCGGTTTGGACGCGTTGATCATCTGGTGGATGGCCTTGAAGATCAGCTGATGCTCATGGCGGTAGAAATCGTCTTCGGCCAGCAGGTCGGCGGCCCGGTCCCAGGCGCTGTTGTCCAGCAGCAAGCCCCCCAGCACGCTTTGTTCGGCCTCGATGGAGTGGGGCGGCACCCGCAGGCGAGAAACTTCATCGGAGCTCAGCGAAGCAGAGGCGTCCGAGGCGGAAAAGGGAATGGGGAATACAGCAGACATGGGGGGAGATGATACGGGCGGTGCCGTCGCCTGCCTGTGGGCAACTCTGGGGATAAGCGGGGGAAATGCTGGGGATCAGCGTGGATAAGTTCAAACCGCCTTCACGCCCCGGACTTCCGCCACGATTTCGTAAGAGCGCAAGCGGGCGGCATGGTCAAACATCTGGGATGTGATCATCAATTCGTCAGCGCCTGTGCGATCGATGAAGTGCTTGATCGCGGCGCTCACCGTGTCGGGCGAGCCGATCGCGGTGCAAGACAGCACCTGGTCCAGCATCGCGCGTGCCGTGGGGTCCAGTCGGTCCGCGTAACCCGCCATCGGGGGCTGCAGGCGCGATGGACGACCGCTGCGCAGGTTGACGAAGGCCTGCTGCATGGAGGTGGCCAGGAAGGCGCCTTCTTCGTCGGTGTCGGCCGCGAACACGTTGAAGCCGAGCATGACGTGGGGCTTGCTCAACTGCGCCGATGGCTTGAAGTTGGCCCGGTACATGGCCACGGCCTGCAGCATCTGGGCCGGCGCAAAGTGAGAGGCGAATGCATAGGGCAAGCCCAGCACTGCCGCCAGTTGTGCCCCAAACAGGCTGGATCCAAGTATCCACACCGGCACGGTGAGCCCCATGCCTGGCACGGCGCGCACAGGCTGCTTGGGTGCGGAGGAGAAGTAGTCCATCAGCTCGACCACGTCCTGCGGGAATTCGTCGGCATCCGAGCCCAGGTTGCGGCGCAAGGCGCGGGCCGTGGCCTGGTCGGAGCCGGGCGCTCGGCCCAGGCCCAGGTCGATGCGGCCTGGGTACAGTGAGGCCAAGGTGCCAAACTGCTCGGCGATGATCAGTGGCGAATGGTTGGGCAGCATGATGCCACCCGCGCCCACGCGGATGGTGGATGTGGCGCCCGCCACATGTCCGATCAGGACGGCGGTGGCGGCGCTGGCAATGCCGGGCATGCCGTGGTGTTCGGCCAGCCAGAAGCGCTGGTAGCCCCAGCGTTCACCATGCTGGGCCAGGTCCACCGTGTTGCGAAAAGACTGGGCGGCGTCGCTGCCTTCGGTGATGGGCGACAGATCAAGGATGGAAAAAGGAATCATGGGGCAGAGTCTGCCGCTTCATGGGCCGGGCGCTTGAGCGGTGCGGCATAGACCCCAGGCCTTGCATTGAGATGCCTGCTGGCTCATCAATCCTTGGGGTTGGATGAAACCTTGTGCCGCATCATCCGGCCCTTTTCCCGCTCCCACTCGCGGTCCTTGATGGTGTTGCGCTTGTCGTGCTCGGCTTTGCCCTTGGCCAGGGCGATTTCCGCTTTCACATAGCTGCCCTTGAAGTGCAGGTTCAGTGGCACCAGGGTGTAGCCTTTTTGCTCGGTCTTGCCCACCAGGCGGCGGATCTCGGCGCGGTGCATCAGCAATTTCTTGGTGCGGTCCGCCTCGGGCTTGACGTGGGTGGATGCGGAACGCAGCGCGTTGATGCGCAGCCCGATCAGGTGCAACTCACCATTGCGGATCATGATGTGGCCATCGGTCAACTGCACCTGACCCGCGCGGATCGCCTTGACTTCCCAGCCTTCCAGGACCACACCCGCCTCGAAACGTTCTTCGATGTGGTAATTGAACAGGGCTTTTCTATTTTCGGCAATCGTCATGGTCAGAAGGATACAGCGTCCTTAAAATGGCGGCATTCTATGAAGCAAGTCAACAAGTCCGTCCTGCTCTGGTATTCGCCCCGCGAAATGTACGCGCTGGTGACCGCCGTCGAGGACTACGCCCAATTCCTGCCCTGGTGTGAACGCGCTGAAGTGCTTCAGCAGCACGACGATGGTGTCACCGCGCGCCTGCACATCGCGTTTGCCGGCATCAAGCAGGCTTTCACCACGCGCAATACCAACATCGAGTCCAGCGAAGTCCACATGCGCCTGGTGGATGGTCCCTTCTCCAAGCTGGAGGGCACCTGGAAGTTCACGCCCCTGCAAAAGCCTGGTTCGCCCGCCCCAGCGCCAGGTGAGTCGTTGCCGGAGCCCACCGCTTGCAAGGTTGAGTTTTCACTGAGCTACGATTTCTCCAGCAGGCCCCTGGCCCTGGTGATCAGCCCCGTGTTCGACCGCATCGCCAACACCTTTGTCGATGCCTTCGTCAAACGGGCCGAGCAGGTCTATGGCCCCCGTTGAGCCCACCCCGGACGCCCTGATTCGCATCGAGGTGGTGTTCAGTCCAGGGCCTAGGCAGATCGAGCTGAAAGCCTTGACCTTGCCGTTGGGCAGTTGCGTCAAGGACGCCTTGCTGGGCAGTGGCTTGATGGCCCAGGCGCAGGGCCTGAGTGTGGGCATCTGGGGTCGCAAGACCACCCTGGAGCATGTCTTGCAAGACCGTGATCGGGTTGAGGTCTGCCGTGGCCTGATCGTTGATCCGAAAGAGGCTCGGCGTGTGAGGTACCGGGCGCATGGCGAGAAGCTGCCCAGGAAGGGCGTCAACCGCCTTCAAACGCGCTCAGTGCCCGAGCCGTCAGACTAGGCGGCAGCTCAAGCCATCATTTGCAGTTGCTGGCGATGGCTTCTTGCGTGCGGCGTTGCTCTTCGGCGCGGCCCTTGTCGTCCAGGATCTCGCGCTCGCCCTTGCTGTTGGTGCGGGCAATGCGGATGCCATCGTTGAGCGTGCGCTGGTAGTTGCGGGCTTGCGTGCAGTTGTCGGCGCGGGCCTTGGCATTTTTCTCTTCCTCGGCCTTGCGCTGAGCTTCTTTTTCTTCTTCGGCCTTGCGGCGCTTCACATCCAGCTCGGACTCAGGGGCTTTGGCCGTGGCTGCGGGCTTGGCGGCCGAGGCGGCTGCATCAACTTCGGATGCAGGCCTGGCCAACTGCAAGGTCCTTGATGCATTGGGCCGTTGAAGGATGTTGGCTTCAGGGGTGCCTGCCGGAGGCGGGCGGTCGCTGTATTGAGTGGCGCCCGAGGCGTCTTTCCACTTCCACTGGGTTCCTGCCTTGGCAGGCGTGGCGACCAGCGCCAAACTGGCCAGGATCAAGGATGTGAGCAGGGCGGAATGAGGGCTGGTGCTTTTCATGACGCGGAGTTTAGTCCGGCTTCGCGCCTGCAATGGCCGCGAAAACGCCCATTCGTCACGGTAAATCCCCGCTTCGACAGCCCACCGGTACTGCGCGTATAATCCGCTTTTGCGTCTGGAGCCTGTTCATGCGCCTGCTTGGTAAAGCACTCACATTCGACGATGTGCTGCTGGTGCCCGCGTTTTCACAAGTGTTACCCCGTGACACGTCGCTGGCCACTCGTCTTTCTCGAAACATCACCCTGAACCTGCCCCTGGTGTCTGCCGCCATGGACACGGTCACGGAAGCCCGCCTGGCGATCGCGATCGCCCAGGAAGGCGGTATCGGGATCATCCACAAAAATCTCACGCCTCAGCAACAAGCTGCGGAAGTCTCGCGCGTCAAGCGTTACGAGTCTGGCGTGTTGCGTGACCCGATCACGATCTCGTCCGGCGTTCGCGTCCGTGATGTGATCGCGTTGTCGCAGCAACACGGCATCTCGGGCTTCCCGGTGGTGGATGATGGCCGCGTCGTGGGCATCGTCACGGGGCGCGATCTGCGCTTCGAGACCCGCCTGGACGTGCCGGTGCGCGAGATCATGACCCCGCGCGAGCGGCTGATCACCATCAAGGATGGCGCTTCGAAAGAAGAAGCCAAGGCCTTGATGCACCACCACAAGCTGGAGCGCGTGGTGATCGTCAACGAGGCGTTCGAGCTCAAGGGCTTGTTCACCGTCAAGGACATCACCAAGCAGACCAACTTCCCCAACGCGGCCCGTGATTCACACGGCAAGCTGCGCGTGGGTGCGGCGGTCGGCGTGGGCGAGGGCACCGAAGAGCGCGTCGAGCTGCTGGTTCGCGCGGGTGTCGATGCCCTGGTGGTCGACACGGCCCACGGCCACAGCGCAGGCGTGATCGAGCGGGTTCGCTGGGTCAAGAAAAACTACCCGCAAGTCGACGTGATCGGCGGCAACATCGCCACTGGCGCAGCGGCTTTGGCCCTGGTCGAAGCAGGCGCTGATGGCGTCAAGGTCGGCATCGGCCCTGGCTCCATCTGCACCACTCGGATCATTGCTGGCGTGGGCGTGCCCCAGATCATGGCCATCGACAATGTGGCCACGGCGCTGCAAGGCACCGGCGTGCCTTTGATTGGCGACGGCGGCATCCGCTATTCGGGCGACATCGCCAAGGCCATCGCCGCCGGTGCCAGCACCGTCATGATGGGCGGCATGTTCGCGGGCACGGAAGAAGCACCTGGTGAAGTGATCCTGTACCAGGGCCGCAGCTACAAGAGCTACCGCGGCATGGGCTCGATTGGCGCCATGAAGGCCGGCTCGGCCGACCGCTACTTCCAGGAAAACGACGAAACCACCAACCCCAACGCGGACAAGCTGGTCCCCGAGGGCATTGAGGGCCGTGTGCCGTTCAAGGGCTCGATGATCAGCATCGTCACGCAGATGGCGGGCGGCTTGCGCGCCTCCATGGGCTACTGTGGTTGCGCCACCATTGAAGACATGCGCAACAAGGCCGAGTTCGTCGAGATCACGGCCGCTGGCATTCGCGAGAGTCACGTCCACGACGTGCAGATCACGAAGGAAGCGCCCAACTACCGCATGGAGTGATGGGCGCCCAAGGCCGCAGGGCGGCCATGCCCTTCATCATGGTGACGGTGCTGCTCGACATGATGTCGATCGGCATCATCGCCCCCGTGCTGCCCAAGCTCATCGGGTCGTTCATGACCTCGGGTGCGAGCACGTCGGTGGCCTATGGTGCGGCGCAGGCCGCCTTCGCCATTGCGCAGTTTTTCAGCGCGCCGGTGCTGGGGGCGCTGTCCGACCGCTATGGTCGGCGGCCCATCCTGCTGCTGGGTCTGCTGGGCATGGGCATCAATTTCTTCGTCACGGCGCTGGCCTCCGAGTTCTGGATGCTGCTGGCTGTGCGCGTGATGGGTGGTGCCGTGTGCGCCAACATCGCGGTGGCCAATGCCTATGTGGCCGACATCACGGTGCCGGAAGAGCGCGCCAAGAACTACGGCATGTTGGGTGCCATGTTCGGCCTGGGCTTCATCCTGGGGCCGGTGCTGGGTGGCACGCTGGGCAACTACGATCTGCACTGGCCATTCCTGCTGGCGGGCAGCCTGTCGCTGTTGAACTGCCTGTATGGCTACTTCGTGCTGCCCGAATCTCTGCCGCTGGACAAGCGCCGCAAGTTTGAACTGGCTCAGGCCAATCCTTTCACCGCGCTGGCTCGCTTGAAGGAACTCAAGGGCGTCGAGACCTTGATGTGGATCATGGGTTTGTCGATCCTGGCGCAGTTCTGTCTGCACACTTGCTGGTTCCTCTACACCGAGTTCAAGTTCGGCTGGACACCGATGGACAATGGCTTGTCGCTGTTGGCTGTGGGTGGCATGGCGGTGCTGGTGCAGGGTGGCTTGATGCGCGTGGTGCAAAAATACATCCCGCTGCACCGGCTGGTCATCTTCGGCCTGGTTTCGTCCACCATCGCGTTCGCGGGCTATGGCCTGGTGCCGGTGGGGTGGATGATTTTCGTGATCGTGGTGGCCAATGTGTTTGGCTACATGGTGCAGCCGGGTCTTCAAAGCCTGGTCTCCAACGCCGTTGACCCAACCCGCCAGGGCGAAAGCATGGGCGCCGTGTCGTCCATCAACAGCGTGGCGGCCGTGCTCGGCCCCTTGTTGGGCACGCCGCTGCTGGCGATGGTGTCCCACTATCCCCAAGGCGACTGGCGCGTGGGGGCGCCGTTCTATCTTTGCGCCGCCATCCAGGGCGTCGCGGCCATCATTGGCCTGCGCTATTTCAGCCGCAACCACCACCGCGTGCAGGGCAGCCCAGCGACCGTGGTCTGATTGATTTTTCCGAGATTTCACCATGCATGACAAAGTCCTGATCCTTGACTTCGGCTCTCAAGTCACCCAGCTCATCGCGCGCCGTGTTCGCGAAGCCCAGGTCTATTGCGAGATCCACCCCAACGATGTGACGGATGAATTCATCCGCAGCTTTGCGCCCAAGGCCATCATCCTGTCCGGCAGCCACGCCAGCACCTACGAAGACCACCAGTTGCGCGCGCCGCAAGCCGTGTGGGACCTGGGCGTGCCCGTGCTGGGCATCTGCTACGGCATGCAAACCATGGCCGTGCAATTGGGTGGCAAGGTGGAGTGGAGCGATCACCGCGAGTTCGGCTACGCCGAGGTGCGCGCGCAAGGCCACACCAAGCTGCTGGATGGCATCGAAGACTTCAGCACGGCCGATGGCCACGGCATGCTCAAGGTCTGGATGAGCCACGGCGACAAGGTGACTGCCTTGCCGGATGGCTTCACGCTGATGGCATCGACGCCCAGCTGCCCCATCGCGGGCATGGCCAACGAAGCCAAGCGTTACTACGCCGTGCAGTTCCACCCCGAGGTGACGCACACCGTGCAAGGCCACGCGATGCTGACACGCTTTGTGCGTGAGATTGCTGGTTGCAAGGGTGATTGGATCATGGGCGACTACATTGACGAGGCGGTGGCCCGCATCCGTGAGCAGGTGGGTACCGAGGAGGTGATCCTGGGCTTGTCGGGTGGTGTTGACTCATCCGTCGCCGCCGCCCTGATCCACCGCGCCATTGGCGATCAGTTGACCTGCGTGTTCGTGGACCACGGCTTGCTGCGTCTCAACGAAGGCCAGATGGTGATGGACATGTTCGCGGGCCGTCTGCATGCCAAGGTGGTGCATGTACAAGCCCAGGATCAGTTCATGGGCCACCTCAAGGGCGTGGCTGATCCAGAGCAAAAGCGCAAGATCATCGGGCGCGAGTTCGTTGAAGTGTTCCAGGCCGAGGCCAAGAAACTGGTCAACGCCAAGTGGCTGGCCCAGGGCACGATCTACCCTGATGTGGTTGAGTCGGGTGGCACCCACTCCAAGAAGGCGACCATCAAGAGCCACCATAACGTGGGCGGCTTGCCTGCAACCTTGGGCCTCAAGCTGCTGGAGCCCTTGCGCGAGCTGTTCAAGGATGAGGTCCGCGAACTGGGCGTGGCCCTGGGCTTGCCCGCTGACATGGTCTACCGCCACCCCTTCCCGGGCCCGGGCTTGGGCGTGCGTGTGCTGGGCGAGGTCAAGCCCGAGTTTGTGTCGCTGCTGCAGCGTGCTGATCACATCTTCATCGAAGAGCTGCGTGCGGCGATCGATCCCGCCACGGGCAAGTCCTGGTATGACTTGACAAGCCAGGCTTTCACCGTGTTCCTGCCGGTCAAGAGCGTGGGCGTGATGGGCGATGGCCGTACCTATGAATACGTGGTGTCGTTGCGTGCCGTGCAGACCAGCGATTTCATGACGGCTGACTGGGCTGAGCTGCCTTACAGCCTGCTCAAGAAGGTATCGAGCCGAATCATCAACGAGGTGCGAGGTATTAACCGCGTGGCCTATGACGTGTCGAGCAAGCCGCCTGCGACGATCGAGTGGGAATGATTTGAAGACGGTTCACTCCGTCCCAGAACGTCTCATGAATGCATTTAAGCCCTTGATCTTCAAGGGCTTTTTTGTTTTTGACGTCCCATGAGGTTTCATGACATCCCGAGGTTTTTGTCGGCACGGAAGACGGTTGATTTTTTGAGTCAATTGATCTTTGATTGCTTACCGTCTTGATGCTCTGACGGTAAGCGATGCAAGGTAAGAGAGGGGTTACCCAATGGCACTGACAGACACCAAACTCAAGAACCTCAAGCCCACGGACAAGGTCTACAAGGTGGTGGACCGTGATGGGATGTACGTCGTCGTCTCCCTCAAAGGAACGCTAACTTTCCGCTATGACTACCGGCTCGCGGGGCGGCGGGAGACGCTCACACTGGGGCAGTACGATGAGTTCCAGGCGTCGCAGCCTAAGCGGGCCCCCGAGGACATCAAGTACGGAGATCCGCTTTCGCTGGCTGACGCACGCGACCTGCTGGCCAGAGCGAAGAACATGGTCAGCCGAGGGGAGTCGCCAGCGCGTGTGAAATCTGAAGCCAAGAAGGAATGCCAGGAGTCAGGCACCTTCGAGTTCTTCGCAGACATCTGGTTGCGAAATGGCGGCCTCGCGGACAGTACGGCGGCGATGCGCAAGAGCATCCTGGATCGTGATGTGCTGCCCAAGTTCGGCAAACGCAAACTGGAGGAGATCACGTCCAGCCAGGTACTCGCGCTGTGCGAAAAGATCAAGGAGCGCGGTGCTCCAGCCACGGCAGTTCATGTGCGCGAGGTCATCCAACAGGTGTACCGGCACGCCATGTCCAGGGGGCTCAAGATCGAGAATCCCGCTGAAGCTGTGAAGGCCTCGGCCATTGCCACCTTCAAGCCCAGGGAGCGCGCATTGACGCCTGGGGAGATTCACCAGTTCTTTTCAGCGCTGGACACTCTAGGGACCTTGCCCACGCTGAAACTGGCGGTGAAGTTCATCTTGCTGACCATGTGCCGCAAAGGCGAATTGTTGCTGGCGACCTGGAAAGAGGTGGACTTTGACGCGGCCACTTGGACGATTCCGCCGGAGCGGATGAAGGCCAGGCGGGCGCATGTGGTCTATCTCAGCAGCCAGACGCTCGATCTGCTGGTCGGCCTCAAAACTTGTGCTGGAAGCAGCCCTTATTTGCTCCCCGGCAGGTATGAGACTGACAAGCCGATGAGCGAGGCAACGCTCAACCGTGTGATCACGGCGGCGGTGGAAAAGGCGCAGAAGGACGGAATGGATCTCCCTCACTTCTGCGTGCATGACCTGCGCAGGACGGCATCAACCCTGCTACACGAGGCCGGCTTTAACACCGACTGGATCGAGAAGTGCCTGGCGCACGAGCAGAAAGGGGTACGTGCGGTCTACAACAAGGCGGAATACGCCGAGCAGCGGCGGGCCATGTTGCAAAGCTGGGCCGAGATGGTGGACGACTGGATCAGAGGTAGCAAGGCGACGCCTGTTGGTTTGAGGTCGGTTGCCTGATGGTGGGATGGATGGGCGGAGAGAGTGCAGATGTTGTTGGTGTTCGCCTTGCCTTGATATCGAGGAAAAAGTTAAGTCTTGTTTGAGTTTTGGTGTCAAATTCAATCAATGTTTTCTGGTTGATTGGAATTTGTGATATTTTTATGGCATGGCTGGAAATCCAAGACACTCTTTGCTCAGGCGGCTTCAGTCGGACATGCCCCGTGGCGCCCCCTTCGGGCTGGCCGAGTTGGAGCGCTTGGGCATCTCCCCCACATTGGCTGCCCACTACGTTGAAAGCGGGTGGCTGCTACGGCTTGCGCAGGGTGTCTATGCCTTCCCGGGCGATGACGTGAACGTACATGGCTCGATCAAACTGCTACAGAGCAGGGTGACGGGCCTGCATGTGGGCGGCAAGACGGCGCTGGCTTTGCAAGGGGTCAGGCACAACCTCTCGACACGAGAGCAATGGGTGCTGTGGGGTGATGTGCGTTTCGCCGTGCCAGACTGGTTCACATCCCGATTTCCAGCGAGGTATGCCTCGGCACGGTTGTTTGAGTGGGCGGATGAGGGCTTGGCTAAGAAAAGCCTCATCACGCCACCGGGACTGCCGCCTGGCTTGCTGGTGTCGGCGCCGGAGCGCGCGCTGTTGGAAATGCTCTATGACGTCGGTACGCGTCAAGGTCTGGAAGAGGCACGCAACCTGTTTGATGGCCTGCGGAACTTGCGCAAAGACATGCTGGGCCACTTGTTGGCGTGCTGTACCAGTGTCAAAACTGTGCGCCTGTTTCTGGCCTGGTCTCGCGAAACGGGCCTGGTGGATGTGGACGAATTCTTGCAACGCTACACGCTGCCTGTCGGGAGCGACAAGCGCTGGATGTCGCGCATGAAGGACGGCAGTTTGTTGACACTCAAACCTCATGGATAAGGTCTACGCGGATACTGTGCGCCTCCTCCTGAAGGTGGCACCTGATGTATTTGCCAACGACATCTTTGCGATGAAGGGCGGCACGGCCATCAACCTCTTCGTGATGGACATGCCACGCCTCTCTGTTGACATCGACGTGGTCTACACGCCATGGGCCACCCCGCGAGAGCAAGCCCTCACCGAAGTCGCGAGTGAAATGGAGGCCATTGCAGCCAGGGCGACCAAGTTGGGGCTGAACGCACGCAAGGTGCGGAGCAAGGACCTTGCTGAGACCAAGCTCCTGATCGAGAACGACGACAGTCAGGTGAAGGTCGAGGTCAACGTGGTGTTCCGAGGCACGGTGTTGCCGATTGAGAGGCGCCCCCTGATGCCCAAGACAGCTGACATGTTCAGTGCCGAAGTGTCGTTGCCAGTGTTGGCCAGGGCGGAACTCTATGGCAGCAAGTTGGTAGCAGCCATGGATCGTCAGCATCCACGGGACTTGTTCGACGTGTGGCAGATGTTCGAATCAGGCGAGTTCACGGATGCTGCGGTTGAGTGCTTTGTGACATATCTGGCCGGGCACAACCGACCAACGCATGAGGTGCTGTTTGGGAATGAAAAAAACATTGAGGCGGAGTACCACAACAACTTCGTTGGCATGACAACGGAGCCTGTCAGCCTGGAAACACTTTTGGCTGCCAGAGCCCGATTGCGCAGAGAGTTGCCTCAGCGGTTAACTGCTGCGCAAAGGCGGTTTTTGAGCGGCCTGGCACAAGCACAACCCGACTGGTCATTGCTCGCCTGCCCACATGCGGCGGAACTGCCGGCCCTTCGTTGGAAGCTGGCAAACCTTCAGACGTTCAAAGAGCGGCGTCCTGAAGACTTTGAAAGCCAAGCAAAGAGGTTGGACGAATTGTTGTAGTTGCCGTGTCGCAGGTGGCCAAGAACCGTCAGTCGCCTGCGGCGGCTTTCGAGCAAGGGCGACGACGCGTCTCGCGCACGCCGGTCGCTTCCAGTGCGGCCTGTACACACGCAACGCAAGCTCCACGAACTGTGGGTCAACCATCAGAGCAAAGCGGCCCAGCTAGCGCTGAAATTCCTTCAGACGTTCTACTACGACGTAGAGTGGGTCGAGGCGGACTCCAAGGCGTACCGTCGGTGTGTCACCGGGGCTCTGGAGACAGTGCGACGTACAGCTTGCGTATTCCGGACCGACCCTGCCATCTAATCCAGTCCAAACCCGCCAGCCGTTCCGGTTCAATGCGGCCACTCGTTCCGTTCTGGCAGAGGCCACCTATTCCGATCCGATCAAGGCCAGCGATTCCGGTTCAAAACCGCCACTTCGGTGGTGGATGAAGTGGCCAGCCTTCACTTCTTGCTCTTGCGTCCCGCCCTCATCGACGTGGTGCCTTTGATCACGAGCCGCTCTGCCCCAGTGACCAGGCGGTCCAGTATGGCGTCGGCCACCGTTGGGTTGCTACTGCCCAGATAGTCATGCCAGCGGTCAACGGGAAGTTGGCTCGTCACCAGGGTGACCCGACTTCCAGTGCGTTGCTCGATCACCTCCAACAGGTCGCTGCGACCGACCGGGGTAAGCGTGTTGATGCCGAAGTCATCCAGAATCAGAAGATCAACCTTGGCTAGCCTGTCCAGGCGCTTTCTGAAGGTGCCATCCGCATGAGAGATCGCCAGCTCTTCGAGCAATAGCGATATGCGCTGGAAGCTTACAGAAAGGCCGTGGCGGCATGCCTGATTGCCCAGTGCGCACGCCAACCAGGTCTTACCGTTTCCCGTGGCGCCAGTGATGATCAGGTTCATGCCACGGGTGACCCAGGTGCATAGCCCAAGCGAAGCCATCTCGGCCCGGTCGAGCCCACGGTCCACGCGGTACTCTATGTCTTCCATGCAGGCGGCCGACTCGCGTAACTTGGCCGCCTTGAGCAGTCGTTGCAAGCGCCGGTTGTCTCTGAACGTCAGTTCCTGATCGACGACAAGGCCGACGCGCTCTTCGAAGCTCAGGTGCGACATTGATGGACTGGATAGCTGTTCATCAAAGGCGTGGGCCATGCCGAAGAGCTTCAGGGCGTTGAGTTTGCGCAGAGTGTCGTTGGTCATCATGATGGGATCTCTTTCAATTTGATGTTGTGTGTGGTTGCAGCCGCCGCTGTACGGCAATGCGGTGGATCAGTGGTAGTAGCCTGGTCCACGGATGTTTGGGTGCTCAAAGGCTGCTTCCTGAACAGTTCCGGCCGGCGGCAACGAATCCAGGCCGTGGGTCAGGATCGAACGGATGTTCTTGATGGCGCGAGCGCCATGGCTGATCGCTACCTTGCAGGCCGCGTCCAGGCGCGCACTGCCTACCTCCCGCTCAATCTTTTTCAGGGCGCCGGCGACTCGGTAGCCTTGCTCCTTGTGCGAGCATTCCGCAAGCCTCGCAGCTAGAAACTCATGTGTGGATTGCCCTGAAGCCGCAGCCCACTTAAGCTCGATGTCTGCGGTCCATGTCGCGAAGTAGCGCTCTGTCGGTGTGAGGTGGGCCGGATCGACTACGGGCTCGGTACCAGGCGTTCTGGGCATGCTTCCAACGCGACGGCCTCCATGCAAGAGTTCGATCACGTTGGCTGTCAGGCGCAACTCGATCACCTGCCTCGTGAGCGCGCGCGGCACTGTGTACGGACGACCATCAACATTGATGAAGCCATCGGGACCCACTCGCACCCGCCAGAACTCGACACACTCAAACGGCCGCAGCGGCAGGGCGTTCATGGCCGGCAAGTCCAGACTTTCGAACGTGCTTCTACGGCTACCAGGCAGCTTCTGGAAGGGACGTTGGTTCAGGTCATCGAGCAACTGCCGAATGGCCTCGTTCAACTCTCCCAGACTGGTGAAGCGGCGCTTGCGCAGTCTGAAGAGAATCCAGCGCTCCACAAGTAGCACCCCGCCTTCGGCCTTGGCCTTGTCTCCTGGCTTGCGGGGCCGTGCCGGAATGATCACGCAGTTGTAGTGCTCTCCAAGGTGTTGATAAGTAGCGTTTATCTCTGGCTCGGTTCGGCTTGCCTTGGTCACTGCTGACTTGAGGTTGTCGCAGACGATGACGTGAGGGACGGCGCCAAAGAACTCGAACATGCGCACATGGGCGGCAATCCAGTCGGGCAGCTTCTGTGACCAGTGGGCTTCGGCATAGGTATAGCTTGAGCCGCCCATGACGCCCACGAAGATCTGGGCGGTGCGCACCGTTCCTGTCGGCACGTCCACGATTTCCATCGTTGGACCAGCGTAGTCCACGAACACCCGCTCACCAGCCACATGGGTCTGACGCAGGTAGCGTTTCAGCGACTTTTGCCAAGCCCGGAACCGATGGCAGAACTGGCTGAGTTTGAGGGCGTGGGGGTTGTCCTGAGCGTACTCCTCATGAAGCACCTTCAAGGTGGCACCTTTGCCCTTGAGCTGCCCGTGGATCACAGACCAGTCTGGGTCCGGCTTGCGGATCAGCTGCAAGGCGGCCGTTGGAAACAACCTGGCCTCCAGCGTTGCGTCGTCCATCTCGTCGGGCAGCGGCCAGCGCACGTTCAACGCCGCTGCCCGCATCAGGTAGTCACGCACCGAATCCCTGGATATTCGCAAACTGCGGGCGATGGCTCGCTGGCTGAGGTCCGTTTCGTGGGCAAGTCTCAGCACCTGCCGAATCTGTCGCATGTCGATTCTCCGATTGACCATGAGGTGACCGGCCAAAGCATGTCGGCCAGTTCTCCGTGATGTGCAAACGAGCGCACCGTTCCGTCGCAGGGGACGGGGCACGTCTGCGATAAACACAAAAATGGAATGGCCGACTGCGCGCCTGACTTGACGGCAGTCCAGAGGATCAGCAAAATGCGGGTTGACGCCTCAAAAGGTCAAACCGCCCTGAACGGCCCCTCAGTTCCCGCTGATGGGCCGTTTGCTTTTCCGTAGGCCAAATGAAGCAGCGCGGATCTCAGCCCACGCCTTTGCGTGTGGGTTACGTCATGGCGCCCCCTCCCTTCGATCCTGTTCGGCCTCGCCTTCGGCACATGGGGTCACCTGGGCATCCGCCCGCCGTGATGCGGACCGTCGGCCGCGCGGCTTGAACGTGTAGCGGTCAGGCCAAAGGGCGGTGAGTTCCTCACCCAGCGCCCGAGCGATGTAGCTGGCCACCTCGAACGCCGTGATGCGGTTGTGGATCACGTTGCCCACCACGCTTTGAGACACGCCCAGCTCGCGCGCGATGGCCGTCTGGCTAAGGCCGGCCCGCTTGAGACGGTAGTTAATTTCAAGTGCATCCATGGTGCGGCTCGTGAACGCCTTTAATTAGAGAGTAAATTGTCGTTAGCGAACGCAGTTAACACGCTAATGCGATAAATATACATCCTATGAGAGATATTCCGCCAGATGGGACCGCCGTTTCGGCCACTCAAGAGGCTTGCGCCGAACAGTGGCGGGGCCTTCCCGCGCGCATCAACCAAGTACTCAGCCATGCAGGGTTGAGCCAGACCGACTTGGCTAAGCAACTCGGTCTGTCCACCGGCTTCATGAGCGAGGTCGCGAGGGGGGTCAAACGTCCAGGCCCGGACTTCTTCATGGGTGTGCGCCATTCGCTTGGCGTCTCTATCGACTGGCTGATGACGGGTGAAGGGACCATGACAGGCGGCGCAGGGATTCGCCAAGATCTCTTCCTGGCGATTCGACTTCAAATCGCAGTGGCTAAGTCGGCGATCAACGACGGTGATCCTGTCGCCAAGGCATTGATGATCTTGATTCGAGAGGGCCAGTTGAGTGCGGCTGCTGCCGACAAGGATTTTTCAGCGCTGCTGGAGCGCATTGCGCTTCCCGATGCGGATCTCGACCTGGCCGTCGAGCTGTACAACGGCCACCTTTGGACCGCAGACCCCGTTGCTCAACGGCGCAACCTGCTGGCTGCTGCGGTGGCCCACTTCGAGGCACGCAGGCCGATCAACAAGCTGGCGGCAGTCACTGGTGCAAGCTCAAACGACCATGGACATGTGCAGGTCAATGTGGGCAAGGGCCAGCGTGTCGCGGGGCGGGACTACCTGGAGCACCGCGCCCCTCGCTCAAAAAAGTGACAGTCCATTCATCACTGATCCTTCACACTCACTCTCATGACCACGAATACGACCCCGCGCGATGATGTTCAGATCAACCTCGGGGACTACAGCCGGATATCAGGGCGGGATTACATCGAGATCAATGCGCCCGACTCCATCAAGATGTTCCTGGCCACCACGTCGTCGGCCGAGCTGGATGAACGGGCCATCGACAATGAGTACCTATTTCGTTACCGGTTCGGCTTCTTCGCCAATCGGTCGATCCGTACTCACATCATCGCCATCAAGACTGAGCATGGCTTGACTGATGAGGAGATCCGCTCCCTGCGCCATGCTGGCCAATTAAGCATCAAGCGGCGCGAGGCCAAGATTGCGCCAGATCAGCTCATGCCTGCCGTTGGTTGGATCTACGCCATTCTTCTGAGTGTGGTCAGCGCGGTCTGCTGCATTGCGATCTCAAGCAGCTCAGCACCTGGTTGGAAGCAGGGCCTGGGTCTGATAATGGTGTGCGCTTTCTGGCTGACTTCAATCTGGTTTGTCAGCAAGGTTCACATCACCCCCTGGCGCTTGCTGAAGCAGGTTGGCGTTGTAGGTCGTATGGCAACAGCTTCAAACCCAGCCAATTGAGCGTCACGCCCGTGGGCATACCAAAGCAAGGCCGCTGCAATGGTGCTCCATGAAGGCGACCGACGATGACTGTCTTCGGCTGGATGCTGACCCGGTAGCACAGACGGCGTGAACGTCTGCCGGATCAGACCGACGAGTTCCCGTACGGTCGATGGAGAAGGCCATCGTCAAGCTGCACAAGAGTCTTGCTGCCGCTCGGCGGCAGCCGTGGGATGGGGAAATGAGAACTCTAGCGCCAAACCAGCACGGGCACTGCGCTGCTCCTGAGCATGGTGGTCGTGGTACTGCCCACGATCAAATTCCGGATGCGTGTGTGGCCGTAGGCACCCATCACCACCAGGTGCAAATGATGGGTGGCGACGTAGCGGGACAACGTCTCTTCTACTTCGCCGTTTTCGATGGCTGTCTGCACTGTCCATCCAGCGTCGGTCAGAACTTGGCTGGCCCGGCTCACCTCGCTGCGCATGCCAGCCGTGTCGGCGCCGACATGCACAAGGTGGCAGGACAGCCCCTGGAGCAGAGGGCTGCTGGCCAAAGCCTCAACCATTTTGCTGGCCGCCGCACTGCCGTCGTAGGCCACGGCAAAGCTACCCGGCGCAACAAAGGCGGTCTGCGGGATCACGAGCACCGGCCGCTTCACAGACCGAATCACGCGCTCAACGTGGTGATCCAGATGGCGTTTGGTCGTCCATGCCTTGTGCTCATGCGTGCCCAACACGATCAGGCTTGCGTCCGCTTCCAGGTCCATGAGCGTGTCCACCAACTCGCCATGGCGCTGCCGAGCATCAACCGACAAAGCTCCTTGCATGGTGGCGCGTGCGCGGGCTCCTTCGAGTAGCTGGCGGCCTTGCTCCTGGGCCAGGACGCTTCTGCGCTCATCGAGCTGGCTCAGCTCCTGCAACAAGTTCTCCTGGGCGCCCAGTCCGATCTGACCGCTGAAATCCAATTGCGAAGCCTTCTCGGGATGGCGATCGATGACATGCAAGAAGGTCAAAGGGGATTTCAAGATCGTCGCAGCCCACGTTGCGCCATCGCACACGGCCATGGGACTGCCTTGCTCATCGACACAAGCCAATATGGTGTTCATGTTCGTTCTCCAGTTTCTGACGTTCAATGACCGATGGGCAACTCGGCGCCTGCCTTGTTGTGAAGGCCAAAGCGGTCCACCATCGTGGCGCTGGCCTCGTTGAGACCAATCACCTCGACTTGTGCGCCTTCGCGGCGGAACTTGAGCACTACTTTGTCCAGCGCACTTACCGCAGTGATGTCCCAGAAATGCGCAACGCTCACATCAATGCGAACCTGCTTGACCACTTCCTTGAAGTCAAAGCTGTTCACAAAGCTCTCGGCTGACGCGAAGAACACCTGGCCTGTGACGGTGTAGACCCGCGTTTGTCCATCGTCTTGCTGGCTGGAGGCCACGCGCATCATCCGCCCCACCTTGTTTGCAAAGAAGATGCCACTGAGCAGCACGCCTACAAACACGCCCTTGGCCAGGTCATGCGTG
>NZ_JAUSAR010000097.1 GCF_030652515.1 Aquabacterium sp. | reverse complement strand
CATCGCAAGGATTAACACAATGGCCGTGACCACCGTCGCACAACTCGCCGCGGAGCTCAATCGCCCGGCAGCGACACTGCTGGAGCAGCTGCATTCAGCGGGCGTGCCGAAAGCTTCGCACGAAGACGTGCTCACGGAGGCTGACAAAGAGCGCCTGCTGGACCACCTTCGCCATGCGCACGGCTCGGCCGCGGCTGATCGCAAGAAGATCACGCTGACGCGCAAGTCGACCACGGAGATCAAGCAGGCGGATGCGTCGGGCAAAGCCCGCACCATCCAGGTCGAAGTGCGCAAGAAGCGCACCTTCGTCAAGCGCGATGAAGTGGGTGGTGCCGAAGAGTCCACACCTGAAATCGACGAAGCTGATCTGCAGCGTCGTGAAGAAGAGGCCCGTCAGGAAGCCGAAGCCCTGCGCGTGCAGGAAGAGGCCTTGACCGAGCAGCGTCGCCAGCGCGAAGAACAAGAGCGCATTCAGCGCGAAGCTGCCGAGGCCGCGCAAGCCAAGGCGGTGGAGGAAGCTGCACGTGCTGCGCAAGACACCGCCCAACTCACGACGCAGCAGGAAGCTGTGGCCCGCCGTGCTGCGCAAGAAGCTGCTGCACGTGCCGAGTCCGCCGCGCTGACCGCATCCTCCAAGAGCCGCAACACCCGCAAGACTGCTGCGGTGGTGGCCGAAGTGGCGGCATCCCCTGTGGTGGCGTTGGCTGAAGGTGGCGATGGTTCGGAAGGTCCTTCCGACGAGGTGAGCACAACGGCGCCCGCCGTGGCCGCTGCCGCCACGCCTGCCGCCACGACAGCAGCAGCTGCTGTCCCTGCCGCGCCGGTCAAGCCTTCCGGCGTCCGCGTGGTCAAGGCCGCGACGATCGAAGCCGAAGAGAAGCAACGCATTGCCGATCTGGCAGGCCGCCGCAAGGCCGCCGAGGACGAAGCCGCTGCGATTCGCGCCATGATGTCCGCCCCCCGCAAGGTGCTGACGGCTGCCAAGCCTGTCGAGCCGCCCAAGGTTGATGCGAACAAGGAAGGCATCAAGGGCACCATCCACAAGCCCAAGGGTGCTCCGGGTGCGCCCGCTGCACCTGGCACCGCTGGTGCCGCCAAGCCTGGCGACAAGAAGTCGGTCAAATCCGAAAAGCTCTCGTCGAGCTGGGCGGATGATGCCAAGAAGCGCGCCGCTGCCGGCAACAAGGGTCCTGCCGGGCGTTCGCCGGGTGGTGCCAGTGGCTGGCGTGCGCCGGGTGGCCGTGGTGGCCGCCGTGGTGACAACCGCAACAGCGATCACCAATCCAACTTCGTGGCCCCGAGCGAGCCGCAAGTCATTGAAGTGCACGTGCCCGAAACCATCAGCGTGGCCGATCTGGCGCACAAGATGTCGGTCAAGGCCTCCGAGGTCATCAAGCACTTGATGAAGCTGGGTCAGATGGTCACCATCAATCAGCAGCTTGATCAGGAAACCGCCATGATCCTCGTCGAGGAACTGGGCCACACCGCGGTCGCTGCCAAGCTGGACGATCCGGACGCCTTCCTCGAAGAAGAACACGCCGCTCAGACTGGCGAGCTGCTGCCCCGCGCTCCCGTGGTCACCGTCATGGGTCACGTCGACCACGGCAAGACCTCGCTGCTCGACTACATCCGCACCAGCCGTGTCGCGGCCGGTGAAGCGGGCGGCATCACGCAGCACATTGGCGCTTATCACGTCGATACGCCTCGCGGCATGATCACCTTCCTCGATACCCCAGGTCACGAGGCCTTCACGGCCATGCGTGCCCGTGGTGCCAAGGCCACCGACATCGTCATCCTGGTGGGGGCGGCGGACGACGGCGTGATGCCGCAGACCAAGGAAGCCATCCACCACGCCAAGGCGGCGGGGGTGCCGATCGTGGTTGCCATCAACAAGATCGACAAGCCCGACACCAACTTGGAGCGCGTCAAGCAAGAGCTGGTGGGCGAGCAAGTGGTGCCTGAAGAATACGGTGGCGATTCGCCCTTCGTGCAAGTGTCGGCCAAGACCGGTCAGGGCATTGATGCCTTGCTGGAACAAGTGCTGCTGCAAGCCGAAGTGCTGGAACTCACCGCGCCCAAGGAAGCCATGGCCAAGGGCCTGGTCATCGAAGCGCGTCTGGACAAGGGCCGTGGCCCTGTCGCGACAGTGCTGATTCAAACCGGCACGCTCAAGCGTGGTGACGTGGTCCTGGCCGGTGCCAGCTACGGCCGTGTTCGTGCGATGTTGGACGAGAACGGCAAGCCCATCAATGAGGCTGGCCCGTCCATCCCTGTTGAGATCCAGGGCCTGACCGAAGTGCCGTCGGCTGGCGACGAATTCATGGTGCTGGGCGACGAACGCCGTGCCCGTGAAATCGCCACCTTCCGCCAAGGTCGGTACCGCGATGTCAAGCTGTCCAAGCAACAAGCCGCCAAGCTCGAGAACATGTTCGAGAACATGGGTCAGGGCGAAGTGCAAACGTTGCCGCTCATCATCAAGGCCGACGTCCAAGGTTCGCAAGAAGCCCTGGGCACGTCCCTGCTCAAGCTGTCGACGCCCGAGATCAAGGTGCAGATCGTTCATGCCGCCGTGGGTGGCATCAGCGAGTCTGACGTCAACCTGGCCATCGCCTCCAAGGCTGTGCTGATTGGCTTCAACACCCGTGCAGACGCTGGCGCTCGCAAGCTGGCCGAACACAATGGCGTGGACATCCGCTACTACAACATCATTTACGACGCCGTGGATGAAGTGAAGGCGGCGATGTCGGGCATGTTGGCGCCCGAGTTGCGCGAAGAAGTCATCGGTTCTGCCGAGATCCGTCAGGTGTTCATCGCCTCGAAGATCGGCACGATCGCGGGTTGCATGGTCTTGTCTGGCGTGGTCCGCCGCAGTGCGCGTCTGCGTCTGCTGCGTGAAAACGTGGTCATCTACACCGGCGAACTCGACGGCCTCAAGCGCTTCAAGGACGACGTCAAGGAAGTCAAGGAAGGCTTCGAGTGCGGCCTCAACCTCAAGGGCTACAACGACATCAAAGAAGGCGATGTCCTGGAGTTCTTCGAAATCAAGGAAGTTGCCCGCACCTTGTAAGGCATTCACGTGCCTTCGGGCCCGACCCGCGACCCCGCCTTCACCCGGCGGGGTTCGTGCTTGAGGGCCCGTGCTTCAGGAGTTCACCATGCGCCATAAAAAATCAGCTCCCAACCGCAGCCACCGCGTCTCTGACCAGATTCAGCGCGACGTGGCCGAGCTCATCCGCGATCTGAAGGATCCGCGCATCGGCATGATCACGATCAACCACGTTGAAGTGACGCCCGACTACGCCCACGCCAAGGTGTTTTTCTCGGTGTTGACCGGTGATTCGCAAGCTTGCGAGTTGGCCTTGAACGAGGCCGCCGGTTTCGTGCGCAATGGCCTGTTCAAGCGTTTGCAGATCCACACCGTGCCCACTTTGCACTTTCACTTTGACCGCACCACCGAGCGTGCGGCCGAACTCAGTGCCTTGATCACCAGGGCTGTGAAAGACAAGGCCAAGGATGCCGACGAGGTGCCTGCCGACAGCAAAGCCCCCGGCGAGGCACTGCCCGAATGAACAACCGGCCGCCGCGTCAACCGCGCCGCGCTTTGCACGGCGTCATCCTGTTGGACAAGCCCCTGGGTCTGTCGAGCAATGACGCCTTGCAGAAAGTGCGCCGCCTGATGCGCGCCGAGAAAGCGGGCCATACCGGCACGCTGGATCCTTTGGCCACGGGCTTGCTGCCTTTGTGCTTTGGGGCTGCCACCAAGTTTTCGCAGGTGTCGCTCGAGGCCGACAAGGCCTACCGCGCCACGCTCAAGCTGGGCCAGACGACCACCACGGCCGATGGCGAAGGCGAAGTGGTGCAAGAGCGCCCCATTCAAGTTGATGACGCGAAGATCGCCGCCGCCTGTGCCGCGATGACCGGCGAGATCGACCAGGTGCCGCCCATGCATTCGGCCCTCAAGCACGAAGGCCGGGCCCTGTACGAATACGCCCGCGAAGGCATCGAGATCGAGCGCCCATCCCGCCGCATCACCATTCACGCCATTGACATCGTCGGCTGGCAAGGTGACAGCCTGACGCTTGACGTGCGTTGCAGCAAAGGCACTTACATCCGCACGCTGGCCGAGTCCATCGGCGAGCACCTGAGTTGTGGCGCCTACCTGCAAGGCCTGCGCCGCACCGCCAGTGGTGGCACGACACTTGAAGGCGCCGTGACCCTGGAAGCCCTGCAAGCGATGACCGAAGCCGAGCGCGACACCCACCTGCAAGCCGCCGATGTGCTCTTGTCCGATTGGCCCGCCGTGGTCCTGGACGAAAGCGAGGCTGGCCGCTTCCTGACCGGCCTGCGCCGCCGCGTGAAGCTGGACGATGCGCCCCAAGTTCGGGTCTACGGACCCAACCCCACGGCCGCCAACGGCCAGTTGCCTCGGGTGCTGCTGGGCAGTGCCCACATCAAGGCCGGTGAATTGATCCCGACCCGTTTACTCAGCCCTGCCGAAGTGCAGGGTCTGTTGACCCCAGTTCTTTGATTTCCAGACCAGTGAGCCTCGCATGAGCAAACAAATCCGCAATATCGCCATCATCGCCCACGTTGACCATGGCAAAACCACCATGGTTGACCAACTGCTGCGGCAGTCGGGCACCTTCGCCGACCACGAAAAAGTCGTCGACACCGTGATGGACAACAACGCCATCGAACGCGAGCGGGGCATCACCATCCTGGCCAAGAACTGCGCCGTGAGCTGGGAAGGCACGCACATCAACATCGTCGACACCCCGGGCCACGCCGACTTCGGTGGTGAAGTGGAACGCGCGCTGTCCATGGTTGACGGCGTGGTGCTGCTGATCGACGCGCAAGAAGGCCCGATGCCGCAAACGCGCTTCGTGACCAAGAAGGCACTGGCCCTGGGCCTCAAGCCCATCGTCGTGGTCAACAAGGTGGACAAGCCCGGTGCCAAGCCCGATGCCGTGGTCAACGCCGCTTTCGACCTGTTCGACAAGCTGGGCGCCACCGACGAGCAGCTCGACTTCCCCGTGGTCTACGCCTCGGGCATCAATGGCTGGACTTCCCTGGTCGAAGGCGCGCCTGGTGAGAAGTGGGGCGAAGACATGTCGGCCCTGTTCAACACCGTGCTCAAGCACGTGCCTCCTCAGTCGGGCGACCCGGCCGCCCCCCTGCAATTGCAGATCTCGGCGCTGGACTTCTCGACCTTCGTGGGTCGCATCGGCGTGGGCCGCATCAGCCAGGGCACGATCAAGCCCGGCATGAACGTGGCCGTGATGGAAGGCCCCGATGGCAAGACCATCAATGGTCGCATCAACCAGGTGCTGACTTTCCAAGGCCTGGACCGTGTGCAAGTGACCGAAGCCGGTCCGGGCAACATCGTGCTGATCAACGGCATCGAAGACATCAACATTGGCGTGACGGTGACCGACCGTGAAAATCCGCAGCCACTGCCGATGCTCAAGATCGACGAGCCGACCCTGACCATGAACTTCTGCGTGAACAACTCGCCTTTGGCGGGTCGTGAAGGCAAGTACGTGACCAGCCGTCAGATCTGGGACCGCCTGCAGAAAGAGCTGCAACACAACGTGGCCCTGCGCGTGAAGGAAACCGACGAAGACGGCATCTTCGAAGTGATGGGCCGTGGCGAACTGCACCTGACCATCCTGCTGGAAAACATGCGCCGTGAAGGCTATGAGCTGGCAGTGTCCAAGCCCCGCGTGGTGTTCCAGGAGATCAACGGCGAGAAGCACGAGCCCATGGAGCTGGTGACCGTGGACGTCGAAGAAATCCACCAAGGTGGCGTGATGCAGGCCCTGGGTCTGCGCAAGGGCGACATGGTCAACATGGAACCCGACGGCCATGGCCGCGTGCGCCTGGAATACCGCATCCCCGCCCGTGGCTTGATCGGTTTCAGCAACGAGTTCATGAACTTGACCCGCGGCTCTGGCCTGATCGCCTCTTTGTTCGACGGCTACGAGCTGCACAAGGGCGAAATCGGTGGCCGCAAGAACGGCGTGCTGATCTCGATGGACGAAGGTGAAATCTTCACCTACGCCCTGGGCAAGCTGGACGACCGTGGCCGCATGTTCGTCAAGCCGAACGATCCGGTGTACGAAGGCATGATCGTCGGTATCCACAGCCGCGACAACGACCTGGTCGTGAACGCCACGCGCACCAAGCAGCTGACCAACTTCCGCGTCTCGGGCAAGGAAGACGCGATCAAGATCACGCCGCCGATCGACCTGACGCTGGAGTACGGCGTTGACTTCATCGATGACGACGAGCTGGTTGAAATCACGCCCAAGTCGATCCGGGTGCGCAAGCGATTCCTCAAGGAAAGCGATCGCAAGCGCAACCGCAACGCTTGAGTTCGTTCCCGTCCACCATGATAGAAGTTTGCATGGTGGGTTCGGTGGGCGTGATTCGCCTGAACCGGCCCAAGGCGCTCAACGCGCTCAATCTGGAGATGGTCAGGGCACTGACCGAGGTGCTGCGGCGCTGGGAGCACGATCCCGCTGTCGTGGGCATCGTGCTGCGCGGCTCGGCCCGCCCAGGCGAGGACGCGGCCAATTTCTGTGCGGGCGGTGACATCCGCTTCATGCACGCCGCCGCCTTGTCAGGCGATTTGCGGCTCGACGATTTTTTCACCGAAGAGTACGCACTCGACCACCTGCTGCACCGCTATCACAAGCCCATCATGGCCTGGATGGAGGGCATCGTGATGGGTGGGGGCATGGGCCTGGCCCAAGGCGCCCGCCTTCGCGTGGTGACCGATCGTGCTCACCTGGCCATGCCCGAGACGCGCATCGGCCTGTTCCCCGATGTGGCCGGTGGCTACTTTTTGTCGCGCTGCCCTGGCAGGGTGGGCGAGTACCTGGGCGTGTGCGGCAAAGGCATCGCCGCGGCCGAGGCCCTGGCCTGGGGCTTGGCGGATGCTTACGCACCTGCCCACGATCTGGATCCCTGGCTGGAATCGCTGGCCCAGAAGCCGCCCAGCACCGATGCTGGCTTTTTGCGCCGTGCCCGCGCCATGCTGAATCAGGTGGACCAGTCGGGCATGAAGCCCTCCCTGCTGTTGGCCGAGCGTGAGCGCATTGACCGCCATTTCGCACACCACACCGTGGCTGAGATCTTGTCGTCGCTGGCCACCGATGACAGCGAATGGGCGCGCCAGACCATTCACCACATGGCGGGCAATTCGCCCTTGATGATGTGCGTGACCCTGGAGCAGATCCGCCGCGCACGTGCCATGAGTTTGCCTCAGGTGTTCCGCATGGAGCGCGACATGGTGCGCCATTGCTTTGGCTTGCGCCGAGGCCGTGAGAGTGAAACCGTGGAGGGCATCCGTGCGCTCGCGGTCGACAAGGACCATCAACCCATGTGGAATCCCGTCAACACCTCTGAGGTGAGTGTCGAGATGGTGCAGGCCTTCTTCGAGAGTCCATGGCCACAATGGCTGCATCCTTTGCGTGACCTGAGCTGACAACGAACCGCGCCATGAGCCTGCCCTCGACCTTGCAACACAGTCCGTGGCGCCTCAGCGTGGCGCCGATGATGGACTGGACGGACCGGCATTGCCGCTACTTCCACCGCCAGTTGAGCCGCCACACGCGCCTGTACACCGAGATGGTGACCACCGGCGCCTTGTTACACGGCAACGTCCCCCGCCACCTGGATTTCAACGGTGAAGAGCACCCGGTGGCCTTGCAACTGGGCGGCAGCGAACCCGCCGACCTGGCCGCCTGCGCCAAGCTGGCCCAGCAATGGGGCTATGACGAAGTCAACCTCAACTGCGGCTGCCCCAGCGAGCGGGTGCAACGCGGCGCTTTTGGTGCCTGCCTGATGGCCGAAGCACCCTTGGTGGCGGATGGCGTCAAAGCCATGCTGGATGCCACCGGCGGCAACGCGCGCATGCCCATCACGGTCAAGCACCGCATTGGCATCGACCAGGGCGAGAGCTACGACTTCGTTCGGGACTTCGTGGGCACGATCGCCGACGTTGGTTGCGAGGTATTCATGGTGCATGCCCGCAATGCCTGGCTGAAGGGGTTGAGCCCCAAGGAAAACCGCGAGGTGCCACCGCTGCGCTACGAGTTTGTGCACCGGCTCAAACGCGATTTTCCGCACCTGACGGTCGTGCTCAATGGCGGCATCACCGACAACGCGCAGATTGCCGAGCAGCTCAAGCCCGGTGCGGTGTTCGAAGGTGTGACGTTGGACGGGGTGATGGTGGGGCGTGCCGCTTATCACCAGCCTTGGATGATGGCCGACTGGGATGCCCTGTTCTATGGCGACGAGTCATTCGGCACCGACCGGCGCCGAGAGGACCTGGAAGCCGCCATGGTGGCGTACTGCGAGCGTGAAATCGCCCGCACGCAAGGCATGGAAGGCGCCGCGGTGCGCTGGCCTTCCGTGATTCGGCACATCCTGGGTCTGTACAACGGCTTGCCCGGTGCGCGGCGTTGGCGCCAGGTCTGGTCAGACCATCAACTCAAGGCCTTGGCACCTGCCGAGGTGATGCGTTTGGCCCACCAGCGCGGCTGAAACCCGAAGCTGGACATGAAAAAAGGCACCCGAGGGTCAATGCCAGTCAGTTAAGAGCTGACTGGCATTTTTTTGACGGGTACTTGCCGCGAGCAGAGCGTTTGACCTCACGAGGGAAGCTGCGATCAGTGCGGCGAGGCGGCAGCACGAAATAGCGAGCCTGCTCAAGCAGGCGCTGCAAGTGCTGGGGCAGGGTTCCCGCACGAGTCAGGTGCACGGTGTTGAGCGCACCGACGATGGCATGCTGAGCAGTGTGGAAACTGATGCGGGTGGGCTCCACGCCAGCGTGCTGGGCCATCAGCCGCATCCAGCGCCGCAGCAGCGTATGGGCGATCAGCACGCCCCAGATCTCTTGCATGACCAACTCTGGCTGCTTGCTGCGCAGCACACCTTGGCCTTGCTGCAAAGACTGCTTGATTTCACGAAATCCCAGCTCGATCTCCCAGCGCTGGCGATACAGCTGCGCCAACTCTGAGGCGGCAAACCGCTTGGGATCAAGCATTGAGGTGATGAAGCGCCTGGTCTTGCCGCCCACGTCTGTTTGGATCAATCGGGCCTTCCAATGGCTGGGCAGTTCGGGGCGCAGCTGCCTGGCGCGTTGGGACACTGGCATGTTGATCAGCCAGTCGCCTTCGCCCAGTGTTTCGACGACTTCGTGGCGCCGGTTGTCTTTGGCGCGCATGAGCCAATGGCGCTGAGTACCGGCGTGCTGCCAGTCCATCAAGAACGCCGCAGAGAAGTACGCGCGGTCAAACAGCGTGATCGAATGATCCAGGCCACGCAGATCGGCCGCCAGCGTCAACTCGCCGCAGTGGTAGTCCCCCAGCTTGGCATCGAGCAACTCGTGGCTGTCGGTATCGAGCAGGCACACGCCTCGCACCATGGGCCAGGGCTGAGGACCGTATTGCGTCAGGCCGCTGCCCAGCGCCTGGCGATTGTCCTGGCTATCGGGGGCGGACCAGACCACGCCATCGACGGCCAACACGCGCAAAGACTCTTGATGCACCGGATGGGCTCGTCCCCAGGCATCGGTGAGCAAGCCAAACAAATGAGCCAAGGGCTCGGCCCCCAGCCTTTGGCGGGCCTGAACGCTGCTGCTGGGTGCGGGCAGATCTTGCCCATCGAGCGTGAGCGCCATCTCCTGAACGACCTGCCACAGCGGCATGTGGCGAAACAAGGCCAGACCGATCACCAGCCAGACCGCATGGTCGGCAGGCAGTTTGCGTCGGCGGATGGAGGCCTTGCCGGTAGCACTGAGGGCTTGCTCGATCCAAGCAGGGTCGATCAACGTTGCCAACTCGGCCATACCACCGGCTGGCAAGCTCGCCAACGTCTCATTCAGGGCATCTTGAAGCAGGCTCATCAAAGAAAAAGGGAACGTGAAACACGTTCCCTTTTTACCGCCTGTCAGATCAAGCGGGGCTTAACTGACTGGCATTGACCCGAGGGTGCCTTCTTGACGTGCCAGGTAAAACCTGACTGAGTGATCAGTGATCAGGCGACTTCGCCAACCACGGTCACGGTCACGTCCACCACCACGTCGGTGTGCAGAGCCACCGACACAGTGTGGTCGCCAACGATCTTCAAAGGACCATTGGGCAGGCGCACTTGAGCCTTGACCACATCGTAGCCAGCCTTCTTCAGGCCTTCGGCGATGTCGGCATTGGTGACCGAACCGAACAGGCGGCCGTCAACGCCAGCCTTTTGGCTCACGGTCACGGTCTTGCCGCTCAGGCGGTCGCCCAGGCCTTGTGCTGCAGCGTGCTTGTCGGCTTGAGCCTTTTCGATCTCGGCGCGGCGAGCTTCGAATTCAGCGATGGCCTTGGTGGTGGCACGACGGGCGCGGCCCGAAGGGATCAGGAAATTACGGGCGTAGCCGTCTTTGACCTTGACCACATCACCCAGGGTACCCAGGTTGACGATTTTTTCGAGGAGGATGATTTGCATGTCGAAAACTCCTTAGACCTTGTGCTGGTCGCTGTAAGGCAGCATGGCCAGGAAGCGAGCACGCTTGATGGCGGTTGTCAGCTGGCGTTGATAGATCGCGCGCGTGCCGGTCAGGCGAGCGGGGATGATCTTGCCGTTTTCGGCGATGAAGTCGCGCAGGGTGTCGACATCCTTGTAGTCGATCTGCTCAACACCGGTGACGGTGAAGCGGCAGAAGCGCTTGCGGCGGAACAGCAACGATTGGGTGTTGCGTTTACCTTTGCGGTCTTTGGAGAACTTGCCGTTCTTGGAACGAGGAGCGGGCATTTGATGACCTCTTTAAACAGTGTCGTTGAGTTCGGTGATGTGCAGCAGCACGCCGCGTCCGTTGCGAGGAGCGCCCAGGAAACCAGCCAGCCCTAAGGGCACGCCAATTTCGCATCGGATCAATTGCTCGGCAATCGATCCAATGGCCACCGCCTTGATGTCCAGCGCCACCTTGCGGGGCTGCTGGGCTTCGACGACATCCGATTCATGTTTCAGAACCAGGTCGAGGGCGGGTAATCCGGCCGGGGTGTATCTCAGCGCTTTGCGTTCGATGATCTGGGCTGTCAACAGCACACGGTTCATGAGAACGCGGACGCGATGCCTTGCGGCATCAATCAGGCAGCAGCTTGTTGCTCTTGGTGACTGGCCTTGCGGGCTTCATCACGCTCAACTTGCTTCATCATGATGGACGGGCCGGCCGGAGCCTTGTCGTTCACCACGGTCAGGTGACGCAGCACGGCGTCATTGAACTTGAAGCCGGTTTCGAGTTCAACCAAGGTTTCCTTGGTGGTCTCGATGTTCAGGCACAGGTAGTGCGCCTTGGCCAGCTTGACGATCTGGTAGGCCAGTTGACGACGGCCCCAGTCTTCGACACGGTGCACCTGGCCACCGGTGGAGGTGATCAGGGTCTTGTAGCGCTCCAGCATGGCTGGAACTTGTTCGCTTTGATCCGGGTGGATCAGCAGCACGATTTCATAGTGACGCATAAATGCTCCTTATGGATTCCCCGCCCGGCACTCTTGAATGAAGTCACCAGGAAGGATGGAAGCCGTCGCGAAGCGTCAAACCCGCAAACGGCAAGGGCTGCTCAAATGTCTAAAAACACATCTGGGCAACAAATGGGTAGCCAAAGATTATAACGCGCATATTGACATTTGCCAATATGCGCGCAGCACAAGGTGCTGAGGCTTATTTCTTCTGGGCCAGGCGCTGCCAGGTTTCAACCACGGTGTCGGGGTTCAGGGACATCGACACGATGCCTTCTTCGGCCAACCAGTCGGCAAAATCTGGGTGGTCGCTGGGGCCTTGTCCGCAAATGCCAATGTATTTTCCTTGGGCGCGGCAAGCGGCGATGGCGCGCGAGATCATGGCCTTGACGGCCGGATCGCGTTCGTCAAAGTCTTGCGCCAGCACTTCCAGGCCGGAGTCGCGGTCCAGGCCCAGGGTGAGCTGGGTCAGGTCGTTCGAGCCGATCGACATGCCGTCGAAGTACTCCAGGAACTGGTCGGCCAGGATCGCATTGCTGGGCACTTCGCACATCATGATGACCTTCAGGCCATCTTTGCCGCCTTGCGATTCGCGCACCAGGCCGTGGTCGGCCAGCATCGAAGTCACTTTTTCGGCCTGCTTCAAGGTGCGCACGAAAGGCACCATGATCTCGACGTTGCTCAGTCCCATGTCGGTGCGCACACGCTTGAGGGCTTCGCACTCCATGGCGAAAGCCTCGCCGAACTCGGCGCTGATGTAGCGCGAGGCGCCACGGAAACCCAGCATGGGGTTTTCTTCTTCCGGTTCGTAGCGCGAACCGCCGATGAGCTTTTTGTACTCGTTGGACTTGAAGTCCGACAGGCGCACGATGACGGGCTTGGGCCAGAACGCTGCAGCGATGGTGGCGATGCCTTCGGCCAGTTTGTCGACGTAAAACGCGCGCGGGCTGGCGTGGCCACGGGCCACCGACTCGACGGCCTTCTTCAGGTCGTTGTCGACATTCGGGTAGTCCAAGATGGCCTTGGGGTGCACGCCGATGTTGTTGTTGATGATGAACTCGAGGCGGGCCAGGCCCACGCCGCTGTTGGGCATCTGGGCGAAGTCGAAGGCCAGTTGCGGGTTGCCCACGTTCATCATGATCTTGATGCCGACGTGGGGCATTTCGCCGCGCGTGACTTCGGTGATCTCGGTTTCCAGCAGGCCGTCGTAGATGTGGCCAGTGTCGCCTTCGGAGCAGGCCACGGTGACCAGGGCGCCGTCCTTCAGTTTTTCGGTCGCGTTGCCGCAGCCGACCACGGCCGGGATGCCCAGTTCACGCGCGATGATGGCCGCGTGGCAGGTGCGCCCGCCCCGGTTGGTGACGATGGCGCTGGCGCGTTTCATGACCGGTTCCCAGTTCGGGTCGGTCATGTCGGTGACCAGCACGTCGCCGGGCTGGACTGTGTCCATGTCGGCCAGCGAGTGCACCACGCGCACGGGGCCGGTGCCGATCTTCTGGCCAATGGCGCGGCCCTCAGCCAGCACGGTGCCGGTGCTCTTGAGCTTGTAACGCTGCTCGGTCTTGCCTTGCTGCTGGCTCTTCACGGTCTCGGGCCGGGCCTGCAGGATGTAGATCTTGCCGTCAACGCCGTCCTTGCCCCATTCGATGTCCATGGGGCGGCCGTAATGCTGCTCGATGACGAGCGCGTACTTGCCCAGCTCGGTCACGTCTTCGTTGCTCAGGCTGTAGCGGTTGCGCAGTTCGTGCGTGGTGTCGACGGTGCGCACCAGCTTGCCGGAGGCGGCTTTTTCCTCGGGCGTGGCGAACTCCATCTTGATCAGCTTGGAGCCCAGGTTGCGGCGGATCACGGCCTGCTTGCCAGCTTTCAGGGCGGGCTTGTGCACGTAGAACTCGTCAGGGTTGACGGCGCCTTGCACTACGGTCTCGCCCAGGCCATAGCTGGAGGTGATGAAGACGACGTCTTCGAAACCCGATTCGGTGTCGATGGTGAACATGACACCTGCGGCGCCCAGATCGGAGCGCACCATGCGCTGAACACCGGCCGACAGGGCCACCACGTCATGGGCGAAGCCCTTGTGCACGCGGTAGGAGATGGCGCGGTCGTTGTAGAGCGAGGCGAACACTTCCTTCATCTTGTGCAGGATGTCTTCGATGCCGACGACGTTCAGGAAGGTCTCTTGCTGGCCGGCAAACGAGGCGTCGGGCAGGTCTTCGGCGGTGGCCGAGGAGCGCACGGCGAAGGAGGCCTCCAGGTTGTCGCCCGCCAGGGTGATGAAGGCCGCACGGATGGCTTGATCGAGGTCGGCGGGGAAGGGTTGGGCTTCGACCCAGCCACGGATTTCGGCACCAGCTTCGGCCAATGCCCGGACGTCTTCGGTGTCCAGGGCGGCCAGGCGTTGGCTGATGCGGTCGGTCAGGCCGTCGTGCTTGAGGAATTCGCGGAACGCATGGGCTGTGGTGGCGAAACCGGTGGGCACGCGCACGCCATCGGGCAGTTGGGAAATCATCTCGCCCAGGCTGGCATTTTTGCCGCCAACGGACTCGACGTCGGTCATTCGCAGTTGTTCGAAGGGCACGACCAGGGCGGTCGGCTCAAAGAGGGTAGACATAGACAAAGCTCCAAGATAAAAAAACTGGTCTGTGGCTTCTCTGTCGGGGCCCTGGATTTGTGTTTATGGGGCCGCCAAACCGATCTGCGCACGAAGTTGATCGGATTGTAGGGGGCAGCCTATGATCCTGGCTTGTTCAAGCTCTTTCCAAAGGCCTTGACCCGGGTGTCTTCACGCATTCAGGGGGAGGCGGAGTCGCACCATGTCCGATCGCAGTGTTTTTTTCGTGTCCGATGGCACCGGCATCACCGCCGAAACCCTGGGCAATTCCATCCTGGCGCAGTTCGCGGTCAAGCCGCGGCATGTGCGTCGGCCGTTCATCGACACGGTGGACAAGGCTTTCCAGGTGGTGCGCGAGATCAACGCCGCCGGTGAGCGCGAGGGCAAGCGCGCCGTGGTGTTCACCACCCTGGCCAACGACGATGTGCTCAACATCCTCAAGGCTTGCAATGGCAAGGTCTTTGACATGATCAAGACTTTCGTGGAACCACTCGAGGAAGAGTTCGGCCTGAAATCCAACCACCGTGTGGGCCGCTTCAGCGATGCCAGCCAGGACCGCGAGTACAACGACCGCATTGACGCCATCAACTTCACCCTCGAGCACGACGACGGCCAGTCTGGGCGCAGCCTGGAGACCTCGGACGTGGTGCTGGTGGGTGTGAGCCGCAGCGGCAAGACGCCGACGTCTTTGTATTTGGCGATGCAACATGGCATCAAGGCGGCCAACGTGCCCTTGATCCCCGAGGATTTCGAGCGCGGCTTCTTGCCCGCCATGCTCAAGCCCCACAAGAAGAAGTGCTTCGGCCTGACCATCGATCCCGTGCGCCTGTCCCAGATCCGCAATGAACGTCGCCCCGGCAGCAAGTACGCCAGTCTGGAAAACTGCCGCCACGAGGTCAACCAGGCCGAGGCCATGATGCGCCGTGAGGGCATTGCGTGGTTGTCGTCCACACACAAGTCGATCGAAGAAATCGCCACCACCATCCTGCGCGATTTGCGCCCTGACCGTTTGATCTACTGATGTCCATGACCGACTTTGAAAATTCGCAGCCCTTCACCGAAACCAATGCCTTGAAGCCTTTCATCAGCACCGACGATGATTCGATGTCGATGCAGTTCGACCTCAAGTTGATCCAGAGCCGCATGCGCCTGGATGATCCGATCGCGCTGGACCTGCAGTACACGCGGGCCATGATGGCGTTTCTGATGCTGAACCCGGAGCCCCGGTCGATCCTGATGGTCGGGCTGGGTGGCGGTTCGCTGGCCAAGTACTGTCACGCGCACTTGCCGCAAGCCGACATCACGGTGGTGGAGATCAATCCCCACGTGATCGAGGTGCGCGATGCCTTCAAGGTGCCGCCCGACAGCGATCGCTTCAGAGTGGTGTGCGGTGATGGCGCGGATTTCATGGCGAAGGCGCCGGAGGGTTCTTACGACCTGATCATGATCGATGGCTTCAACTACGAAGGTCAGCCCGAGACGCTGGTGTCTATCGAGTTCTACAAGGCCTGCCGCAATGTCCTGGCCGAGTCCGGCATCCTGGTGGTCAACCTGCAGGACATCGAGCCGGAATGCACCCGCTTGGTCGGTCGCATCTGGCAGGTTTTTGGCGAGCCGGTGATGGCGCTGGACATTGAGTGCGGTGGCAATCGCATCGTGGTCGCCAGCACGGAAGAGGTTTTTCGCGAGTGCGCGGGCAGCTTTGGCCGGCGCTGGGCGGCACTGTCGGTGGAACACAAGGAGACCTTGCGTTTCTCCACGGCGTCGATCGAGTATGAACTCGAGCCTTGGCAATCTCCGAAGAAGATCGCCAAGGCGCCCAAGCTCAAGAAGCGTAGTCGCTGACCGGCACGCAGGAGCAGAAAAGGTTGCGGTCGCCGTAGACGTTGTCCACGCGGCCCACCGGCACCCAATACTTCTGCTGGCGCAGGCTGGCCACCGGGTAGGCGGCTTGCTCGCGGGTGTAGCCGTGCGCCCACTCGCCCTTGAGAAGTGAGGCGGCCGTGTGGGGCGCGTTCTTCAAGGGGTTGTCGTCTTGAGACCACTGGCCTTGCTCGACCTGGCGGATCTCTTCGCGGATGGCGATCATGGCGTCGCAGAAGCGGTCCAGCTCGAACTGCGATTCGCTTTCAGTGGGCTCGACCATCAGGGTGCCGGCCACCGGGAAGCTCAGCGTGGGCGCGTGGAAGCCGTAGTCGATCAGGCGTTTGGCCACGTCTTCGGCGCTGACGCCGCTGGTGTCTTTCAAGGGGCGGAGGTCGAGGATGCACTCGTGTGCCACGCCGCCGCCCTTGATGGCTGCGTTGCCACCGCTGAAGTGGATGTCGTAGTGGTCGGCCAGGCGGGCAGCCACGTAGTTAGCGTTGAGGATGGCGATCTCGGTGGCATCTTTCAGGCCATTGGGGCCCATCATGCGCACGTACATCCAGCTGATGGGCAGCACGGCGGCGTTGCCCAAAGGCGCGGCCGACACGGCGCCCACTTGTTGCTCGGTGCCAATGCCGGCGGCACGGTGCGCAGGCAGGTAGGGCACCAGGTCTTCGACCACGCAGACGGGGCCGACGCCGGGGCCGCCACCGCCGTGGGGGATGCAGAAGGTCTTGTGCAGGTTGAGGTGGCTCACATCGCCGCCGAACTCGCCGGGGGCGGCCAAGCCGACCAGGGCATTCATGTTGGCGCCGTCCACGTAGACGCGGCCGCCGTGCTGGTGCACCAGGGCGCACAGCTCTTTCACGCGGGTCTCGAACACGCCGTAGGTGGAGGGGTAGGTGATCATCACGGCGGCCAGCTTGGCGCTGTGTGCTTCGCACTTGGCGCGCAGGTCGTCCAGATCGACGTTGCCGTCGGCATCGCATTTGGTCACGACCACCTTCATGCCCACCATTTGCGCGCTGGCAGGGTTGGTGCCGTGGGCGCTTTCAGGGATCAGGCAGATGTCGCGGTGGCCTTCGCCACGGGCGTCGTGGTAAGCCTTGATGACCAGCAGGCCGGCGTATTCGCCTTGCGAACCGGCATTGGGTTGCAGGCTGATGCCGGCGTAGCCGGTGGCCTGGCACAACCAGGCGCGCAGTTGTTCGTCCAGCAGGGCATAGCCCTTCAACTGGTCTTGCGGGGCGAAGGGGTGGATGTTGGCGAACTCGGGCCAGGTGATGGGGATCATCTCGCTGGTGGCGTTCAGCTTCATGGTGCACGAACCCAGGGGGATCATGGTGCGGTCCAGGGCCAGGTCCTTGTCGGCCAGGGCGCGCAGGTAGCGCAGCATCTCGGTCTCGGAGTGGTGGGTGTTGAAGACCGGGTGCGTCATGAAGCTGCTTTCGCGGCGCAGCGCGTTGGGGATGGTCAATGCCACACCCGATTCAAAAGCGGCGAAGGAGGGCAGCGCTTTGTTGCCAGCGAACACGGTCCACAGGTCGATGATGTCGTCGCGCGTGGCGGTCTCGTCCAGCGAGATGGTCAGGCTGTCTTGGCTCGCGATGCGCAGGTTGATGCCAGCCTTTTGCGCAGCAGCGACGATGGTGTCACGGTCGCCTTCAGCCAGTACCTGGATGGTGTCGAAAAAGGTGGTGTGCACGACCGTGCGGCCCAGGGCCTTGAGGCCTTCGGCCAGGATGGCGGTGTAGCTGGCCACGCGCAGGGCGATGCGCTTGAGGCCTTCGGGGCCGTGGTAGACGGCGTACATGCTGGCCACCACCGCAGGCAGCACCTGCGCCGTGCAGATGTTGGACGTGGCCTTTTCACGGCGAATGTGCTGTTCGCGCGTTTGCAGGGCCAGGCGGTAGGCGGTGTTGCCGTGGGTGTCCACGCTGACGCCAACCAGGCGGCCGGGCATCGAGCGCTTGTAGTCGTCACGCGTGGCCATGTAGGCGGCGTGCGGGCCACCATTGCCCATGGGCATGCCGAAACGCTGGGTGTTGCCCACAGCGATGTCGGCGCCCAATTCACCTGGGGAGACCAGCAGGGTCAAAGCCAGCAGGTCAGCGGCGACGATGGCCAGCGCGCCCTTGGCGTGCAGGGCGTCGATCAGGGGTTTGAGGTCGCGCACCTGGCCGTTCACGCCGGGGTATTGCAGCAGGGCGGCGAAGCAGTCGTTGCTGGCCAGGTGCTCGGCCAGCTTGGCGGCGTGCACCACGTCCACCGTGATGTCCAGCGGCTTGGCGCGCGTCTGGATCACTTCCAGCGTTTGGGGCAGCACATCGTGGCAGACCACGAAGCGCGTGCTCTTGGACTTGCCGGCACGCGCCGCCAGGGTCATGGCTTCAGCCGCCGAGGTGGCCTCGTCCAGCATCGACGAGTTGGCGATGGCCATGCCGGTCAGGTCGCAAACCATGGTCTGAAAATTGACCAATGCCTCCATGCGGCCCTGCGAGATCTCGGCCTGGTAAGGCGTGTAGGCCGTGTACCAGGCGGGGTTCTCGAGGATGTTGCGCAGGATGACCCCCGGCGTCAGAGTGCCGTAATAGCCCTGGCCGATGAAGTTGCGCATCAGGCGGTTCTGGCTGGCGATGCGTTTGAGGTCGGCCAAGGCCTGCGCTTCGCTCAAGGCGGCCGGCAACTCCATGGGCGCGGGGCGCTTGATGGAGGCGGGGACGATGCCGTCGATCAAGGCCTGGCGCGAGGCCACGCCCACCACGCTGAGCATGTGCGCCTGCTCGGCATCCCGGGGGCCCAGGTGTCGGGCTTGGAACTCACGGGCGTTTTCCAGTTCAGCGAGGGTGGGGGTGTGGGTCAGCATGGTCGGGCTTGGCAATCAGGGGTACAGCAGGAACGGCAGGGGCTTTGGAAGAGAAACGCTCAGGCGTTCTTGACCAGGTCGTCGTAGGCGGTCTTGTCCATCAGGGCGTCCAGCTCGGATGGGTTGGACAGCTTGACCTTGAAGAACCAGCCAGCGCCCAGCGGGTCGGTGTTGGCCAGCGAGGGGTCGTCGCGCAGGGCTTCATTGACTTCGGTGATCTCACCGCTCACGGGCATGTAGACGTCGGCGGCGGCCTTGACGGATTCGACCACGCCGGCCACATCGTGGGGCTTGAAGCTGGTGCCGACGGCGGGCAGGTCCACGTAGACCACATCGCCCAGGGCGTCTTGCGCGTGGAGGGTGATGCCGACGATGGCGGTGCCGTCAGCTTCGATTTGCAGCCATTCGTGTTCGGGGGTGTATTTGATGGTCATGGTGGGGTCCTTGATCAAAAGAAAAAACGGGATGAGTTTCAGCCGCGGTAGTAGCCGTTGGGCACGAAAGGCAGGGTGGTCACGGTCATGGGCACACGCTTGTCGCGCACCAGGGCGAACACCGGCGTGCCGATGGCCGCGTGGGTGAATGACACATAAGCCAACGCGATCGGCTGGTTGATGCTGGGCCCGGGCGAGCCGCTGGTGACGATGCCCAGCGGGGTGCCGTCTTCAGCAACGATCTGGGCGCCTTCGCGCACGGGCACGCGCTCGCTGCCGATCAGGCCGACGCGCTTGCGCTGCACGCCTTGCGCCAGTTGCTCGTCGATCACGCGGGCACCGGGGTAGCCGCCAGCGCGGGCGCCACCAGCGCGGCGCACCTTCTGGATGGCCCAGGTCAGGGCGCCTTCGACGGGGGAGGTGTCGGTGTTGATGTCGTGGCCGTACAGGCACAGGCCGGCTTCCAGGCGCAGCGAATCGCGGGCGCCCAGGCCGATGGGTTTGACCTCGGGTTGGTCGAGCAGCACGCGGGCGAGCGCTTCGGCTTGGGCGGCGGGCACGGAGATCTCGAAGCCGTCTTCGCCGGTGTAGCCCGAGCGGGTGACGAAGCAATCGGCACCGTTCAGCACAAAGTGGCCTCCGGTCATGAAGGTCAGCTTCTGCACCTCAGGGTTCAGGCGCGCCAGGGCGGTCACCGCTTGCGGGCCCTGCAGCGCCAACAGGGCCTGGTCGGGCAGGGGCTGCACAGTGCAGCGCTGGCCGATGTGCTGTTGCAGATGGGCAATGTCCTGAACCTTGCAGGCGGCATTGACGATGACGAAGAGGTCGTCCGCGCGGCGGGTGACCATCAAGTCGTCCAGGATGCCGCCGGTGTCGTTGGTGAACAGGGCGTAGCGCTGCTTGAACACGGGCAGATCGACGATGTCCACCGGCACCAGGGTTTCAAGCGCTTGGTCGGCATCCGCGCCCTTGAGCAGCAACTGGCCCATGTGCGAGACGTCGAACAAACCAGCCGCGGCGCGGGTGTGCTTGTGCTCGGTCATGAGGCCGGTGGGGTATTGCACCGGCATGTCGTAGCCGCCGAAGGGCACCATCTTGGCGCCGAGTTCGACGTGCAGGGCGTGGAGGGGCGTTTTGAGCAGGTCTGCAGACATGAGCGTGCCTGACCGCCAGGCCAGGAAGAGGGCATTGACATGGTTCCAGGGGACGCCTCGCTTTACAAGCAAAACGCCTTCCCGGTGCTGCCCTCGCTGTCCGCTTTACCTGAGAGATTGACCCGTCGCCACGGCATGACCATGGCGGCGCGGGCTTGCCCCTTCGGTGGGTTGGCTCGAAGACCAACCTCTCTCCAGTGAGGATCACCCTGCGAACAAGGTGTTTGCCAGTCCTTTTGCCTGAGCGTTCGGATGGCAAGCCACCCTGCGCCTTCGGCGACCC
>NZ_JAUSAR010000096.1 GCF_030652515.1 Aquabacterium sp. | reverse complement strand
ACCTCAAGCGCGGCTTGAACGATGCCATGCGCCAGCTCAGCGACCTGAAGGTGAAGGAATTGCTGCAGCAGCGCTATGACCGGCTGCAAAGCTACGGCCGCTACAACGACACCAAAGAGCATTGAGCCTCATGAACGCTGTAGGCGAGGGCGGCTGCACCATTGCCGTGGCCTACAGCGGCGGCCGTGATTCGACGGCCTTGCTGCACGCCACCGCCGTGGCGGCGCTTGAACAACCCGGCTTGCGCGTCGTGGCGCTGCATGTGCACCACGGCTTGAGTGCCCATGCTGACGAATGGTTGGCGCACGCCCAGGCACAGTGCGAGGCCTGGGCCCGGCAAGGTCTTCCGGTCAGCCTGATCTGGCGTCGGCTCAGCCTGAATCAGAACCCGGGTGACAGTGTTGAAGCCTTGGCCCGAGACGGGCGCTACCGGGCCCTGACCGAGATGGCGCTGGAGGCGGGGGCCGATACCGTGCTGTTGGCCCATCACCGCCGTGATCAGGCCGAAACCTTTTTGCTGCAAGCCCTGCGCGGGTCGGGCATCGCGGGTTTGTCGGCCATGCCTTCAAGTGCCGATCGCCATGGCATCCGTTGGGAGAGGCCGTGGCTGTCGCATCCCCGTCGCGCCATCGAGGCTTATGTGGCCCAGCACGGCCTGGCGTACATCGAAGATGACAGCAACGCCGATCCGCGCTTTGCCCGCAACCGCATCCGCTTGACGGTTTGGCCTGCGCTGGAAGCTGCTTTTGAGCAAGCCGAGGTGTCGCTGGTGCAGTCGGCGGGCAGGGCAGCCGATGCCCGCGCGTGCCTGGAGGATTGGTTGGCGCAGTCCTTGGTGGGCTTGTTGGTGCCCGGCCAGGTGGATGCCTTGAGTGCGCCGGCGCTGCTGGCCCTGCCCTTGCCGCATCAGCGGGAGCTGCTGCGGCACTGGTTCACCACCCGCACCGATCGGCACCTGCCAGCCAGCGCCGTGGCGCGCCTGACGCAGGAGTTGCCTTCGCTGGTGGACACGGGGCGGTCCATCCAGTGGCGCGCGGGGGCTTTCGATGTCTGCCTTTACCGTGGGGTGTTGATCTGCCGCTCCGCTGAGCTTGCCCGGCATTCGTCCACCGACGCGCCTGCCGCCAAGCTGTTGCACATCAGCGGGCCAGGGCGCCATGCCTTGCCCGGGTGGGGCGGCGAGTTGGTGGTGTCGGTGGTCGACAGTGGTGGGGTCGCCTTGTCTCGCCTGGCGCAGGTCGAAATCCGTTCGCGGGAAGGCGGCGAGGATTTTCAGTTGGGCACCAACCGCCCCTCGCGCGCTTTGCGTAAGCAGTTTCAGGCGCAGGCCGTGCCCGAGTGGGAGCGTTCTGGTCCCTTGGTGTTCGCCCAAGGCCAGCTGGTTTTCGCCCGGGGCTTGGGTGTGGATGCCCGGGTTTTGGCCGCCCCTGGCGAGCCGCAAGTGACCCTGATTTGGGTGCCCAATCTGACAATTTAACGTGTCTCGATCATGGGAAGTTGGCCGACCGTGACTGAACGGGCTAAAATCGAAGGCTCGACCGAGTAATCGTTACCCTTCAACTTCATCCTGACATGGCACTGATCGTTCACAAATACGGCGGCACGTCGATGGGCTCCACGGAGCGCATCCGCAACGTGGCCAAGCGCGTGGCCAAGTGGGTTCGGGCTGGCCATCAACTGGTGGTGGTGCCCTCGGCCATGAGCGGCGATACCAACCGCCTGCTTGGCCTGGCCAAGGAAATTTCCGACCGCGCCAGCCCCCGCGAACTCGACATGATCGCCTCCACGGGCGAACAGGTGTCGGTGGGTTTGCTGGCCATTGCGCTGCAAGCCGAAGGCCTGGAGTCGGTCAGCTACGCTGGCTGGCAAGTGCCCATCAAAACCGATTCGTCCTTCGGCAAGGCCCGGATCGAAAGCATTGACGACGTCCGCGTGCGTGCCGATTTGGCCGCGGGTAAAGTGGTGGTCATCACTGGCTTCCAGGGTGTCGATCCCAATGGGCACATCACCACGTTGGGCCGCGGCGGTTCGGACACCTCGGCCGTGGCGATTGCCGCCGCCATGAAGGCCGACGAATGCCTGATCTACACCGACGTGGATGGTGTCTACACCACCGACCCACGCGTGGTGCCCGAGGCGCGCCGCCTGAACAGCATCAGCTTTGAAGAGATGCTGGAAATGGCCAGCCTGGGCTCCAAGGTGCTGCAGATCCGTTCGGTGGAGTTTGCCGGCAAGTACCGTGTGCCCCTGCGCGTGCTGTCCAGCTTCACCCCGTGGGACATTGACCTCGATGTGGAAGCCGCATCGGGCACGCTGATCAGTTTTGAGGAAGATGAAAAAATGGAACAAGCCGTTGTCTCTGGCATCGCCTTCAACCGCGACGAAGCCAAAATCACCGTGGTCGGCGTGCCCGACACCCCCGGCATCGCCTACCAGATCCTGGGCAAGGTGGCCGAGGCCAACATCGACGTGGACGTGATCATCCAGAACGTGTCGCACGATGGCAAGACCGACTTCTCGTTCACCGTGCATCGCAATGATTACGCCCGCACGATGGAGTTGCTGGAAACCAAGGTGGTGCCTGCCTTGGGTGCGCAGCAGGTGGTCGGCGATCCCAAGATCTGCAAGGTCAGCATCGTGGGCATCGGCATGCGCAGCCACGTGGGCATCGCCAGCACGATGTTCCGTTGCCTGTCGGAAGAGAGCATCAACATCCAGATGATCACCACCAGCGAGATCAAAACCTCGGTCGTGATCGACGAGAAGTACATGGAGTTGGCGGTGCGTGCGCTGCACAAGGCGTTTGGGTTAGAAGAACCCCGCGCGGCTTGATCAGGCCTTGATCACAGCTGCGTTGTTTTGAGCGCAGCGCGAGGGTTGGCGCCGTTTTCAAGGCTATAATGCTAGTTGTGCTGGAGATGTGGCCGAGTGGTCGAAGGTACTCCCCTGCTAAGGGAGCATACGCCAAAAGCGTATCGAGGGTTCGAATCCCTCCATCTCCGCCAAAACAGAGATCCCCCTGCAAGTCTTGTACTTGCAGGGGGTTTTTCTTTGG
>NZ_JAUSAR010000094.1 GCF_030652515.1 Aquabacterium sp. | reverse complement strand
TGCGGCCAGGTGCTGGGGCCCAACGGCGGGTCGGTGATGCCTTGAACAGGAGTTTCTTGATGCGTACCGTGTTCATGAACGAGTTGTCCTGGGTTGATTACCAGGCCCTCATCCAGACCGAGCAACCCGCCATCCTCTTGCCCGTGGGGGCGCTGGAGCAACATGGGCCGCACCTGCCTTTGGGCACCGATGGCTTGCTGTCCAGCGCCGTCGCGGCCGATGCTGCTCGCCTGAGCAACGCCCTGGTCGCACCCACCTTGTCTTATGGCTACAAGTCACAACCCAAATGTGGCGGTGGCCAGCACTTCTGCGGCACCACCAGTGTCGATGCCGCCACCCTGATTGGCTCGGTGCGTGATGCCGTGCGCGAGTTTGCCCGCCATGGTGTCAAGCGCCTGGTCATCCTCAATGGGCACTACGAGAACCAATGGTTCCTGATCGAAGGCATCGACCTGGGCCTGCGTGACCTGGGGCCCCATGCCCAGCTGGAAGTGATGCGCCTGGAGTACTGGGATTTCATGACGCCACAGACCCTGGCCCACGTCTTCCCCGAGGGCTTCCCGGGTTTCGCTTTGGAGCATGCTGCCGTCATCGAGACCTCGATGATGCTGCACTACCACCCCGCCTTGGTCAGGCTCGATCTGATCCCCGACGAGCCGCCCGTGGACTTCCCACCCTACGACCTCTACCCCACGCGCACCGACTGGGTGCCCGCTTCGGGCGTGTTGTCGTCGGCAAAAGGCGCCGATGCGGACAAGGGCAAGCTCATGGCGCAAGAGGTGGCCCAACGCATTGCCCAGGCCATGGACACGGGCTTCAATCCACGCGCCCTTGCTTGAGAGCCGCAGCACCCATGCCTTCACGCTTTCTGCCTGGCGCCACGGCGCTCATCGTCATCGACATGCAGCGCGACTTCTGCGCGCCCGGTGGCTACGCTGCGCAAGCCGGCCTGGACACGGCACGATTGGCCCAGCCCATTGCGCACATCCAGGCCTTGCTGAAGGCCGCGCGAGCGGCTCGCCTGTTGGTGATCCACACCCGCGAAGGGCACCGCGCGGACCTGTCCGACTGTCCACCCGAGAAGCTGCAGCGCAGCATCCGGGCTGGCGCGGCCATTGGGTCTGATGGCCCCATGGGGCGTTTGCTCATCCGCGGTGAGCATGGTCATGACTTCATCGATGAACTGCGCCCCGCGCCTGGCGAGGTCGTGATCGACAAGCCCGGCTACGGTGCCTTCCACCAGACCGACCTGGCGCAGGTGCTGGCCAACCGGGGGATCACCCACCTCATCGTCTGCGGTGTCACCACCGAGGTCTGCGTGCATTCCACCCTGCGCGAGGCCGTGGACCGGGGCCTGGCCTGCACCACTGTGGGCGATGCCTGTGCCGCCAGCGACCCCGCGCTGCAAGCCCCAGCCTTGGCCATGATCAATGTGGAAGGCGGCCTCTTTGGCCAAGTGTTGGACACCGAAGCCGTGGTCACCGCCTTGACGACGATGGCACCGAAGGAATCGACCGCATGAGCCACGTCAAGAAGCTCTGGCCCTTGCTCACGGCCACGCACCGCTACGACAAATCCATCTCGACCTTCAACCGCGGAATGGGGCAGATGATCGACGCGCCCATCCTGGCCTACCTGATTGAAACGACGAACGGCCGCATCCTCTACGACGTGGGCTGTGACCACGCCAAGATCCATGACCCGGTGGCCCGGGCGCGCTACTACAACCCGGAAGTCTTCGAATTCGGTGCGCCCGACATGCGCGATGAACACCGCATCCCACACCACCTGGCGCGCCTGGGATTGAGCCCCGTCGATGTTGACCTGATCTTCATCGGCCACCTGCATTTCGACCACGCCGGGGGCCTCAAGGACCTGCGCCGCTGCGGGTGCGGCGCCGAGATCCATGTTCAGCACGATGAGCTGGAAGTGGCGCGCAGCGGCGCCGATGGCGTCGTCTTCGCCGACGATCTGCTGGACGATGCGGGCACCCCCATCCCCTTCACCACCCGGCAGGGTGAGTACACCTTGGTGCCCGGTGTGCAAGCCGTGTCCACCCCCGGCCACACCGTGGGCCACATGTCGATGCTGATCGAGATGCCGAAAGGGCCACCCATCTTGCTGGCCGGTGACGCGGCCGACCTGCAAGAGAACCTGGATGACGAAGTGGCGCCCGGCACCTTGTGGCTGGGGCGCGAACAGCAGGCCATCGACAGCATCCGCAAGCTCAAGGCCTTGGCGCGTGACACCGGCGCCTGGATCTGGCCCAACCACGATCTGCCTTTCTACCGCACCTTGCCCGCTTTTCCAGGCGCCTGCGAATGAGCCACCAGCCCGTGCCCGAGCGCTACCGTGGCGTCTGGTCACGCACCTTGCTGGAGACTCCCACGCAGCGGGACGACACCAGCCTGGTCCTGTGGATGCAGACCGAGCTGTGGCATGCGGACCTGCGGATCCCGCTGGCCGCCCGAGCCGACCGCATCAAAGCGCCTTTGTCTGCCATGAGCTCTGGGCAGCATCAAGCTTTGGCTTTGCAAAGCGGCTTTTGCGGCATCACGCAAGTTGAACGGCGCTCGCCACAAGAGGATGAGATCTGCACCTGGCACCGCCGCTTGGACTACCAGCCACCAGGCCTGTCGCCCGACGCGGGCTGGATGGTCTTCGAGTCCGACGACCGCGTCATCGAAACCGGCGTGCATGGCGTGTACCGCGAGGTCTGGGAGCGCCTGCCAGAATCCATCGGACCGTGCACGTTCCGCGAGCAGGCCGATGCGCAAAACCCAGTGCAGGTCACCAGGATCCTGACCGCAGGCCGCTGCATCATGCAGGTTCGCCCGCGCGCTTGTGCCTGGCCGACCGACACCCGGCCAGGCGACACCTTGACCGAGGTGGTGGCCAGGCACCCCACGCAGGCGTCAAGCCTGCTGGACTTCGAGGTCTCTTTCGGGGTGCTCGATGAGGGCGAGGGGCTGCGCTGGACCCTCCATCACTCAACCCTCCCGGAGCTGGAATCAACCCTCGGTTGATGCGTGTCAAACGCTCGAAACACCGGTAGTTTGCGCAGGATCAATGTGCGCCAAGTTAGCCCTGGAAAAATAATCCAGGGGACATTGCCATCGCATTGACCTTGTCCAAGGACTTTCGCCTGCGCATTGGTGCGGCCAGATCCTGGCTGCACGGCAAAGGAGAAAAATTTGACCACGGACCCCGATGTCTCAGAGCTTGTTCGCAAACTGGTGGATCATGTGCCCACCATGCTGGCCTATTGGGGCGTTGATCTGCGCTGCAAATTCGCCAACAAGGCCTATGAGCGCTGGTTTGGTCTGAGCCCCGATGAGCTGATGGGCATGTCCATTCGGGAGTTGCTCGGGCCTGTGCTCTTCGCGCTCAACGAGCCTTACATCCAAGGGGTCTTGCGCGGTGAAGAGCAACTCTTTGAACGCGTCGTGCCGGGCCCTGACGGGATCAAACGCCATGCTCTGGCCAGTTACGTTCCCGACGTGGTCGATGGACAGATCATGGGGTTCATCGCGCAGGTGACAGAGGTCACCGTGCTGAAGGAGGTGGAAGTTGCACTGCGCCATGAAGTGGA
Organism: Aquabacterium sp.; assembly: GCF_030652515.1. GTDB lineage: Bacteria > Pseudomonadota > Gammaproteobacteria > Burkholderiales > Burkholderiaceae_C > Aquabacterium. The sequence continues at coordinate 4,095 of NZ_JAUSAR010000094.1, read as the reverse complement.
TGAAAAGGGCCGTGCAATCTACTTGCTGCAAAAAAGTGACTCGGCGTTGCGCGAGGCCCAACGTCTCAGCCAGATTGGCAGTTGGGAGTGGGAAATCGAGCCGGACACCACCACCTGGTCTGACGAGCTGTTTCACATGTTCGGATTGGCGCCCTCCAGTGCTGGGCCCCCGGTGGCCCAGCAGGCAGCGCTCTTCACGCCAGCGTCATGGCAAAAACTGACCGACATCCTCGAGCGTACCCGTGCGACGGGTGAGCCTTATGTCATCGAGCTTGAGTTCATCAGGTCGGATCGGACCACCGGCTGGATGGAGGCCAGGGGCGAGGCGATCCGCGATGAGCATGGTGCCATCACCCGCTTGCGCGGCACGACCTTGGACATCACCGCCCGGCGACGCGTCGAGGAGGCTCGTGTGCAACGCGACGTGGCCGAAGCGGCCAATCTGAACAAGACCAAGTTGCTGTCTCGTGTCAGCCATGAATTGCGCACACCACTCAATGGCATCCTGGGCTATGCCCAACTGAACTTGCTGGATTCAAGTGCCAGCGAGCTTCAACGACAACGGAGCGAGGTCATCCTGGGGTGCGGCGAGCACATGCTCGATCTCATCAACGAGATACTTGATCTGTCCATGGCCGAGCAAGGCCACTTGAAAGTCGGCCGCATCCCGGTGGTGGTTCAGGAGGTCTTGGCGGCCTGCCTGATGGACCTCACGCCGATGGCGGCAAAGGCCGACGTTGAGCTGGTCAACCACCTCGACCAAACTGCGCCATTGCTGGCGCTCGCTGATCCAATCAGGGTTCGCCAGGTCATCAACAACCTGGTGTCCAACGCCATCAAATACAACCACCCCGGTGGCCGAGTCACCTTGTCGGCAGTTCAATCGGATTCCCACCTCGAGATCATCGTTGCAGACACAGGCATCGGAATGTCGACCGAGCAACTGGCTCGGCTGTTCACCCCCTTTGACCGGCTCGGTGCCGAGGCCTCCCGTGTGCAAGGGACGGGTGTGGGGCTGTCCCTGAGCAGAAAACTGGTGGAGCTGATGGGGGGCGAGCTGCTGGTCGCGAGCCAAGCAGGCCAAGGCTCGACCGTGGCCTTCAGGCTGATGCGAAGCATTTGAGTGCCTGCCAATCATGCGGATGCTTGTCCCGCTTTGGCCTTCTGGTGGCGCGGAACTGCTTTCACTGTTTCTTGAGATCACGCCTGATCTTGCGGTGGCCTTGCCGGAGCATGGTTGCTGCGCGGGCATCGCCAGATCTGCTGACTTGGTTCAGAAGTTTTTCGGAGTGAACTCCGCGGCGTAGCGCAGTTGCTTGGCCCATTTGCGAGCGCGATGGCACTCCTTGGCCGTGCCTTTCAAGAGGTGTCCGCCGGTTTTGGCAAGCTTGCGATGCAGTCGTGCGAGCAGCTTGGGGGCTTGTCGCTCCATGGAATCATTCATTGATTTGTCGGTGGCGCTTTGCACCCATGCCGCCAGTCCAAGCATCAACTTGGCGTAGCGCATGGAGCTCACCGCCGTGGCAGCAAGGTGTCGATTCTCATGAGCTGTCGATGAGACGGCCTGTTGAAGCGATGGCCAGGATGCCTTGGCCGGTGAGGCGGCCGCCAATGCTGGCAGCGGGCTCTCGGCCAGAACCTCCGAGTCTCGGGCTGCACCCAGGCAATCGTCCAGCCAGTGAAGCTCGCTGCGCAGAGCGCAGGCGGCGCAGATTGACACGCATCTGATGCACGCATTCTGGATCGTTGCTTCTCACCACACCGGGCGCATGAGTTTGAACTTGCGCCAGGCATTGAAGTGCAATGAGCTGGAACGAAACCGCCCCATGCTCAGTGAGCCAGGCCACGGTCTTGCCTGGCGGCTGCCAGCACAGATGCAAAGTCCAAGTCAAGGACATCAGCCGGTCGTCGGTTTCCCAAACAGACATTGGGCATGGCAAACCATTGAGCGAGCTGCCATCCATTCAGCTGGGGTGTGAGCTCATCCCTGATTCGTTCAAATGTTGATTTGACCGACAAGTTTTGAGGATCGAACTGAAACATGGGCACCCAGAATGCGTCTCGCCACTCAAAGAAGAACACCTTGCCCGATGCCATGAGCCTGGCAAGGCTGATGTAGTCACCACGTTGTCGTTCTTGAAGCTGCCGTTCCAGTTCTTCGGCCCTGACGGTACCTCCGCTGACAAAGAAGGCGCGCACCAGCGTCATGAAAACATTGTTGGACGGCGTGACACTCATGGTGAGATTCTCCAATCATCGTGCTTGAGAAAATATAGGCGCCCGATGGCGTGCAGACATTGCGTCAGATCAAATGAAGCGGTGCCTCAACGCAAGCCATCCCCGTCACCTGGGGTCGATCGCGTCCAGGCCGCAGGCTTGGGCCAGCCGCCAGCCGCCAGCCGCCAGCTCCAGCAAGGTGGATGTGTTTGTTTTGAGCAGGATGCGGGACCGGTGCGTTGGCGCTGCGGATCAGGCCGTCGCGATCGACCACCATCATGGCATCGACCACCGCTTGTATCAGGGGTTCATAGTCTGGATCACCCATGGTCACCTGCTGCTCAGGCCGTGCGCATGGAACGCCATGCCGGCTGAATGAAATGAAATAGCAGGATGAAGCTGAGGAGCGCCGCGAAGAAGCACCAGATCGAGATCACCCACTGCTCATAGATGGCGACCGTCAGACCGAGGCTGACCAGCACCGCGACCCCGAAGGCACGCAACACTTGGTGTGAGGACAGCATCAGCGACCCACAGGTGGCCGCCACGTAGGCCAGCATGAGCCATGGGCCGAAGACGTCCTGCCTTGCGCCTGCGTAAGCCAAATGTCCTGCGCAAACCTGAACGGTGATGGGTTCCGACCAGAGACTGAAGGCGAGGTAAGCGGTCAGAGCCAGCGAGGCTGCCCGTGCCATGACGATCAGACTGCGACGGCGGCCAAGCGGTTCTGCGCGCAGAGTTGCCCAAGGCATGTAGACAGGCCAAACCAGGTGCGAGAAGAGCGAATACAAGAAGGCGAGCGAACCCGCCATTTGTGTGTCCCCACGCCCCAATCCCATCCATATCAGGCCCTCGATGAGCTGCTGGATTCCGAAGAGCAGGGGAATGGCGGCAAAGGGCCGTTCTTGATCGGTTTGTGCCAGCGCCGTGGTCATCCCGCCGGTGGCGAACAACAAGGCAGCCGTGCCAAAGCTCGCTGAGGCGGAAAAACACATGGGTGGTCCTGCGTTGTGAGGCGGGTTGCCGCGCGACGCTGTTTTAGGCGGTCGGAGGTTTCGAATTTATTGATTCGCCCAAATTGACGGTTGCGGTAGATCAAGAAAATGCACGGTGAAAGGAGGGATCCATGCCAGCCTCCATCAGCTTGGCGCTAGCACATGGCCTGAACAGCCCGGCCAAAGGCTTGAACCCGCCTTTCGCCGCTGGTGAAGTCCAGCTCGTGGGGCCTCAGCCACATGCCCAACAGTGGGTATCGGCCTGTCGAATCGACAACCCTGGCGGCCCCTTCATGGCAGAGCTCGTTGCCCTGAACCGTGAGCAACATGACATCGGGTTTGCCGACCCGGTAAGTCGAGGCCGGGGCAACCAGCACCACGGCGTCAAACTGATCGAACGCAGGCCCGCAATACACGATGTCATCTTGCTGGCCGAACAGGGATCGAATCCATGACCACCAATCTCCCCTGATCAGTCCACCAGCCAGAGCGAATCAAGCTTGATTGGATCAAGCCATCCCGGGCCATGGGCCTTCAGCGACATCACGCCATAGCGTTCCAGTTTCTGGAGTTGGGCGTGAAGCACCTCGCTGTCAAGCGCGAGCCATGAGGCGAGATGTGGCTCAGAGATCAACCATGAGGTGGTCCCATCGGACTCCAAATCCTGGGGCTTGAACTCAGCCAGCTTGGCCAGGTGAGACAGCCCGGCCACCGTCCGCGCAAAGGCGGGCAGATCCCGCAGGCGGTAGGCGACGCGCCAATCCCTCATCAAAGCGGCACCCGCCGTTCGCATGAGCAGGTCGTTGATCAACGTTGTGGCCGGAGACAAGGCTTTGAGATCGCGCAGGGGGATGGCCAGCACCCTTGCCTTCGTGACCGCAAC
>NZ_JAUSAR010000083.1 GCF_030652515.1 Aquabacterium sp. | reverse complement strand
CACCACACCGGCTTCGGCCGGCTGCACGATCTTCACCAGGGTCTGCGGCACGAGCTTGCCTTCGGCGGTGGCCACGATGTCAAGCTGGCCGACCGATGCCCAGACGATCAGCAACAGCACCAGTACCGACACCACCCACAGCACCAGGCGGCCGATATGTGGTGGGGCGTCGTTCTGGATCAGGTGCAGCGGGTCGTTCCAGCGCGGCCCGGCAGGCAGAAAAGTTGCTGCCTCAGGCTTCGCGGCCTGGTTGGCGCCGGCTATGGGCAAAGAGATGACCGTCATGGTTTGGCTCCCCCGGCATGCAGGTGCGCCGCGGCGGCCAGGTCGGCCACGTTGCCCGCAGCGTGGGCGGCGGCACTGCGTGCCTCAGGCTTGGCGGTCGGCTGGCCGGCTTGCGGCGGTGTGCCACCCACGCGTTCGAGCCCGTTGGCCGTTAGCTGGAACAGCACGTCCACCTTCAGGCCGCGCGGCAGGCCGTGGGTGATGAAGAGCATGGTGGCCTTGCCGTGCAGGGCGTTGATGGTCTTGGCGAACTGTTCGGCGGTGGGGCCGTCCAGCGCGCTGGTGGCTTCGTCGAACACCAGAATCCTGGGCCGCTTGAGCAGGGCGCGCGCAATGGCGATACGCTGACGCTGGCCGCCTGAAAGGCCGGCGCCGCGCTCGCCGATTTCGGTCTGGTAGCCCTCGGGCAGGGCTTCGATGGCGCTGTTGATTTCGGCCAGCTTGCAGGCGGCGACGATGTGCTCGAAGCTGGCTTGCGGGTTGGCCATTTGCAGGTTGTCCAGGATGGTGCCGGAGAAGAGTGTGGTTTCCTGCGGTACCACGCCGAAGTGGCTGCGCAGTTCGTTGGCGGACAGATTGGCAATGTCCACGCCGTCGATCTTGATGCGGCCTTCGGTGGGCTGGTAGAAGCCCTGCAGCAGCTTGGCCAATGTGCTCTTGCCACTGCCGGAGGGGCCCATGATGGCCACGGTCTGGCCGGGCTGAATTTCGGCATGCAGGTTTTTGTAGAGCAGGGGCAGCTTGTCGGAATAGCGGAAGGCCAGGCCTTCGATGTCGATGCCGCCCTGGCCGGCGTTCAACCTGCGGGGTTGCAGCGAATACGGCTCGGTGGGGGCATTCATCAAATCGCCCAGACGCTGCACCGAAAGGTGCGCCTGCTGGAACTGCTGCCACAGGCCCACCAGACGCAGCATGGGTTGCGAGACCTTGCTGGCAAACATCTGGAAGGCCACCAGCATGCCGATGGTGAAAGCGGTGTCGTGCATGACCATCCAGGCGCCCACGCCCAGCACCAGCAGCGTCATGACCTGCTCCAGCATCTGGGAGAAGCTGTTGTAGGTGTTGGCCAGCTGCTTGGTGGCAAAACCGGCCGTCAGCGCCGTGGCCAGGTAACCGCGGTAACGGCTGTTGAGCTGCGGCTCCAGTTGCAAGGACTTGACGGTTTCCATGCCGGACACGTATTCGGTGATGAAGGCCTGGTTGCGCGCGCCCATCTGAAACTGCTCGGCCAGGCGCTTCTGGAACACCGGTGCCACCAGCAGGCTGGTGATGACGATCACCGCCAGAATGCCCAGCACGATGGTGGTGAGCGCCACGCTGTAATAGAACATGATGGCCACGAAGATCAGCAGGAAAGGCAGATCCAGAATAAGGGTGACGGCCGTGCTGGCGATGAATTCGCGGATGGTCTCCACGCCATGCAGGCGCGCCGAAATAACGCCCGTGGGCCGGTGCTGGAAGTACATGGGCGGCAGCTTGAAGAGGCGTTCGAACACAGCCGAGCCCAGCACGGCGTCCACCCGGTTGCCGGTGTGCAGCACCAGGTACTGGCGCAGCCAACTCAAGATGGCAGAGAAAACCACAAAGGCCGTCATGCCGATGATGATGACGACCAGCGTGCTTTGCGTGCGGTGCACCACCACCTTGTCGATGATGGTTTGCGTGAACAGCGGCATGGCCAATGCCAGCAGCTGGATCACGAGCGAAGCCAGCAGGATTTCCTGCCAGATGCGCTTGTGCTTGAGCAACTCGGGCACGAACCAGCCGAAGCCGAAGCGGCGGGTCTGGGTGGCTACGCTATCAGGGTCGGTGCCGGGCTCAACCTTGGTGGCCAGGCTCAAGGCCTGGCCGTGAAAGCGAGCTTGCAAGGCTGAGAGGGCAAGGACGCGCGGGGCTGTGTCACCCGGCTCGATCAGCAGGGCCTGCTGATCGTCGGCCTGCAAAAGCAGTGCGGGCGTGACTGCCGGCATTTCAGCGGCTTGAGGTTGGTCGCTTGTTTCTCCGTCTGGCGCAGCCAGAGGCTGCCGATCCAGCCAAAGAAGCAGAGGGAAAGACTGAGCCTGCAGTTTTGCGGACTTGAGCCGCGTGACCGGTGCCGCGGTGATGCCCAATGCGTCAAGGGCCTGCGCCAGGGTGGCGGCATCGTAGGGCGCTACGAATTGCTGGAGTAGGAGTTTGAGGTTGCCCCTGTTTCCCATACTCCATAAGCCGACCCATTATGCGGCTTCCCTGTCCTGCTGCTGGGCCGCGAACCAGCGTTGTTCAAACGCCATCGGGCTGACGTAGCCCAGCGTCTGATGCAATCTTGTGCTGTTGTAAAACCCCAGCCAGTCCATCACCTCGTCCATGGCCGCGCGGCGCGTGGCAAAGCGCCTGCCGTGCAGCCGCGCCACCTTCAGATGCCCCCACAGGCTTTCGGTGGGCGCATTGTCCCAGCAGTCGCCCTTGCGGCTCATGGAGCTGAGCATGTTGTAGCTCTTCAGAGCATTCTGGAACTCGTGCCCGCAGTACTGGCTGCCCCGGTCCGAATGCACGATCAAGCCCGCCGCTGGCTTGCGCCGGAAGTACGCCATGCGCAGCGCATCCGTGACCAGACTCGCTTGCATGTGTTCCTTCATGCTCCAACCCACCACCTGGCGGCTGTACAGGTCCAGCAGAACGACCAGATACAGCCAGCCCTCGTCGGTGGCGATGTAGGTGATGTCCGTGGTCCACACCTGATTCGGCCTCTGGGCCGTGAAGTCGCGCGCCAGCAGGTTGGGCGCAATCGGAAGATCATGTTTGCTGTCGGTGGTGACGACAAACTTTCTCTTGCCACGGGCCTTGATGCCGTGCTGCTGCATGAGCTTTTGCACCCGCAGCTTGCCCACCCGGATGCCGCGCGCCAGCAGCTCTTTCCACATCTTGGGCCAGCCGTATTCACCCTTGACCTGGGCGTGGATGGCGCGGATGTGGGCCAGCAGGGCTTCGTTGCTGATGCGCTTGTTGGCCCCAGCCCGGCTGGGCTTGTCAGCATCCTTGCGCCGCCAATGCTCGAAGTAGCCGCTGGCGCTGACTCCCAGCACCTCGCAGGCCAGGCTCACCGGCCAGCGCGTCTTGTGGCTGGCGATCCAGGCGTACTTCACAGTGATTCCTTTGCAAAGTACGCCGTCGCTTTTTTTAGGATGTCGCGCTCCATGGTCACGCGCGCCAGTTGCGCCCTCAGCCGCGCCAGCTCCATCTGCTCGGCCGACACCGGCTTGTCGCCAGCGCCCTTGAGCTGGTCCTTGGCGCTCAAGCGCACCCAGTTCTCCAGGGTCTGCTTGGGGATGCCCAGCACCTTGGCCGTCACCGCCGCGGCCTGCCCGCCTTTGACCAGCCGTACGGCCTCCAGCTTGAATTCCAGGGTGTACTTGCCCCGGGGTTGTCCGTCTTTTCTCTTGCTCATTTCTCTCTCCAATGCCTGAATTTGACCATCAGCTATGGAGTACGTTTTTTGGGGGCAACCTCAATCCTTCTGTTGAGCCAAGGCTGACTGCTACAAGATCTGTCCAGGCGGTTTTCGCTCGCTCGTTAATCAGAACGCGCTCACCTGTAAATATCATTCGCCGAACATATAAAGCATCGTATGCAAGTATTTTCGAAGCCTTCTCAACAAAAGAATTGTTTAGCGCTTTGATCATCAAATTTGCCGTTTGTATTGGGGTCAACTCGTATTTCGTCAGATGCTTCGCGAGGTTTATCCAGTTTCGAATGAGCGCTTGCTGGAATACGTTGTAGTAGAAAAACTTGCTACCGTTCTCTTCATCACGTTTGGCGAGCTCTTCAAATTCAGAGGCGGCATCCCGAACGACGGATGTATCTACTTCTATTTGCGTGCTACGAAAATTTTGAAGCGCAGTAATTTTGTAGGTTTCATACCCAGGAGACTGCTGTACGACTTTGTCCTCAAGCCACTTGAAAGCAGATTTCAGTTTTTTTTCTTGATTCTTATATGGGCTCAGTTCTCTGAAAAGTATGTTTAGCGAAGGAACGATGTAACTTTCAATTCTTTCTCGAAGAATGGAGATTTGGCTTGAATGAAAATCGGTGTCAGAGATTTGATCAATAGGGATTGCATCCGGATCAGA
>NZ_JAUSAR010000080.1 GCF_030652515.1 Aquabacterium sp. | reverse complement strand
CTGCTACCAGGCCAGCGATGTCGACGAACTCGACAATGGCCGGCACGATGCGCTCGGGCTTGACGATGTCCGACAGGCTGCCCAGGCGCGGCTCGGGCAGTTCAACGATGCCCACATTGGGCTCGATGGTGCAGAACGGGTCGTTCTCGGCGGCGATGCCGGCCTTGGTCAGCGCGTTGAAGAGGGTGGACTTGCCGACGTTTGGCAGACCCACGATGCCGCATTTGAGGCTCATGGACGTTCCTGGACTGGAGGGTGGATAACCCCCTATTTTACCGGCGATCGTGGGCGTTCGGGCTCAGTCTGACTGTGTCGCCCAATATCCAACTTCTTCCAGAAGCTGCTGGCGGTCGACCGGCTTGGTCAGCACATGGTTCATGCCCGCGTTCAGGCAGGCGCTGCGGTCTTCCGAGAAAGCATTGGCGGTCAGGCCCAGCACCGGCACATCCAGCGCAGCAGCACCGGCTTCGCCCATGCGAACACGGCGGGTGGCCTCCAGGCCGTCCATGCCGGGCATGCGCCAGTCCATCAGCACGACATTGGGCGTGTGCTGGCGCAAAAAGGCCAAAGCCGCCGGGCCGGTGTCGGCCGTGAACACGGTGGCCCCGGCCGCGCGGAGCACTTCGGCGGCCAGCATGCTGTTGACGGGGTCGTCGTCCACCACCAGCACCTCGGTGCCATTCAGATCGGGCCGGCCCAAAACCCGGCGTGCAGGCACGCGGGCGTCGTCGGCCAGCACCGCCAGCGGCAGATCGATGTCGATGCGGGTGCCCTGGCGCTCACGGCTGTTCACATTGATGGTGCCATGCATCAGGCCCACCAGTTCTTGAGTGATGGTCAGGCCCAGGCCCACGCCGCCATTGGTGCGGGTGCTGTTGGTGTCCGCCTGGAAAAAGGCCTCGAACACGCGCGATTGCTCGGACTGGGACATGCCTTGCCCGGTGTCACTGACCGACAGCCGCACGCCCGCCACCCCATCCAGGGCCTTGGCCGGGCTGGGCCCCATGCTGAGCGACACATGCCCCCGGTCGGTGAACTTGATGGCATTGGCCAGCAGGTTGATCAGCACCTGCGTCAGCCGCAACTCGTCGCCCATTCGGTTCAGGGCCAGGCTGGGACTGACATGGCGCCGCAACTCCAGGCCCTTGACCGTGGCCTGGGGTGAGACGGCCGACAGCGCCTTGTCCGCGATCGCCGACAAGTCGAGGGGGGCCAGCACGGGCTCCACCTTGCCCGACTCGATGCGAGAGAGCTCCAGCACCTGGTCGATCAAGGTCAGCAAGTGCTGGCCGCTGCTGTGGATGGTCTGGATCAGCAATGCATCACGCGGGTCGCGGGCGCGCTCGGGGTGGTCGGCCAGCAGGTCGGCCGAGACCAGCATGGCGTGCAATGGCGTGCGCAGTTCATGGCTCATCACGGCCAGGAAGCGGCTTTTGGCCAAGGAGGCCGTTTCCGCCGTGTCCCGGGCCTGGGCCAGCTCTGAGGTGCGCTCCTGCACCCAGGCATTCAGCGCATCACGCGCATCGGTGGGGCCGTGGGGATCGCCCGCCACCACCAGGCTCACGCCATGCTTGAGCCTCGTCACGCTCAGCAGGCTGACCAGGAAGGTGATCTGCATCAACACGCCATTGACCACCAAGGACCTGACCACGCCGGACCAGACCTGGTCTTGCGCCCCGACTTCCAGCACCCAGGCCGGGATGGCCACCAGCGCCAGCAGCGCGATCGACAGGCTGACCGCCCAGCGCCAGGGCCAGGCAATGTGCATCAGCAGCGCCACCACGGGCATCCACTGGAAATTGGTGGCGATCCAGTAGGGGGAAGCCGGTTGCTGGTTGAAGATCAGGACGCTGAGTGAGCCGATCACGAAATAAAGGCACACGCCCGCCACCACCACGCGCTGCGTGAACATCAGCGATTGCGGATTGCGCCGCAGCAGGGCCCACATCCACAGCAGCAACAGTGCCAGCACCGGTTGGGCCCAACGATCGTGAGGCGTGCTGATGCCCGCCATCAACTCACTGCCCCAGACCAGCAGGCAGGCGACCGCTGCGATGAGGTAAAACCCCAGCGCTGTTTTTCTTTCAATCAGAGACAAAAACCGGTCGCGGCGCAATTCACCCGGCGGTTCAGGCTGTTTCACTTGATCCAATGCGTATCCCTGTTCATCGGTCAAAAAATGTCACTTACCCGACACTTGATGTTGACTTGATGTATCGCCCATTGGATTACCTAGAATCCCTAGATGACGATCAAAAAATTCGACGTGTGTGTCAGCGGTTCGGGCGCTGTGGCCCGCAGCCTTGCTTTGGCGTTGTCCAGCAACGGCTGGCGTGTGGCCTGGGCATGTGCTGAACAACAAGGCGGTCAGGCCAAGGCGGAGGATATTCGAACCTACGCCCTGAATTCCCGCTCTGTCGCATTATTGGAGCGGCTGCGCATCTGGCCAGGGCTGCAAGCGGCGTCCACGCCGGTGCACGACATGCAGATTCGGGGCGATGGGCGCGGGCACCTGGCTTTCTCGGCCTGGCAGCAATGCGTGTCGGAGCTGGCCTGGATCGTGGACGCGGCCGCCCTGGAGCGATTGCTGGGCGAAGCGTTGAAGTTCGCCCCGCATGTCACGGTGGTGCCGCCCCTGGGGGAAGGGGGGCAGCCTGTGGATGCCGACCTGCTGGCCATTTGCGAAGGCAAGCACTCTGTCACCCGCGCGGCCCTGGGGGTGGACTTCACGAAGGCGGACTATGGCCATTGGGGCGTGGCCGCGCGCTTGAACAGCAGCCAGCCTCACCAGGGCGTGGCCCGCCAGTGGTTTCGCTCGCCCGATGTGCTGGCCTTGCTGCCGTTCCATGATCCTGTGCCCGGATCGTCCTATGGCCTGGTGTGGTCTTTGCCCCAGGCCCGGGCCCAGGAGGTCATGGCCTTGGCCCCGGCCGAGTTCGAAGCTGCCTTGCGGCAAGCACTTGACGAGGTCGATCCTGGTGCATCCGCCATCGTGGGCCCTTTGTCCTTGACGTCTCACGTGGCGGCCTGGCCCTTGGCCCTGGCCCAGGCCGAGCGCTGGAGCGGCCCCGGCTGGGTCTTGCTGGGCGATGCCGCGCACCAGGTTCACCCCTTGGCCGGCCAGGGGCTCAATTTGGGGCTGGCCGATGTCGATACCCTGGTGTCCACACTGACCGCATCGCGCCAGCTGGAGCCTTGGCGCACCGCTGGCGACGAGCGTTTGCTGCGGCGTTATGCTCGGCGGCGCGAGTTGCCCACCCGCGCCATGGCCGGGGTCACCGATGGCTTGCTGCGCCTTTTTGCCGATGAGCGTGCACCATTGAGGGAACTTCGCAACACCGGCATGGCTCTGTTAGATCAAATGTCTCCTGTCAAACGCTGGCTGGTCAGCCGCGCGCTTGATGCCTGAATCCAAATAAGGTTGCCGTCATGAATCGCCTCTCTGTTTTCAAATCCCCCCTGAAGGCCCTCCTGGGGGCCGGTCTTGTGCTGTTGGCCTCATCCACGTGGGCAGGCGAGTTGTCGCCCGCCCAACTGGCGCAGCTCAAGCAGAAACTGACTCAAAACCTGCCTGATTTCCCGCCCATCGATTCGGCTCAAACCACGCCCATGTCGGGCTTGATCGAGCTGCGCTCCGGCAACAACATCATTTACACCGATCCCAAGGGCGAGTTCATCATCCAGGGCAATCTGGTGGAGACCAAAACCCAGCGCAACCTGACCGAAGAGCGCATGGACGAGATCAACCAGATTGATTTCGCCAGCTTGCCACTCAAGGATGCCATCGTCTGGAAGAACGGCAATGGCAAGCGCCGCCTGGTGGTGTTTGCCGATGCCAACTGCGGCTATTGCAAGCGCCTTGAAAAAGACCTGCAGCAGGTCAAAGATGTGACCGTCTACACCTTCGTGGTCGCCATCCTGGGCGACGACTCCAAGATCAAGGCCAACAACATCTGGTGCGTGAAAGACCGCACGCAGGCCTACCGCGACTGGATGCTCTCCAACACCGAGCCGGCCAAGGCCTTTGGCATGTGCGCCACGCCAACGCAACGCAACAACGCACTGGCCCAGAAGCTGCGCGTGAATGGCACGCCGTCCATGTTCTTTGAAGATGGCACGCGCCTGCCTTCCGCCGCGCCCGTCAATGTGATCGAGCAGCGCCTGACCAAGGCCGCGGCCAAGGTGGGCAGCGCTTCCTGATCCTGTTTCATTGGCTCAGCAGGTCAGGGGCCTGCTCAGGGGCCCGCTCCATCTGCAGGTCCATGTAAGTCTTGTCGTTCGCCCGAACCAGGATGCGCACCGGGAGGTACTGCAGCCCGGGCGCGAACCAGATCTCCACCGGCAAAACACCGCCTTCGGTGGACATCTTGCGGGGCTTGACGTGGAAGGTGGGGATCTTGCCAACAGGCGTGTCCAGCATTTGCTCGCCGATCACATCGTAGGCAATGGTCTCCAGGCGCTTGGGCAAGGCCAGCGGGATGTAGATGGTGTTGCCTGGGCGCAGCAGGTCGGGCTGCATGATGAACTGGTAGGACAGTTGGATGAACTGGCTGGCCGCGTCTTGCATGCCGGGTGTGCGCTGCAGTTTCTCGCCTGAATCCAGCACCACATCCTCATCGTTGAAGACCACCGTGCGTGGCGGCGATGTTTTGATCAGCAAGCGATTGACCTGTTCAAAGCGCTTGGGGGACAAGCCCTCTGGCGTGATGGCACCTGCACTGATCAGGTTCCATGAGCCAATCGGCGCAAAGCTGGGCCCGATGGTGGTGTCCACGCGAACCTGGTAGTCCGTGCCTTGCCGAACCCACTCCACCCTGGCGTTGCCATGCACATCACCACGGAAGTAACCGCGAACCTGGTAGCTGACCCGGGTGGCCAAGGGCCAGACAAAGGGCGGGCCCGAGGTGCTGGGGGCGCTGGCCGAGTTCACCACGGGCGCGGGCTCGGAGGCTGCAAGCTCGGGGGCACTGCTGGCCTCGGCCACGGTGACTGCCGACTCCGAGGGCTCAGGAGCACTGGCACTTTCCTGCGGAGGTGGCGGTGCGGGCTCGGGGGCCGAAGTGGTCGGGGCAGGTGGTTTGGGTGGGCGTTTGCTGGTGGTTTTGCGGGAGGTCCGTGGCTTGGTGGGTGAGGGCGCGGCCACGGGCGGATCGCTGAGCTTGAGCTCGCTCATGGTCGTGGCTTCCATCCGCTTGATGGCCGAGGTGTTGCTGGGCTGCATGTCGTTCAACAGCGCGGCCATCGACCATGTCAGCCAGGCGTGCAAGCCCATCACCCCGAGGATGATGAGGAACAACAACCACCAGCGACGCGAACCTGCCTGCAACATGCTCAGTCTTTAAGCCATTGATGCCGTCGTTGTGCCGTGCTGGCATCCAGGTTTTCGGCCAGTGCCAGGGCGATGATCTCGCCGCTGGCGCCTTTGGGGCCAGTCGCAGGTTTGACAGGCACGAGCGCTGGCACCGTGAGTGTCAGCATGGCCTGGTCCCGGCAGATCAGCAGTGCTTGCGCCTGTTGTTCGTTGTGCCACGCGGCCAGGTCATCGTTTTTGCGCAGGCGCCACCCGTCCAGAGCGATCAGCTCATCCGCGGCGCTCAAGCCAGCGCTTTCGGCCACGCTGTGGCGCATCACGGCCTGAACCTTGAGGCTGCCCGTCGCATCACTGAGCCGCACCCCGAGCCGCTGGGCCAGGGCGGCGGGTTTGCTGACCCAGGTCACGCCGGTCGTGCTCAACAAGGATTTCAGGGGCAGTTCGTCGGTGCCATGCACCCAAATCTGCAGCAGGTCGGCCCACGAGCGGGCGGCGGTCCAGCCGGGGGGGCCGCCTGGCGCTTCATCTTGCAGCGCCTGGACGATGTCGGCCTCCTGAATGGGCCGTTGCAGTTGCCACAAGCGCAGCATCACGCCATCCAGCGATGGCACGTTCTTGCCATCTGCAAGGCATTGGCGCAGGCTCAGGTCCAGGCACAAGCCCACCAGCGATCCCTTGGTGTAGTAGCTCACCGTGGCGTTGGCGGTGTTCTCGTCGGGGCGGTAGTAGCGCGTCCAGGCGTCGAAACTGGCCTGGGCCACGCTGTGGCTGTGCCGCCCCGGCGTGGCCTGCACCTGGTTGATGGTCTTGGCCAGCAGCCGGACGTAGGTCTTGGCGTCGATCAGGCCGGTGCGTAGCAAGAACTGGTCGTCGTAGTAAGACGTGAAGCCCTCGAAGAACCAGAGCAGCTGCGTGTAGTTCTCTTGCGTGTAGTCATACGGCGCGAACTCGGCTGGCTTGAGCCGTTTGACGTTCCAGGTGTGGAAGTACTCGTGGCTGATCAAGCCCAGCAGGGTTTGATAGGCGTCGGTGTTGACGGGCCGGCCAGTGCGGGGCAGGTCGCGGCGCGCACAGATCAGGGCCGTGCTGTTGCGGTGCTCCAGGCCACCATAGCCGTCATCCACGGCGTTGAGCATGAACACATAGCGGTCAAAGGCTGGCTTGCGGCGGCCGTGCCAGAAAGCGATCTGGGCCTCGCAGATGCGTTGGGTGTCGGCCAGCAGCCGTGGACCATCCAGGTCGGCACTGGCCCCGGAGACCACGAACTCGTGGACCACGCCCTTGGCCGTGAAGGTGCCGCGCCAGAAGGTGCCCAGCTCGACCGGGTGGTCCACCAGGCTGTCGTAATCAGGGGCCAGGTAGTCGCCCAGGCCTTGCGCGTTGACCTTCACGGGGGGCAGCCCGGTTGCCACGCTCCAGCCTTTGGGCAGCCCGGTGATCTTCACGCGTTGCGCCTGGTCTTCAAAACCCTCTGCCTTCAGGAACACGCTGGTGCCATTGAAAAAGCCCCGCCGCGAGTCCAGAAAAGCCGCCCGCACCGAAGTGTCAAACGCGTAGACCTCGTAGGTGACCGTCAAGGCGCCTTTGCCGGGGCAATCGATCACCCAGCTGGATTTGTCCAACTGCTGGACTTCCAGTGCGCGTTGGCCTTGCTGCGCCGACAGTGGCGACAAGTGCCTGGCGAACTCGCGCACCAGGTAGCTCCCGGGTATCCACACCGGCAAGCTCAAGCGCTGCCTGGCCTGCGGCTGAGCGATGCGCAAGGTGACCAAAAAACGATGGGCGTGGGCGCTGCCCACCTCAATGCGGTAGTTGATCATGGGTGCGGTTTTCAAAGTGAGCTCAAAGTTGGGCGGCGGCCAGGAAGCAGCTCAGGCTGGCCACCACGGTGAGCCTGAAACGCAGCTTGAGCCAACCCGCCGCGCCCAGTTCCGGGTAGCACTTGCGGTCCACCAGGTAGCAGCCGATCAACAGGCCGCCCAGCGCCGCCAGGCCGGCATGGGGCGGCATCATCAAAGCCACCCAGGCCGCCAGTGAATAGACCACGCCCCAGATCAACCCCAGCTTCTGCGCTGGCGAAACGGGCCGGTCATAACCTTGTTGCAGCATGCTCAATCCCCAAGGCAGGCCGCCCAGGAAGGACACGACCAGGGCTGCGTAGCTGGTGAAGGCGCTCACCACGAAGGCAAAAGGCTGAGGGTCGATGCGGCCCACCAGCAGCCACACGAACAGGGCGCCGCCCACGAAGGGGATCAGCCCGGCGTGCCCCAGCTTGCGGGCCAGCTCGTTGGGTTCGGCCAGGCCGGGGTGGGGCGATGGCATGGTGGATGAGGTTGAAGGCGTGTTCATGGGTGGCAGCAAGTACTCGGCATTGTGGCAAGAAGCGCGGTGCCCGGCAGGTGGTTCAAGCCGACAGCCAGGCAAAGACTGTCGGGATGTCGTCCGGCAACGTCAGTGCATGCTTTTGCCAATGGCTGACGCGTTGTGTGCGGCTCCAGCCTTTTTCCAGCGTCAGCCCACAGCTCACGCTCAACCAGGTGTCCGGCTGCAGGTGCTTGGTCAAGGCGGACCACAGCGCGGTGTTCCGGTAGGGCGTCTCGATCACCAGCTGTGTCTGGCGTGCGCGGCGAGACAACTGATCCAGTTCGCGGATGCGGTCGCCACGTTGAATCGCATCCACCGGCAGGTAGCCGACGAAGGCGAAGCTTTGGCCGTTCAGGCCACTGGCGGCCAGCGCCAACACCAGGGAGCTGGGGCCCGAAATCGGCACCACCGTCACGCCCAGGCGGTGCGCGGCCAGGACCAAGGCTGCGCCCGGGTCGGCCACGCCTGGCAAACCGGCCTCTGACATCAATCCGATGTCTTGGCCCGCCAAGGCGGGTGCCAGCAAGGCGTCGATCTCGGCATCCGGATTAGGGGCCGGCTTCTCGCTGGGCTTCATGTGGGTTTTCTTGGCGCTTTTCTCGCCGCCCTTGTTGGGGCGAGGCAAAACCTGGATGTCCAGGGCCTGCAAAGGCGCGGTCAAGGGCACGATGGCATCCACCCGCTTGAGGAAAGCGCGCGTGGTCTTGGCGTTCTCGCACACCCAGTGCTGCAAGCGTGCCGCCGCGTTCAGCGCGCCCATGGGCAGCACATCACGCAGGTCGGGCAGGACCGCATCGGGCCCCTCGGCCAGGCAGCCAAAGTCCAGGGTATTGGGGATCAGCAGCAGGCGCCCTTTGGGGCTGGCGGCGGTGTCGGTTTTGGGTTTGGTGGTCATGGTTGTGGGTGATGCATGGCGCGCCAGGCCAGGGGATCCAGCCCCGCTTGTCGAATCATCTGGGTGGTGGGGATCAGCGGCAGGCCGATCAGGGCAGTGGGGTCGTCCGACTCGATGCGGTCCAGCAGCACGATGCCCAACCCTTCGGATTTGGCGCTGCCGGCGCAGTCGTAAGGCTGTTCACACCGCAGGTAGGTTTCGATGTCCTGGTCGCTGTAGTGGCCCATCTGTACGCGGGTGGTGCTCATCAGCGTTTGCGAAAAACCGTTGTGGGGCCGAACAACGGCCACCGCGGTGTGAAAAAGCACCGCTTGGCCACGCATGGCCGTCAATTGAGCCACGGCGCGTTCATGGGTGCCAGGCTTGCCCAAGGGCTGGCCTGCCAGATCGGCGACCTGGTCGGAGCCGATCACCACCACGTCGTCGGTGTTCAGTGCCGCGACCGCTAACGCTTTGGCCAAGGCCAGGCGCATGGCCAGGTCGGCTGGGGCTTCGCCAAGCCGGGGGCTTTCATCCACATCGGGCGCTTGCACGTCGAAGGGCAGGCCCAGCCTTTGCAGCAGCTCTTGCCGGTAACGCGAGGTGGAGCCCAGGATCAGGCGGGGGAAAGCGGGTGAGGTCATCCCTCTATTGTCCAGCCTCTACACTACCCGCCATGAATGCACGCACGTTTTTGCCCCACAAGCTCGACTTGGGGGCTTTCATCAATGAAGAGTCGCGACTGGAAGGGCAGTTGCCCGTGGTTGCTTTGAGCCGCCTGGCTTCCGGCCTGGCGCAAGACCTGGATTTGGCTCCCCTTGAGCCCTTGACTTGGTGGGCCGAAGGCCGCCTGGAACCGCAGCGTGTGGGCGGCCCCCAGTTGTGGCTGGATTTGCACGCCGAGGGCAATTTGCCCTGGGAATGCCAGCGCTGCCTGCAGCCCGTGTTCATCCCGGTCACCGTGGACCACACGGTTCGCTTTGTGGCGGATGAGGCCATGGCCGCCGAGCTGGACGCGGATTCTGACGACGACGTGCTCGCCATCAGTCGCCAATTCGACCTGCTGGCCTTGATCGAGGACGAATTGATCATGGCCCAGCCCATCGTTCCTCGGCACGATGAATGTCCCACCGACGTGCAAGCCCTGATGCAATCCGGCCTGGTGGCGCCCGACGGCACGCCGGTGGCTGAAACGCCGGACGAAGAATCCGCCGCAGACAAGCCCAATCCTTTCGCGGTATTGGCTTCCCTGAAAAAGGGCAGTACCTGATTTGAATTGTTGGGCACTCTCGTGCTAGAATCTATGGTTTTCCGGGAAAGGCCCCGGGATTTATACAATTTGTCAACACTTCGCAGGCTAAAAACGACTGGCGCGGCAGGTATCAAGTCAATTGATATGGCGCGCTGTAAAAGTCGGTGAGAGCTTGCACTCAACGGGCCGTGAGGCTCGGTTTCTGGAGTCATCCATGGCCGTTCAGCAAAACAAAAAGTCCCCCTCCAAGCGCGGCATGCACCGTTCGCACAACGCGCTGAACACCCCGGGCACCGCCGTCGAAAGCACCACCGGCGAAATCCACCTGCGTCACCACATCAGCCCTACCGGCTTTTACCGTGGCCGCAAGGTGCTCAAGACCAAGGCTGACGCTTAATCCTTGATCGAGCCTGGCCCTGTGCTGGGTTCCTTCAGATTTCGTCAAGAAGCAAGGGCTGGATAGGCTGACACTGGTCAGTCCTCCGGCCCATTGTTGTTTTGGGCTCGCTGAGCAATACCCCCACCCAAGACCCACCCGATGACTGTTTCGACCCTTTCCACCTCGGCCTCCAGCCGTGCTGCCATTCCGGATCGCCAAGGTCGTGTCCGAATCTCGGTCGACTGCATGGGCGGCGATCATGGCCCGTCGGTCACCTTGCCTGCGTGCAAGGCTTTTCTGGCCAAGCACCCCGAGGCCGAGCTGGTGTTGGTCGGTTTGCCCGAAGCCCTGGCGCCTGCCAAGGATTGGGAGCGTGTCACCCTGGTGCAGGCCAGTGAGGTCGTCTCCATGGACGATCCGGTGGAAGTGGCCCTGCGCCGCAAAAAAGATTCATCGCTGCGCGTGGCTGTCACGCAGGTCAAGGCGACGGCCGATGCACCGGCCAATGCGCACGCTTGCGTGTCAGCGGGCAACACCGGGGCCTTGATGGCCGTGGCGCGCTATGTGCTCAAAACAGTCGAGGGCATTGACCGCCCGGCGATCGCCTTTGGCCTGCCCAACCAGCTGGATGGCTCGACCACGGTGCTCGATTTGGGCGCCAATGTGGACTGCACGGCCGAGCATCTGCTGCAATTCGCGGTCATGGGCAGCGCGCTGGTGTCGGCCGTGGATGGCAAGGAAGCGCCCACCGTGGGCTTGCTCAACATCGGCGAAGAAGTCATCAAGGGCAGTGAAGTCATCAAGCGCGCTGGCGAATTGCTGCGCGATGCGGGCGACAAGGGCCTGATCAACTTCCAGGGCAATGTCGAAGGCAATGACATTTTCAAAGGCACGACCGACATCGTCGTTTGCGATGGTTTCGTGGGCAATGTGGCGCTCAAATCGGCCGAAGGGCTGGCGTCCATGCTGGCCAATTTCATCAAGCAAGAGTTCTCGCGCAATCTGCTGACCAAATTGGTGGCCTTGATCGCCATGCCGGTGCTCAACCAGTTCAAAAAACGGGCCGATCACCGCCGCTACAACGGCGCGGCTTTGCTGGGTTTGCGTGGCCTGGTGTTCAAAAGCCATGGTTCTGCCGATGCCTTTGCATTCGAGCTGGCCATCAACAGGGCCTATGATGCGGCTCGTCACAGCCTTTTGGAGCGTGTACATGACCGCATTGCGGCATCGCTCGATGGTTTGCCGGTTGCAGATGCGGCCGATTCAACCAATCCAGAAGGCACGTCGGCGGCTGTTGGATCGGCGGGTGCGGTTGACCGCGCTGCCTGATCCTTCGAGCCGTGCCCAAAGGGCACCGAGGTGTTTTAACCAGCACCGCGTTGCCCCCCTGAAATGCCCATCAAGCACTCACGCATAGCCGGTACTGGCGCTCACCTGCCGCCACGACGACTCACCAACCAGGACTTGGCCAATCAGCTGGCCAGTCAGGGCATCGAAACCTCCGACGAATGGATCGTGTCTCGCACGGGCATCCGTGCGCGCCACTTCGCTGAGCCGCATGTCGGCTCCAGCGACCTGGGTGTGCTGGCGGCGCAGAAAGCGTTGCAAGCGGCGGGCATCGAGGCGGCTGACATCGATCTGATCATCTGTGCCACGTCCACACCCGACATGGTGTTCCCGTCCACCGCCTGCCTCATTCAGCAAAAGCTCGGCATCCGAGGTTGCGCGGCGTTTGACGTGCAGGCCGTGTGCTCTGGCTTCATCTACGCCTTGACGGTGGCCGACGCCCTGATCCGCACCGGTTCCGCGCGCCGGGCGCTCGTGATCGGCGCCGAAGTGTTCTCCCGCCTGCTGGATTTCAGCGACCGCACCACCTGTGTGCTGTTTGGCGATGGGGCGGGTGCCGTGGTGCTGGAGGCCTCCGAGCAGGCCGGCATCGTGGCATCGCGCCTGCATGCCGATGGGCAGCAGGCACACATGCTGTGGGCGCCTGGTACGGTGTCCGGCGGTGCGATTCTGGGCGATCCCACGGTCAAAATGGATGGCCCCGGTGTTTTCAAGTTGGCCGTGACCGTGCTGGAGCAGGTGGCCAATGAGGTGCTGCAAGCCGCTGGCCGCGATGCCTCCTGCATCGACTGGCTGGTGCCGCACCAGGCCAACTTGCGCATCATGCAAAGCACGGCGCGCAAGCTGCAAGTTTCAGACGATAGGATGATCGTCACGCTCGATGAGCACGGCAATACCTCGGCGGCGTCCGTTCCGCTGGCGCTGGACCAGGCGGTGCGAGATGGCCGCATCCAGCGAGGCCAGACCCTGCTGCTGGAAGGCGTGGGTGGTGGCTTCACCTGGGGCGCCGTGTTGGTGGACTATTGATTTTCAGCAGTAAGGAAGTAAATCACATGACCTCATTCGCATTCGTGTTTCCAGGCCAAGGCTCGCAGTCGGTGGGCATGCTCAATGGCTGGGCGGATCACCCCGCCGTGCGTGACACCCTGGCCGAGTCTTCCGAGGCCTTGGGCGAAGACGTGGGTCGATTGATCGCCGAAGGCCCCAAAGAGGCCTTGGACATGACCGCGAACACTCAACCCGCGATGCTCATCGCTGACGTGGCCTGCTGGCGCGCCTGGCTGGCCGAGACCGGTTTGAAGCCTGCCGCCGTGGCGGGGCATTCCCTGGGCGAGTACGCGGCCCTGGTGGCCGCAGGCGCCTTGACCCTGGCCGAAGCCTTGCCCCTGGTGCGCTTCCGTGCTCAGGCGATGCAGGAAGCCGTGCCCGTGGGTTTGGGCAGCATGGCCGCCATCCTTGGCCTGGATGCCGAAGCCGTCAAGGCCGGATGCCTTGAAGCGGCCCAAGCCAGCGGTGAAGTGGTTGAGGCCGTGAATTTCAACGATCCCAAGCAAACCGTGATTGCCGGCACCAAAGCCGGTGTGGATCAGGCTTGCGTGGTGCTCAAGGCGGCGGGTGCCAAGCGTGCGTTGCTGTTGTCGGTGTCGGCCCCGTTCCATTCCAGCTTGATGAGGCCTGCCGCTGAACGGCTCAAGGCCAAACTGGCGGACACGACCTTTTCCCTGCCTTCCATCCCCGTCATCAACAACATCGACGTGGCCTCGGTCACGCAGGCTGATGAACTGCGAGATGCCCTGTATCGTCAGGCTTTTGGTCCTGTGCGCTGGGTAGAAACCATCCAGGCGCTCAAGGTCCGCGGCTTGACCCACGTGATCGAATGCGGCCCCGGCAAAGTTTTGTCCGGCATGGTCAAGCGCATTGACGGCGAACTGATCACCACCACCATTTTTGACCCGGCATCCTTGCTGGAAGCGAAAGGCCTGTTGACATGAGCGGCGAATCAACCCCCCAAGTGGCCCTGGTCACCGGCGCCAGCCGTGGCATTGGTCGCGCCATCGCCGTGACCCTGGCTCAGCGTGGCTACAAAGTCATGGGCACGGCCACGACCGAAGCCGGTGCGCAGTCCATCAGCGAGGCGCTGAGCGCGTTCCCGGGCAGCCAAGGCCTCGTCCTGAACGTGACGGATGCTGCTGCGGTAGACACTGCCATCGACGCCATCCTGAAAGAGCACGGTGCATTGCACGTGCTGGTCAACAACGCCGGCATCACGCGGGATACTCTGGCCATGCGCATGAAGGATGACGACTGGGATGCCGTGCTCGACACCAACCTCAAGGCCGTTTTCCGCATGAGCCGCGCGGTCATGCGCCCCATGATGAAGCAACGCCATGGCCGCATCATCAACATCACGTCGGTGGTGGGCGCGATGGGCAATGGTGGCCAATCCAACTATGCTGCGGCCAAAGCGGGCGTGGCGGGCATGACCCGGGCCCTGGCGCGCGAGTTGGGCAGCCGCAACATCACGGTCAACTGCGTGGCTCCCGGTTTCATCGACACCGACATGACCCGCGCGCTGACCGACGAACAGCAAGCTACATTGAAGGCCCAGATCCCATTGGGGCGCCTGGGCCAACCTGAAGACATTGCCGAGGCGGTGGCCTTTCTGGCTTCGCCTCAAGCCGCTTACATCACCGGGACGGAGTTACACGTCAACGGTGGCATGTTGATGAATTGAGTTTTTACGGGGTTCTCAAATTCGTTTTTCGGGTTTGGCGGTTTGCGCCGCTAACCCGCTAAAATCCCCGGTTTATTTGCACCCACTCCTGGAGGAGTCATGAGCGATATCGAAGCACGCGTCAAGAAGATCATTGCCGAACAACTCGGTGTAGCCGAATCCGAAGTCACCCCTGAAAAAGCCTTCGTGGCCGATCTGGGCGCTGATTCGCTGGACACCGTTGAATTGGTGATGGCGCTCGAAGACGAGTTCGGCATCGAAATTCCCGATGAAGAAGCTGAAAAGATCACCACCGTTCAGCTGGCCATCGACTATGCCAAGGGCCACGCCAAGGCCTAAAATAACCACTTGTTGATCACTGAGGCCCTTCGGGGCCTTGGTTGTCTCTAACCCTCCTTTTTTTCCACACCCAGCATGACCCGTCGTCGCGTCGTTGTCACCGGCCTAGGCCTCGTCACCCCCGTTGGAAACACGGTCGATGAGTCCTGGTCGAATCTGATTGCTGGCAAGTCCGGCATTGACACCATCACCAAGTTCGACGCGTCGGCGTTTGCCTGCCGATTTGCAGGTGAGGTCAAGGGCTTCAACATCGAGGATTACATCCCCGCCAAAGAAGCCCGGCACATGGACACCTTCATCCACTATGGGCTGGCTGCCAGCATCCAGGCGGTCAAGGATTCCGGCCTGCCCATGGGCGAGGCATTGGCGCCTGAAGTGGCCGAGCGCATCGGCTGCATCGTGGGCTCCGGCATTGGTGGCTTGCCTTTGATCGAGGCCACGCATCAAGAGTACGCCGACCGCGGCCCCCGCAGAATCTCCCCATTTTTCGTCCCGGCCTCGATCATCAACATGATCTCGGGGCATGTGTCCATCCATTGCGGCTTCAAGGGCCCCAATCTGGCCATCGTCACGGCCTGCACCACCGGCCTGCACAGCATCGGCCAAGCCGCGCGCATGATCGAATACGGCGATGCCGACGTGATGGTGGCTGGCGGCTCCGAAGCCACGGTTTCGCCACTGGGCATTGGTGGTTTTGCCGCTGCCCGCGCCTTGTCAACCCGCAACGATGACCCGCAAACCGCCTCGCGCCCGTGGGACAAGGACCGCGACGGTTTCGTCCTCGGTGAAGGTGCCGGTGTGATGGTGGTTGAAGAATACGAGCACGCCAAAGCCCGTGGTGCCAGGATTTACGCCGAGATCAGCGGCTTTGGCATGAGCGCCGACGCGTACCACATGACCGCGCCCGATGTGGATGGCCCCACGCGTTCGATGATGGCCGCGCTGCGCAACGCCGGCCTCAACCCGGATCAGTTGCAATACCTCAACGCGCACGGCACCTCGACCCCGCTGGGCGATGCCAACGAAACCAACGCCATCAAACGCGCGTTTGGCGAGCATGCGAAAAACCTGGTGGTCAACTCCACCAAGTCCATGACCGGCCACTTGTTGGGCGGTGCGGGTGGCATCGAGTCGGTGTTCACGGTGTTGGCCATCCACCACCAGATCTCGCCCCCCACCATCAACATCTTCAACCAGGATCCTGAGTGCGACCTGGACTACTGCGCCAATACCGCGCGCGAGATGAAGATTGACGCGGCCCTGAAGAACAACTTCGGGTTTGGCGGCACCAACGGTTCGCTGGTGTTCAAGCGCGTCTGACACTGCTTGACCTTTGAGCGCCCGTTCCATGCCTTTCGCCGATGACATCGCCGGGGCAGGGCACGGGGGCTTTTTGCATCAGGGTTTGCTGGGATCGAGGGCGCAGTGGCAACTGCCGTTGGGCGTGGCCCAGGTGCCTGCCATTCGTTGGGCGGCCCGGGCATTGCTCCTACTCGCCACGGCCTTGTGGCTGGCATGGGCGTGGGCACTCTTTTCACAAGCCCGATCCGGTCAAGGATCCTGGCTTCCCGTGGTGATCGCATTGGCGGTGGGTGTGCCCTGGCTGATGATGACCTGGCACTCATGGCAAAGCCTGAGCATCAACCGGACGGTGACTTTGCATTGGGGTGGTTTGCCGCCTTTCCGTCCGGACAGGGCGCCTGCTGAAGTACCGCCCGGTTGGTCGGTGAAAGAGGCCCCAACAGCGGGCCAACAAACCGTTGCTGTGCATGTGGTTTTTGACCTGGGCGTTTGGGTCCTGGTCAAAATGGTTTCCTCGGGCCCAGAGAGCCAGATGACGTCGTGGTCATGGCTGGATGCCCGCATTTGTTTCAAAGGCAGCGCAGGGCACCACTTGCGGGCATTGCTGTTCAACGCGAGGGCCAATCAGGTCGGGGCGGAACAAGTGGTGGCATCATCCGGAAATCATCAACGTCAGTGGCCCAACTTGCTTTCATCATTCAACACCAACGACCAGGCGGGCGCCCAAGGCATGGCCGTGGCCGACAGTGACTTTGCCGAAACGGTGATCCTGCTTGAGTCTGAGCGCGCCGTTCAGCGGAGGATCCGTTCATGACGCCGCCGCGCCTGCCTTCGGAGCCTCCGGTGATGCCGGATCAGCCTGTGTCTGCCCAGGCTTTTGATCCCTTGGTTACCGTGGGGGTTGAAGGCCAGGACACCTGCCCGGTCACGCCCATCGTTGATGTGGACGCCTTGTTGGTCGAGCGCGTGCAACGCGGCGACCAGCGTGCCTTTGAGATGCTGGTGGTCAAGTACGAGCGCCGCATCCAGCGCCTGATTGCCCGCATGGTGCGCGACGTCGATCTGGTGGAAGACATCGCCCAGGAAACCTTCATCCGCGCCTACCGCGCCTTGCCCAATTTCCGTGGCGAAAGCGCTTTTTACACTTGGCTCTACCGCATCGCCGTCAACACCGCCAAAAAGGCGCTGATTGGTTTGCGCCGAGATCCATTGGTCACCGAATCATCGCGCGCAGGTTCTGGCGAAGACGATGACTCCGACACTTCCCGCGTCGAGAACGAACTCACCACCGGGGAAACCCCCGAATCCTTGATGGCCAGCCGCCAGATCGCCAACACGGTCAATGCCGCGATCGAGGCCTTGTCCGAAGACCTGCGCCAGGCCATCACCCTTCGTGAAATCGAGGGGCTCAGTTACGAAGAGATTGCCGAGGTGATGGGCTGTCCGATTGGCACGGTTCGGTCGCGCATTTTTCGCGCCCGGGATGCCATCGCGCAGCGCCTGCGTCCCCTGCTGGACACCAAAGACGGCGATCGTTGGTGAAGTTGAGTGAACTTTTTGTGAACTGGCGCCTCTGAATTGCCAGGATGGCCAAAATTCCTTGGCCTGATTTCAATGTCGACACGGAGCCCGCCTATGTCTGACCGTCGCATGGATGATGATTTGCCCTTCGAAGCGCTGTCGGCCTTGGCCGATGGCGAAGCTGACGTGGCCGAAGTCGCCCGCGCTTGTGCCTCGTGGCGTGATGACGCCAAGGTCCGCGCTCGCTGGAGCGACTACCACCTCATTGGTGACGTGATGCGCTCCGACGAGCTGGCCGATGCCTCCGGCAGTTCGCACTTCCTCAAATCATTCCGTGAGCGCTTGGTGCAAGAGCCCGTGGTGCTGGCGCCAGCCGGGCTGGTGGCGCGCCACCAGCCTTCTGTCGTGGACATTGGTGTGGCGGCCATGCCCCCCGCCGAGCCTTTGCGCCGACGCGTGTGGGCTGGCCCGATGGCCGTGGCGGCCTGCTTCGTGATGGTGGTGGGCGCTTTGGTGACCAACCAGGGCGGGTTACCACCGGGCTCGTCCTTGCCTGCCAACAGCCTGGCTCAAGGCACATTTCCTGCCGCTGACCGTACCCAAGCCTTTGCGCCATCCACCTCGATGGAAGCCACCTGGTCGGGCAATGGCGTGACTGCGGCCTCTTTGGCCGAGGGCGCGGCCTTTCCCTCCGCGATGGGCAATGATCCTGCGGCGGCGGGTGCGTCGGTTTGGCGTGATCCGCAGCTTGAGCAAGCACTTTCAGCTCGCCGTGTTCAAGGCCATGGCGAGCAGTCATTTGCTTCGCCCAATGGCTTGACGCGCAATGTGCTCTATGAAGCTCCCTGATCACCGCATTGTTTGTAATCCACCATTCTTGACGTGACGCCGCTGTGGTTTGCCCAAGCGGCGTTGCCGTTTGTGGCATTCATGATGGTGTGTGGCTTTACCAACAGAAACCATCGAATGGTGAACTGTCATCCGGTTGAGTGGCTCCAACGTTGATTCACCAGTTACTTGTTTTGCATTTGTGAGGTTTTCAGCAATGACATCTTCTTTCCAGCCCGGATCTTCCACCAGCTCCGTTGTGCGCCGCACCCTGGTGGTGGGCGGCGTCGTGATGGCGGTGGGCCTGTTATTGAGTTCCAGTTTGTTGCCCCACGCTTCTCAGGCGCAGCAGCCTGCAGGGGTGGTTGCCACGCCTCCCATCGCCGCGCCAGCCACATCGCCGCCGCCCTTGCTGGTCCAGGGCTTGCCTGACTTCACTCAACTGGTTGAGCGTGTGGGGCCGTCCGTGGCCAGTGTTCGCACCACGCAGCGCATTGCCGATTCTGGTGATGAAGATGCTGATGATGCCGATGCACAGATGCGCGAGTTTTTCCGCCGCTTTTTTGGCACGCCCATGCCAGGGCAAGGCCAGCGCAAAGGCAGCCCCAGGGCCACGCCCAGAGGTGATGGTGAGGAGCGTCCTCGTGGCTTGGGCTCTGGCTTCATCCTGAGCGCCGACGGTCTGGTCATGACCAATGCCCACGTCATTGAGGGTGCGGATGATGTCTATGTCACCCTGACCGACAAGCGTGAGTTCAAGGCCAAGGTGGTGGGCGCCGACAAGCGCACCGACGTGGCCGTGCTCAAGATCGAGGCCAAGAATCTGCCCGCGGTGCGCATCGGTGATGTGAGCCGCCTCAAGGTGGGTGAGTGGGTCATGGCCATCGGCACGCCGTTCGGCCTGGAGAACACGGTCACGGCCGGCATCGTCAGCGCCAAAGCGCGAGACACCGGCGAAGAGGTTCGCTTCA
Organism: Aquabacterium sp.; assembly: GCF_030652515.1. Lineage (GTDB taxonomy): Bacteria > Pseudomonadota > Gammaproteobacteria > Burkholderiales > Burkholderiaceae_C > Aquabacterium. The sequence goes on along the minus strand of NZ_JAUSAR010000080.1, from coordinate 47,197 downwards.
TCCAGACCGATGTGGCAGTGAACCCTGGCAACTCCGGTGGCCCGCTGATCAACATGCGCGGCGAGGTGGTAGGCATCAACTCCCAGATCCTGAGCCGCTCTGGTGGCTTCATGGGCATCTCCTTGTCGATCCCCATCGACGATGCGGTGAAGGTCGCCGACCAGTTGCGCGCGGGTGGCAAGGTGGTGCGTGGCCGCATCGGTGTTCAGATCGAGCCGGTCACCAAAGAGGTGGCTGAATCCTTGGGCCTGAGCAAGGCGCAAGGTGCCGTGGTGCGCATGGTGGAGCCTGGTGGTCCTGCCGCCAAGGCTGGTCTGGAAGCTGGCGACATCATCACCAAGTTCAATGGTGTGGCGGTCGAGACCGCTGGTGACCTGCCCCGTTTGGTGGGTGGCACCAAGCCCGGCACCAAATCGGTCCTGCAAGTGTTCCGCCGTGGCGCCTACAAAGACCTGGGCATCACGGTGGTCGAGCTCGACCTTGAGAAGGCCGCCAAAGCTGCTGCTGGCGACAACGCACCGGCTGAGTCCAAACCCACGGCGGTGGCCTCGCTCGGCCTGGGCCTGACTGATCTGACGTCGGCTCAAAAAGCCGAGCTCAAGGTCAACGGTGGTGTGTTGGTGGAAGAGGTGGGTGGGCCCGCCGCACGCGCGGGGCTGCGCCCGGGTGACGTCATCCTGAGCGTGGGCAACACCCAGGTTGCCAATGTGCGGCAGTTCGAGGCGGCCTTGGCCAAATCAGAAAAGGGCCGTCCGGTGAATGTGCTGGTGCGCCGTGGCGATGGTGCTCAGTACGTGCTGATCCGCCCCAGCAAGTGATGAGCCTGCTTGACCGCCGAAAAGCCGACTGAACTGGTCCCGCAAGCGCCAAAAGGCCTTGCGGGATTTCTTATTGCAAAAAATACACGGACTTGTGGCACATCTTGCAAGTCTTTTTCTTGCGCAATTCCTGTTGATAACTTGGGTTGATCGCGTTGGAATCTGGCTACAATCCACCGGTTGAGCGCGCCATTGCTGATCGGGATATGAGAGGTCATCGCCGAATGACCGAACGGGTCCCCGAATCGCCGAACTTGTCAACAAGAGTCTGTGGATAACCTGTTGACAATGTCTTTGTTGGCGGCCTGCAACGACCCTTTGCCCGGCCGGGATGCGGTTCTGGATGGGGTCGTTTTGGCTACAATGAAGTCCCAACAAGCAGTTGCCATACGTTTTTGTTGGAAGGCGCGTCATCCATTTCGACGTGCCTTTTTTTTATGAATCACATCCGTAATTTCTCCATCATTGCCCACATCGACCACGGCAAATCCACCCTGGCCGATCGCATCATTCAGCTGTGTGGAGGCCTGAGCGACCGAGAGATGGAAGCCCAGGTGCTCGACTCGATGGACATCGAGAAAGAACGCGGCATCACCATCAAGGCTCAGACCGCCGCGTTGTCTTACAAGGCCCGAGATGGTCAGGTTTACAACCTCAACCTGATCGACACACCTGGACACGTTGACTTCTCTTATGAAGTCAGTCGTTCGCTGTCGGCTTGTGAGGGCGCGCTGTTGGTGGTCGATGCGAGCCAGGGCGTTGAAGCGCAAACGGTGGCCAACTGCTACACCGCGCTTGACCTGGGTGTCACCGTCATCCCCGTCTTGAACAAGATGGACTTGCCGCAGTCCGATCCTGAGCGCGCCAAGGAAGAGATCGAAGACGTCATCGGCATCGATGCCACCGATTCGATCCCGTGCTCTGCCAAGACCGGCATGGGTGTTGAAGACATCCTTGAAGCGGTGGTGGCCCGCATGCCGCCGCCCCAAGGCAATCCCGATTGCCCGCTGCGCGCCATGATCGTTGACTCGTGGTTCGACAACTACGTGGGCGTGGTCATGCTGGTGCGCGTGGTCGATGGTGAGTTGCGCAAGGGCGAACGCATTCGCCTGATGGCGGCCAATGCCGTGTACCCGGCTGAACACCTGGGTGTGTTCACGCCCAAGTCGATCGATCGCCCGGCCTTGCGTGCGGGCGAAGTGGGCTTCGTGATCTGCGGCATCAAGGAGTTGCAAAACGCCAAGGTCGGCGACACCATCACGGTCGAAAAGAAGCAGCCCAACAACGCGGGCCCGGCCACCGAGGCCTTGCCTGGTTTCAAGGAAATCCAGCCGCAGGTGTTTGCGGGCCTGTACCCCACTGAAGCCAGCGAATACGACCAACTGCGCGATGCGCTTGAAAAGCTCAAGCTCAACGATTCGTCGCTGCGCTATGAGCCTGAAGTGTCGCAAGCACTGGGCTTCGGCTTCCGATGCGGCTTCCTGGGCCTGCTCCACATGGAGATCGTGCAGGAACGCCTGGAGCGCGAGTTCGACCAGGACCTGATCACCACCGCGCCCAGCGTGGTCTACGAGGTTGAGTTGAACGACGGCACGATCGTCTCGGTCGAGAACCCTTCGAAGATGCCCGATCTGGGCCGCATCAAGGAGATCCGCGAGCCCATCGTCACGATGCACCTGTACATGCCGCAAGACTACGTCGGCGTGGTGATGACGCTGGCCAATCAGAAGCGGGGCGTGCAGCTCAACATGGCCTACCACGGTCGCCAGGTCATGCTCACGTACGAGATGCCGCTGGCCGAGATCGTGCTCGACTTCTTTGACAAGCTCAAGAGCGTGTCGCGCGGCTATGCATCGATGGACTACGACTTCAAGGAGTACCGTGCCTCCGACGTCGTCAAGGTCGATATCCTGATCAACGGCGACCGGGTCGATGCCCTGTCGATCATCGTGCACCGCGTGCAAAGCCAGTTCCGTGGTCGTGGCGTCGCCGCCAAAATGCGCGAACACATTCCGCGGCAGATGTACGACGTGGTCATCCAGGCAGCCATTGGCTCCAACATCATTGCGCGGGAGAACATCAAGGCGCTGCGCAAGAACGTGCTGGCAAAATGCTATGGCGGTGATATCAGCCGCAAACGCAAATTGCTCGAAAAACAAAAGGCCGGGAAGAAGCGGATGAAGCAGATTGGGTCGGTTGAAGTGCCCCAAGAAGCGTTCCTGGCCATCCTTCAAGTGGAAGATTGATGAGTTTCCTCACCGGTATTTTCTATGGCGCCCTGGCGGTCTACCTGGGTGGCTGGTACATAGGCCGATGGCAAGGCAACTTCTCGTTCCTGCTGTTCATCATGTCCGTCGTGACCATGCTGTACTGGCTGGCCGAGCGCTACAAGTTTCAACCTGAACGCGAAGCGGCTGCCGCCAATCTCGTGGCACAAGACGAAGCCCGCCGTGCGGAACTGAAGCGCCAAGGCATTGCCCAGGTCGATGGCAACGTGACCGAGGCCAAAGAGCGCCTGTTGATGCAGCCGTGGTGGCTGGATTGGACGGCTGGCTTGTTCCCGGTCATCGTGGTGGTTTTCTTGATGCGCTCGTTCCTGTTCGAGCCTTTCAAGATCCCATCAGGCTCCATGGTGCCAACCTTGCTGATCGGCGATCTCATCCTGGTCAACAAGTTCCACTACGGCATCCGCTTGCCGGTGATCAATAAAAAAATCATCGCCAACCACGATCCCAAGCGTGGCGATGTGATGGTGTTCCGTTACCCGGTCGATACTCGCCTGGATTACATCAAGCGGGTGGTGGGTTTGCCAGGTGACACGGTGGCCTACATCAACAAGCGCCTGACCATCAACGGCACACCCATCGAGCAAACGCCCCTGGCCGAGTTCTACGACGAGGACACGCTGCGCTATTTTCTGCAGTTTGCAGAAAACCTGAGCGGCACGAATCACAGGATCCTGGTGGACAAGGCGCGCCAGCCTGATATTCCAGATCAAGCCATTGAAGCGTATCCGTTCAAGGAAAACTGCAGCTACAGTGTTGAAGGCGTGGTTTGCAAGGTGCCGCCAGGCCATTACTTCATGATGGGCGACAACCGCGACAATTCACAAGATTCGCGCTTCTGGGGCTTTGTGCCTGACGAAAACATCGTCGGCAAGGCTTTCGTGGTGTGGATGAATTTCAGCAGTCTGAAGCGCATCGGCTTTTTCCAATGATTCGTGTGGGGGACAACATGAAACGTTCGCAGTCGGGCATCACATTGATCGGCTTGATGTTTTGGGCGGTGATTCTTTGCAGCTTCGCCTTGGTCATCATGAAGGTGGTGCCTGCCGTCATGGAATTCCAGACCATCCAGAAGATGGTGACCAGCGCGGCGGGCGCGGGCAGCACCGTGCCTGAAATCCGCGCGGCCTTTGACCGCGACAAATCCGTGCAATACAACGTCGAGGCCATCAGCTCGCGTGACCTGGAAGTCACCAAGGAAAACGACAAGATCGTGGTCAAGTTTGCCTACGACAAGGAAATCGAGTTGATCGAGCCCGTCTACCTCTTGATCAAATTCCACGGCCAATCCAAGTGATGGCGTCTGGCATTGATCGCGTGGGATTTTGATGCCCCGATCCACGACGGTGACCGCAGCGGCTTCCACGCCGCTGAGGGCCTTGCAGCAGCGGCTGGGCCATGACTTCAAGGATCCGGCCCTGTTGGCGCGGGCCCTGACCCACAAAAGCTTTGGGCAAGATCACTACGAACGCCTCGAGTTCCTGGGCGATGCCGTCCTGAACCTGGCGGTGTCCAGCATGCTGTACGCGCGGTTTGACCGCAGCGACGAAGGCGACCTGACTCGTGTGCGCGCGCACCTGGTTCGCCAGGACATGCTCCACAAACTGGCCGTGCACCTGGATCTGCCGGCGGTCATGAAAATGAGCGAGGGTGAGTCTCGTGGCGGTGGTGCTCAGCGGCCCTCCATCCTGGCGGATGCCCTGGAAGCCGTCATCGGTGCGGTCTACCTGGACGCTGGTTTCGAGACCGCGTCCACGCTGGTCCTGCGGCTGTTCGAGCCCGTGATGGCCGAAACCACCCTGGAAGTCTGGAGCAAGGACGCCAAAACGGCCTTGCAGGAATGGCTTCAAGGTCGCAAGATGGCCGTGCCTGTCTACCGCGTGGATGCCACACGGGGCAAGGCGCATGAGCAGGTGTTCGTGGTGGCTTGCGATTTGCCAGATTTTGGGATTTCGGTGCTGGGCGAGGGGCTGTCCAAGCGCGCTGCCGAACAGGTGGCGGCTCAACTGGCCTTGCTCCAGGTGCAGCAACTGCCTTCACCCTCGTCCACTGTGCTTGGCCAGCCAGGCGCGGGCGTCGCGCTTTCCAAAGCGCCATCGAAGAAGCGCACCGTTGCTGCCAAACGTTCTTGATTTTTGATTTTTCTTTTGCGATCTTTGACTCACACCATGTCCGACACACCTTCGTCACCAGATGACACTTCGCCCGAGGCTCCTGCCCAGGCCCCAACGACACAACCGGTGGTTGATGCGTTGAACCCGTCACTGGATGACATGCTGGCTGGGCTGGCCATGGCCAAAACGGGCGGCGCCAAGGCGGGTGTGGATGTGAGTCACCAACGCTGCGGCCTGATCGCCATCATCGGGCGCCCCAATGTGGGCAAATCGACCTTGCTCAACGCCCTGGTCGGCCAGAAGGTGTCGATCACCTCGCGCAAGGCGCAGACCACCCGCCACCGCATCACCGGCATCCACACCGACGACACGACCCAGTTCGTGTTCGTGGACACGCCCGGCTTTCAAACCCGGCACACGGTCAAGGGCACGGCCGCGCTCAACCGCAACCTGAACAAAACCGTGCAGGCCACGCTGGCCGATGTGGATGTGGTGCTGTTCCTGGTCGAAGCCGGGCGTTTTGGCCTGGACGATGCCAAGGTGCTGGCCTTGTGCCCCAAGGACAAGCCCGTTTTCCTGGTGGCCAACAAGCTGGACCTGGTGCACCGCCGTGCTGATGTCTTGCCCTGGCTGCAAACCATGCAGGAGCGCCACCCCTTCGCTGAGTTTGTGCCGCTGTCTGCCCAAAGCCCGGACGATGTTCGCCGGCTGCTGGAGATCGTGCGGCCCTACCTGCCACAACAGGGCTGGTGGTATGACCAGGATGCCCTGACCGACCGCACCGACCGTTTCCTGGCCAGCGAGATCGTGCGCGAAAAGCTTTTCCGCCTGACTGGTGACGAGCTGCCTTACACCTCGACCGTGGTGATCGACACCTACACCGACGAGCCGCCGCTGGCCAATCACCCGCGCGCCACCGGCATCATCAAGATCGCCGCCACCATCGTGGTCGAGCGCGATACCCACAAGGGCATTGTCATTGGCGACAAAGGCGAGCGCCTCAAGCGCATCGGCATGGAGGCGCGCACCGAGCTGGAACACCTGTGGGGCCGCAAGGTCTTCCTGGAGATCTGGGTCAAGGTGCGTTCCGGCTGGGCCGATGACGACGCCCGCCTGCGCACTTACGGCTACGAATAAAGCGTGGCCCGTGCGGCATCCCGACCCTCCAGTGCAGCCTTCGTGCTGCACAGCCATGACTGGAGCGAGTCCAGCCTGATCCTGGACTTGTTCACCCGCGACCATGGCCGCGTGGTGGCCGTGGCCAAAGGCGCCAAGCGCCCTTACTCCCAATTGCGTCCCGTGCTGATGCCTTTTCAGCGCCTGCACGTCGGTTTCGGCGTGAAGCGCTCCGAGGAGGCCGAGGTCTGGTTGCTGCGCCAGGCCGAATGGGCCGGCGGTCCGGCGTGGCCGGGTGGGGCGGCCTTGTTGCCCGGCTTCTACCTGAACGAATTGCTGATGCGCCTGCTGGCCCGTCACGACCCGCACCCTGGTTTGTTTGATGCGTATGCCCAGACCTTGTCCGCCTTGGCCGACCCCAGCTTGCTGCAGGCCGCTTTGCGGGGCTTCGAGATGGTGTTGTTGCGCCAGTTGGGGCACCTGCCGGACTTGTCGCAAGTGACCGTTGATGGCCAGTCAGTGGCGCCGGGCCAGCGCTATGAGTTGCATCCGGAACTGGGCGTCTCGCGCGCCCGCCAGCCTGATGATGCCGCGGCCTTGGACGGTGCGGTGTTGCACCAACTGGAAGCCGCCTTGTCAACCGAAGGCGGGGGTGGGCGTACGATACTGGTCCCGGCCATGCCGCCCCTGATGGCGGCTTGCATCCCCGCCTTGAGCGAACTCAAAACGGTGTTGCGCGCCTTGCTTCACTATCATCTCGGATCCCACACGCTGCGCACCCGCCAGCTCATGATGGAGCTTCAACAGGCATGACCTTTTCTGCCACGCACCTGACCACGCACGACGCGCCTTTGCTGGGCGTGAACATCGACCATGTCGCCACCGTGCGCAATGCCCGTGGCGGCCGTTTCCCCGACCCCGTGGCCGCCGCGATCCTGGCCGCCGAAGCCGGTGCCGACATCATCACCTTCCACCTGCGCGAAGACCGCCGCCACATCCGCGACGACGACGTGGTGCGACTGAAGGCCAGCATCGCGGCACCTTTGAACTTCGAAGCGGCCGTGACCGACGAGATGCTGGACATCATCGAGCGCACGCGCCCCGAGCATGTGTGCCTGGTGCCCGAGCGGCGCCAGGAGATCACCACCGAAGGCGGGCTGGATGTCGTGGGGCAGTTGTCCCGCGTGCGTGATGCTTGCACGCGCCTGGCCGCCGTGGGTTCGCGCGTGTCGCTGTTCATCGGCGCCGATCCGGCCCAGATTGAAGCCGTGGCGCAAGCCGGTGCGCCTTGTGTGGAGCTTCACACGGGTGCCTTGGCCAACGCCTGGTGGGCGGGTGACGCCACCGGCGTGCAGGCCGAACTACAGCGTCTTCAGGCGGGATTGAAGCTGGCGCAAAGCCTGGGCCTGCGCACGCACGCCGGCCATGGATTGGCCTTGAATGAAAGCTGGTCGGCCACGCCCGGTGTGGCGCCGCCCACGTCCAGTAGCACCGCCCTGGTCGCCGTTTTGCCCGAGATCACGGAGCTGCACATTGGCCATGCCTTGATCGGCCACGCGGTCTTCGTCGGCCTGAAACAGGCCATCGCCGACTTCAAGGCCGAGATCGTGCGTGCGCGCCGGGCGGTGTCCGCATGATTGTGGGCATCGGTACCGACCTGTGCGACATCCGTCGCATCCAGGAGGCTTTGCAACGGCGCGGCGAGCGCTTTGCCGAGAAGGTGCTGGGCCCGCAAGAGTTGCTGGTCTACCGCCAACGCCAGGCGCGCGTGGCCATCCGTGGCCTGCGTTACCTGGCCACGCGCTTTGCCGCCAAAGAGGCTTTTTCCAAGGCCATCGGGCTGGGCATTCATTGGCCCATGACCTGGCGCTCCTGCGAGATCCTGAACGAAGCCAGCGGTCGCCCGCGCATCGTGTTGAATGGCGAACTGGCCGACTGGTTCGCCCAAAAGAAATGGCAGGCCCATGTCACGGTCACCGATGAGGTGGACCATGCCTTGGCCTTCGTCGTCATCGAAACCCAAACCGACCAACCATGAGCTCATCGCCCCATTCCGTCCAGGCCAATGCCGATTCCGACATCGTCCACGCACCTGTGGTGCTGGACATCGAAGGCTTGAGCCTCAATGCCGATGACCGGCGCCGTCTGCAGCACCCGCTCACGGGCGGGCTGATCCTGTTTGCCCGCAACTGGGCGAGTCGCGTCCAGCTCACGGCCCTGTGCGCCGAGATCAAGGAATTGCGCCCTGATGTACTGATCTGCGTGGACCACGAAGGCGGACGCGTGCAGCGCTTCAAGACCGACGGTTTCACGCACGTACCGCCCATGCGGCGCCTGGGTGAGATGTGGATGAAGGATGGCAAGGCAGGCGAGGGCAGCGGCGCCATGGCCGCCAGCGATGCCGCCACCGCGTGCGGCTACGTGCTGGCCAGCGAGTTGCGCGCCTGCGGCGTTGACCTGACCTTCACGCCGGTGCTGGACCTGGATTTCGGCGAAAGCAGCGTGATCGGCGACCGGGCCTTTCACCGCGACCCTCGCGTGGTGACCCTGCTGGCCAAGAGCGTGATGCATGGCCTTTTGCTGGCTGGCATGGCCAACTGCGGCAAGCATTTTCCCGGCCACGGCTTCGTCAAGGCCGATTCGCACGTGGACGTGCCCATTGACCGCCGCAGCCTCAAAGCGATCCTGAGCGACGATGCCAAGCCTTATGAATGGATGAGCACCTCGCTGACCAGCGTGATGCCTGCCCACGTCATCTATCCGAAGGTGGATGACATGCCTGCCGGTTTTTCACAACGCTGGCTGCAGGATATCCTGCGCGAGAAGATGGGTTTCACCGGGGCCATCTTCAGCGATGACCTGAGCATGGAAGGCGCCAGCGTGGCGGGCGACCATACGCAAGGCGCCGTGGCGGCTTTGAACGCCGGTTGTGACCTGGTGCTGCTGTGCAACCAATCCTTGAAAGGCGGCAGGGCGGTGGATGATTTACTGGATGGCCTGCAGATCGCGCATGCGCGCGGCCTGTGGGAGCCCAGCGCCGACAGCGAGGCGCGTCGGCTGGACCTGCTGCCGCAAACGGCGCCACTCACCTGGGATGAGCTGATGCACCACGCGCCCTACCACCAGGCCCTGGCCCGCTTGCCCGCTTGATGCGCCTGCCCTGACCGAGATGATCGCCCGCTGCAAAGTGGGCGGACCATGAAAAAAGCGCCATCCCCATGCCGGGGATGGCGCTTTTCATTGGGCGTCGATCAGATCAGTTGGCGGTCGACTCGAAAGGCAGCTTGATCTGGTTGAGGTCCTTGCGGGTCTCGACCAACACCAAAGGGCCTTCGTCAGCGATCACCACGGGCGGACGCTCGCGCGGCACATGGGCCGGCTTGGGTTCACGGGCAATCGCTTCGCGGATGGCGTTGACCTTGTCCGAGTCCGAGTTCACCCACTGCAGGCCTGCGTTTTGCGCAATCGCATTGAGGTCGTTCAGGGGCAAGACAAAGGCTTCGGCCTGAGGGGCTGCCGGTGCTGCGACGGCCACTGGTTCAGCAGCGGCCACGGGGGCTGCTGCCACAGGGGCTGGCACATGGATGGCTTCCACGGGGGCGACGGCCAAAGCCACAGGCGGCGTTTCTTCCACCGGCTCAAACGACGCCTCAGCAGCGGGGGCTGCCGAAACGCTGCTGGGCGCCAGGCTGAACGGGCCCACATCGGCTGAGGGTGACGGCAATGTCAAGTTCAAACCAGGTTGTGGTGCCGGCTCAATGGCCGCTTGGGTATCGTCCGTGCCCACAGGGCGGTCACGGCGGTCACCACGGCGATTGCGGTCGCGTCCACGGCCACGGCGGCGGCCATCGGCGTTCTCGCCTTCACCTTCAGGGCGCTCGCCTTCAGTGAAGTCGTCGGCGCCTTCAGTGCGAACAGCTTCTTCTTGCTGGCGAGGTGTCGTGTCACCAGGTTCAGCCGACGGTTGCTCAGTCGTTTGACCTTCGGTGTTCAGGGCCGCATCGTCACGCTCGCCACGACCACGTCCACCACGGCGACGGCGGCGTGCGCCATCGCGTTCTGCCGTGCCTTCAGCTGGCGCGTCGGGGCCCACGGGGATGGTGTCGACAAAGGCGTTCTCGGGCACATCCACCGCGACGTTGTCACGGGGCGCGCGTTCCTGGCGATCACCACGGCCACGTCCACCGCGTCCACGGCCACCTTCGGGGCGGGCTTCATCGGTTTGACGCGGCGCGGCTTCGCCACGGGCGTTCAGCTCGTTGGTGATCTCGGTCGCGGCAGCGCGGTCTTCGCGCGGGCCACGGCCACGGCCACCACGGCCGCCTTCACGGGGCTCACGGCCTTCAGCGGCAGCAGGGCGCTCGGTGCGTTCGCCACCACGGTCGGCGCGTTCACCACGCTCGCCACGGCCACCACGCTCACCGCCACGCTCGGCGCGTTCGCCATTGCCGTTGGCGCTGCGTTCGCCGCCACGGCCTTGACCGTCACGACGGCCACGGCCCTTGCCGCCTCGGCCGCCCTTGCCATCGTCCTTGGCGGTGTCCTTCGGGGCTTCTTGCACGGGCTTGACTTCAGGCGCAGGCGTGAATGCTGGCGTGCTGGAGAACAGGCTCTTGATCCAGCCAAAGAAGCCGCCGGTCGATGGTGCAGGCGGCACTGCCACGGGCTTGGGCACGGCGGCGACGGGCGTGGCCGCCGATTCCAGCGCAGGTTCGTGCTTGGGCACGGCCGTGGGCGCAGGCTGATCGGGCAACACGCCCTTGATGATCGGCTCTTGCTTGGGCTTGCTCTTTTCACGGCGCGTGATGCCGACGTCTTCCTCGGGTTCCTCGATCATCGAGTAGCTGGTCTGGATGTTTTCCAGGCGCGGGTCGTCGTGGCGCAGGCGCTCGAGCTTGTAGTTGGGCGTTTCGATGTGCTTGTTTGGGATCAACAGCACGGTCACGCGTTGCTTCAGCTCGATCTTGGTGATCTCGGTGCGCTTTTCGTTCAGCAGGAACGAGGTCACTTCGACCGGCACTTGCACGTGCACGGCGGACGTGCCGTCCTTCATCGATTCTTCTTGAATGATGCGCAGGATCTGCAGCGCCGACGATTCGGTGTCGCGGATGTGGCCCGTGCCGTTGCAACGTGGGCAAGTGATGTGCGAACCTTCGCTCAGCGCGGGGCGCAGGCGTTGGCGCGACATTTCCAGCAGGCCGAACTTGCTGATGGCGGCCAATTGCACACGGGCACGGTCGAAGCGCAGGGCATCGCGCAGTCGGGTCTCGACCTCGCGGCGGTTCTTCGACTCTTCCATGTCGATGAAGTCGACCACGATCAGGCCGCCCAGGTCGCGCAAGCGCATCTGGCGGGCGATTTCGTCGGCCGCTTCCAGGTTGGTGCGGGTGGCGGTTTCCTCGATGTCGCTGCCACGGGTGGCGCGCGCCGAGTTCACGTCCACCGAGACCAGGGCTTCGGTGTGGTCGATCACGATGGCGCCGCCGGAAGGCAGGTTCACCGTGCGGCTGAAGGCCGTTTCGATCTGGTGTTCGATCTGGAAACGCGAGAACAGCGGGGCATCGTCACGGTAGCGCTTCACGCGGTTGGCCGTGTCGGGCATGACGTGCAGCATGAACTGCTTGGCCTGCTCGTAGATGTCGTCCGTGTCGATCAGGATTTCGCCGATGTCGGAGGTGAAGTAATCGCGGATGGCGCGAATCACCAAGGACGATTCCTGATAGATCAGGAAGGCGCCTTTGCCTGTGCCGGAGGCCTCGTCAATGGCCGTCCACAGCTTGAGCATGTAGTTCAGGTCCCACTGCAGCTCGGCGGCGGTGCGGCCGATGCCAGCGGTGCGGGCGATCAGGCTCATACCCTTGGGGTATTCGAGCTGATCCATGGCTTCTTTGAGCTCTTCGCGGTCATCGCCCTCGATGCGGCGGCTGACGCCACCACCACGCGGGTTGTTGGGCATGAGGACCAAGTATCGGCCGGCCAGCGACACGAAGGTGGTCAGGGCCGCGCCCTTGTTGCCGCGCTCTTCTTTTTCGACCTGGACGAGCAGTTCCTGCCCCTCCTTGATCGCGTCTTGAATGCGGGCCGAGCGGACGTCAACGCCCTCGCGGAAATATTGGCGCGAGATTTCCTTGAAGGGCAGGAAACCGTGGCGCTCTTCGCCGTAGTCGACGAAGCAGGCCTCGAGCGAAGGCTCGACGCGGGTCACAACGGCTTTGTAAATGTTGCCCTTGCGCTGTTCGCGGCCCTCGATTTCGGTCTCGAAGTCGAGGAGCTTTTGTCCGTCGACGATGGCCAGGCGGCGCTCTTCAGGCTGCGTGGCATTGATCAGCATGCGTTTCATGTGAACTCCAGTCCATGCGAGGCCGGCCCTGGATGGCACCAGGCAGACCTCGATTCACCACCGACCGGAGTCAGTGGCAACCTTCATGCACGAGTCAACGCAGAAAGAACCGAGAAGGAATTGCCGTGGCTGGTGACCGAGAGGGTCAGTGCAGCAGGGGCGCATGCGCGGGTGACGTGGCACAGGCCCCTGGCGACCACCACGGATTGTCGGGACCGCTGTACAGCAAGTCCTCGTCAAACCAGGGCATCGGGCAGGGGGAGGGCGAATCGGGCCGTATTGTCCAGTGGCTCGCGCACACCTCAGCGCCACAACCCGTTGTGCGGGGCATGGTGAGGTGTGGGGCGGCAATGGAAACGTGCAGGATAGGCCGGGACATTAGTGCGGTCACTCGACGCGGACACCAGCGAAATGAATCTCTGGCGCCAAAAAACCTTGAGTCGTGGTTCGTTCGACATTGGCTCTGACACACGCGGCGACCTGGCAAGACCACACCTTGGGTGGTTTTCTCCGGAACGCAGCACGTGATGCATCACCATCAATTTGGCGGGACTCCCCGCCGGGCCACGTCTGGGCGATGCAAAGCGGTCTCAAAAGGTAAACTCTCGCTTGGCTTCGCCAAAGATTGCGACTGCAATTTAACAATCACAACACTTCATCACGTGGCTCAGCCCATTATAGGTGCGAAATCCGCATCTCACAGTCCAAAAAAGCCAGTGAATTCAAGCACTTCGACCCCCGCTGCGGTACAGCGCTTGACCATCGATGAAGGCGGTGCAGGCCAGCGTCTGGACAATTACCTGATCAAGGTGCTCAAAGGCGCGCCTAAAACCCTGGTTTACAGAATCATCCGCAGCGGTGAGGTGCGCGTGAACAAGGGGCGCGCCTCGGCCGACACTCGCCTGGCTCTGGGGGACGAGGTGCGCGTGCCCCCCTTGCGTTTGTCAGACAAACCCGCTGAATCCGAAAGCACGGTGCCGGCCAAGGAATTCCCCATATTGTTTGAAGACGAGCACGTGCTGGCCATCAACAAACCCGCCGGTGTGGCAGTGCATGGGGGCAGTGGCGTGAGTTTCGGCGTCATCGAACAATTGCGCCGCGCGCGTCCTCAAGCCAAGTTTCTGGAATTGGTCCATCGGTTGGATAAAGAAACCTCCGGCATATTACTGGTGGCCAAAAAACGCAGCGCTTTGACCACACTGCAAGAGCATTTCCGCGAGCGCAAGGTGCAAAAAACCTACGCGGCCCTGGTGATCGGCACCTGGCCCGACCACAAAAAGGTCATCGATGTGGCGCTGCACAAATTCCTGACGGCGGATGGCGAGCGCCGCGTCAAGGCCGTGGCGGATGACAACGACGACGGCCGCCGCTCTATTTCATTGGTCAAGGTGATGAAGCATTACGCTGACTTCAGCCTGCTGGACGTCACGATCAAAACGGGTCGCACGCACCAGATCCGCGTCCATTTGCTCAGCGAAGGCCACCCCATCGTGGGCGACGACAAGTACGGTGATTTCACCTTGAACAAAGCCATGGCCCGGGGTGGGGCGGTGGCCGGTGTGCGTTTCGAACGCATGTTCCTGCATGCCCGGTATTTGCGCCTGCCCCATCCAGTCACCGGTGAAGACATGACGTTCCAAGCCTCCTTGCCGACCGACTGCGAGTCACTGTTGACCGCGCTGGCATCAGTGCCCAAGTAAAGTGCCGACCATGAATTCACCCTCTTCATCACGTCCCCGCCAGTTCGACCTGATAGTTTTTGATTGGGACGGCACGCTTTACGATTCGACCGCGCTGATCGTGCGGTGCATCCAGGCAGCGTGCGCTGACCTGGCGTTGCCGATTCCGTCGCGCACCGCGGCGTCTTATGTGATCGGCCTGGGTTTGCACGATGCCCTGGCGCATGTGGCGCCCACTTTGCCCAAGGAGCGTGTGCCCGAGCTGGGCCTGCGCTACCGCCATCACTATTTCCAGCGCCAGCACGAACTCAGTCTGTTTGACGGCTCGCTGGAATTGCTGGCCGAACTCAAGTCGCGGCACCACTGGCTGGCCGTGGCCACGGGCAAAACTCGCTCGGGTCTGAACGAAGCCCTGGAGCACGTCGCCTTGCGCGGCGTGTTCGACGCCACCCGCACCGCCGATGAAACCCAGTCCAAGCCGCATCCACTGATGCTGCAGGAGTTGATGGCCGAGTTCAGTATCAGCCCTGAGCGCACCTTGATGATCGGCGACACCACGCACGATCTGCAACTGGCGGTCAATGCGGGCGCCCATTCGTTGGCGGTGAGCTACGGGGCGCACGAACCCACCGCTTTCGCGGATTACCCCACCCGTCACGTGGCCCACTCCGTGGCCGAACTAAAGCAGTGGTTGTTGCAACATGCCTGAATTGAACAAAGAGCCCCAGTTCCTGTGTGAGTCGTCCGCTCTGGAAGAGTGCGGCGAGGCCGTGGTTTTCGATGTGCTGGAGTGGGGGCAGAGTGTGTCGGCCTTTGCCGTGCGCTACGACAACGAGGTGGTGGCCTACCTGAACCAGTGCGCCCACGTGCCCACCCAGATGGACTGGCAGCCCGGCCAGTTCTGGGACCAGGACAAGCGCTTCATCATCTGTTCGGTCCATGGCGCGCTGTACGACCCGCCGAATGGCCAGTGCGTGGGCGGCCCCTGCGTGGGCAAGCGCCTGGTCAAGATGACCGTCGAAGAGCGCGACAAACAGGTGTATTGGTATCCTAGCGACCGCATCCAGCCTATTTTCTAAGAGAGTGTCTTGTTCATGAGCGCAGTCGATCCGTCTTCTTCCCCCATCGCTGCAGCCCAGCACAGCATGTTGGAAGAGTTCGCCAGGGCCTATTTGCTGCAGCAACGCCGTGAGCGTCGTTGGCGCTGGCTTTGGCGCATCATCTGGATCCTGATCGCAGGCAGCATGATCTGGGCGGCGATGCAGAACATGCCGACATCGACGGCCCCATCCGCCCCCCACACCGCCCTGGTCGAAGTGCGTGGCGAAATTGGTGGCGACACCGATGCCAATGCCGACAACCTGACCACCGCCTTGCGAAGCGCTTTTGAAGATGCGGGTGCCCAGGCCGTGGTCATTCGCCTGAATTCGCCGGGTGGCAGCCCGGTCCAGGCTGGCTTGGTCAACGACGAAATCCGCCGCCTGAAGGTCTTGCACAAGAAGAAGGTCTATGCCGTGTGCGAGGAAATGTGCGCCTCGGCGGCGTACTACATCGCCGTGGGCGCCGATGAAATCTACGTGGACAAGGCCTCGATGGTGGGCTCGATCGGCGTGCTGATGGACGGGTTTGGTTTTGTGGGCATCATGGACAAGGCTGGCGTGGAGCGCCGCCTGCTCACAGCCGGTGCCAACAAGGGCATGCTGGACCCCTACTCGCCACGCAATCCGCAGCACGAGGTTTTTGCCCAAGCCATGTTGGACCAGATCCACCAGCAGTTCATCGCCGTGGTGCGCCAGGGCCGTGGCAAACGCCTGCAAGAAACCCCGGAGACTTTTTCAGGCCTGTTCTGGAACGGCCAGGAGGCCGTGAAGCTGGGCTTGGCCGATCACGTGGGCAGCCTTGATATCCTGGCGCGCGATGTCATCAAGGCCGAAGACATCATCGATTACACGCTCAAGGAAAATCTGGCCGAGCGTCTGGCCAAGCGCTTTGGCGCGGCTTTTGGCAGTGGTGTGGTGCACGCCATGCGCAGTTCAGTGTCGATCCGCTGATTGGTTTGCCAGTCAGTTGTCGATTTCCATGATTTTGCGCTTGGCGGATTCGTCGGACAGCGTCAACAATTTGGCGACGTCGGCGATGTCATCGGGCAGGGCAGCCTGGGCGTGAGGGTCTTCCCAGCCATACTGGGTGTGGCGGGCAATGCGAACGGCCAGCAACACGGTTTTCACCCTGGGGTGCTCGGCGTTGCGGTCATCGGTGTTCTTGATCAGCAGCTCCGGCAGTTGCCAAGCCTCCATCAAAGCGTGCGCCAGGTCGGTCAATTCAATGCCCAACACTTCTTTCTGGACATCGGCTGAACGAAGGGTGTGATCCGCTTTCTGTCTCTGTGCGATGGTCAATGCCAGGGTTGGGGCATGGCACCACAGCAGCATCTCGGCAAAGTCGTGCAGCAGCGCGGCTTCCTGGATCATGTCGGCGTCTTCGTCTTGGCGGTGGCTGGCGAATGTCACGGCCAGGTGGGCGGCCCTGCGAGCCCGCTTGATGACCTTGAGCAAGCCACTCAAGGCATCGGGGTGGTCTGCCAGCCAATCGATCACCGAAACCACGTTCGCGTTGGTGCTGAAAAATGGGCCGATGCCCTGCATCAGGATGGCGGCCGTGAGCGTTTCGGGCGAACTGATGTGCCGACGATGGCAGTCTTGCGAGACCTGCATCAACACCTTCAGCGTCATCAGGGGATCGCCGCCCAGGTTCTGCGACAGCATGTGCGCATCGACATTGCCCTTGGCCTCCTCCATGGCCCGCAACTCGGCCAGCTCGGCGACGGAGGCGGGCAACACGGGGATCTCGGCACGGGTGAAAACCGTGATCCAGTCCTTCAGGGTGGGCAATGCTTGATCGATCATGAGGGGCCTGCAAAATCAATGCAGATGGTCACCTTATCGGCAATAAACCAAATTGTTTCAAGTCGTTTCGACCATGACATTGATCACAGTCGGTTGTTTTGTGCCTTATTTGCCGCCCAGTAGCGATTGCTTCAGGTCGGAATCCACCGGTTTGGGGCCCAGCCAGATGCGCAGCACCGCTTGCTGAAAGTCATCGCCGGTGACTTCAGGGCCTCGTCTTTTGCCGTCCAGCAGCACGTGGGTGCCTTCGCCAGGCACAAAGTCGATCTGGATGACCGTGCCTTTCTTGACGGGGCCAAAATCCAGCATCAAGGCCTTGATTTCTTCCAGCTTGCCCTGGAACTTGGCCACATCCGCCTCGCTGTTGTTGGCCTTGAAACCCTTGACCGTGGCATCGGCGAAGTCCTCGCCTGTCAAATCCCGCAGCAGCACGATCTTCATGACCTTGGCCCCGGGTTGGCCAATCACCGCCGTGGCATTGGGGTCTGTTTTGGCCACGTACAGGCCCGCGGCATAGAGGTCGAGGATGATTTTGACCCGCACGCCTGCGCCGTTGAGCTTCAACGATTGCTGGGCCGCCTGGAGGGTGTCGGTGAACTTGACGCCTCTGACCTCTGTGGCGGCCAGGGCGGGCAGTGCCGCCATGGCGATCGAGAGGAGCAAGGCTCGTGCAATTGATGTCATTGTGTTTTCCATTCTTTGAGCATGGCAGTTGGCGTGCCCAATCCTTCATTCCCGTGATGTGGCGCGGGGTCAATACTATGCCTTGTCAAAAAACCGCGTCGCCGATGCCTTTGAAGCAGTGCTGCATTGCCACAACGACACGGGCGTGGTCTTGCAGGCAAAATCGGGTTTCACCTTATCGTTCGGGTGCTTTGTTCGCGAGATAGATGCATGTCGTTTTTAGTCATCGATATTGGCAACACCCGGCTCAAGTGGGGTTTGTATTCGCAGGGCGTTCCTGGTGCCGAATTGTTGGCGCACGGGGCCGTGGTCCTGGAAGACATTGATCACCTGTGGACGCAAGAGTGGCAAGCCTTGGCAGCCCCGGATGCCATGTTGGGTTGTGTGGTGGCGGGTGATGCCATCAAGCGGCGTGTCGAGGAGCAACTGACCAACTGGGGCGTCAAGCCCCGTTGGGTGGTGTCGTCGGCGCGGGCATCGGGCGTGGTCAATGGCTACGAGCATCCAGCGCGCCTGGGGGCTGATCGTTGGGCAGCCATCATCGGGGCCCGCCAGCGTGCCCTGCAGGTGTCGGCCGATGCGCCACCGCCCGTGCTGGCCGTGATGGTGGGTACGGCGGTCACCGTGGACGCGGTGGACGTGCAGGGGCGGTTTCTGGGCGGCTTGATCATGCCGGGATTCGGGCTGATGTACCGCGCTTTGGAAAGCGGCACCGCCGGCCTGAAGGTACCCACGGGCGAGGTGCAGGACTTTCCCACCAACACCAGCGATGCGCTGATGAGCGGCGGCACCGATGCCATCGCCGGGGCCATTGAGCGCAGCTTGCGCAGGCTGCACCTGCACACGGGCCGCGAGCCCTTGCTGGTCATGTCGGGCGGGGCGGTGTCTCGGTTGGCCCACGTGACCGAGTTGCCGGTTCACGTGGTCGAAAACCTGATCTTTGAAGGCCTGCTGACGCTCGCGTCTGAAGCCTGACTCAAAGGATGAAGCGCGACAGGTCTTCGTTGCGCGACAACTCACCCAGGCGGGCATCGACCTGTTCGGTGTCGATGGTCTGGGTTTGTCCTGACATGCCGGGTGCGTTGAACGAGATCTCGTCCAGCAAGCGTTCCATCACCGTGGCCAAGCGGCGTGCACCGATGTTCTCAGTCCGCTCGTTCACATCGTAGGCAATCTGCGCCAGCCGACGGATGCTGTCGGGTGTGAACTCCAGGGTGACGCCCTCGGCGGCCAGCAAGGCCTGGTACTGCTTGATCAAGCTGGCGCTGGGCTGCGTGAGGATGGCCTCGAAGTCATCGACCGACAGGGATGACAACTCCACGCGGATCGGAAAGCGACCTTGCAGCTCCGGGATCAGGTCGCTGGGCTTGCTCAGGTGGAAAGCGCCCGAGGCGATGAACAGGATGTGGTCGGTCTTGACCATGCCGTACTTGGTGTTGACCGTGGTGCCCTCAACCAAAGGCAGCAGGTCGCGCTGCACGCCCTGGCGCGAAACTTCGGCGCCTTGGCCTTCCATGCGGCTGGCCACCTTGTCGATCTCGTCGATGAACACGATGCCGTTCTGCTCGGCCCGCTCCAGCGCCCGGGTCTTGATGTCGTCGTCGTTGACCAGCTTGGCGGCTTCTTCCTCGATCAGTTGCACGCGGGCTTCGGCCACCGTTACCTTGCGCGCCTTCTTGCGCTGGCCGCCAGCCTGGGCGAACATGCCACGCAGCTGCTCGGCCATCTCTTCCATGCCCGCTGGTCCCATGATTTCTAAGGCAGGCGTCTTGCTGTCGGCCAGTTCGATGTCGATTTCACGGTCGTCCAACGTGCCTTCACGCAGGCGTTTGCGCATGACCTGGCGGGCGGTGTTGTCTGGCGGTGGCGACGAGATCCCGAACTCGGAGCGTGGTGGCGGCACCAGCACGTCCAGCAAGCGGTCCTCGGCGGCGTCCTCGGCGCGCGCGCGTTGGGTCTGGATCTGCACAGCGCGCTCTTGTTTGACGGCGTATTCCACCAGGTCGCGGATGATGGTGTCGACGTCCTTGCCGACGTAGCCCACCTCGGTGAATTTGGTGGCTTCAACCTTGATGAAAGGCGCGTCGGCCAGCTTGGCCAGTCGGCGGGCGATCTCGGTCTTGCCCACGCCGGTGGGACCGATCATGAGGATGTTCTTGGGCGTGATCTCGCCACGCATGCTGCCTTCGACCTGCTGGCGGCGCCAGCGGTTGCGCAAGGCAATGGCCACGGCGCGTTTGGCTTCCCGCTGGCCAATGATGTGGCGGTCGAGTTCGTTGACGATCTCTTGTGGGGTCATGCCACTCATGGCGTCATCCAAGGGTTTCAATGGTGTGGCTCTGGTTGGTGTAGATGCACAGGTCGCCAGCGATCTCGAGCGACTTCTTGACCACGTCGGCGGCATCCAGGGTGGTGTGGCCGATCAGGGCGCGGGCGGCGGCCTGCGCATAGGCGCCGCCAGATCCGATCGCGATGATGCCGTGCTCGGGTTCCAGCACGTCGCCGTTGCCCGTGATGATCAGCGAGGTTTCAAGGTCGGCCACGGCCAGCATGGCTTCCAGGCGGCGCAGGACGCGGTCGGTGCGCCAGTCGCGGGTCAACTCGACTGCGGCGCGCGCCAGGTGGCCCTGGTGCTTCTCCAGCTTCGATTCGAAGCGTTCGAACAGGGTAAAGGCGTCGGCCGTGGCGCCGGCGAAACCGGCCAGAACCTGGTCGCGGTGAAGCTTGCGCACCTTGCGGGCGGTTGATTTGACGATGATGTGTCCCAGCGTGACCTGGCCGTCACCCCCGATGGCCACTTGCCAGCCGTTGGGGGTTTGACGGCGCACGCTGACAATGGTGGTGCCGTGATAAGAATCCATGGGGTTTTTCAAGTGAGTGCCGGGGCCCGGTGATCGGGCTGAGGCATTAGATCAGTTGCAGCTTGACCTTGGCGTGCTCGTTGATTCCCATGGCGCCGAAGAACAGCGCCACAAGCCGATGCGGCTTGACGAAGGTGACTTCGCGGTCTTCACCACGGCGCGCGAGCACCCAGTTCAGCAAGTCGCCAGCGGCGATGAAATCGACTCGCAGGAGGTGCTCGCAATCGATGTCCAGCGTGATGCTGGCCCCCAACTGGTTGTCCAGCTTGCGCAGCGTTTCGCTGATGTCGCCAACCAGCTGACCCGACAGGTTCAGCGCAGCGACCTGCACGAACTCGATGTCGTCGTGCATCTGGGATTCCACAAAGCTGGTGGTCACGTCACTGACGTGTGACAGCATCATGGTGTGAGGTGTGACGCCATCGCGCATGTGGCGCACCTGACAGGCCGAGGCCTCCCAGGATGGGGGCGACAGCTCGTAGGTCACGCAATACTCGATGGCGACTTCGTCGAACTGATCTGGCCGGTTGCACAGGCGCAAGGTATCCAGGCGCAGCATCCAGTAGGCAGGGTCGGCGTCTCTGGCGCCCGAGGGTGAACTCTCGGCCAGCACGGTCAGCAATTGGTCAGCACCGATCCAGGCCATGGCGGCGGGCTCTTTGGCCCAGGCTTTCATCAACTGGCTCAGCTGGGCGGCACCTTCAGGCGCCACTTTCTCGACATTGCTCCAATCCATGGTCCATGGACGCGGCAGTTGCAGGATTTCATAGCGCAGTTGCGCCACGGCCTCGGAGTCGATCACCGCCGGTGCCAACCAGCCCTCCAGGGCGCGGGGCTGTGCGGGTTCGCCTTCGCCGGGTTCGGTGGCGGGGCCTTCTGCGTCATCCTGGTTTTCCTTGGCGGCTGCAGCGGCTTGCTGTTCGCTGATGGCCACGAAGGCCTGCACCCGCTGGGGCAAGGAATACCAATGCGGTGCGGACAGCCCGAACTGGTGGGCAAACGACACCGCCAGGTGGTCAAACTTTTGAGGCAGATCCAGGGCCCGGTACAGGTCGAAGACCGCCATCCAGGTTTCGGATTGGTCGTGCCGCGTTCCGCCAGGGGCGATCAGGGCCAGCAGGGCGCGCTCGCACTCGTCGAAATCGGCGTTCGCGAAGGCGATCACGGCCTCGTCCAGCTCGGGATCGTGCTCCATCTCAGTCACATCAACGCCAGAGCCGCCGCTGAAGCCGACTGGCGACAGGTGATCGTTGAGCATGGGCGGTGGCGGAGAGCCGCTCATTCGGGGTTGGTTCGCGCGGGCCGAATCAAACACCGCCTGCGAAATCTCGGGCGGATCGAACTCCAAGGGGCTCAACTCGGACCGAGCTTTGAGTCTCTCGGGCGCACTCAGCTCATTGGGAGCGGTGGGCGCGTAGGCCGCTGCGGCATTCAATGGCAAGGGCGGTGGCCGTTGTGCCACGGGCGGGGCTTGAGCCGCCTGGCGCGCTGCGTTTTGATCGCCCACCATTTGCTGCTCGATGGCATCAATCTTGGCTTTGACGGCGATGTCCGAACGAGGGCCGCTGTGGGGACGAGACTCGGAATCGAGGTTGGAAGCGCCAGACAATGCCAGCGCGTTGTCCTGGCTCAGGCCTTCCCGGCGGATCTTGCGCAGCATGTCGAGTTCGCGCTTGCGCACGAAATCGTTGCGGCGCTTGCGCTCGATCATGGCTTTGATTTCGGTCTTGGCGTATTCGCTCTCAGGGGAGCCGGCAGACGGGGCATCCAGCTGCGTCCAATCCGTGGTCGGATTGGCGACGAAGCGGGCCACCTTGCGTAAAAATCCGCCGGAGTCCTTGCTCATGATCGCAGGCCGAAATAGGGCATAGAAGTGAGGGTGCGCAACAGCAGATCAGTCACCGAACATTTTTTGCTTGAGTTCCCGGCGCTGCTGGGCTTCCAGCGACAGGGTGGCGGTGGGGCGGGCGATCAGTCGGCCCAAGCCGATGGGTTCGCCTGTTTCGTCACAGTAGCCGTACTCGCCGGAGTCCAAGCGGGTCAGCGCCTGGGAGATCTTCTTGAGCAGCTTGCGTTCGCGGTCGCGGGTGCGCAGTTCCAGGGCGTGCTCTTCTTCGATCGTGGCGCGGTCGGCCGGATCTGGGACGATGGAGGTGTCTTCGCGCAGGTGTTCGGTGGTTTCACCGGCGTTGGAGAGCAGGTCATCCTTCAGCACGGTCAGGCGACCACGGAAGAAGTCCAACTGCTTTTCATTCATGTACTCGGCTTCGGGCATGGCCATCAACTCGGGTTCGGTGAGTTCCCGGCCGGTTTTGGTTTTCCATGCGTTGGCGAGCTTGCTGTCAACCTTGGTTGCGGTAGTAGACATGTGATCTGGGGTACTGATTTTGGACGGTGAGCGTGCCGGGGCCACGGGTTTGGCCAATACGGCAGCTTCGACCGTTTGAGGGGAAGCTTGAGCGGGAGCAGGTGGCGTCGCCGATTTGGCAGGGGCCACCATGCTGGTTTTCTTGGCGGCGGAAGTTTCTTTTTTGGCGGGAGTCGTCGAAGCAGGGGGAGGAGGAGGGGCCTTGGCGACGGGCTTGCTGGCAGCGGTTTTGACCGGCGTGTCCTTGACCGCCTTGGCCGTTTTGGCTGGGGCAGGGGCGCTCGATTTGGTCGAGGGCTTGTCAGATGCTTTCGTCACAGGATCCTCCTAAGAGACGCATGGCCAGCTAATGGCTCTATCGCCTTGGTTGTGCTGCTTTTGGCAATCAGGGCATGAATGAAGGCGCGCGGATTGTAGCGAGGCTCCTAGCTCAACTTCACCAGACTATCCCTCGGCCCTATCATCCATCAAGCCAGGCACTGTTCAAGGCCTGTGCGGAACAGGTCTTGGGGCAGATCGATGCCGATGAAGACCATTTTGCTGGTTTTGTCTTCCCCGGGCGACCATTTCGGGCCCACGTCGCTGCCCATCAACTGGTGAACACCCTGGAAAATGACCTTGCGGTCCATGCCCACGACATTCAAGACGCCTTTATAGCGCAGCATGCGCGGGCCATAAATCTGCACCATCGACCCGAGGAAATCTTCCAGCTTGCTGGGGTTGAAAGGGCGGGTGGATTTGTAGACGAAGGATTTCACATCGTCGTCGTGCTTGTGGTGGTGCGGGTGGTTGCAATGCTCGTCGTGCACGTGATCGTGGTCATGGTGACCGTGGTCGTGCGCATCGTCGGTCAGGAAGCTGGGGTCGATTTCCAGCTTGGCGTTGAGGTTGAAGCCGCGCAGATCGAACACATTGCCCAGTGGCACTTCGCCGAAATGCACCCGCTGCTGGGGCGCGCGGGGGTTGATGTGCTTGAGGCGGTGGGCCAGGTCGTCGGCCTCGGCCGTGGTGACCAGGTCGGTCTTGCTGATGAAGATCTGGTCGGCGAAACCGGCCTGGCGCTGGGCTTCCTGGCGCTGGTCCAGTTGCGTCTGGCCGTGCTTGGCATCGACCAGTGTGACGATGGCGTCCAGCAGGTAGATCTCGGCGATCTCGTCGTCCATGAAAAAGGTCTGCGCCACGGGGCCGGGATCGGCCAGGCCGGTGGTCTCGATCACGACCCGGTCGAACTTCAGGCTGCCGTCGCGCTTCTTGGCGGCCAGGTCGGTCAGGGTGGCGCGCAGATCTTCCCGGATGGTGCAACAGATGCAGCCATTGTTCATCTGGATGATCTGTTCCTTGGTGTCGGCCACCAGGATGTCGTTGTCGATGTTTTCTTCACCGAATTCGTTTTCGATGACGGCAATCTTCTGGCCGTGTGCTTCGGTCAGGATGCGCTTGAGCAAAGTGGTTTTCCCACTGCCCAAGAAACCGGTAAGGATGGTGACAGGTATCAAGCTCATCCCGCGAGTGTAGCCCCGGCTGCCAAGGCTTTGAAGCCGTGGGGTTGCACAATCGCCATCTTCATCGGGTATTCTTGCAACATCGCCACCAAGACACCCCCCCCGTGTCCGAACCTTCCCAGAGTCGGCCCACCAAAGCCGACAGAACCGCCTTCCTGCAACAACATGACCGTGAAAAAGACCGTCGCAGTCTTTTTGAGCGGCTGGTTGAATTCATCTCGCCTGGTCCGGATTCCACCGATGAGCTGATTGAATCGCTGGCCACCGCCGAGCAGCGTGAGTTGATCGAGCCCGAATCCCGGGTGATGCTGGAGGGCGTGATACGCATGGCCGGCATGAGCGCTGGCGATGTGATGGTGGCCGTCAAGCGCATGGATTTGCTCGACATCAATGCGCCCTACGAAGATTTGCTGAACCAGGTGATCGATGCCGGGCATTCGCGCTTTCCGGTGTTCGAAGGCAGCCGCGAAAACATCATCGGCGTGTTGATGACCAAGGATTTGCTCAAGCTTCAGCGTGCGCCTGAGCTGAATTTGCGCACTTTGCTGCGCCCGCCGGTGTTCGTGCCTGAATCCAAGGGGCTGAACGAGTTGCTGCGCGATTTTCGGGCCAACCGCAGCCACATGGCCATCGTGATCGACGAATTCGGCAAAACCGCAGGCCTGATCACCATCGAGGATGTGCTGGAAGAGATCGTCGGTGAGATTGAAGACGAGTTCGATGTTGGCGAAAGCGACAACGGCATCTTCACTTTGGCCGACGGCAGCCAGCGGGTGGCGGGCGATGCCGACATCGAGGCGGTGAACACCGCTTTCGGGATCCATCTGCCCGTGGATGATTTCGACACGATCGGCGGCTTTGTGGCCCACGAATTGGGGCGGGTGCCACGTCGGGGCGAGGCCGTCGAAGTTGGGGGCCTTAGATTTTCGGTCATGTTGGCGCGGGGCGGCGCGGTGCGCTGGTTCAAGGTCACGCGTGCGCCCGATGCCCTGGACATGAGCGGGTCCTGAAGGTGACGATGCTTGCTTCAGGTGCCTGGGTTCCTCCGGGCGGTTTACGCGTGGGCAAGGCCCTGCTTTTGTCCATGTTGGCAGGGGCTTTGCTGGCAGGGGCTTTTTCACCCTGGATTGACGCCTTGGGCACGGCCTGGCCCGCCACTTTGCTGTCCCTGGCCGTCATGACCTTTGTGGGTGTTCTTCGCAGCATTGGATCGGTTTCCCTGGCAGCCAAATGTGGCGCCTTGTTCGGCACGGTCTGGCTGGTCAGTGGCACGGGCTGGATGTTCGTGAGCCTGCACCAGTTCGGCGGCTTGCCGGCGTGGCTCGCAGGCTTGTCCGTGCTGGTGCTTTGCGCGGCGCTGTCTGGCTTCATGGCCTTGGCGGCCGCAGCCTGGGTGGGGTGGCGGCGAGGCCACTGGCTTTCAGATGGCGTGTTGCTGGCGGCTTTGTGGTGGCTGGCCGAATGGATTCGCGGCTGCATCTTCACCGGCTTCCCGTGGGCCGCCAGCGGCTATGCCCTGGTGGACTCCCCGCTGGCCGTTCTGGCGCCCTGGATCGGCGTGTATGCCATGGGCGCGGTCTGGGTGCTGATGCTGTCCTGGGTGGTGTTGTCTGCGCCCAGGTGGCGCTCGATGCTGGTCAGTGTGTTGGCTTTGCTGCTGCTGGTGGGCAGTTTGTCCTTCATCGGCGGGCGGCCGTGGCATGAGTTCACCCGCGCCCATGGCGCACCTCTGTCCGTGACCTTGCTGCAGGGCAACATCCCTCAAGACGAGAAGTTCGCGCAGTCGCACCTGATTGACCAATTGGTCTGGCATGCCCGACAACTGGTGGCGGCCAAAGGCGATCTGGTGGTGGCGCCCGAAACGGCCATTCCGCTGTTGCCGGATCAGATGCCCGAAGGCTATTGGGCTGAACTGGCGAGTGCATTCCACGTGGGGGATCGCGCGGCCTTGATCGGTCTGCCCTTGGGTGATTTCGAGCGGGGCTACACCAACTCCGTGGTGGGCTTGTCATCGGCCACCAAAGCCTTGCCCGACGGTTTCTACCGCTACAACAAACACCACCTGGTGCCTTTCGGCGAGTTCATTCCCTTGGGCTTTCACTGGTTCGTTCAGATGATGAACATGCCCTTGGGCGACTTCACCCGAGGGCCTCGCGCCGCGCCATCTTTTGGCGTCAAAGGGCAATGGGTGGCGCCCACCATCTGCTACGAAGATTTGTTTGGCGAAGAGTTGGCTCAGCGTTTCGTGACGCCTGGGCAGCCAGCGCCCACCGTGTTTGCCAACGTCAGCAACCTGGCCTGGTTCGGCGACACGGTGGCGATTTACCAGCACTTGCAGATCGCCCGGATGCGCTCGCTGGAGTTTCAATTGCCCACCATCAGGGCCACGAACACCGGGGCCACCGTGGTGATTGATCACACCGCCAAGGTGACCGCTGCCTTGCCCACCAACACCCGTGGTGCCCTGGTGGCATCGGTCCAAGGGCGCATGGGCAACACGCCGTATGCCGAGTGGGCAGGGCGTTTCGGCCTGTGGCCGGTGGTGGCTTTGGCGGCCCTGGCTGTGCTGGCCTTGAAGCGCCGTTCGCGGAGTCCGTCCGCGAGTCTTTAGAATCGGGCATTCGCGTCACTGCTTGATGCCCACCCCACCGACCCAAAAAATGCCATGCTGACCTTCCAGCAATTGATCTTGCGCCTTCAAAGCTACTGGGATGCCCAGGGCTGCGCTTTGCTGCAACCCTATGACATGGAAGTGGGCGCCGGTACCAGCCACACCGCCACCTTTCTGCGCGCGCTGGGCCCAGAGCCGTGGCGCGCAGCCTATGTGCAGCCCAGCCGCCGTCCCAAGGATGGCCGCTTTGGCGAGAACCCCAACCGCTTGCAGCATTACTACCAGTTCCAGGTCGTCCTCAAGCCAGCGCCGTCCAACATCCTCGAGCTGTACCTGGGCTCGCTGGAGGCCGTGGGCTTTGACCTGAAGAAGAACGACGTCCGCTTCGTGGAAGACGATTGGGAGAACCCGACGCTGGGCGCCTGGGGCCTGGGCTGGGAGGTCTGGCTCAATGGCATGGAGGTGACGCAATTCACCTACTTCCAGCAAGTGGGCGGCATCGATTGCAAGCCGCTGACGGGTGAGATCACCTATGGTCTGGAGCGCTTGGCCATGTACCTGCAAGGCGTTGAAAACGTCTATGACCTGGTGTGGACGAGTTGGGAAGAAGTGGGCGCCGATGGCCAGAAGATTCAGCGCACGCTGAAGTACGGCGATGTGTTCCACCAGAACGAGGTCGAGCAATCCACCTACAACTTCGAGCACAGCAATGTCGAGTTCCTGCTGGGCGCTTTCACCAACTACGAAACGCAAGCCAAGTACCTGATCGAGCAGCACCTGGCCTTGCCGGCGTATGAGCAGGTGCTCAAGGCCGCGCACAGCTTCAACTTGCTGGACGCGCGTGGTGCCATCTCGGTGACCGAGCGCGCGGCCTACATCGGCCGCATCCGCAACCTGGCCCGCAGTGTGGCCCAGGCTTACCTCGACAGCCGTGCCCGATTGGGCTTCCCGATGGCCCCCAAGGCCTGGGCGCAAGAGGTTCTTGCACAACTAGAAAAGAAAGTCGCCTGAGCATGAGCGCTTCCAATTTGCTCGTTGAGTTGTTCGTTGAAGAGTTGCCGCCGAAGGCGCTCAAGAAGTTGGGTGAGTCTTTTGCCCAGGTGCTGGCTGATAGCCTGAAATCGCAAGGCCTGGCGGGTGCTGATTCCGTGGCGACGGCCTTTGCTTCGCCGCGCCGTCTGGCGGTGCATGTGACGTCGGTGCTGGCCAAGGCGACTGACCAGGCTGTGCAACAAAAGCTGATGCCCGTCAGCGTGGGTCTGAATGCCGAAGGCCAGGCCACGCCAGCCTTGCTCAAACGGCTTTCGGCCTTGGGCGCTGGACCTGACGCGGTTGCCAGCCTGAAGCGCTTGCCCGATGGCAAGGCCGAGGCGCTGTTCTTTGACAGCATCAAGGCCGGTGCCAGCTTGAGCGAAGGCTTGCAAAAGGCGCTGGACGAAACCTTGTCCAAGCTGCCGATCCCCAAGGTGATGAATTACCAGTTGGAGCAAGGCCCGGGCGCTGATTTCCAGCCGGGCTGGACCAGCGTCAACTTCGTGCGTCCGGCGCATGGCCTGGTGGCCCTGCATGGCGACCAAGTGGTTTCCGTGGGTGCGTTGGGCTTGCTGTCTGGCCGAAGCACGCAAGGCCATCGCTTTGAGGCCAAGGTCAACCCCGTGGTGCTTCATAACGCCGACACCTACGCGGCGCAACTCGCGCAAGAAGGCGCCGTGATCGCCAGCTTCGAAGCCCGCCGGGGCGAGATCTCGCGTCAACTCAAGCTTGCTGCGAGCAAGGTCGGCACCAACCTCCATCCCATCGATGACGACGCGCTGTTGGACGAGGTGACGGCCCTGGTTGAGCGCCCCAATGTGTTGACCGGCCGCTTTGAAGAGGCCTTCCTGGAAGTGCCGCAAGAGTGCCTGATCCTCACGATGAAGGCCAACCAGAAGTACTTCCCCTTGCTGGACGCTTCCGGCAAGTTGACCAACCAGTTCCTGATCGTCAGCAACATCAGTCCTGAAGACGCCAGCGCGGTGGTTGGCGGCAACGAGCGCGTGGTGCGCCCGCGCCTGGCCGACGCCAAGTTCTTCTTCGACCAGGACCGCAAGAAGACCCTGGAGTCCCGCGTGATTGGCCTGTCCAAGGTGGTTTACCACGGCAAGCTGGGCACGCAGGGCGAACGCGTCGAACGCGTGCGCGCCATTGCCAAGGGGTTGATGGAGGCATTGGGTCAAGCCTCGCTGGCTGCGAACGTGGATACGGCAGCCCGCCTGGCCAAGGTCGATCTGTTGACCGACATGGTGGGCGAGTTCCCCGAGTTGCAAGGCATCATGGGCGGCTACTACGCCCGCCACGATGGCCTGGGCGACCAGGTGGCGCAGGCCATCGAAGACCACTACAAGCCCCGTTTCGCGGGCGATGAATTGCCGCGCGATCTGGTCGGCGTGGTGGTGGCCTTGGCCGACAAGCTGGAGACCCTGGTGGGCCTGTTCGGCATCGGCCAGTTGCCCACGGGCGACAAGGATCCATTCGCCTTGCGTCGCCATGCCCTGGGCGTGATTCGCATGCTGATCGAGCGCGATCTGCCGCTGCAGTTAGAGCAGATGGTGGATAGTGCATTTGGCGCGTTTGCCGGCCTCCCGGAGCCGAGTGTCAAACAAGACGCCGATCTGGCAAGCAAGCTCTACCCGCCGTTTGAGGGCAAGGCCGCCGAACGGAAGGATTTGCTGGTGCGTTTCATCTACGATCGCCTGTCCGGCAGCCTGCGCGAGCAAGGCTACAGCGCCCAGGAAGTCGATGCCGTGCTGGCCTTGGATCCACAGCGCTTGGCCGAGATTGATCAGCGCCTTGCGGCCGTCCGGGCTTTTGCCGCGCTGCCTGAGGCCGCCTCATTGGCCGCTGCCAACAAGCGAGTGGGCAACATTCTTAAAAAGGTCGATGGCAAGGTTGAGCCCGAGGTCGATGCCGCTTTACTGAAGGAGCCCGCCGAAGTCGCGCTATACGAGGCCCTGACCGCTGTTAAGGTCAAAGCAAGGATGAAGGCTGATGACGGTGACTACACGGCCTCGCTGCAAGCACTCGCAGTTCTGAAGACGCCAGTTGATGCATTTTTTGCCGATGTCATGGTTAATGTCGAAGATGCCGCATTGCGCACCAATCGCCTCGGTTTGCTGGCATCCTTGCACCAGGCCATGAATCGCGTGGCCGACCTGTCCAGGTTGGCCGCATGACCCCTTTCGGAGTGGGCATGAAACTCGTCATTCTCGATCGCGACGGAACCATCAATCACGAGCGGGACGACTACATCAAGTCGGCGGACGAGTGGGTGCCTCTGCCCGGTGCGCTGGAGGCGATCGCCCGGCTCAACCATGCCGGCTGGCACGTTGTCGTGGCCACCAACCAGTCGGGCATCGGCCGGGGCTTGTTCGACATGGTGGCCCTCAACGCCATGCATGCACGGATGAACCAGTTGCTGGCCCGCCATGGCGGCCGGGTCGAGGCCGTTTTCTTCTGCCCCCACACCCCCGAAGACCAATGCACCTGCCGCAAGCCCTTGCCTGGTCTGTTCAAGATGATCGGGCAGCGCTTTGGCGTGTCCTTGGCGGGTGTGCCCATGGTGGGCGACCTTCCGCGCGATGTGCTGGCGGCGCAGTCCGTCGGTTGCGAGCCCCACCTGGTTCGCACCGGGCAGGCCGCCACCATGACCGAAACCGAATTGATCGACCTGCGCCAGCAGGTTTCCGATCTGACGATCCATCCCGATCTGTCGTCCTTTGCCGACTTCCTGATCCTGCGGGATCGGCGTGCACATGGCGAAGACAGCCCCGTGGCCACACACATGGGCGAGCTGACATGAAAGACAAGTTTGAGTGATGAGTGACCGAACGCCTGAGACAGTGACACCAGTGTCGTCGGGTGAGCAGATGGGCCTGCCCTGGGTGGAAGGCGCCACTGGCAAGGAGCCGCATTCTGCGGCCCTGGCCCAGTCGCCCGCCATGCCGGTGCCTGCCCAGCCCGACATACCCGTATTCCGCCACCCCCAGGCCGAGCATGAAGTGCGCCTGGGCGATGTGATCGTGGCCTATGAATTCCAGCGCGTGCGCCGCCGCAGCATCGGCATGGTCGTCAGCTCCGAAGGGCTGAGCGTGCGCGCCCCCCGGTGGGTGTCTTCCGGCGACATCGAAACCGCCCTGCACGCCAAATCCCGCTGGATCTGCAACAAGCTGGTCGAGCAGCGCGAGCGTGCCTTGAAGCAGAAGGCCTCTCGCATCGAGTGGCAGCATGGTGCGGTTTTGCCTTACCTGGGTGAGCCGCTGACCCTGGTGCTGGATCCTGGCACCAAAGGTGTCAGCCTGAGCGAAAGCGGCCGGGCCCTGATGTTGGGTTTGAACCCTGACGCAGCATCTGGGCTGATTGGTGATGCTTTTCAGTCCTGGCTGAAGAAGCAGGCCAAACAGCGCTTTGAAGCGCGGGTGAAGCACTTTGCCCCGCTGATGGGTGTGAGCGTCAGCCGGATCAGCCTGTCGTCTGCGCGCACGCGCTGGGGCAGTGCGAGTGTGGATGGATCCATCCGCCTGCATTGGCGCCTGATGCACTTTGCCGACCATGTGATCGACTACGTGGTGGTGCACGAGCTGGCCCACTTGCGCGAAATGAACCACAGCCCCCGCTTCTGGGAAGTGGTCATGTCCGTCATGCCAGATTACGAAAAAGCCCGCGAGCAATTGCGCCATGCAGTCATCCCGGACTGGGCCTGAATAGCCCTTGTCTTGAAAGTCCCTTCCTTTCCTGCTTAATCTCCGGCTCGGGTCAACATAGGTCACAAGGAGAAAAGCATGAGAGGACGATATGTTCTGGCAAAGTTTTGCGCGTCCATGGCGATGGCCGTGGCTGTTTCAGGGGCGCACGCCCTCAGCGGCACGTTGGTGGCCGGTGATCTGAGCCAGCCCGTCTACCTGACCGCACCTACCGGGGACCACCGCCTTTTTGTCATTGAAAAGAGCGGGCTGGTCAAGATCATTGCCAATGGTCAGACGCTGGCGACGCCGTTTTTGGACCTGTCGGCCAAGGTGGATACCGCTGGCGAGCGCGGACTCCTGGGCTTGGCCTTTGACCCCGGCTATGCCAGCAACGGCAGGTTCTACGTCAACTACATCGACAAAACCACGCTCAACACCGTGGTCGAGCGGTACACGGTGGCCGCGCCATCCAGCAATGTGGCCAATGCGGGCTCGGCCCAAAGCGTCATCAGCATCCCTCAAGAACCCTACGGTAACCACAAGGCGGGCTGGCTGGCCTTCAGGCCTGGCGACAACCAGAACCTCTACATCGCCACCGGTGATGGCGGCGATGCCAATGACCCCCACAACCATGGACAGAACCGCAACAGCCTGCTGGGCAAGGTGCTTCGGATTGACGTGAGCGGTGCCGACGCTGGCTACAGCGTGGCCACCGACAACCCCTTCGTGAACCAGGCAGGCACCCGGCCCGAGATCTGGGCACTGGGTGTTCGCAACCCATGGCGCAACAGCTTTGATCGGCAAACAGGCGATTTCTGGATCGCGGATGTCGGCCAGGATGTTTTCGAAGAAATCAATCTGGAGAAGGCCGGGGACCTTGGTGGTCACAACTATGGCTGGCGCCTGAGAGAAGGCTCTGTGGCGACTCCTGTGGTGGGCGGCGAGGCGCCCGGCTTGACCGATCCCATCTTTGAATATGCGCACCTGGGCGCACCTGGTGGTCTGGGCAATTCAATCACTGGGGGCTATGTTTACCGAGGCCCCAGCATTGGGGATGCCGACGGGCGCTACTTCTTCGCTGACTTCGTATCCGACCGAGTGTTTTCTTTTTACTTGGGGGCAGATGGCAAGCCCGTGGATTTTCGTGACGACACAGCAGCCTTGCTGGGCGCCACCGGCTTGAGTGGTCCGACCTCCTTTGGTGAAGACGGCTTTGGCCGTCTGTACGCCATCGGGATCAACGGCATGGTCGTGGCCATGGTGCCCGAAGCGGAAACCTGGGCCAGCGCGTTGGCGGGTTTGTTGGTGATTGGGGCGCTGGGCCGCCGCCGAAACTCAAGGCGTCAGGTCGTCAGCAGCTGAATCGGTAGATGCCATCGGCTCCCAGGGTGCGCGTGAGCGTGCCCTTGTGCCACAAGGCATGAAGGTGGGCCACGGCCTCGCCCATGGCAAACGTGGTCTGGTGCAGGTCGAGCTTGCGCTTGAACAGCACTGGTAGCAGGTCGGCGGCCGTGGTGGCTTGTTGCTGGCATTCCGTGACGACCTCGGCCAGGCGCTCCCGGTGGTGCTCGTGCAATTGATCGATGCGCGCATGCAGGCCAGAAAAGGGCTTGCCGTGTGATGGCAGCACCAAGGTGTCGGCTGGGAGCGCCCGCATGCGGTCCAAAGACTGCAAAAACAAGGTCAGTGAGTCGGCCTCGGGTTCGGCGTCGTACACGCTGACGTTGGTCGATATCCGGGGCAGCACCATGTCGCCCGAGATCAACACGCCCAGTGCCGGGCAATGCAGCGCCATGTGCTCTGGCGCATGGCCGTGTCCCACGTGGCAGCTCCAGGTGTGAGGGCCGATTTTCACCGCCAGGCCATCGCGCAAGCGGTGAAAGGCATGCGGCATGTCGGGCACCATGGCGCTGAAGTAGTTGGTTCGGGCCCGGATCTTGGCCACCGACTCCGGGTCGGTCAGCCCGTGGCTGGCAAAGAAGTCCGCGGCCCGCTCACCGCCAAAATTGTTGGTGTGCTTGCTCGCCAGGTGCGCCGCGTGAAAATCGGTGGCGCTCATCCAGAGGCGGCAGGGCTGCTGCGGGGTGCTCCAGCGCTCGGTCAACCAATGCGCATTGCCGACGTGGTCGGGGTGCATGTGCGTCACGATGACCCTGAGCACCGGCAAGCCTTCCAACTGGGTGGCAAACACCTGTTCCCACGCGTCCTGGGTGCCCTGGTTGGCGATGCCGCAGTCAATGATCGTCCAGCCCTGCTGGCCATCTATCTCATCGCGCAACAGCCAGAGGTTGATGTGGTCCAGTGCGAATGGCAGGGCCATGCGAACCCAGCGCACCCCGGGCGTCACGGCCAAGGCCTGGCCCGTGGCGGGCAGGGTGTCGCCCATGGGGTAGTCGATCGTCGCAGGTGAAGTCTCTTGCATGCGGGAATTGTGACCCATGAAGCCTGACTACACTCTCATCCATGACACTTGAATCCCTGTTCGACAAAAACCGGGCCTGGGCTCGGGACATTGAAAACCGCACGCCCGGTTTCTTCACCCGCTTGCAGCAGCAGCAGTCCCCCCAGTACCTGTGGATCGGCTGCAGTGACAGCCGCGTTCCGGCTAATGAAATCGTGGGGCTGCTGCCCGGTGAATTGTTCGTGCACCGAAATGTGGCGAACGTCGTGGTGCATTCCGACCTGAACTGCCTGTCGGTGATGCAATTCGCGATCGATTCGCTCAAGGTCAGGCACATCATCGTGGTGGGGCACTACGGCTGCAGCGGCGTCAAGGCGGCCATGAACAACCAGCGCATCGGCATTGCCGACAACTGGCTGCGCCATGTGCAGGACGTGCGCAACCTGCACCGCGACTGGCTCTACCAACTCCCGGACGGCCCAGCCAGGCTGGACGCCCTGTGCGAGCTCAATGTGCTGGAGCAAAGCTTGAACGTGTGCCAGACCACCGTGGTGCAAGATGCCTGGGCACGTGGCCAGGAGGTCGTTGTGCACGGGTGGGTCTACGGCTTGCATGATGGCCACATCAAGGACATGCGGATGACCGTGGAACACCCCGAAGCCCTCGGGGCCGCCTATGCCGAAGCCCTGTCCGAGCTGAAAAAACGCCACACCCCACAACCTGCCGCTGGCTCAGCGGTTTAATTTCAGGCCGATCCATGCTCCCAACGCAACTGACCGATTCACGCGCCTTTGAAATCGCCAAGGCCATGCTCGATGGGTTTGACCGCCACTACAAGATCTTCCGCGAAACCAGCGCCGACGCCAAGGTTCGTTTCGAGCAGGCCGATTGGCATGGCCAGCAACTGGCCCAGCGCGTGCGCATCGAGTTTTACGATCTGCGCGTGAACGAGGCTGTGGCCCGCTTGGAAAACGACTACCTGGCCAGCGAACTGCCCATGGAGGTCTGGCACCAGATCAAGCTGTTCTACATCGGCCTGCTGACCAACCACCGCCAGCCCGAACTGGCCGAGACTTTCTTCAATTCGGTCACGATCCGGATGTTGCACCGGCGCTATTTCCGCAACGATTTCATCTTTGTGCGGCCGGCCGTGTCCACCGAGTACATCGAGGACGAAGACCCTAAAGCCAAGCCCACCTTCCGCGCTTACTACCCCACGCGTGAGAACCTGCGCGCCATGCTCAAAACGGTGATCCAGAGCTACGAGCTCGACGAACCGTTTGAAGATCTGAACCGCGACGTAGGCTTCATTTTCGAGGCCCTGCAGGAGCAGGTGGGCAATGTGCGCCTGCGCACCAATTTCCAGATCCAGGTGCTGTCCTCCCTGTTCTTCCGCAACAAGGGCGCCTACATCGTGGGCAAGGTGATCAACGGCTTCCGGAGCCTGCCCTTTGCCATCCCCATCCTGCACAACTCCAAGAAGCGCCTGTACATTGACGCAGCCCTTTTTGGTGAAGATGACCTGCTGGCCCTGTTCAGCTTTGCCCGCGCCTATTTCATGGTGGACATGGAAGTGCCTTCGGCTTACGTGCAGTTCTTGCGCACGCTGATGCCGCGAAAGCCGCGCGCGGAAATCTACAGTGCACTGGGCCTGCAGAAGCACGGCAAGAACCTGTTCTACCGCGACTTCCTTTTCCACCTGCGCCACTCCAGCGACAAGTTCCGCATTGCGCCGGGCATCAAGGGCATGGTCATGCTGGTGTTCGATCTGCCCTCGTACCCCTTCGTGTTCAAGGTGATCAAGGACTTCTTCCCGCCGCAGAAAGAAACCACGCGCGACCTGATCATGTCCAAGTACGTGCTGGTGAAGCAGCACGATCGGGTGGGCCGCATGGCCGACTCGCTCGAGTTCACCAACGTGGCTTTCCCGCGCGACCGTTTCGACGATGAGCTGATCGCCGAGCTCAAGCATTTCTCGCCCAGCGTGATGGAAGAGGAGGGCGATGTGCTCATCCTCAAGCACCTGTACATCGAGCGGCGCATGGTGCCGCTCAACATCTACATCCAGGAAGCTGAGGGAGAGCAACTGGAGCACGCGGTCATCGAGTACGGCAACGCGCTCAAGGATCTGGTGGCGGCCAACATCTTCCCGGGCGACATGCTCTGGAAGAACTTCGGCGTCACGCGCAACGGCAAGGTTGTGTTCTACGACTACGACGAGATCGAGTACATCACCGACTGCAATTTCCGCAAGGTGCCAGAGCCGCGCAATGAGGAAGAAGAGATGTCTGGCGAGGTCTGGTATTCAGTCGGCCCGCACGATGTGTTCCCGGAGACTTTCGGGCCCTTCTTGCTGGGCGATCCTCGCGTGCGTGCCATCTTCATGAAGCACCATGCCGAGTTGCTGGAAGCTGATTTCTGGCAGCAGCACAAGGAACGCATCAAGGCTGGGTATGTGCACGACGTGTTCCCGTATGACCGTGGGCGCCGTTTTGTGCACCAGCTCCACCTGGCGTCGGCCGAAGGTGAGGCCTCGTCAGAGACCACGCCAGTGGAAGAGCCGGTGGATGTGCCCGCCGAAGGCCCGGCGGTTCATGACCAAGGCCGCCTGACAGGCTTTACCGCAGGAGGCAGCTCGGCCAATTGAGGCGGGGCCTGTGCCGGGCTTGTGTCAACTCACCAGAGTTGCCACCAAGGCTTGTCGGCAGCTTTGACGCCGCCGATGAGGTAGGGGCTGTTCGGGAAGCTTTGCTTGAGCACGCGCTCTGCGTCATCCCGCAGCGGGATCAAGCCCAGCTGATCGTAGGCTCGCACCATGATGAAGAGGGCTTCTTCGATGGCG
This sequence comes from Aquabacterium sp., assembly GCF_030652515.1. Classification (GTDB taxonomy): domain Bacteria; phylum Pseudomonadota; class Gammaproteobacteria; order Burkholderiales; family Burkholderiaceae_C; genus Aquabacterium. The sequence continues at coordinate 9,949 of NZ_JAUSAR010000080.1, read as the reverse complement.
GGTGAGCTGCGGTAGTCGGTCAAGGCCTGTTGCGCCCGGTTGGCGGCGGCCAGGTAGGCACCACGGCGCAGGTAGTAACGCGCCACATGCACTTCGCCGGAGGCCAGCGAGTTGACGATGTAGTTCATGCGCAGCTTGGCGTCCGCGGCGTACTTGGACGTGGGGAAGCGTGTCGACAGTTGCTTGAACGACTCGTAGGCATCGCGTGCTGCTTGCTGGTCACGCTCGGCCAGATCCTGGCGGGCCACACGGCCAAACAAGCCCAGGTCGTCATTGAAGTTCACCAGGCCTTGAAGGTAAATGGCGTAATCCACGGCGGGGCTGGTGGGGTGCAATCTGATGAAGCGTTCCAGTTTGGCCAGGGCCTGGGCCTTTTCGCCCGTCTTGTAGTAAGCGTAGGCCAGGTCCAGTTGCGCTTGCTGGGCCAGCATCGTGCCCGAGGCGCGGGCCTCCACTTTCTCAAGGCGCTTGATGGCGTTCTCGTAATTGCCGTCGGCCGCTTCTTCTTTCGCGTCTGCGTACAATTTGTCGGGTGCCATGCCACCAAACTCGTCTTCGGGCGTTGATCCGCAGCCACTCAGGCTGAGCACCATCAGGACGGCGGCCAAGCTGCCGACCAGGCCGGTTTTCACGCCAGATGACCGGCCCCACAAGGTGTTTTTCAGCAGTTTCACGTGTGTATAAGGCGGAGGTTGGAACCGCATAGAGTTTCGCACGAGGGTGCGCATTACCCGGCAGTATAGAAGCATGGCACCACCCCTTTCATCCACCCCTCTGCAAAGCTTTCATGTCCCGATCTCCCGTTTCACCTCCGCCGCTTTTGGACATTGACGCTTTGGACGAGGATTGGGGCGCCGAGGCCACGGCGCCCGCCAGTCAACCTTTGCCCTTGGTGACTCGGGAGGGCGTGGTCGCGGTTGCGCAGCATGGGCAGCGCCTGGACGCCTGGTTGGTCAGTCTGGCGGGCGAGTTCTCGCGAAGCCACCTTAAAGGTTTGATCGAAGCGGGTTGTGTTCGCGTTGACGGCAAATTGGCTGATTCAGCTTCGCGCAAGGTCAGCAGTGGCCAGCTGGGGTGGCTCGAATTGCGGCCCACCGCGCAAAGCCAGGCCTTTGTCGCTGAGCCCATGGTGCTGCCCACCGTGTTCGAAGATGAGCACTTGTTGGTCATCAACAAGGCGGCGGGCATGGTTGTGCACCCTGCGGCCGGCCACTGGAGTGGCACCTTGATGAACGGCCTGCTGGCCCACCATGCCGGTGCTGTCAACCTGCCCAGGGCCGGCATTGTTCACCGTCTGGACAAGGACACCAGCGGCCTGATGGTGGTGGGCAAGACGCTGGAGGCGGTGACTGCCTTGTCCAGGGCCATTGCCGACCGCGTGGTCAAGCGCCAATACGTGGCTTTGGTCCATGGCGCCGTGGCCGACGCTTTCACCGTGGAGGCGCCTATTGGCCGCGATCCAGCCTCGCGCGTGAAAATGGCGGTGCTGGCCTCGGGCAAACCAGCTCGCACCGATGTGCGCTGTCTGGGGCGTGTCGTTCTGGACGAGGACCATCCTAACGGCCCGATTCGCCGTGCTTTCAGTGCCGTGGAGTGCACCTTGCACACCGGGCGTACCCACCAGATCCGCGTGCACATGGCGAGCCGCAAGCATCCCCTGGTGGCCGATGCGGTCTATGGGGGATCTCCCGCCTTGGGTCTCACGCGGCAAGCGCTGCACGCTTATCGCCTGGCTTTTGAGCACCCCATCACCGGCAAAGCCCTTCATTTCGAATCACCTTTGCCCGACGATCTGGCCCAAGCTTGGGGGTGTCTGCAAATGGCCAACCAAAAACCTGTAACTGGTGCATAATGACTCGCAAATCAGGTGGTTTCGCCAAGGCGTGCCAACCATCCGGCAAAGAGCGTTTGATCTGACGACTTTGCCCACAAGCGGATGCCCCTCACTGGGGCGCAAGATCAAACCCAAGGCGTCAAACCAGCCCCACCAGGCGGTCAAACTCGGTCATCAGGCGTGTGCATTCATTTGCCGGTCGATGCCACTTGGGTCCGTGCCACGCAGCCCGACAGCCAGGGCGCGCGGCGTTTGAACCTCCACCTTGAACGGGTGGCGTGTGTTTACCGATTGAAGAGATGGAAGTCCTCAATCCTCAGGACGCTCAACGCGTACTAGAAGCGGCGCTTTTATGCGCACATCAGCCCATGACGGTGCGTGACATGCGCGCCCTCTTCGAAGACACCCTGTCGGCAGACGGGGTCCGTGCTTTGCTGGCCGACATTTCTCAGCAGTGGGATGGTCGGGGCGTGGAGTTGCGGGAGTCAGCCTCGGGCTGGCGCTTTCAAACCACCGCTGATGTGCAGGAGTACCTCGACAGGCTCAACCCTGAAAAGCCGCCCAAGTACTCGCGGGCCACGATGGAAACCCTGGCCATCATTGCGTACAAGCAGCCGGTCACCCGGGGCGACATCGAAGACATCCGTGGCGTGACCGTCAGCACACAGATGGTCAAGCAGCTTGAAGACCGTGGCTGGATCGAAGTGATCGGCCACCGCGACGCCCCTGGGCGGCCCGGCCTGTACGCCACCACCCGGCATTTCCTGGACGACATGGGCTTGAAGTCGCTGGATCAATTGCCAGCTCTGGACGGCATGCTGGGTGCCCAAGGCATGCTGCCCGGCCTCGACAACGACCCCGAAGCGGCAGCCCAGGCCGCTGCCAGCGCCACACAACAAGAACACGACGAACAAGGGCAGGGCACGCTGTTGGAAGTGCAAGCCGAATTGCTCGAGTCCGAACCCCCTTCTACCCCCGATGCCGATGCGGCTGACCCAGCCGATCCCGCCGAACCCTCTCCCGCTCCATGACTTCAGACAACGCGCCCATGCAAGACCCCAACGAATCCTCACCTGAGCTGGACCCGTCCGCGCTCAACGCGCCCGAAGATGCGCCCAAGCCCAAACGGGCTCGTCGCACCAAGGCCGCCGAAAGCCAGGTCGAGCCGGAGGCTGAAGCCGTGGTGGAAGAGGCCGCCAAGCCCGCACCGCGCCGCCGCAAGGCCGTCGCCGTCGCCGAGGACGTGCCTCCGACCGTGGTTGAGCCTGCAGTTGAAGAAGCCGTTGAGGCCAAGCCCAAGCGTGCCCCGCGCAAGAAGCCAGCGGCAGATGCCGAATCAGCGGCGCCAGTGCAGGCTGATTTGATCAGCGATGAAGCGCCGGTGGTCCGTGAGCCCGCCGGTGACGGCTTCTTGCAGCTGGGCCCTGACGTGAATGAGCCTGCGCCTGAGCCAGTGCAAGCCTCGCAAGACGGTGAGCCAGTCGCGGCGGCTGGCGCCGAGCCTCGCTTTGAAGAGCGTGGCGAGCGTGGTCGGCGAGATCGTGGCCCCCGCGGCCCGCGAGGTGATCGTTCTCCACGCCCTGCACTTGAGCAGCAAGCTGGCGAGCAGGTCACTGACGGTGGTGAGGCGCTGGAAGGCGAGGGCAATGAAGCCCGCGATCCGGAGCAACTGCCCTCGCGCCGCGCAGCGATCGCGGCCGAGCAGGCCAATGAGGTCTTTGCCGAATTGCTGTCAGGCGATTTCGACACGGTGCGCGACGAGGTCGCCGAAGAAGAAGCCGAGGGTGCCGAGACGGATCCGCAAAAGCGCGTGCTGCGCCCTGAGCCCGATGCCCCCAAGCTGCAAAAAGTCCTGGCCCAATCGGGCGTGGGCTCGCGCCGCGACATCGAGCAGATGATCGAAGATGGCCGGATCACGGTTAACGGGCACGCTGCCCACATCGGTCAGCGCGTGTCGTATGGCGATCAGGTCAAGATTGGTGGCAAGCCCATCCGGATCCGTATCGCGCCTCAACCGGCGCGCATCCTGGCCTATCACAAGCCCGTGGGCGAAGTGGTCACCCATGACGATCCCCAAGGCCGTCCAACCGTGTTCCGGCGTCTGCCGCGCTTGCAAAACGGCAAGTGGATGTCGGTGGGCCGCCTGGACCTGAACACCGAAGGGCTGCTGCTGTTCACCACCTCGGGTGAGTTGGCCAATCAGTTGATGCACCCCCGCTTTGGCGTGGAGCGCGAATACGCGGTGCGCGTGTTGGGCACGTTGCCTGAGTCTTCCAAGAACAAGCTGCTGGAGGGTGTCAGCATCGAAGGCCAGATGGCCTCGTTCAAGTCCATTGAAAACGGTGGCGGCGAAGGCGTGAACCATTGGTACCGCGTGGTCATCACCGAAGGTCGCAACCGCGAAGTGCGCAAGCTGTTCGAAACCGTGGGCCTGGCCGTCAGCCGCCTGATCCGCGTGCGTTATGGCGCCATCGTGCTGCCACGTGGCCTCAAGCGCGGTGTCTGGGTTGAGTTGGGCGAGTCCGACGTCCGCGCCGTGAAGTCGCTGGCCGGTTTTGACCGTCCTGACAATTTCCAGAAGGGTGGTCGCCAGGAGGGGGGCCGCAACAATGGCAAGCCCCAAGGTGGCGGCCAGCAGCAACAGGCCCCTCAGGGCCAGGACAACTTCAAGGGTCGGCAAGGCGGCCAAGGCCGTGGCCAGCAGGCAGGCAATGGCCAGCAAGGCAACGGCCGCGGTCCTCAGCAGGGTCAGGGCGGGTATGGCCCGCAAGGCGGCAATAACCAGGGCCGCAACAACCAGAATCGTCCTGGACGCCCGCCCATGGATCGTCCGCAGGGCGGGGGTGCTCAGGCCCAGCAAGGGCCTCAAGGCGAGCACAACGACGACTTCGACCACATTGGCCCCATCCCCAATCCGTTGGAGCAAACCTTCGACAAGCGTTTCGCCAAAGGCTCCAAGCGCATCACGCAGGGTTTTGGTCGTCCCGACCACAATGCTGACCGCGGCGGCGAGCCCAAGGGCGGCCCGCGTCAGCCAGATCCGCTGCAGACCTCGGTCGGCTACATCGGTGCCGATGCCTACTTCAACAAGGTGGGTGGTCGCTCAGGACGTGGCGGTGGTGGCCAGGGCGGCGGTGGAGGCGGTGGCAATCATGGCGGCGGTGGTGGCGGTCGCGGCCGTCGCTGAGCGGCCTGTCCGCTGCCCGTCATATCCCAGCGATACAATGCTGGGTTTTGTCCAATCTAGACTTAGGAGAACTTAATAATGACCATCGAACGCACCCTGTCGATCATCAAGCCTGATGCCGTTGCCAAGAACGTGATCGGCCAAATCGTGGCCCGTTTTGAAGGCGCTGGCCTGAAGATCGCTGCCGCCAAGCTGGTGCAACTGTCGCGTCAGGAAGCCGAAACTTTCTACGGCGTGCACAAAGAGCGTGGCTTCTTCAAGGACCTGGTTGATTTCATGGTCTCCGGCCCTGTGTTCATTCAAGTGCTCGAAGGCGAAGGCGCCATTGCCAAGAACCGCGACCTGATGGGCGCCACCGATCCCAAGAAGGCCGAGAAGGGCACCATCCGCGCCGATTTCGCTGACAGCATCGATGCCAACGCCGTTCATGGCTCTGACGCCGCTGAAACCGCTGCCCAAGAAATCGCTTTCTTCTTCCCTGGCCTGAACGTTTACAGCCGCTAAGTCGATTGTCCATGAGCGCTGTCAACCTCCTCGAATTCGACCTGGATGGCTTGGCCGCGTTCTGTGAACAACTGGGTGAGAAGCGCTTTCGCGCCACCCAGCTGTTCCGCTGGATCCATCAGAAAGGCGCCTCCGATTTCGACCAGATGTCGGACCTGGCCAAATCGCTGCGGGGCAAGCTGCAGGGCATTGCCACCCTCAAGCCGCTGCCGATCATCAGCGAACACGTTTCTGCCGATGGCACCATCAAATGGTTGTTTGATGTCGGTGCCGGCAATGCCGTCGAGAGCGTCTACATCCCCGAAGACGACCGAGCCACTTTGTGCATCTCGTCCCAGGCTGGTTGCGCCGTGGGATGCCGCTTTTGCTCGACCGGCCACCAAGGCTTCAGCCGCAACCTGACCACTGGCGAAATCATCGCCCAGCTCTGGTATGCCGAGCATTCGCTGCGCAAGCGACTGGGGCAGACCGAGCGCGTCATCAGCAATGTGGTCATGATGGGCATGGGCGAGCCCTTGCAAAATTACTCGGCCGTGATGCCCGCCTTGCGCATGATGCTGGACGACCATGGTTATGGCTTGTCGCGTCGCCGCGTCACGGTGTCCACGTCCGGGGTTGTGCCCATGATCGAGCGGCTCAAGAACGACTGCCCGGTGGCCCTGGCGGTGTCTTTGCATGCCCCCAATGATGTGCTGCGCGATGAGCTGGTGCCCATCAACCGCAAATACCCGATTGACGAACTGCTGGCAGCCTGCTCAGATTATTTGACCGCCGCACCGCGCGATTTCATCACTTTCGAATATTGCATGCTTGATGGCGTGAACGATACTGACGAGCATGCTCACCAGTTGATCGACCTGGTGCGTGGGCGCATTTCGTGCAAATTCAACCTCATACCGTTCAATCCTTTCCCTGCGTCCGGCTTGCATCGTTCCGACAATGCCCGGGTGCAGGCCTTTGCCCGGATCCTGGCGGATGCCGGCCTGATCACCACGGTGCGCAAAACCCGTGGCGATGACATCGACGCCGCTTGTGGTCAACTCGCCGGTGAAGTGCAGGACCGCACCAATGCCAAGGGTCGCATGACCCGCCAACCCGTTGTAGTCCACCTGATCCCGGGGGCCGCTGGCCGCGGCACCCCCCCATCGAATTGAGCGCCGGCGGCCCGTTCCCGGCGCAGGAGACCGACCGCATGACCATTTCCCGTTGTACGCAGCTGGCTTGTCTGGGCGTTGTTGTGGCCTTGAGTCTTGGTTCTCTCTCGGGTTGCGTCCAAGCGCCGCAGGCTGAGGGCTCATTCGCCAGCAAGGCCATGGCCAGGTCGGCCGCGGCCTCAGTGTCCGACGATGTGGTCACTACCTCGGATGAGAGCGATGTGCGCAAGCGGGCTCGCATCCGGCTGGAACTGGCCACAGCGTATTTTGCGCAAGGTCAACTAACTACTGCGCTGGACGAGCTCAAGCACGTGCTGGCGCTGGATGCCCGGATGTCCGAGGCGCATGAGTTGCGCGGCTTGATCTACAGCGCCATGAACGAACCGGCACTGGCGGATGAAAGCTTCAAGCGCGCCATCCAGCTCGATGAGCGCAACGGCAGTGCCATCCACAACTACGCCTGGTGGCTTTGCAGCAAGCAACGCTATCCCGAGGCCGATGCCCTTTTTGAGCGCGCCGCCAATTTGCCGCAGACCATCGCCACCAGCAAAACCTTGATGGCCCGTGGTGTCTGTCAGGTGCGCGCCGGTCTATTGCCTGAGGCCGAGAAGTCCCTGGCGCGCTCTTACGAGCTGGACGTGACCAACCCTGCCACCGCTTACAACCTGTCCGCGGTCTTGTACCGACGAGGTGAATATGAGCGCGCGCGCTTTTACATTCGCCGTGTGAACAACATTCCAGAGCAGATCACACCAGAATCCATCTGGCTGGGTGCTCGCGTTGAGAATCGCATGGGCAATGTGGGCGGCCGTGATGAACTGGCCAGGATTTTGCGCAGCCGTTTCCCCAATTCGCGCGAAGCCACGGCGTTGGAGTTGGGGCGTTTCGATGAGTGATCCAACCGCGTTCAGCTCGAGTTCCCCCTTGGGCGCCAAAGCGGGCGATCTGCTGCGTGAAGCCCGGCAGGCTCAGAACCTGGAAATCGATGCTTTGGCCTCAATGATCAAGGTTTCTCCGGCCAAGCTGGAGGCGCTTGAAAGCGGTCGGCATGATCAATTGCCCGATGCCAATTTCACGCGTGCGCTGGCCATGACGGTGTGCCGCAGCCTGAAGATTGACCCAGCGCCTGTTCTGGCCGCTTTGCCTGCAGCCCAGGCCATTCCGTTGTCACCGCAAAAGCCCGCCTTGAACCAGCCGTTCAAGGAGTCGCGTGGGGCCAATTTGTCGTTTGATTCGGGCGAATCGTTTGATCTGAAAGCCTTGCTCAAGCCGCAATGGCTGGCTCCGATCGTGTTGCTGCTGGCTTCACTGGTGGTTTATTTCATGCCCGCCTCAGTTCAGTGGCCTCAGTGGGCGGGCCCCAGCCAGCAACCGGCCACCATCGACACCGTGGCTGCGCCAGCATCGGTGCCCGAGGCGCCCGTGCCATCGATCGATGCGGTCAGTGCACCAGCGGTGGTGCCTTCGCAGGCAGATGCTGCTGCGTCGTCGGCGGCACCCGAGCCTGCAGCCTCTCAGGTGGCAGTTGTTGCGCCAGTGGCGCTTGCCGCCTCTTCGCCAGTCGTTGGTGCTGGCGAAGGGCCTTTGGTGCTCAAGAGCAGCCGACCTGCGTGGGTTGAAATTCGCGATGGAAGAGGTGTCTTGCTGTCCCGTCACCTCAAAGTGGGCGAAACCGTTGAGCTGACCGGCATACCGCCTTTCAAGCTCCACCTTGGAAACTCTTCGGCCCTGGACGTGATCTACCAAGGCCAGCCGGTTGAACTGGCCTCTCACACGCGCAACAATGTGGCGCGGCTTGAATTGAAATGAACGACTTTTCCTCATCTTTGGCCAAACCGATCGAGGTCGCCAGACCGGCGCCACGGCGCTCGCGTCAGGCTCGCGTCGTCTGGGACAAGCGTGTCGTCCTCATTGGCGGCGACGCCCCCGTGTGCGTGCAATCCATGACCAACACCGACACGGTCGATGTCATTGGCACCGCCATCCAGGTCAAGGAGTTGGCCATTGCCGGCTCTGAGCTTGTGCGCATCACGGTCAACACGCCGGAAGCGGCTGAAGCCGTGCCCCACATCCGCGAGCAACTCGACCGCATGGGCATCGACGTGCCCTTGGTGGGCGATTTCCACTACAACGGTCATCGACTGCTCACCGATTACCCCGAGTGCGCCAAGACCTTGTCCAAGTACCGGATCAACCCCGGCAACGTGGGCAAGGGTGACAAGCGCGACAAGCAGTTCGCGCAGATGATCGAGGCGGCGCTCAAGTACGACAAGGTCGTGCGCATTGGCGTCAACTGGGGCAGCCTGGACCAGGAACTGATGGCCTCGCTGATGGACGAAAACGCCCGGCGCGCCCAGCCCTGGACCACCCAGCAGGTGATGTACCAGGCCCTGATCAATTCGGCGCTCGAATCAGCCCAGGCGGCCCGCGAGTTGGGCATGGCCCCCGAGCAGATCATCCTGTCGTGCAAGGTCAGTGGTGTGCAGGACCTGATCAGCGTGTACCGGGGCCTGGCTCAGCGCTGCGACTACCCACTGCATCTGGGGCTGACCGAAGCTGGCATGGGCACCAAGGGCACGGTGGCGTCGGCCGCCGCGCTGTCGGTGCTGATGCAAGAGGGCATTGGCGACACCATCCGCGTTTCGCTCACGCCACAGCCCGGCGAGGCGCGCACGCAAGAAGTTGTGGTGGCGCTTGAGATTTTGCAGGCGCTGGGCTTGCGCACCTTCGTGCCCAGCGTCACCGCCTGCCCAGGCTGCGGCCGCACGACCAGCACCACCTTCCAGGAACTGGCCAAGCAGATCGACGATTTTCTGAGGGCGCAAATGCCCGTCTGGCGGGTCAAGTACCCTGGCGTCGAAAACATGAAGGTGGCCGTGATGGGCTGCATCGTCAACGGCCCCGGCGAAAGCAAGCATGCTGACATCGGCATCAGCCTGCCCGGCACCGGCGAAGCACCCGCCGCGCCAGTGTTCATCGACGGCGAGAAAGCCTTGACCCTGCGCGGCGACCGCATCGCCGATGACTTCCAGAAGCTGGTGCAGGATTACATTGACCGGCGTTTCGGCGCCGCCGTCCAGGCCTGATTTTCTTTCCCGGCGCAAGCTCTGCGCCGTTCTCTCACAGACACCGTCTCGACTTTCATTTTCATGGCCGACATCCTCCAAGCCATCAAAGGCATGAACGACATCCTGCCGCCCGAATCGGCGCGCTGGGAATGGCTCGAAGAAACCGTGCGCGCCCTCATGCGCCGCTACGGTTACAGCAACA
>NZ_JAUSAR010000077.1 GCF_030652515.1 Aquabacterium sp. | reverse complement strand
CCATCCTACCTGGCTCAACCTCGACGCCACCGACCTGGACTCCCAACCCGCCAGCGCGCCCGATGTCGCCATCCACCCCGAGCAACTGGCCTACCTGATCCTGACCTCCGGCTCCACCGGCAAGCCGAAAAGCGTCGCCGTTGCCCATGGCGCCTTGGTAAGGCATTGTCAGGCCATTGCAGACAACTATGCAATGCAGCAGAACGACATTGCGCTGCATTTTGCCGCCTTCACTTTCGATGCGGCGATGGAGCAATGGTTGGTACCGTTGATCAACGGCTGTCGCTTGGTAATCCGCGACGAATTGTGGAGCGCGGAGCAGGCTTACCGCACGCTGCTGGAACAAGGCGTCACCTGGTTCGAAATGCCACCGGCTTATTTGACAGAAATCGCTCGCTGGGCCGAACAACAAGGTCTTGCCTTGCCGCTACGAGCCTGCTCGGTAGGCGGCGAAGCGGTCAGTAAAGATAGTTTGGCGCAAATCCGCCGAGTGGTGGGCGATGCGCCCATCGTCAACGGTTATGGTCCGACTGAAACCCTGATTACACCATTGGTGTGGATAGCGCAGTCCGATACTGTTTGCGACACCGCCTACGCACCGATCGGCACTGGTGTTGGCGAGCGTACGTTGTATATATTGGATAAGGATATTAATCCGCTACCGGTGGGCGCGGTGGGCGAACTGTACATCGGTGGGCCCTGTCTAGCTCGTGGTTATCATGGACGGCCTGATTTGACCGCCGAGCGTTTCATTCCCGATCCGTTCGTCGGTGACGGCGGGCGACTCTATCGTACTGGCGACCTAGTGCGGTTTCGCGCCGATGGCAATGTTGATTATTTCGGTCGTGGCGATCATCAGATCAAGTTGCGTGGTTATCGCATTGAGTTGGGCGAGATCGAAGCGCAGGTGCTGTCGCATCCAGCCATTGCCGAGGCAGTGGTGGTTGAGGATGGCGAGGGCAGCGACAAGCGTCTGGTCGTCTACGCGGCGAACTCAGCGAATCTGGCTGCCGAGCAACTGAAACAGTATCTGCAAAGCCGCTTGCCGGATTATATGGTGCCGTCACAAACCATCCTGCTCGAACGTTTGCCGCGACTGACCAGCGGCAAGCTAGACCGCCGTGCCCTGCCTAAACCGGAATGGACGGCCAACGAAAACTTTCGGGCACCGCAAACCCTCGCTGAATGTGCCCTAGCCAAAATTTGGCAAGAGATATTGGGCATCGGACGGGTTGGTATCGATGACAACTTTTTCGAACTGGGGGGGGATTCGATTTTATCGATTCGGCTGGTCAGCCGCGCCCGTCAGGTCGGCTGGCTGTTCACACCCAGGGACTTGTTTTTGCACCAAACGGTTGCCAGCTTGGCCGCCGCTGCGCAACCGGTATTGAAAACGGCAATCACAGCAGCACCTGTGGCTGGCGAGGTGGCTTTAACGCCCATTCAGGCGCAATTTTTCCTAGATGAGATTCCCAACCGCCAGCACTGGAATTTATCCTTGCTCTTGCAAACTCGACAGCCGCTTGATGAGGCAAAGCTGGAATGCGTGCTGCAAACTCTAATTTGTCATCATGACAGCTTACGTTTGCGTTATCGCCAGGAAAACGGAACTTGGCGACAATATTACACCGACATTGATGCTGGCAAATCCACGGAGCTACTCTGGCGGCGCAGCGCCAGTGACAATAGCGAAGTCGAAAGCATCGCCAATCAAACTCAGCGCAGTCTGGATTTACAAAACGGGCCATTGCTGCGAGCAGTATTGATTCGCGTCGCCGACGGCAGCCAACGGCTGTTGCTGGTAGTGCATCATCTGGTCGTCGATGGCGTGTCCTGGCGGATATTGCTGGAGGATTTACAGAATCTTTATCACGATAGTCTACCGCTGCCAGCTAAGACGGATAGTTTCAAACATTGGTCGCAACAGCTACAAAATTACGCCGGTAGTGAAGCGCTTAACCAGCAATTGCCGTACTGGTCATCGCTGGCGGATGCGTCCGAATTACCGCGTGATTTTCCGCAAGATGTCGGCAGTTTTGCCAATGCCTGCACCCTGAGCCTGAGTTTTTCCACCGAAACCACCCGACAATTATTGCAACAGGCTCCGGCGGCTTACCGCACACGGGTCAATGACTTACTGTTAACCGCGTTGGTGCGGGTCTTGTGCCGCTGGAGCGGCCGGGAACGGGTGCTGGTCGAATTGGAAAGCCATGGCCGTGAAGATATATTCGATGATACCGACCTTATCCGTAGCGTCGGCTGGTTTACCAGTCTGTATCCAGTGTGTTTGACTAGCCTTGCCGAACCCGGAGCGTCTATCAAATCCGTCAAGGAAACTCTGTGCAACGTCCCGGACAGGGGCTTGGGATTTGGGGTTCTGAAATATCTGGCGGTGCCCGAACTGCGTGCGCAGTTGGCGGCACTGCCACAGCCCAGAGTCGGTTTCAATTATTTCGGGCAATTAGAAACTGAGCAAGCCTTGTTTACCGTCGCGCCGGAAACTGCCGGAGATGATCGTGACCGCTACGCGCCTTTGCCTTATTGGCTGGAAATTAATGCCCAAGTGCTCGGCGGCGAACTAGAGATTCGCTGGCGTTACAGCGAAAAACAATACCGGAGCGCCACGGTAAAGGGCTTGCTGGATGACTATCACAATGAATTGACTGCTTTGGTCGGGCATTGCCTGAGCGGTGTCAAAGGCGCGACACCAAGCGATTTTCCATTGTCTGGGTTGAGCCAGCCACAAATCGACGCGCTGCCGATTGCCATTGGGGACGTCGAGGACATTTATCCGCTGGCACCGATGCAGCAAGGTATTTTGTTTCATGCCTTGCTGGAGCCGGAAATGGGGGTTTACGTCAATCAAATGACTTTGGATATCGACGGTTTGGATGTTGGGCGTTTTGCCGCCGCCTGGCGCAAGGCGATAGCCCGGCACGATATTTTACGTAGCGCCTTCATCTGGCGCGGCGAGACCGACCGGCCCTTGCAAGTAGTTTATAACCAGGTCGCCTTGCCGTTGGAAATCCGCGATTGGCGCGACCATGAAGATTCGGATAGCGAGCTGGCGGCGTTAGCCGCCGAAGAGCACGCGCACGGCTTCGACTTGGCGCAAGCGCCGTTGATGCGCTTAGTGTTGGTACGGCAGTCCGAGCAAAGTTATCGCTGGATTTGGACCAGTCATCATATTTTGCTGGACGGCTGGAGCACCTCGCAACTACTCGGCGAAGTGCTGCAAAGTTACGCCGGCAACGACCGTAGTATCGGCAGCCGTTATCGGGATTTCATTGCCTGGCTGCAACTGAAAAATCCGGGCGACAGCGAAAGTTTCTGGCGTCAGCGTCTGGCCAACTTGGACGAGCCGACCTTGTTGGCTGCCGCGCTGGGCCGGGTCGGCGGAGCAGTAGGTCACGGCAATGTTAGGGAGAGGCTGGATGCGGCTACCACCCAACGTTTGCAGGCCTTCGCGCAGCGTCAGCGCATCACCTTGAATACGTTGTTGCAAGGCGCTTGGGCGCTATTGTTGCAACGCTATTGTGGCCAAAACCGCGTAGCTTTCGGCGTGACGGTGTCCGGGCGTCCGGCGGAATTGCCTGGTGTCGATAACATGCTGGGTCTATTCATCAATACCGTGCCGCTGATCGTCGGCGGCCAGCCGAGGCAAAGCGTCGGCGATTGGCTGCGAAGATTGCAGGACGATAATCTGGCCTTGCGCGAACACGAGCAAACTCCACTGTACGACATTCAACGCTGGGCCGGACAAGCCGGTACGGCCTTGTTCGACAGTTTGTTGGTGTTCGAAAACTTTCCAGTCGATGCGGCGCTGCGCAATGCCGATGCTGGCCTGCAATTCGGCTTGCCCGCGCATATTGACACCACTCATTACCCGTTAACCTTGAATGTCAGTATCGGCGAGTCGCTGGGGCTGGGCTACGGTTATTGGCGGGATTGCTTCGATGCCGACACCGTGCAAAAACTGGATCGGCATTTTCGTCAATTATTGTTGAGCATGATTGAGGATGCCGAATGCCCGGTCGCTAACTTGCATTTGTTGACGGAGGGAGCTCGCCGCCAACTTTTGGACTGGAATTCAACCGCTAAGGCTTATCCGTCCGGCTTGATCCACGAGCTGATCAGCCGCCGCGCCGTCGCCCAGCCGGACGCGATAGCCTTGGCCTTCGACGAGCAAACCCTGGGCTATGGCGAACTGGAGCGCCAAGCCAACCGTCTGGCGCATTACTTGATCAGCCTTGGCGTCGGCCCGGAAATGCCGGTCGGTATTGCTATTGAACGTTCGTTGGCATTGGTGATCGGCCTGCTGGCCATTATCAAGGCGGGCGGCGCTTATGTGCCTTTGGATCCGGACTACCCGGCAGACCGGCTCGCGTACATGATAGCGGATTCCGGCATCGGCTTGCTGTTGAGCCATACGCGGGTGTTGCAAACCCATGTCGATTTCGGCAACGCTTGCCATTGTCTGAACCTGGATGATCTTGAGTGGGTCGATCAACTCGATGCTCCGCCCAGGCCACTGTTGCATCCGGAAAGCCCGGCCTACATTATCTACACCTCGGGTTCCACCGGCCGGCCCAAGGGCGCGGCCAACAGCCACGCGGCCTTGGCCAACCGGCTGCACTGGATGCAGGACGCTTATCCGATAGGCCCTGGCGACACCGTCCTGCAAAAAACCCCGTTCAGCTTCGACGTGTCGGTGTGGGAATTCTTCTGGCCGCTGATGACCGGCGCCCGCCTGGTCATCGCCGGGCCCGGCGACCACCGCGACCCGGCAGCATTGGCCCGGCTGCTATTGAAACACCGCGTCAGCACCGTGCATTTCGTACCGGCCATGCTGGCCGAATTCGTCAACCAGCCGGAATTGCCGAGGTTCCCGTCACTGAAACGCCTCGTCTGTAGCGGCGAAGCCCTGCCGGGCGAATTGCAACAGCGGGTGTTCCAGCGCCTGCCCGGTGTCGAACTCGACAACCTGTACGGCCCCACCGAAGCCGCCATCGAC
>NZ_JAUSAR010000076.1 GCF_030652515.1 Aquabacterium sp. | reverse complement strand
GTCGATGGCGGCTTCGGTGGGGCCGTACAGGTTGTCGAGTTCGACACCGGGCAGGCGCTGGAACACCCGCTGTTGCAATTCGCCCGGCAGGGCTTCGCCGCTACAGACGAGGCGTTTCAGTGACGGGAACCTCGGCAATTCGGGCTGGTTGACGAATTCGGCCAGCATGGCCGGCACGAAATGCAGGGTGCTGACCCGATGCTCCTGCATTAGCTGAGTCAACGCCGCGGGATCGCGGTGGGCGCCTGGTTCGGCGATGGCTAGGCGGGCGCCGGTCATCAGCGGCCAGAAGAATTCCCACACCGACACGTCGAAACTGAACGGGGTTTTTTGCAGAATGGTGTCTTCAGGGCCTATCGGATAAGCGTCCTGCATCCAGTGCAGCCGGTTGGCCAAGGCCGCGTGGCTGTTGGCCGCGCCCTTGGGCCGGCCCGTGGAGCCGGAGGTGTAAATAATGTAGGCCGGGCTTTCAGGGTGCAGCTTTGGGCTGGGCGCGGCATCAGCTTGGCCGCCCATGTCCAGCACATCGAGGTTCAGGCAGCGGCAGGCGTTGCCGAAACCGCCATGGCTTTGCAACACCGGGGTATGGCTCAACAGCAAGCCGATGCCGGAATCGGCTATCATGTACGCGAGCCGGTCTGCCGGGTAGTCCGGATCCAAAGGCACATAGGCGCCACCGGCCTTGACGATGGCCAGCAGGCCGATCACCAGTTCGAAGGAACGTTCGACGGCGATGCCGACCGGGATTTCCAGGCCGACGCCGAGGCTGATCAAGTAATGCGCCAATCGGTTGGCCTGGCGCTCCAGTCCGCCATAGCTGAGGGTTTGCCCGCCGAAGGCCAGGGCTGTCTCGTCCGGCTGGGCGGCGGCGCGTTGGCTAATCAGCTCGTGGATCAGGCCTGACGGATAAGCCTTAGCGGTTGAATTCCAGTCGGCAAGCTGCTGTTGCTCACCGTCGCCTAGCAAGGCAATAGCTGCCAAGGGCTTTTCCGGCTGTGCCAACCACTGTTCCAAGAGACTTAGGAAATGCCTGGACAATCGGTCTATCGTTTCGGGCTCGAACAGCTCCGCCGTATACACCCAATTGCCGGTAATTAAACTGTTTTCGTCTTCTTCGCTGACCAGGCTCAAATCGAATTGGGCGGCCTCGGCGTCTCGGCCAATACGTTCTATAGCCAGACCCGGCAAGGTTTTGAGTGCGCTCAAATCGCGTTTTTGATGGTTGACCATCACCTGAAACAGCGGATTACGATTCAGGCTGCGTTGCGGTTGCAACACGTCCACCAGATGTTCGAACGGCAAATCAGCATGCTCCTGAGCGGCCAGCACGGTTTGTTTGACTTGTGCCAACAACTGCAAAAAGTTCAGCTCGCCCCGGCAGTCGGCCCGTAACACTAAGGTGTTGACGAAAAAGCCGACCACTACTTCGGTTTCGACCCGGTTACGGTTAGCCACCGGAATGCCGATGCGCAAATCGGTTTGGCTGCTGTAGCGGTGCAGCAAGGCCGCAAACGCCGCCAGCAATACCATAAATGGCGTGGTTGAAGTCTCGACCGCCAAGCGTTTCAAGCACTCGCTCCTTACTGCCGATAAACTGAAGCTTTGCGTGGCAGCGCGGCCGCCAGCTAGCGGCGGTCTGGGATGATCGGTCGGTAATTCGATAACGGGTTGCTCTCCACCAAGTTGCTGTTGCCAATATTTCGCTTGCCGCTCGCCCTCGCCCGCCGCCAGCCATTGCCGCTGCCAGACCGCGTAATCGGTGTAATTGATGATCAATATCGGCAATCGCGCCTCGCGCTGTTCCACCGCCGCCGCATATAATTCCGCAAATTCGTCCAGCAAGCGTCCCACCGACCAACCGTCAGCCAACAAGTGGTGCAGCGTCAGCCATAATTCGTGGTGTTGTCCGTCAATGGCGACCAAGGCCGCACGCCACAATACGCCTTGGTTAAAATCAAACGGCGTGGCCGCTTGTTGTGCCGACCAAACGGCGAGCTCGGCAGCGGCATTTGCGCTGGCGGTCAGATCGATAAAACTGAGTGGCGCACTCACTCGGTCTTCCGCCACTTGCTGCGGTTTGCCATCCACTGCGATGAAACGGCTGCGCAACATGTCGTGACGAACCGTCAAGGTATCAAAACTGTTTTTCAGCGCGGCCAAATCGAGTCGACCGGACAAGCGTAACCCGCCGCTGATGTGATAGGCAGTACTGTCGGGTTGCAACTGCGCCAGAAACCACAGCCGCTCCTGGCCGTACGACAAGGGCATCTGTCCTCTTAAACCGCAACGCGAAATAGCGTTTTGTTCGGACTTGTCTGTCGATGGGCCGATGGCGACCACCAGCTCGGCAATAGTCTGTTTTTCGAACAACAGTTTCGGCGTCAGTTTAATCCCCTGCTTGCGGGCGCGGGCGATGATTTGCAAACTCAGAATAGAATCGCCACCCAACTCGAAAAAATTATCGGTGACGCCAATATCGCCGGTTTTCAGTACTGTTTGCCAGATCACCGCCAGCTGAGTTTCCAGTTCATTGCGTGGCGCCAGGATTTTCCGCTTCGCCTGTTGCGGTTTGGGCAGCGCCTTGCGGTCAATTTTGCCGTTGGCGGTCAATGGCATCACGTCCAAGGCCAAAATGTGCGCAGGCATCATGTAATCGGGCAAGCGTTGGACCAACGCGGTGTGCAAATCGCTTACCTCCAGTGTTATCCCCCGCTCGGCCACCGTGTAGGCTAGCAATTGCAACCGACCGTCACCGGGCTCTGCCACCACCAAAGCATCGGCAACGCCGTCCAGTTCGCGTAAAGTTCTGGCGATTTCATCGGGCTCGATACGGTAACCGCGTATCTTGACCTGATTATCTAGGCGCCCCAACCAAACCCAGTGATCATCGCGATAAACCGCCCGGTCGCCAGTGCGGTACCATCGTTCGCTGCTCCGGTAAGGGTTAGGCAGGAAACGTTCTGCGGTCATGCCGGGTTTACCCTGATAACCACGGGCCAGACAGGCGCCGCCAATATACAGCTCGCCGGGTACGCCAGCCGGCACCGGATTGAGATCGCCATCCAGCACATAGGCCTCTACGCCGGGCAAGGGTTGGCCGATTGGCACCGTGGCGCCTGCCTGGACAATACCGGGTTCATGGGTCAACACGCCCACCGTGGTTTCGGTGGGGCCATAATGATTGATGATTCGGCACTGCGGCTTCAATTTGCGGACGGTTTCCAACAAGTCCAAGGGACATGCCTCACCCCCCAGAATCAATACTTGTTCGGGCAACACGTCTGCGGGATGGCTCGCTTGTAGCAAGCCGCGCAAATGGCTGGGTACGATTTTCAAGGCATCGATACGATTGGCGCTCATATAGCCCGCGAAACAGTCCGGATCAGCGCTGCAGTCGCTAGCCACCAAATGCAAAGCATGGCCGGAACACAAGGCGCCGAACAATACCGTGTGGCCCAGGTCGGCGGCCGGTGTCGAGATCATCGCCATCACCGCATCCCCGGACAAAGCCAAACGCGGCAATACACCTTGTAGATAATGATTCAAGGCGGCATGGCTGACCGTCACGCCTTTGGGTTGGCCAGTGGAGCCGGAAGTATAAATCCGATAGGCGGCCTGTTGCGGATGCAACTCGCAAGCTGTCAGACCGCTAGATAAGGGTTCCTCGTTGAGTTCATCCAGATTCAGCACAAACCCCTCATAACTGGACAGTTGTTTGGCAGCGAAATTAGCCGTTACCACGCAACCCGCATCGCTATCCTTTAACAGCGTACCCAAACGTTGCGCAGGCAAACGGGTATCCAGCGGCAAATATACGGCACCTATCTTCAAAATCGCCAGCAGGCTGACGACCAATGAAGTCGAGAGTTCCAGCAACACGCCAACAGCCGCTTCGCGGCGCACGCCTTGTGCCAACAAGCAGTTCGCCAGCCTATCAGCCGCCAAGTCCAATTCCATAAAGCTGAGCTGCCGATGTTGGTCGCATACCGCCAAAGCACTGGGTTTTTGCTTTACTTGAGCTTGCCAAGCCGCCAACAGATTCAAAATTGGCGCAGGCCTAGCCGACCGGGCCGGCAAAATAGTAGCCTCTGGTTCGAGCCGCAAATCGGCTAATTTCGCCGCGCTTGCCGCAACGATTTGCTGCAACAAATACACAAACCGCCGCGCCAATAACGCCATCGCCCCTGGCTGAAAGCGTGCTTGCCGCCCCGAGAATGTCAGATGCAGATGCTGGTTTAAGCCAGCGATCAGACTCAAGGCATAATTGTTACGTCCGCGTTGATGACGCAATAGGCCATTGCCATCCTCCGCCTCCAGCAAGCCGATTTGCAAACCCTGTCTTTGCTGCTTCAACACCTCGTCCAGCGGATAGTTTTCGAACACCAAAATGGCATCGAACAAATTCTGGCCTTCGCCCAACGCGGCCATGCGCTGAATCTCGGACAACGGGGTAAATTCGTATTCGCGCATGGCTGCGGTTTGCTTTTGGATGGCTTGCAGCCAATCGCCCAGCGCTTGCCGTCCGGCCAGACCGATGCGTAGCGGCAAGGTATTGATGAATAATCCAGCCATGGCATCGATCTCCGCCAGATCGGCCGAGCGACCCGACACGGTAACGCCGAACAAAACCGCATCGCCACCGCCATGCCGTCCAAGCAGTAAGGCATAGGCAGCCTGCAACAGTGTACTGACGGTGACGCCGTAACGCCGCGCCGCCGCCTGTAAGGCATCGGTTTCGCTTGCGGACAGGCTAATTTCGATTTCTTCGTAACGCGAAGCATCGTTATCCGGGGCATTTGCCGCCAGCGGCAGTGGCGTGATTTCTTTCAAATCCAGTAGAGTCTTGCGCCAGAAATCCAGTGCGGCGCCGTGATCCCGGCTGTTCAACCAGTGTAGATAGTCGCCATAGGCTGGCACTACGGGCAACGCTTCTCCGTAATAACTCCGCATCACGTCACGCAGCACCAAACCCATGCTCCAACCATCCAACGCAATATGGTGGTGACTCCAGATCAGCCACCAGACATCATCCTGGACGCGCAACAAACTCAAGACAAACCCGCGTTGACCAGCAAAATCGAAGCCATTTGAACGTTCATTGCGCAAGCATTGCGCCAGCATATCCCAGCGTTGTAATCGCGGCATGCCACGTAGATCGGCCTCGAACAAATCGATGTGGCGGGTTTTACAAACAATCTGTAGCGGCGCATGGCTATCTTCGAAGCAATAGACTGAACGCAAGGCCGGATGCCTATCAATTGCGGTTTGCCAGGCCGCTATGAAACGGCCAGTATTTAACGCGCCTGATAGCGAGAACACCCTTTGATAGAAATACGGATCGTCGTCGCCGTGCTGCAAGGCATGAAACAAAATCCCCTGCTGCATGGGCGAGAGCGGGTAGAGGTCTTCGATCTGATGGTGGGCGACCGGCAGCGCGTCGAGCTGGGCTTGGCTCAGCTTGGCCAGCGGCAGGTCGCTGGGGGTCAAGTTGGGTT
>NZ_JAUSAR010000075.1 GCF_030652515.1 Aquabacterium sp. | reverse complement strand
GCAAAGTCTCCGTTGGTATGTACCAGTGTCATGAGTATCAGCCATCCCCTGAGTGAGTGGGGTGATTAGAGTGAATCCTTAACGCTGGAATTGAATCGGGATTGCACTCGTTCTCAAGCAGTACGTCGATTGTGGGAGACCACACGGATAATCGCAGGATGCCGTCTCGCTCATCCTTGTCCACCGCCGCCTCCCGCACACCTGGGGCGGGCAACTCCAACCGCTTCTTCTGGCAGTGGTGGCGCAAGCAGTCGCCCAACCAGCAGGATCGGTACGCGACACTGGGGCCGTTGGTGTCGGTGCTGTTGTTTTTGGCCGCCATCATCGCGGCCTTCTGGTACCTGCGCAATGAGGAACTGGAGCGCGAGCAAGAGTCGGTGAAACGCGACACCGAGGTCGTGCAGCAACAAATCCGCATGCGCATGATCGAAAGCCAGGAGCAGTTGCTGCGCCTGGCCCGCGAGATCAGCATCAAGGCGGTGAACTCCGAGCAGTTCATGCAGCAGGCCAGCGATTTCGTTCGCGCCCGCCCCGAGGTCATCAGCGTGGCCTGGACGCAGGCGGACGAAACCGTCAAGGCGACCCATTCCGCCATGAACCTGTACCTGCCCGCGCCGCAGGGCTTGAACCTCGACCCCTACGCCAACCTGTCGTCCTACGATCCCTTGCGGGGCGTTCAAGCCCCGCAAAGCGCCTTCAAACTGGCCAAGGAGCGCAACCAGCCGGTTTACTCCCAGCCTTACATCAACGGACTGGCGGCCCGGGTCATCCAGATCCAGGTGCCGCTCATCGACAGCACAGGCTTCATCGGCACCCTGTCGGCCGAGTACTCGCTGGAAGCGCTGATGCGGTACATGGTCCCGCGCGAGATCGTCAGCCGCCACGCGATGAGCCTGGTGCAGGTGGGGGGCGAAGTACTGACCAGCACGGTCAGTGCCTCGGCCGAAGGCTCGGCCAAACCCACCTTCGTTCATGAAGTGATCGTCACGCCAGTGGGCAATGGCCTGGTCTTGCGAGGCATGGGCTTTCGCACCTCCACCAACCTGGTGGGCAACACCCTGTTCTGGATGGTGGTGGCCCTGTCGGCCCTGACGGTGTGGACCCTGGTGGGCACCCTGCGCCACATGCGCCGCCGCGCCCAGATTCAGAAAACCCTGGTGCAGGAGACCAATTTCCGCCGGGCGATGGAAAACTCCATGCTCACCGGCATGCGCACCATCGACCTGGAAGGCCGCATCACCTACGTGAACCCCGCCTTCTGCGCCATGACCGGTTTTGCCGAAGAAGAACTGATCGGTTGCGTGCCGCCCTACCCCTACTGGCCCAAAGACCGGCTGGACGAGTTCAACCGCATGTTCCAGCAAGAATTGCTGGGCCGCAGCCCCACCGGGGGTGTGGAAGTGGTGATGCAGCGCCGCGACCTGAGCCAGTTCGACGCCCGCATGTACGTCTCGCCCCTGATCGACTCGCAAGGCAACCAGACCGGCTGGATGACCTCGGTCACCAACATCACCGAAGCCAAACGCGTGCGCGACCAGCTCACCGCCGCGCACGAACGCTTCACCACCGTGCTGGAAGGCCTGGACGCCGCCGTGTCCGTGGTCTCCGTGCAACGCGGCGAATTACTCTTCGCCAACCGCTCCTACCGACTTTGGTTTGGCGCCAACCCCGGCGCCCACTCCGAGTTGACCGGCGGAGAATTCGATCCCGCCGAGCTGGCCGATGGCGATGAATCGGTCGACAACTTTGGCAACCTGCCCACCCAGGAGCTGACCGCCGCCGGCGTCGATGCCCGCGACATCTACATGGAATCAGCCCAGAAATGGTTCGACGTGCGCGCCCGCTACATCCAGTGGACCGACGGCCACCTGGCACAGATGCTGATCGCCACTGACATCACCGCCCGCCGCCAAGGCGAGGAAGCCGCAGCCCGCCAAGCCGAAAAAGCCCAGTTCACCAGCCGACTGATCACCATGGGCGAAATGGCGTCCACCGTGGCGCACGAGCTGAACCAGCCCCTGGCGGCCATTTCCAACTACTGCAGCGGCATGGTCAGCCGGATCAAATCTGGCAGCATTGCCAACGAAGGCCTGATCGAAGCGCTGGAAAAAACCTCCCGCCAGGCCCAGCGCGCCGGGCAAATCATCCACCGCATCCGCCAGTTCGTGAAGCGAAGCGAGCCGCAGCGCCAGCCAGCCCGAGCCCGCGACATCATCGAAGCCGTGCTGGAGTTGGCTGGTTTCGAGATGCGCCGCCGCCGCGTCACCCTCAACAGCACCATCGCCCAGCGCCTGCCCACGCTGATGGTTGACCCGATCCTGATCGAGCAGGTGCTGCTGAACCTGCTCAAGAACGCCGCCGAGGCCATCGATTCGGCGCAAATGCCACAGTCGCGCCGCCATGTGGACCTGCGCGTGCAGTTGCGCAAGTCCGAAGACCAGGGCGAGGTGGTGGAGTTCGTCGTCACCGACGCCGGGCCGGGCATGAAGGAAGAGATGAGCAGCCGCCTCTTCGAGGCCTTCCATTCGTCCAAGGCCGAAGGCCTGGGGATCGGCCTGAGTTTGTGCCGATCCATCATCGAGTCACACCACGGTCGCATTGGCGCCGAGAACATCTACAATGGCTCCACGGTGATGGGGTGCAAGTTCACTTTCACCCTCCCGGTCGACAGCAGTGGTGCCTCGGATTTCTCCGATTCGGTCACCCCTCCCTCCAACGACTTGCTAGCCGATAACCCATGAGTCTGATCCCCAAAAAAGGCACTGTGTATGTGGTCGATGACGACGAGGCCGTGCGCGATTCGCTGCAATGGCTCCTCGAAGGCAAAGACTACCGGGTGCGGTGTTTTGACTCGGCCGAATCCTTCCTGGCTCGGTTCGATCCCCGTGAAGTGGCCTGCCTGATCGCCGACATCCGCATGGATGGCATGAGCGGCCTGGAGCTGCAAGACAAGCTCCTCGAGCGCAAATCGCCCCTGCCCATCGTGTTCATCACCGGCCACGGCGACGTGCCCATGGCCGTGAACACCATGAAAAAAGGCGCGATGGACTTCATCGAAAAGCCCTTCAAGGAAGACGCCCTGGTGGCCCTGGTCGAGCGCATGCTCGACGAAGCCCGCACCGCGTTCTCCAGCTCGCAAGAGGCTGCCAGCCGCGAAGCCTTGCTGTCGCGCCTGACCACGCGTGAAGCTCAGGTGCTCGAGCGCATCGTCGCCGGCCGCCTGAACAAGCAGATCGCCGACGACCTGGGCATCAGCATCAAGACGGTGGAAGCCCACCGTGCCAACGTGATGGAAAAGCTCAACGCCAATACCGTGGCCGATCTGCTCAAGATCGCCCTGGGCGCCAGCGGCCAACCAGCCAACGCACCGGCCAAACCCTGAGCAAGGCCTGCGGGGGCGTCATGCCCTCACGCGCATCAAAAGGCCGCCCCCGTGCGGCCTTTTTCGTTCTTTCGCCCCCATTTTTTTGACTGAATTGCAGCCCGCCCCATGACCGCACAACTGATCGACGGCAACGCCCTGTCCAAGCAACTCCGCGCCGAGGTGGCCGTTCGCGCCGCCAAGCTCACCGAAAAAGGCATCACCCCTGGCCTGGCCGTGATCCTGGTCGGAGAGAACCCCGCCAGCCAGGTGTATGTGCGCAACAAGGTCAAGGCTTGCCAGGATGCCGGCCTGCATTCCGTGCTCGAGAAATACCCCGCCACCATGACCGAGGCCGAGCTGCTGGCCCGCGTCGACGCGCTCAACAACGACCCATCGATCCACGGCATCCTGGTGCAACTGCCCTTGCCCAAGCACATCGACGACCACAAGGTCATCGAATCGATTTCGCCCTTGAAAGACGTGGATGGCTTCCACGTGGCCAGCGCTGGCGCCCTCCTTGTGGGCGAACCCGGATTCAAGGCCTGCACGCCCTTCGGCTGCATGAAGATGCTGGAATCCATCGGCTACGACCTGCGCGGCAAGCACGCCGTGGTCATCGGCCGCAGCAACATCGTCGGCAAGCCCATGGCGATGATGCTCTTGCAATCCAGCGCCACCGTCACCATCTGCCACAGTGCAACACCTGACCTGGCCTACCACACGCGTCAAGCCGATGTCGTGGTGGCGGCGGTGGGCAAGCGCAATGTGCTCACTGCCGACATGGTCAAGCCCGGCGCCGTCGTGATCGACGTCGGAATGAACCGCGATGATGATGGCAAGCTGTGTGGCGACGTCGATTTTGCCGGCGTCAAGGAAGTGGCCAGCTGGATCACCCCCGTGCCTGGCGGTGTCGGCCCCATGACCATCACCATGCTGCTGGTCAATACCATCGAAGCCGCCGAGCGCCTATAACTCGCCTGTAACCAAACCACAATGCCCATGACCACACCCAATCCACTGCTCGACACCTCCGGCTTGCCCGCTTTTGCCAGCATCCAACCCGGCCATGTCACGCCGGCGATGGATGTGTTGCTCAAGGAAGCAGAAGCAGCGCTGGACAAGGTCACCGGCCCCGATGTGCCGCCTGACTACGACACCCTGTCTTTGCTGTTGGATGTGGCCACCGAGCGTTTGGGCCGCGCCTGGGGCGCCGTGGGGCACCTCAACGCCGTGGCCGACACCCCGGAAATCCGGGCCGCGTACAACGAGAACCTGCCACGCCTGACCGAGTTCTACACCCGCCTGGGCGCCGATGAGCGCCTGTACGCCAAGTACAAGGCCCTGTCGCAATCGCCGGAGGGCCAGCGCCTCAGCCCGGCACGCCACCGAGCGCTCGACAACGCCCTGCGCGGCTTCGTGCTGGGTGGCGCCGAGTTGCAAGGCGATGCCAAGAAGCGTTTCGCCGAGATCCAGGAGCAGCAGGCCGCCCTGTCGCAGGCTTTCTCCGAGCACGTGATGGACGCCACCGACGCCTACAGCTACTACGCCACGGCCGACGAGCTGGCCGGTGCGCCCTCCGACGTGGTCGAATCCACAGCGGCCGCCGCCAAAGCCGAGGGCAAGGAGGGCCACAAGCTGACCCTGCACATGCCCTGCTACCTGCCGGTCATGCAATACGCCACGCACCGTCCCCTGCGCGAAACGCTTTACCGCGCCTATGCCACCCGCGCCAGCGAAACCGGCCCGGCCGAGCGCGACAACTCGCCCCTGATGCAGCAGATCGTGGCCCTGCGCCAGGAAGAAGCCGCCCTGCTGGGCTACCCCAGCTTCGCCGATGTGTCCTTGGTGCCCAAGATGGCGACCAGTCCGCAGCAGGTCATGGAGTTTTTGCGCGACCTGGCACGCCGCGCCCGCCCCTTCGCCGAAAATGACATGGCCGAGCTGCGCGACTTCGCCCGCACCGAGCTGGGCCTGAGCGATCTGCAAGCCTGGGACACCGCCTTTGCCAGCGAAAAGCTCAAGGAAGCCCGCTACGCCTTCAGCGACCAGGAGGTCAAGCAGTACTTCACCGAGCCCACCGTGCTGGGTGGGCTGTTCAAACTGATTGAAACCCTGTTCGACGTGAACATCAAGCTTGATGCCGCCCCCGTCTGGCACGAGTCGGTGCGATTTTTCCGCATCGAGCGCGCTGGCAGTTTGGTCGGACAGTTCTACCTGGACTTGTATGCCCGCTCTGGCAAGCGCCCTGGCGCGTGGATGGACGACGTGCGTGGCCGTTGGGCGCGCCCCGACAACCACCAAACCCAAACGCCGGTGGCCCACCTGGTGTGCAACTTCGCCTCAGGGGTCGGCGGCAAGCCCGCCCTGCTCACGCACGACGATGTGACCACTTTGTTCCACGAATTCGGCCACGGCTTGCACCACATGCTGACCAAGGTCGATGACATCGGCGTCTCCGGCATCAGCGGCGTCGAATGGGACGCGGTCGAGTTGCCCAGCCAGTTCATGGAAAACTTTTGCTGGGAATGGGACGTGGTTCAGCAACTCACCAGCCACGTGGACACCGGCCAATCCTTGCCGCGCGATCTGTTCGACAAGATGAACGCCGCCAAGAACTTCCAGAGCGGCATGGCCACCCTGCGTCAGGTCGAGTTTTCATTGTTTGACATGCGCCTCCACGCCGAAACCGGTAACGACCAACGCGTTCAGGCCGTGGTCGACGAAGTCCGCCAGGAAGTCGCCGTCAACATCCCACCAGCGTTCAACCGGTTTCAACACAGCTTTTCACACATCTTTGCAGGCGGCTACGCGGCAGGCTATTACAGTTACAAGTGGGCCGAGGTGCTGTCGGCAGACGCCTACGCGGCTTTTGAAGAAGCCGCTTCAGGCCAGGCCGGTGTGCTGAATCCCGAGGTGGGCCGCCGATACCGCGAGTCGATCCTCGAAGCGGGCGGCAGCCGCACCGCCATGGATAATTTCAAGGCGTTCCGGGGCCGCGAGCCCAGCATTGACGCCCTGCTGCGTCACCAAGGCATGAGCTGAATCAAAGGTAAAACCACATGAGTCGTTACTTGCAGTCCTCTTCCTTGCTGGCCACGGCGGTGGGCTTGGCTTTGCTCAGCGCTGGTCCGGCTTGGGCGCTCTACAAGGTCGTGGCCCCGGATGGTCGCGTCACCTACACCGATCGCCCGCCCACTGACCGGCCTGCCGCCACGCTCAAAACCAACGGCACCGTGGTCCAGGCCACCGGCTTGCCTTTTGAATTGCAGCGAGTGGTCAGCCAATACCCGGTCACTTTCTACTCGTCGTCCAAATGCGTGCCGTGCGATGGTGCGCGCCAGATGCTGCAAGGACGAGGCATTCCCTATGTCGAGAAAACGGTTGATACGTCTGAAGACATCCTGAGCCTCCAGAAGCTGGAAGGCCTTCAACAGGTGCCGATCCTGAAGGTGGGCAGCAAGCAGTTGGTAGGCTTCGCCCCGGCAGATTGGGGTGCTTATCTGGATGCCGCAGGGTATCCGGCCAAATCGGCTCTGCCCACCAGCTACAAGCAAGCGCCTGCCACACCGTTGGTGCCGCCCGACCTGCGGGCCCCCGTGCCCGAGCCACTGCGCTTGCAGGCCGACACGCCCACCAATGTCAGCCCAGCGCCCAACCCCACGCCTCCGCCGCCACCTGGCTTCAGGTTCTGAGCCCGCTTGGCTTGACGCCCCTCAAAAGGTCAGGGTTCTGACGCCATTCGGTGTGCCCAGCAGGCACACCGAAGCTCGGTTGCGGGCAAAGATGCCCACGGTCACCACGCCGGGCCACTGGTTCACGTCCGACTCCATCTGAGCCGGGTTGGGGATGGCCAGGCCGGTCACGTCCACGATCAGATTGCCGTTGTCGGTGGTCACGCCCTCGCGCACCTTGGCCTGTGCGCCCATGGCGACAAAGCGGCGCATGACCTGGGCAGCGGCCATCGGGATCACCTCCACCGGCAGCGGAAAGCGCCCCAGCGTGTCCACCAGCTTGGTTTCATCGGCGATGCACACAAAGCGCTCGGCCAGGTCCGCCACGATCTTTTCGCGGGTCAAGGCGGCGCCACCGCCCTTGATCATGTCGCCCTGGCGATTGATTTCGTCCGCGCCATCGATGTAGACCGCCAGGCTGCTGACCGACTCGGCGGGCAGCACCTTCACACCCAGTGCCAGCAGCCGTTCGGTGCTGCGCACGGAGCTGGACACGGCGCCCACCACCCGTTGTGGGTCGGTTTTGAGCGCAGCGCCCAGGGCGTCGATGAACTTGTCCACGGTCGATCCCGTGCCCACGCCCACCACGCTGCCAGAGGTCACGTAGTCCAGGGCCGCTTGGCCCACCAGGGTTTTCATTTCGTCTTGGGTCATGGTGTGCTTACTTCAAAAAAATCCAGGCGTTCAAGGCACCTATCAGCAGGGGCTGGTGCAGCATGTAAAAAGTCAGGCTCCAACGGCCCAGGGCTGCCAAGGCAGCTCTGATCGTTGGGATCAAACCTGAATTGTCGCCGCTGGCGAGCTTGCTCGAGGCAGAAGCCATGCAATGTGGATGCCTGGCCAGCAGCCATTGCGTGGCCGCCATGCCCCACCACATCACACCCAGCCAGGGCAGCACCGGCACATAGTCCTCGGTGATGGGCTTGTAAGTCACCAACCCCAGCCAGTTGGTGGCGCGGGAATCAAAAAAAGGGTGCTGGATCAAGCTGGGCAACAGCAGCGCCACGGCACCCAAAGGCCAGAGCCAGGATTTCAACGGGGCGCTCAGACGGGCCACGATCAGCATCACGGCCATGCCGTGCAGCACGCCAAAGTAGATGAAGCTGTTCGGGAACATGAACCAGCTGCCCACAGACACCAGCACCGCACAGCCCACCACTTGCGCCCAGCGGCGCCAAAAGCGTGGCCAAGACTGGCCTTGTGTGGTGGCCACCGCCTGCCCCGCGCCTGCGCACAGCAGAAACAGGGACAGGATGCAGGTGCGCTGCGTGGTCCACAGCGCGTCCTCGTAGAAATTGGCGGCCAGCAAGCCCTGGTGGCTCAGGTCAAAACAGAAATGAAACACCGCCATCCACACCAGCGCGAAGCCCCGCAAGGCGTCCAGGCGGTCAAAGCGAAGGGCGGGCGCGTATGAAGACACGCTGCGTCAGCGGTTTCTAGCCAGGGGGTTGGGCGTCGGCTCACCAATTCGGCTCAGGTGGTTGGTGTCCACGTGGTGGAAGGGCTCGGTCTGGCCCTTGATCATCATCACGGTGTCTTCGTCATAGGACCAGGTGCCGTCCGCGTTGAACTGCACCTTGATACGAAACTCCACCGTCTTGAAGGCGTAGTCGATGAAAGCACTGGAGCAAATGCCTGCGCCGTCGCTCGTCACCAATTCGAAGCTGGTGGCATCAGCTTTGACCTGGCCAGACACCATGACCGTTTGCGCCCGAGGAATGGTCAGGGTGTGCGTCACAGTTTCGGTGGCCGGCTCCCACAGCCAGTAGCCCACTTGCTCGTGGTAGGTCTTGACCTGATCAGGCTTGGTGATCAGCACCAGGTAACGCAGTCCGTACAAGAGCTGGGGGCCGTTGGTCACTGGGTCGATGGGCTGCAACTCCATGCGCTCCACATACGCCTGCTTGCGGGGGCCATCGGCTTTGGGCTTGATGTCCAGGCCGCGCGTGCCCTGCCAGATGCCAGCCATCCCACGCAACGGGCCCAGGTTGGCCAGGGTGTCGACATCGACGTTGGCGGGCTCGGTGTAGATGTCGTCAGAAAAATGGCTCATGGTCAGGCTCTGGTGAAAAGGGTAAGGCTCCCCCGGATTATTAAGCAGTCCATATGACTTTTTTGCACACCCGCATGCCAAGTCATTGCTTCTCAAATTTGGAGCAACCCCCTAAGGTGAAACCTTCGTCATTGACAACTGAATCGACACCCATGACCATCACCGCCATCAATGTACGCAACGGGGCTGATCGTCACCTCGGTCATCACCACCCGACCCATCATTCACCCAAGGAGCGACATGGCCACCAATCCCGACTGGAAGTTCGAAACGAGGTCCGTGCACGCGGGCTATTCTCCTGACCCGACCACCAAGGCGGTGGCCGTGCCGATCTACCAGACGGTGGCTTATGCGTTTGACAGCGCCCAGCACGGTGCTGATCTGTTTGACCTGAAGGTACCGGGCAACATCTACACGCGGATCATGAATCCGACGCAGGATGTGCTTGAGCAGCGCATCGCGGCGCTGGAGGGCGGTATTGGTGCGCTGGCGGTGGCCTCAGGCCAGGCGGCAGTGACCTATGCCATCCAGACCATTGCCGAGGCGGGCGACAACATCGTGTCCAGCACCGCGCTGTATGGGGGCACCTACAACCTGCTGGCGCACACCCTGCCCCAGTTCGGTATCACCACCCGGTTTGCCGACCACCGCAACCCCGACAGTTTCGAACCCCTGATCGACGATCGCACCAAGGCGATCTTTGTCGAGTCGCTGGGCAACCCCTCGGGCAACATCACAGACATCGCCAAGGTGGCCGAGATCGCCCACCGCCACGGCATCCCGCTGATCGTGGACAACACGGTGCCCTCGCCCTACCTGAGCCGCCCGTTCGAGCATGGTGCCGACATCGTCGTGCACTCGCTGACCAAATACCTGGGCGGGCATGGCAACAGCCTGGGCGGTGCGATCGTCGATTCGGGCAAGTTCCCGTGGGCACAGCACAAGGCGCGCTTCAAGCGACTGAACGAACCCGACGTGAGTTACCACGGCGTGGTCTACACCGAGGCGTTGGGCCCTGCTGCCTACATCGGCCGAGCGCGCGTCGTGCCCTTGCGCAACACGGGCGCGGCCATCTCGCCGTTCAACAGTTTCCTGATCCTGCAAGGCATCGAGACGCTGGCCTTGCGCATGGACCGAATCAGCAGCAATGCGCTCAAGATCGCACAGCACTTGAGCCAACATCCGCGCGTCAAATGGGTCAACTATGCCGGACTTGAAGGCCACCCCGACCACGCCTTGGTCAAGAAATACCTCTCGGGCCAGGCTTCGGGTTTGCTGACCTTTGGCATCGAAGGTGGCCGCGAAGGTGGCGCACGCTTCCTGGATGGCTTGAAGCTGTTCACACGCCTGGTCAACATCGGGGATGTGCGCTCACTGGCCACCCACCCTGCTTCGACCACGCACCGTCAGTTGTCGCCAGAGGAGTTGGGCAAAGCGGGGGTCACCGAAGACACGGTGCGCCTGTCAGTGGGCATCGAGCACATCGATGACCTGCTGGCCGACCTGGATCAGGCCCTGAGTTAGGCCATCTGATCCCTGACAAGGTAGGGATACTGCAATGCGTTGATGTCTCGCAGAATCCGGGCAAGAACAAACCCTTCACCCAGGGAGCCCGCATGCCACTCGAGACATCACGATGAACCAGCTCACCTGCTCAGTGGCAGCGGGTGAGCCGCACGGTGCGCTGGGCCGCGAGTTGCATGACTGCATCGTGGCCGGGGCCGCCGATCTGTTCACTGTCGAGCTGCAAACCTGCCTGCCTGCCAGCGCGCCGTGCGATCTGTCGCTTCCGCTGGTGGATGCGAACAACGTGGCCGACGTGGCCGCCACCATCGCGGCCTGGCGCTTGAAGCATCCCCACAGCCTTGTGCTACCGGTGGTGATGGGGCTGTCGCAGCCCCAATTGCTGGCCTTGCTGTCCGCGGGTGCGATCGACTTCGTGAGCCTGCCGCTGGACGAGCCTGCCTTGCTGGCCCGCTTGCGCCGCGCCGTGGGGGCGATGCCCGCCAGCGCAAATTTGCAACGCCCGCCGCTTCAATCGCCCGCTTTGCGTGAGCTGGTGGGCGCCAGCCCGGCGTTCGTCAAGCAACTGGCCATGCTGCCCACCATCGCCGGTTGCGATGCGGGCGTGCTGATCCTGGGCGAAACAGGTACTGGCAAAGAGGTTTGCGCGCGCGCCATTCATTACACCTCGGCACGGTCCACGCGCCCCATGGTGGCCGTGAACTGCGGCGCCATCCCGGCCGATCTGCTGGAGAGCGAACTGTTCGGCCATGTGCGCGGCGCCTTCACCAGCGCCCACGCCA
The DNA here is from genome assembly GCF_030652515.1 of Aquabacterium sp. GTDB lineage: Bacteria > Pseudomonadota > Gammaproteobacteria > Burkholderiales > Burkholderiaceae_C > Aquabacterium. The sequence continues at coordinate 1,440 of NZ_JAUSAR010000075.1, read as the reverse complement.
CGCGCAGCGGCCTGGTGCGTGAAGCCGAAGGCGGCACCCTGTTCCTGGATGAGATCGACTCCTTGCCCTTGCCAGCCCAAGCCAAGCTGCTGCGCTTTCTGCAAGACATGGAGTTCCGACCAGTGGGTGGCGACGCGGTACTGAAAGCCAATGTCCGCGTGATCGCTGCCTGCAACCAGGATCTGGCCGGCCTGGTCGAACGCGGCCTTTTCCGCCGCGACCTGTTCTTTCGCCTGCACGTGCTGACCGTGGTGCTGCCGCCCTTGCGCGACCGCGCCGAGGACATCTGCACCCTGGCCTTGCGATTCCTTCAGCAGTTCTCTGCCCAATCAGGACGCCCGCCCATCGGTCTGTCCCCCCAGGCCGTCAAGCGCCTGCTGGCCCACGACTGGCCTGGCAATGTGCGGGAACTCAAGCATGTGATCGAGCGGGCCGTGCTGCTGGCCCAAGGCCCGAGCATCCAGGCCGACGACCTTCAACTGCAGACGATCGACACCACGACAGGCGCAGGCGAATCCTTCCACGACGCCAAGACCCGCATCGTTGATGCTTTCGAGCGCGGCTACCTGGAGCGCCTGCTGGCAGCCCATGGCGGCAACATCACGCAGGCGGCCGAAGTGGCCCAGAAGAACCGGCGCGCGCTGTTCGAGCTGATCCGCAAGCATGGCATTTGCGCCGAGCGCTTTCGGCCCAAGGATGCCGCCGCGCAGTGACCAGGACATTTTCATGCATCTGGTCGGACAAATTTGTCCAGGTGCTTTTCTGCTGTGATGGTCCCCAGTAAAGAGCCCATGGGGCCAGGCCAAGGTGGACACATTTGTCCGCGGACATGACTGCCCGAGATGTCTTTCCCCTCTGTGATCAGCTTGTTCGATGCATGGCACCGAGATTGCGTAGGGACAGGTCAAGGGATTGCGTGTCGCCATGAATGTTTCTGCTTCGGCCGCGAAGATCGTGGGTGTTCTGTCGTGCTATCTGCGGCAGAACCCGCTTGCGTCCGACACCTTGGAAGGCATTTCGCAGTGGTGGCTGAAATCAGGTGAGGTGTCCTTGGTGGACCTGGCCCATGCGCTCAAGCAGATGGAGCAGGCCGGTGTCATCGAGGCGAGCAACGCGGCAGACGGGCAAGTGCGTTACCGGCGCACGGGCCTGAATGCCAAGGTCGATGAAACGCTTGACCGCTTCATCGCGAATTCTTGATCGATTGAATGACTGTTCCAGGAGGCACACATGGTGCAAGTGAGTTACCCAGGCGTCTACATCCAGGAAGTGTCGAGCGGCGTGCACACCATCACCAGCGTGGGCACCTCGATCACCGCTTTCATCGACTTCTTCCGGGAAGGGCCCATGAACGAGGCGATCGAGATCTTCGGCATGGCCGATTTTCAGCGTGTCTTCGGTGGCCTCGATGACCGGAGCGAGGCAAGCTACGCCATTGCC
>NZ_JAUSAR010000011.1 GCF_030652515.1 Aquabacterium sp. | reverse complement strand
ATCTTTTCGCCAGCAGCAACTTTGTATTGCTTGCCGCCGGTTTTTATGACCGCGTACATAGGGAGACCTTTCAAATATCTGATGCCCGCTTGTCAAACAGCATCTCAAACAGGGTCGCGGCGATCAGATCAGGAAAAATCCTGGATCTTCTACACACGTCTGCATTGAGGCCGCATTGAAAAGAAGGCGACGAATCTCCGCACACTCAAAGTGCGAAGCTCTCGATGCTACCACGGGGTCTGCCGTTTTTGCAAGCATCAGGATTGAAGGCCCTGCTTTCCATGGACTGGGCGGCCAGGATCGGGCTGCTGCCCTCGCCCATGCTGGCGCCGAAAGGATCGGTGCCAGGCGCCGTCCCGTCCTGGGGCGCACCCCAGCCAAAAAACGCCGTCACCTCATCGCGCTTGGCCAGGGCATCGGTGAAGCCCAGGTGGATCAACTCGCGGGTGAACGACGATTCGAACAACAGATAGCTGGCCAGGGCCGAGCCCCGGGCGGTTTTGCCACGGCCGTAGACGCCGACCGCGCGCAGCATGCCGCGCACGGCGGGTGGCAAGGCCCACAGGTGGCGGGCTGCGATGTCGTCGATGCGCTGGCTGGGCGCGATCACCAGCACGTCCACCGGGCGCAGCGTTGAACGCTCGCGCGCTTCGGGCGAGAGCAGGCTCAGGGTGCTGTTGACGCGCTTCATGCGCTCGATGTCCACCGCCAGGGCGTCCAGGAAGATGCTGGACATGGCGTGACCGGCGATCTGCGCCAGGTTGGGATATTCGAGGATGGTGTCGCGCGGCGCGGGGGGTTCGTGCAGGCGGCCGGCACCGATCACCAGGATGCGGTCGGCGCCCAGGTGGATGGCCGGTGACATGGGCGCAGCCTGACGCATGGAACCGTCGCCGAAGTAGTGCGGGCGGCCGTTGACTGACAGTTGCACCGCCGGGAACACGAAAGGAATGGCGCTGGAGGCCATCAGGTGTTCGATCGACAGGCGGTCGCGCACGCTGATGCGCTGGGAACGGTCCCAGGAGGCCACCGGTTCGGCGCAATCGTAGAAGGTGACGTGCTCGCCCGTGGTGTAGCTGGAAGCCGATATCGCCACGGCGTGGAGGTGCCCCTCTTCCATGAGCTTGGGCAAGCGCTCGATCTTGAACAGGTCGGGCAGCAGTTCGCGCAGCGGTTCGTTGTCGAGCAGGGACCTCGGGCGGGCGCGGCGCCAACGGGCCAAAGCCCAGCCCAGCGAAAACAAGGTCAGCCATTGGGCGCCGCTGCGGATGATGCCCAGCGAGTCGGAGTGGTAGACCTGTTCGGATTTGAAATCGCGCCAGACTTCGACCATGGCGCGCACGGCCAGCTCGAAGTGGTCAGCCCGGCAGGCCAGACCCAGGCCGTTGAGCGCACCGGCCGAGGTACCCGAGATGATCTGGAAGGGATTGCCGCGCTGCTTTTCGCCGCTGTCGCGCCGGATCAGCATCATGGCTTGAAGCACACCGACCTGGTAGGCGGCGCGGGCGCCACCGCCAGTGAGGACCAAAGCTGTTTTTCCGGGCAGGCTCATAAGGCACTTATCGGCAAGTTGCCGCCAGATCTGAGTCGGAAGATACCCTCATCAGGGGCGAAGACGCATGAGGGTGGATTTGCCGAACAGGCTTTCGACCAGGTCGACCACCAGTTCGGCGGTTCTGTTTTGCAAGTCTCGGGCCGGGTTCAGCTCCATGATGTCCAGGGACGACAGGCGGCCGGTGTCGGCGATCATTTCCATGCAGAGCTGGGCCTCGCGGTAGGTGGGGCCGCCGCGCACGGCGGTGCCCACGCCGGGCGCGATGTCCGGGTCCAGGAAATCAACGTCGAAGCTGACGTGCAGGTGGGTGCGTTCGTCCACCCCCATCAAGGCCTGCTGCATGACGGCGCGCATGCCGTGTTCGTCCAGGTGGCGCATGTCGAAGACTTCCAGTCCCTGGGCGTGCACGAACTGGCGCTCTTGCTCATCGACGCTGCGCACGCCGATCAGGCGCAATTCGTCACGCGACAGGGCGGGCTGGGGCAAACCGGCGGCAGCCAGGTGCACCAGATCATCCGGCCCCAGGCCGAACAGCACGGCCACGGGCATGCCATGCAGGTTGCCGCTGGGCGTGATGTCGCTGGTGTTGAAATCGGCATGGGCGTCCAGCCAGATGACGCGCAGGTTCTGGCCGGTGGTGCGGCAATGCGCCGCCACCGCACCGATCGAACCCATGGCCAGGCAGTGGTCGCCGCCCAGCAGCATGGGCAGATCGCCCGCGTTCAAGGCGGTGGACACGGCTTGGAAAACCTGCTGGTTCCAGGCCAGCACTTCCTTCAGATGGCGGTGCCCATCGACGGGCGGCTGCCAGGGGTTGGTGGGCCCGATCAGGTTGCCCCCATCGTTGACTGCCAGGCCCAGCCGGGCCAAGGCCTCGGGCAAACCTGCGACGCGCAAGGCCTCGGGGCCCAGGCCGGCCCCGCGCATGCTGGCCCCAACGTCGGTGGGCGCGCCGATGAGTCTGACGGTGTCGTTCATGCGGGCCCCTTTTGGTGATGCCAGCTTTACCAGCCGCAGGCCGAGTCCTTGTCCGGCCGACCCAGGCCATAGACCTGCTGCAGCGTTTCCCAGGCTTCCTCGGCGGTTTCAACGTAGCGGAACAGGTGCACATCGCCCGGGCTGATCATGCCGGTGTCCACCAGGTGGTCGATGTTGATGAGCTTGGTCCAGAACTCGCGCCCGAACAGCAGCACGGGGCGCTTTCGGCATTTGCCGGTCTGCATCAGGGTGAGCGCCTCGAACAGCTCATCCAGTGTGCCAAAGCCACCGGGGAAGCACACCAGGGCCACCGAGCGCATCAGGAAATGCATCTTGCGCAAGGCAAAGTAGTGGAACTGGAAGCACAGCCGGGGCGTGATGTAAGGGTTGGGCTCTTGCTCGTGGGGCAGCACGATGTTCAGGCCGATGCTTTTGCCACCCACCTCGAAAGCGCCCCGGTTGCCCGCTTCCATGATGCCGGGGCCGCCGCCGGTGACCACGTAGATCGGCGTTTGCAATTGGGCCGAATTGACGGTGACCAGGGTGGCGAACTTGCGGGCCTCTTCGTAGTAGTTGGACATGTCCAGGTGCCGACGGGCCTGGCGCACGGCCACTTCGCGCTCGGAGCCGTCGGGCAGCGCCTCCGCTTCGGTCAGGCGGGCCTGGGCCTCGTCGGCCGGCAGGATGCGGGCGCTGCCGAACATCACGATGGTGGATTTGATGCCCTCCTCGCGCTGGACCATCTCGGGCTTGAGCAGTTCCAGTTGCATGCGCACGGGGCGCAGGTCGGGGTTGAGCAGGAACTCCGGGTCGGCAAACGCCAGGTCGTAGCTGCTGTCGGCCCCCGCGTACAGCGAGGGCTTGGCGGCGTTGCGCGCATCCTGAACCGCCGTGGGGAAGTTACGTTCAAGCAGTTCTTTGGGGTTGTTCATGTTGTTCAGTGCCTCGTGGTCCACACACTGAGCACGCCGACTCTCGGCGCGCCCTCAATTCAGTCCAGCGCCAGCTGCGGCCATCCAGCATCAACAGGCGCCCTGCCAATGAGATGTGTGCCGCGTTGTCATTCAGCCCTGCCAGCAGTTTGAGCGCTTCGCCCGCCTGCATCACGCCCAGCATGCCAACCACCGGGGCAAAAATACCCAGGGTGGCGCAGCGCGTCTCGGGCGGCGGCTGGTCTGGCGGGAACAGGCAGGCGTAGCAAGGCGATTCGGGGACGCGGGGATCAAAGACGCTGATCTGCCCGTCAAAGCGCACGGCCGCAGCCGACACCAGGGGCACGCCAGCCAGGTGGCACGCGCGGTTGATCAACTGGCGGATGGCGAAGTGGTCGGTGCAATCGAGCACCACGTCGGCCTGGGGCACCCAGTGAGCCAGCAGGGCGGCATCGGCCGCCTGGGGCACCGTGTGCACCTGCACTTCGGGATTGATCTGCGCCAGGCCCTGAGCGGCCGACGACACCTTGGTCTGGCCGACCCGCTCGGTCGTGTGCACGATCTGGCGCTGCAGGTTGGTCAGATCGACCGTGTCCGGGTCGATCACCGTGATGCGCCCCACGCCGGCGCTGGCCAGGTACATCAGGGCCGGAGCCCCAAGACCGCCTGCCCCGATGACCAGGGCGTGGGCGTTCAAGAGATGCGTCTGTGCCTCTTCCGACCACTCATCCAGCAAGAGATGGCGGCTGTAGCGCAGGCGTTGGTCGTCGTTCACTGCGCCTTGGTGTCCTCGGGCTTGCGCTCGGTCATGGTTTTGGAGACGATCACCGGCTTGCCCTTGAGCTGGGCCACGGCCTGCTGAAGCTGGAAGTCTTCAGCACTGCCGAACTCAGGCAGCGGTTTGGGCGGCTCGTTCTTTTTGGCCGAGGCCTCTTCCAGCTTCTTCATGGCTTCTTCGCGGGCCTTTTCACGGGCGGCGTCCTTGACCTCGCTGCCCTGGCCGCTGCCAATGTGCTTTTCCAGATCGGCTTCACGGGTGCGCAGGGCGCTGAACAGGTTGCCTTCGGCGGTTTCGTCCAGCATCACGTCGGGCACGATGCCCTTGGCCTGGATGGAACGGCCGCTTGGCGTGTAATAACGCGCCGTGGTGATCTTGAGCGCGGTGTCGGCCGTCAGCTGGCGCACGGTCTGGACCGAGCCCTTGCCGAAGGTCTGCGCACCCATGATGACGGCCCGCTTGTGGTCTTGCAGCGCGCCAGAGACGATCTCGCTGGCCGAGGCCGAGCCTTCGTTGACCAGCACCACCAGCGGCACATTCTTGATGGCGGCTGGCAGTTTGGCCAGCGGATCGGCACCCAGGCGGCGGGTGTAATCCTCGGGGCGGGCCTTGAAGATGGCCTTGGATTCGGGGATCTGGCCGTTGGTGGACACCACCGTCACGTCCTTGGGCAGGAAAGCGGCCGACACGGCGATGGCGCCTTCCAGCAAGCCACCCGGATCGTTGCGCAGATCAAGCACCAGGCCCTTCATCTTGGGGTCGTCCTTGAAGAGCTTGTCGGCCTTGGCGACGAAGTCTTCCACCGTGCGGTCCTGGAACTGGGTGACGCGGATCCAGCCGTAGCCCGGCTCCACCATCTTGGCCCGCACGCTTTGCACGCGGATTTCTTCACGGGTGATGGTGACGGGGAAGCTGCGGTTTTCAAGCTTGCGGAAAATGGTCAGGACCACCTTGGTCTGAGGCTCGCCCCGCATGCGCTTGACGGCCTGGTCCATGGTCAGGCCCTTGACGAAGGTATCGTCGATCTTGGTGATCAGGTCGCCGCTCTTCAGGCCAGCACGGAAGGCGGGCGAGCCTTCGATGGGCGAGACGACCTTGACGAGGCCGTCTTCCATGCCGATTTCAATGCCGACGCCCACGAACTTGCCCGTGGTGCCTTCGCGGAATTCCTTGAAGGTGGTCTTGTCGAAATAGGTGGAGTGGGGATCGAGGCCCGACACCATGCCGCCAATGGCGTCGCTGATGAGCTTTTTCTCGTCCACCGTTTCAACATAATCGGTCTTGATCATGCCGAACACGGCGGCCAACTGCTGCATCTCTTCCAGTGGCAAGGGGGCCACGGTGTTGCGAGCGGTGGCCTGGAACTGCATGGTGGTCAAACCGCCGGCCAGCACACCCAGTGCCACCCAGCCCGCAATCTTGAATTTGGAAGTCATGGCCAATGGTGCCTTTTCGAACCCGCAACGAACCTGCAATGCCACCTGAAACCCTCAGATGGCGAAATGTTTTTCCAGTATAGGACCGACCAATGCGGGACAAAGTTCAATAAGGCCATAACTTGGCCTCTGTATGGGGCTTTGCACCGTTTAGTCGCAAGAAGCTGACGATCAACCCCGGATCTCCCCCTCACGCGAGGGTGCCAATGGGTGCTAAGGTGCGCAAAAAAATCCACTCACCGAGACTCGGAAGGACGTCCATGCGCCAGGCTTTAGCCCCCACATCGCCTTGGACTCGGGGTTTCATCACCTGGTTGGTCTACACGGGCGCTGGCGTGCTGGCGCTGGGCTTGGCCTCGCCCCAAGACCATGTGGAGCCGCTTTACCTGTCTGCCGGGTTCGGGCTGGCCTGCGTGCTGGGGTGGGGGAAAGCCATGGTGCTGCCGGTGGGCCTGGGCTCGGCCACGGTGCTCACCATCGCCCATTGGCATGCCCAGGATCCTGTGGATTTCTGGCCCTTTGCGGCGCTGGCGCTGGTCACCGGGCTGGGCGCCGCGCTGCAAGCCTGGGTGGCTGCACGCTGGTCCACGCCAGGTGCCGACCAGGATTTACCCCTGGAACACCCTTTCGACATCGGGCGATTCCTGCTGATGGCCGGGCCCGTGTCGTGCCTGATCAACGCCAGCGTGTCGGTGCCCGCCATGGTCGCCCTGGGCGTTTTACCGGCTTCGCAGGCCACCCAAGCCGCCTTGTCATGGTGGGCCGGGGACACCCTGGGGGTGTTGATTGGCACGCCACTGATGCTGACACTGGTCGGTAGGCCGGTCGATTTGTGGCGGGCTCGGCGTTTGATCGTGGGCGTGCCTTTGCTGGTGACCACGCTGTTGCTGGGCCTGACGATCCACCAGGTGCAGTTGTGGGAAGCCGAGCGCGCTCAATCGGTGTTCGACCATGACGTAGAGGCTGTGGCCAATGACGTGAATCTGCGGATCAATGGCTACCTGCATGCCCTGGAGGCTCTGCATGGGCTGTACATCGGGTCGGCCGAGGTCAGCCGACAGGAGTTCAAACGGGCCAGCACCTACTGGCTGAGCACGCTGAGCGGCATCCAGGCCACGGGCTGGACCGAACGGCTGACCCTGGACGAGATCCCCAGCTTCGAGGGACGCCAGCACGCCGAGGGCCTGAGGCAGTACCAGATCCACGACACGCGCGCGCGATTGGTCCCGAAAGGGCCCGAAGTGGCGGCCATCCGGTTTGTGGAGCCCATGGCCAGCAATGAAAAAGCGCTGGGATACAACTCCCTGTCCAGCCCTGCCGCCAAGGACGCTTTCGAGCAGTCGCGGCGCGAAGACCGGCCAGCTGCCACCAAGGGGCTCGAGTTGGCGCAGGAGTCCGACCAGCAAACCGGTGTGGTGATCTACAGGGTGGTTTACCAAGGTCAGCCCTACACCCCGCAGGCCCGCGTGCAGAGCACCCGGGGCGCGGTGTTTCTGGCGCTGCGCATGGACGACATGATCAAGGCCATGACACACGGGCTGCCCGCCTACCTGAGCGCCTGCCTGATGGATGCCAGCCAAGGCCCCCCGGCTTTTCTGGGTGGTGCGACCCAGTGTTCAAAGGGCGTCCCCGATCAAAAACAAGCCTACCAAAGCGTGACCCCCATCGAGTTCGCGGGCCGCCAATGGCGCCTGGTGACCTGGGCCCATGCGCCGGTGCCGGTGGTGGCGGGCCTGGCCTGGTCATGGCTGCTGGCCATTGGCGGCGTGGTGCTGGCCGCAGCCCTGGGCGCTTTGCTGCTGGTGATCACCGGACACACGCGGCGCGTGGAAGCCGCCATGGACGTGGCCCGGCGGCAAAAAGCGGCGGCGGAAACCGCCAATCGGTCGAAAAGCGAGTTCCTGTCACGCATGAGCCATGAGCTGCGCACTCCGCTGAACGCCGTGCTGGGTTTCGCGCAGGTGATGGACTTGGACAAGCAGTCGCCCCTGACGCCCACGCAATCCCAACGGCTGCAGCAGATCCAGCAGGCCGGCTGGCATTTGCTGGACATGATCGACGACGTGCTGGACTTGTCCCGCATCGACACCGGCACGCTCAAGCTGAACACCGAAGTCGTGCCCATCAACGAAGCCGCCATCGCGGCGATGGACATGGTCCGGGAGTTGGCCCAGAAACAGAAGGTGCATTTGCTGGACCCAGACCCCGCACCGGCAGGTTGGGGCGTGAAAGCCGATGCGATCCGCCTGCGCCAGATCCTGATCAACCTGCTGAGCAACGCCATCAAATACAACCGCCCGGGCGGCACCGTCAAGGTGTCCATGGGGATGGCTTCGCTGCCAGGACAGGACGAGTGCATCAGCGTGGCCGTGCAAGACAGCGGCCTGGGCATGAACGCCGAACAGTTGGCCCAACTGTTCCAGCCCTTCAACCGCCTGGGCCGCGAACGGTTGGCCCCCGATGGCGCGGGCATTGGCCTGGTGATCAGCCAGCACCTGGCCCAACTGATGGATGGCCAACTGGACGTGCGCAGCGAGGCTGACAAGGGCTCCACCTTCACCTTGACCTTGCCGGCCGCCAAGCTGCTCATGCCCAAGCCCATCGCGCCACCGACGCCAGCACCCACCAGCGTCATCACCAAGGTCAACCAGCCCGTGCGCCATGTGCTGTACGTGGAAGACAACCACGTGAACAGCGAAGTCGTGCGCGGTGCGCTGGCCTCGCGCGCCTGGATTCGCTTGACGGTGGCGCCCACCATTGAAGAAGGCCTGGCCGTTCTGCACGACCGGCTCACCGGGCCCGCGCCCGACCTGGTCTTGCTGGACGTGCACCTGCCCGATGCTTCCGGGCTGGAGTTCCTCACGCTGATGAAGGCCAACCCTCAGACCGCGGCCACGCCAGTGATCATGATCTCGGCCGATGCCATGCCCGAGCAGGTGGACGCCGCCCTGTCAGCGGGCGCCTATTGCTACCTGACCAAGCCGGTGCAACTGCCCGCCTTGCTGGTGCACGTGGACGACCTGCTGGCCACGCACAGTTAGGGTGGTGGGGGCGGGCAAGGCTTGGGCGCTTGATATCGGCAGCGCGGGGCGGGGGCTGGGTCGGCATCCGTCGGGGCTTCAGGTGGGTGGTCCCGCTGTTGGCGGGACCACCCACCCAGGCGCCCCGCCGAATACCGCCCCAGCTCCTTTTCGCCCCGCTGGGGGTGTCGCACGGCCCATTGGTGACACGCCACCTTGATCGTGCTTTTCAGAATGCTGTTGGCACACCACCTCGTGCCAAACCACTAGCGAGGCGATCAGGGAGTCGCCGGTGGCTGGCAGGGCGACGTGGGGGGCGCCGAGGCGCGCAGCCTGGGGCGGAAAAAGGATCGTCCGTTGTTTGAGCACGAAGTGCGAGTTTCGGACGATCCCCGCCCCAGGCGAGCACCGAGGGAAGTCCATCGCGAAGCGGTGGACCGCCACCATCGGAGCCCTGCCAGCCACCGGCGATTCCCAGCCTCGCGCTCCACTCAAAACGCATCAAACAAGCCTAACGGGGCTGGTACTCCGGCACCAGGCCATGCAAACGCTGGCGCAAGGTGCTGGGCACGCTGGCCGATTCGTCCTGGGCCAAGGCCAGCAGGCGCTCGATCCAGTCGGCGGGCAACTCGCCGCGCAATTGCGCCAGACGCAGGCGCGGGTGCGGCGTGGGCAGCGAAGTGTCGGCATCGGCCAGCAACTCTTCGAACAGCTTCTCGCCGGGGCGCAGGCCGCTGAACACGATGGGGATCTCGGCCTCGGTGTGGCCAGACAGCAGGATCATCTCGCGCGCCAGGTCGGCGATGCGCACGGCCGCGCCCATGTCCATCACGAAGACCTGGCCCGACTCGGCCAGCACGGCCGCCTGCAGTACCAGTTGCGCCGCTTCGGGGATGGTCATGAAGTAGCGCGTGATGTCGGGGTGAGTGACCGTGACCGGTCCGCCCTTGGCGATCTGCTCCTTGAACTTGGGGATCACGCTGCCGCTGGAGCCCAGCACATTGCCAAAGCGCACGGCCATGTAGCGCGTGCCCGGCATCTGCACCGCCCAATGCGAGACGACCATCTCGGCCGCGCGCTTGGTGGCGCCCATCACATTGGTCGGGTTGACGGCCTTGTCGGTCGAGATGAGCACGAAGCGTTTGACGCCGCATTCACCGGCAGCCTGCGCCACTTGGTAAGTGCCCAGGGTGTTGTTGCGCAGGGCGATCCAGGCGTTGTCGTCTTCCATCAAGGGCACATGCTTGTAGGCCGCCGCGTGGAAAACCAGGTCGGGTCGATGCGCGTTCATCACGCGACGCAGCTCGGGCAAGTCCTTCACATCGCCCACCAGGCGCACCAGGGGCACGCGCGGGAAGCGCTCGCTCAAATCCTGCTCGATGTTGTAGAGCGCGAATTCGCTGAGTTCGAACAGCACCAGACGACTGGGTCCGAAACGCGCGATCTGGCGGCACAGCTCGGAGCCGATGGAACCGCCCGCGCCCGTCACCATCACGGTCTGGCCACTGAGCAGGGCCGACAGCGCGGACTCGTCCAGCTTGACGGGCTCGCGGCCCAGCAGGTCGTCGGGTTCGATGTCGCGCACACGCTCGATGCGCGAGCCGCCTTCGCGCAACTCATCGGCGCTGGGCACGGTCAATACCGGCAGGCCGGTCGCGGCCGCCATGTCCAAAGCGCGCTTGCGCTGGGCGCCGCTGGCCGAGGGCATGGCCAGGACCAGGTGGGTCACGTCGTCGAGCGTGCCTTCGTCCTGGAGCTTGTCCAGCCCACCCCACACGGTGACGCCGGCCATGCGGGCACCATGCTTGCGCGGATCGTCATCCAGCAAGCCCATCACGGTCCAGCCTCGGTGCTGGATGCCCGCGATCAGCAACTTGGCCGCCGCCCCCGCTCCCAGCACAATGGCCCGGCGCCCGGTCGCATCACCGCCCTGGCGCCTCGCCCGCGACTGCTCGCTGAGCATGCGCACCAGCATGCGCGCCAGGGACCAGGTGAGCAGGACCATGAGTGGGTGCAGGGCCAGCACGGCGCGCGGAATCTCCACCAACTGCGCCATCAAGACCACCACCGCGCTGGCCAGGCCGCCACCCAGGCAGACCCAGCCCAGGCGCGTGATCTCGTTGAAACTGGTGTAACGCCAGGCCGCGCGCGGCACGCCCAGGGCCCAGGACACCGCGCCATACACCGCGATCACCCCCAACAACACCACCGTGTCGTAGCTGGGCCGTTCATGCAACCAGCGCTCGACCCCCATGCGGAACAGGTAGGTGGCGTGCCAGGCCAGCACGATCAGCCAGGCATCGACCAGAAGGACGGCCGCCTGGCGGTGTGGGCGCAGAACGTGGGCAATGCGGTCTAGTCGGTTCCAGATCATGGTGGGCAAGGCAAGGGGCCACGATGGGCTAACCCTCCATTGTGCGCTGGGTTGGCGCATCCTCCCAGTCGAACAACGGCAAGGTGTAGGCCAGCAGAGGCTCCTTGAGCACCGGGGCCACCTCCACCGCCGGGACATCCTCCAGCTTGCACAGGGCGCCCGCCCGCACGCCCAGCAAGCGCAGGCGCTGGTCCAGAGGCACTTTCTTCAGGCAGCGTCCGGCCCACAGGCGGATGTCGCGGGCGTCGGCGGTGTGGGCCGCCAAGGTGATCTCGCGCGTGGCGATCTTGAAGTCGGTGTAGCGCAGCTTGACGCCAATCGTCTTGGCCACATAGCCCTTGCGGACCAGGTCGCCCGCCAGCTTCTCGCACAGGCGCGTGAAGATCTCGCCCAGCGCATCGCGGTCGTCGCGCGCGTGCAGGTCGCGTTCGAAGGTGGTTTCGCGGCTGATGGATTTGGGCTCGCGCCAGGTGACCACGGCGCGCTCATCGCGGCCATGCGCGGCCTCGTGCAGCCAGGCGCCGTAGTTGGCCCCGAACTGCTCGATCAGCCAGGCGGGTTGCGCCGCGGCCAGATCGCCAATGGTATGGATGCCCAAGGCTTCCAGCCGGGCCGTGGATTTGGGGCCGATGCCATTGATGCGCTTGGCGGGCAAGGGCCAGATGCGCACAGGGATATCTTCCTCGGTCAGCACCGTGAGCCCATCGGGCTTTTCCAGATCCGAGCACAGCTTGGACAAGAGCTTGTTGGGCGTCACCCCCACCGAACAACTCAGGCCAGTGGCCTCGCGCACCCGGTCCTTGATGCGCTGGGCCAAGGCGCGCACACCGCCATGGGGGTCATCCCCCACCGCATCGTGCACGCCGGGCAAGGCATTCAGGTCGATGTAGATCTCATCGACACCCCGGTCTTCGATGATGGGCGCGATCTCGGCCACGGCAGCTTTGAAACGGCGTGAATAGGCCCGGTACTGCTCGAAATCCACCGGCAGCAACACGGCCTGCGGCGCCAACACTGCCGCCTTCATCATGCCCATCGCGGAATGCACACCCAAAGCGCGCGCCTCGTAGGTGGCGGTGGTGACCACGCCACGGCCGGCATAGTCGCGCAGCACTGAAAAGTGGCGCGTGCCGTCATCTTGCATGACGGGTTGATGACGCTGGCCGCCACCAATCACCACGGGCTGCCCCCGCAACTCGGGGTAGCGCAGCAACTCCACGGAGGCGTAAAACGCGTCCATGTCCAGGTGGGCGACCCAAGAGCGTGTCATCATCAACGTCGGATCAAACAGGGCTTGTTGTCATGTACCACGGAGAACGATTCAACAGTGTCACGCACTTGCTGGGGCTGGCGTTGGCCGTGGCGGGCTCGGCCGTGTTGATCGCGCAGGCTTTGCAGGCCGGCGATGCCTTGAAGATCGTCAGCTTCAGCATCTTTGGCCTGACGATGGTGCTGCTGTACGCGGCCTCCACGATGTACCACAGCATCCGCGGCGCCAGCAAGGAGCGCTGGGCCAAGGTCGATCATTGCGCCATCTATTTGCTCATCGCGGGAACTTACACCCCCTTCACCCTGGTCACCTTGCACGGCACGCTGGGCTGGTCGCTGTTCGCCTTTGTGTGGACGCTGGCCGCCATCGGCATCTGCAAGGAGCTGTGGTGGGGCCGTGACACCGTGCCCTCGGTGCCGCTGTACGTGCTGATGGGTTGGTGCGGCGTGGCAGCGGCCGTGCCCTTGATGAATGGTCTGCAAGATGGTGGCTGGCGTTGGCTGGTGGCGGGCGGGCTGCTCTACACCGTGGGCATCATTTTCTACGTGATCGACAAGCGCATGCGGCACGCCCATGGCATCTGGCATTTGTTCGTGCTGGGCGGCACCGCCAGCCACTATTTCACCGTGCTGAAATTCGTGGCGTGACATTTTGGTGCAATGCAGGTACATTAGGCCCACAGACATGCACAAGACCGTTTCCTCAAGGTCTTCGTTTTCTACCGCCAGGCACGCTGAACTTGTTCAACGCTGCTGACACGGTCCAGGTTTCAACTCCCGGTTTGACGTTTCTTGAGTGTTTCTGCCGCACAGGTCTTGCCCACAAGCAAGCTTGAGCGGATTCTTAATTTTTTCAATCACTCTACAAGGAACAACATCCATGAGTACGACACAAACTGGCACCGTGAAATGGTTTGACGACGGCAAGGGCTTTGGCTTCATCGCTCCTGAAGATGGCAGCAAGGACCTGTTCGCCCACTTCAGCGAAATCCGCAGCGAAGGCGGCTTCCGCAGCCTGCAAGAAAACCAACGCGTGGAATTCGAAGTCAAGCAAGGCCAAAAGGGCCCCCAAGCTTCGAACATTCGCCCGCTGTAATTCCAGCGCGCGTTGATCGCACCAAAAAGCGGCTTAGGCCGCTTTTTTCATGCCTGACCGGAAATCGTGGCGTGGACCAGATTGGCCACTTTGGGCGACATGTTCTCGGCCACCAGTTCCAGTTCGGGATGCTGGCCAGCGAACACGCGGAACAGCTCATCGGCAAAGCTGTGGCCGATGTCGGACACACCGCTGAAGTCGATCCGGGCATGGCTGAACTGCTGCAACCTGGACGCCGCACGGCGGGCTTGCGAGCGCGAATCCAAGGCAGTGTTGGTCGACAGCAGCAGGCGCAGCGGCACGCGGGTGCGGTCAAACGCGATGCCCTGGCGATCGGTGCTCCACACGTTCAGCACCGACTCCAAGGTGCGTTCGGTGTCGAGCGCGATCGAGGCGTACACCGACGTGCCCTGGCGGGCCAAGGGCTTGCCACAATGCCAGCCCCCGCCATCCCAGCCACGCCGCTGGAAGTTCGAGCCATTGGCATGCACCTCGAACACATCGGCCAGTTGGGCCGAGAAAAACAAGCCACGGCCGGTGTGCCGATCAGGCAGGCTGGTGAGCTTGCCCTTGCTCAGCTCCAGCATCGCGTGCTGGGCATCATCAATGGCGAACGATTCGCGGATGCGGTCGAACAAACCACGGCCATCGTCGGACACCAGCAACTGCACATGGTTGGGCGTCTGGCGCAAGGACACGGTGACGGTGGTGCCCCCGCTGTGGTCAATCGCGTTGTTCAGGATCTCGTTGAAGACGTGCTGGGCCATGCGCTGCACCGAGGGTGGCAACACAAAGTTGGGCATGAAGTCGCGCTCCCAAGGCACGTCTTCCACCAGGCCTTGCAATGGGTAGCTGGCCACCACCTGCCGAAACAATCCAGGGCGGTACACAGGCCTTGAGACCGAGCCTTGCTTGACCAGCCAGCCGGCCTCCACCAGGCGCGCCACGGCTTTGCGGGCCGCCGGCTTGCTCGAATGCACACGTTCGGCCACGTGCGCGATCAGGTCATCGGGGTGGCGCACCGCGACGGTGGTGATCCAGCCCATCATTTGGTGAAGGTTGAGGCGTGACATGGTCGGCATCCTTTTCAGCTGACCCCAGTATCTGGCGTTGCCCCAAAAACTTAAACACCGAATTGACCAGTGCAAAGCCCCGCTTTTTGATCAATGCAGGGCGCCGTCGTGGCCAGCATCGACCCATTCAAAACGGGCTTGATCAAGACCATCGATGGTGATGCGGCCCGTGAACATGGCATAGGGGCGCACCCACAAAGCGCCTTCGCCATACAGGGGCCGGTAGACCACCAGGGCCTCCAGTGTTTCGCTGTGGCGGGCCACGCCATAGACCTGGTAGCGCTCGCCTTTGTAGTGGCGGTACACGCCCAGTTTGATCGCGGGCAATGGCAGCACAGGACGTTCTTCACTCATGACTCAGCTCCTCGAATGACGTGGGTGATGAGGCCCCCTAATGTGAACCAGCCTCATCCCTAAGGTATGGGGAAGCGCTGAACAGCCTGCAGACCTAGAGTCCCGACAAGCCTTGACCCAAGGCGCATCAACTCAGGAGCGCAGACCATGAACACCACGGACAACACCCATCCCATCGACATTGTCGTGCAGGCCGAACTGCCCGACGACACTTCTTCGCACGGCAAGACCAGCGCGGTGGCCTATGTCTTCAGCTCGGAGGCCAGGTTGCTGGCCAGCACACCGTTGACCGAGAAAGGCGAGGCACGACTGAAGTTCACGGCCGCTGGCACCGCCACTGGCTTGCGCGTGCTGGTGGGCCCGGCCACCAGCGAGAAAGTGCCCAGCTTTGACGAGTTGATTCGCCGTGGCGCACTGGAGCAGCACCTGCGCTACAACCCGCGCATGCCGGTGCTGCAAGCGCGCTTCAAGGTCTTCCCCGACATCTGGCATTGCTGGTGGCGCAGCGCCTGTTTCGTCAAAGGCAATCTGATCAAGCGCGTGCAGATCGGGGGCACCTGGGAGAACTTTCCGGTGTGCAACGCCACCGTCGAAATCTACGAGGTGGACCCGCTGTTCATCATCATTCCCAAGCTGCCCGAGCTGGTCATCGAGCGCTTGCGCGAGCTGATCGTCAAGCCACGGCCTTTCCCCGAGCCCGTGCCTGAGATCGGCCCCGTGGCACCGATGCTGCGCGTGGCCCAGTCCGAGCACCGGCTGGATGCCGAGGGCGCGCGCCTGCTGACGCAACTGAGCGATGCCACCGAGCTGCGCTACCTGGCGCAGGTGGGCAGCCGCCTTCAGTTCCAGCAAGCCCTGATCAAGAACCCCATCCTCATCCGACCCTTGCTGTGCTACTTCTACCCCCGCTTCGTGACCAAGCAGCGCGTGGGCACCGCGCACACCGACGAGTGTGGCCACTTCAGCACCTTGTTCTTCCAGGGTTGCCTGAACCACGACACGCCCGACCTGTACTTCAAGGCCACGCAAAAGCTGTTCGGCTTCTTTGACGTGTCGATCTATGCGCCCACGCCCATCGCCTGCCACACCTGGTGGGACTACCAGTGCGGCACCGAGGTCACGCTGTACACCAACAGCCCATTGGCGCACACCTGTTCGCCCTGCCCACCCGTGGTCGGCCCCGAGGGCCATGGCCGTTGGGTCGCCTTCCTGGCCATTGGTGGCACGCCCTTGAGCAAGATTTACGGCACCAGCAAAGAGCTGCACGACACCAAGCCACCTGCTGAAGTGGCGGCCAAGCTGGGCTTGACTGAAGCAGGCCAGCCTTGGGGCAGTTTGCTGCGCCCGCGCTTGCTGTTCTCCAACGAACTGGAGGCCCTGGGCGTGCGCTACTACCAGGTCTCGTGGCGGCGCGGCAGCAGCGGCAGCTTCGTGCCCCTCAAGGACGGCATCCAGCACTACTACCGGCACGACGTCAGCACACCCACCGGCGACGTCCCGGCGTGGACGCCCTACACCTTGGGGCCTGCCCCCGTGGCCGATGGCACCGGACACTTCGTGCCCGACCTGACCAAGATCCCCTATGAATCGGTGGCGCCTGAAGGCGTGTGGGACACCCCGCCCAGCGGCGGCGAAATCGTGGAACACCTCACCAGCGCCAAGTTCCCGACCTCCGCCTTGGCCCCCGGCCTGGCCTTTCACGACGACGGCACGATCGTGGCGGGCACCTCGGATGAAAGCAGCCGCTACCAGCTCAAGGTGGACCTGTTCGATGCGCAAGGGCAGCCCATCAACATCGCGGCCCTGGGCATCAAGTACGTGGTGCCCGATGTGCCCGACTTGAGCGGCACCATCTACACCACCGACGCTGCCCCCTTGGGCCTGGTCTCGGGCAACAGCATGGTCATCACCCTGCACGTGGACAACAACCGCTGCTTCGCATCCATCGGTGCGCCATCCATCGGTGCCACGCTGGCCGACCCGTGCTGTGGGGTGCTGATCTCGCAACCGGCTGACAACGTGTCCATGCCCTACACGGCCTACCACCCACACGGCTTTGCACAGTACAGCTTCAGTGTCGTGCGAGGCACGCAAGCGGTGGTGAGCCGCAATTCATCGGTGGACGACCCCGGCACGCTGGTCAATGAGGACACGGAAGGCGGTACCGCCGTCGAGACGGTGCAGAACCTCATGACGTTGAACCCGGCCCCAGGATGTAGCGGCGTTAACTGCGTGGTGGCCGGGTTCAGCGAGAACCTGTATGTGGACTCGATGGCCACGGACGGCTGGGGCTCCGAGTTGGGCTACGACGCCAGCGACGTGCGCGCCTTCGTGCTGTCGACCGTGGCCTTGCCGAGCTGAACCGGGTCAGGCCCGCAGGAGGACATCTTCTGGGGCCAATTCAACCCGGTTGCGGCCACCGCGCTTGCCTTGGTACAAAGCCTTGTCGGCGCGGGCAATGGCCTGCTCGATGGGCTCGTTGAGGTGCAGGTTGCTGATGCCGAAGGTCATGGTCACGTTCAAAAGACCATCCTTGCAAGGCACCTGAAGCTGGGCGATGGCCTCGCGCAGGCGGTTGGCCACCATCTCCGCACCAGGTGAGGCGGTTTCCGGCAAAAGGAGCAGGAACTCTTCGCCACCCCAACGGGCGGCGTGGTCCACGTCGCGCACGCCGGAACGCAAGATCTTGGCCACCTCCTTGAGTACATCGTCACCGGCCTCGTGGCCGTGGGTGTCATTCACGGTCTTGAAGTGGTCCACATCACACAGGATGAAGGACAAGGGCCGGCCATCGCGGCGCTGCTTGGCGGCCTCAGCCACGGAGGTGTCCAGCACGCTGCGGCGATTGCGCAGGCGCGTCAGCGGATCGGTGGTGGCCATCTCGCGCAGTTGTTGCTCGCTTTGCAGCACGAAGCGGTAGTACATCCCGGCCAGGAGGACCAGGATGGTCAAGGCGGAGAACACGGTGAAGTAGTGCAAGCCATTGAGCAGCGAGCGGTCCAGCTCGAACCATGGCGCGGCCTCGCGGCGAGCAAAATCCAGCCAGAGGTACAGGGCCATCAGGCCGAGCACCACTGGGACCTTGCCACGCCATAAAGGCAGGGTGCTGACCACCATCACGGGCGGCACGCACATGATGTAGATGTGGAACCCGCTGTCCCAGCCCACGTAGAAGACAGCCAGCACGGCATGCCCGACCACCTCGGTGGTGATGAGCATCCACGCCCAGGTCACCTGGTGGCGCATGGCCAGGCCAAAGGTGAGCACGTAGCACAGGATGCTGCCCACGTTGATCATCGCCATGTCCTTGATGCCATTGACATGGAACAGCACCAGGAAAGCCAGGTGCGTGAAACCGCACATGACGGACACACCCAACATCATCTTGCGAAAGAGTTCTGCGCTGGTGTTCTGATCGGATGGGATGGGCGAGGCGAACGCCTGGTTGCCCATGTTTCAGCCCCCGCTTCCGTTGTGCGTCCACTGCGCCAGCAGCGCCACGAAATCGGCCAAAGGCACCGGCTTGCTGTAGTGGAAGCCCTGGGCCAGGTGGCAGCCCCACGCACCCAGGTGGTCGCGCTGCAGGGCGGTCTCCACCCCCTCGGCCACCACTTCCATGCGCAGGCTGCGGGCCAGGGTCACGATGGCCTTGGCCAGCACGGCGCTGTCGCGGTCGGTGGTCAGCTCGCGGATGAAAGAGCGGTCGATTTTCAAGGTATCCACCGGGAAGCGGGTCAGGTAAGACAGGGCCGAGTAGCCCGTGCCAAAGTCATCGATGGCGATGGTGAACCCCATGCCATGCAAGGCTTCGAGCATGGATCGGATGTCCACGCGGTCATTGAGGAGCAGGCTTTCGGTGATCTCCAGCTCGATCCACTCGGCCAGGCAGCCGGTGTCCTCCAGGGCGCGAGACACTGTGGCCACCAGGTCGCCCGAGTAAAACTGGCGGGGCGACAGGTTGACCGCGATCTTCAGGGGCTTGCCATGCTGGTCGTGCCATTGGCGGGCCACGGTGCACGCCGTGCGCAGGGCCCATTCGCCCATGTCAATGATCAGGCCCGTGTCTTCGGCAATGCCGATGAAGCGATCGGGCGGGACCAAGCCACGCTCGGGATGGCGCCAGCGCATCAGCGCTTCAGCGCCCACCACGCGGCCAGACGAAAGCTCGACCTTGGGCTGGTAGAACAGCTCCAGCTCATTGCGTTCAATGGCCTTGCGCAGATCGCCTTCGATCTTCAGCCGCTCCAGCGCCGTGGCCGTCAACTCGCGGGCGTAGAACTGGAAGTTGTCGCGGCCGCAATTCTTGGCGTGGTACATGGCCGCATCGGCATGGGCCATCAGCTCGTTCACCTCGGTGCCATCGGCGGGGAACATCGCGATGCCCGCGCTGGCGGTCACGAAGATCTCGGTGTCGTTCAAGGCCACCGAAGCCTCGAAGACGTGTTTGATGCGGCTGGCCACCACGTCCAGGTCGGAGGGCTGACGGATCTGCGGCACGATGATGGCGAACTCGTCGCCGCCCAGGCGGGCCACGGTGTCGTACTCGCGCAGGGCCTGGGACAAGCGTGAAGCCACCGATTTGAGCAACACGTCACCGGCACCGGTGCCCAGCGAATCGTTGATCTTCTGGAAGTGATCAATGTCCAGCAGCACCACGCCCACGCTGCCGCCCTGGCGGTTGGCATCGGCCATGGCCAGCTTCAGTCGGTCATGCAGCAGGGCGCGATTGGGCAAGCTGGTCAGCGGGTCGTAGAACTCCAGCTGATGGGTCTGCCGTTGCAGGGCTTTCAAGTCGGTCACATCCTGGGTGACGCCCAAGGCCCGCACGGCGCGGCCATCCTGGCCGTACTCCAGGCGCACCCAGCTGTGGGTTTCACGTTGGCTGCCATCGGGCAGGATCAGGCTGTGTTCGTAGCTCAACTCGCTCTGGCGTTTGGCGAACGCGTCCTGGTACAACAGGAAGGTCGAGGCACGCTCGTCGGGCAACATGATGGCCTGGAAATCCTCCATCGTGAGGTCGCCATTGCTCGACAAGCCCAGCACATCCAGGCCCACGCGGCTGATCGATGATCGCCGGGTGACGTAATCCCACTCCCAATGGCAGATGCGCGCAATGCGTTGGGCATCCTCAAGGCGGCGTTCAGTGGCCTCCAGGGCCGAGATATCCCGGCCAATCGACAGCACGCTGATCACCTCGCCAGACTTGTCGCGCTCAGGCACGATGCGAAGGTGAACAGTGCGATCACGCCGGTCCTTGTCTTTCAAGCGGTAGGTGAACTCTTGCAGCTCGCCCGTGCTGAGGGCCAAAGCCAAGGTGCGCTCGTATTCGCGCGCCTGGGGCGCATCAATGTGGTCGCCGGGACGAACCCCGATCAGGGCTTCCCGAGGTTGGCCCAACCACTTGACCAGGGCCTCGTTCACATACACGCGGCGGCAGTCGCGGTCGTAGCGCGCAATGTTGTCCGGGGTGTTCTCGACCAGGACGCGGTACTCCTGCTCGCGGGCCCGCAACCTCTCGTCGGCCAAGGCCCGCTCGGTGAAATCCTGCGAGACCGCGAAGAAGGTTTTGGGCTTGCCCTTGACGGTGTAGGCGATCTCGGCATCCAGGTGCAGGTGGCGCACCTCGCCATCGACCACCACGGTGTAGTCGTACTGAACCGTGCTGTCGCGCCTCTGGATGGCTGTCTCGTACAGATGCCTGATGCGCTTGCCTTCCTCCTCGGAGTGGATGGCCAACAACTCTTCGGTCGTGGGCGACCAGCCTGGCAAACGGCCCATCAGGCGGCAGGCATGGTCGGACATGCGGGCCTTGTTGCTGGCCAGGTCCAACTCCCAGAAGCCAATCTTGGCCAGCCCTTCGGCTTTCTCCAGCTTGGCTTGCAGTTCTTTGTGCGCGGTGATGTCATGGCAAACCGACATCACCCCCACCACGCGGCCCACCGCGTCGCGCTCAGGCACCAGCCTGACCTGGCACCAGCGCACGGTGCCATCGGGCAGGCCCCACTCCATCTCGAAACCGGACGCGGTGCCCAAGCGCAGCACGTTGTGCAAGCGCTCGGCATAAGCTTTGGCGTCGAACACGAAGGGAAGTTCCTGCGGCAAGGCGCCCACGATGGTGTCCATCGGCTGCCCGGAAACGAAGACCAGGGTGGCGTTGGCGTAGATGCAGCGCAGGGTGGCATCGTGGCGCATGATCGCGTCCGGCGAGCTGTCCACCAGCTGTTTGAACAGCGCCTGATGCTCCGAGAGTGTTCGGGCCAGGGTGGTCTCCACGGTCATCGCGGCACCCCGCAAGAACGCATCTGCCACCGACATTCGGTGGCTTGCTCAGCGGTATCGCGGCTGGTGAGAGTGAAGCTCATGGATGGCAGACCCTGATCGGATGCTTGTGTGTTTGTTCGACAGCGTTCATGAGGTTTCGGCCTGCGTTCATCAAACTTGAATGCACTCGCCCCAAACCTGGGAAAATGCGCAGCCTTCACCCTGGAATCCTCATGAACCACGCCCTTGTGCGCACCTGGTGCCGTCGCCTACTCCCGCTGTTGGGCCTGGCCTGCCTGCCAGGGTGTGCCGTGGTGGGCGCGGCCGCCAGCGTGGCGGGTGCCGCGGTGTCCGTGGCCAGCACCGTGGTGGTCACCACCGTGTCGGTGACGGGCAAGGTGATCGAGAAAACAGTCGATGTGGCCACTTCTTCCGACGAGCAACCATGAACAAATTCACACCCGACGAGGTGATCGCGGCCACGCGCCTTTGGCTGGACAAGGCCGTGATCGGCCTGAACCTGTGCCCGTTTGCCAAGGCCGTGCAGATCAAGCAGCAAATTCGCTACGTGGTCAGCGAAGCCACCAGCGAAGAAGCCTTGCTGGCCGACCTGCTGCGTGAGTTGCAGTTCCTGCAAAGTGCCGACCCGGAAGAAGTGGAGACCACCTTGCTGATCCACCCCGGCGTGCTGGCGGATTTTCTGGACTACAACGATTTTCTGGAGGTGGCGGATGCCGCCGTGGGCGAACTCGACCTGGAAGGCGAGTTGCAGGTGGCCAGCTTTCACCCGGACTACCAGTTCGCGGGCAGCGATGCGGACGACATCGACAACTTCAGCAACCGCTCGCCCTACCCCACTTTGCACCTGCTGCGCGAAAGCAGCATCGACAAGGCGGTGGAAGCGTTTCCGGACGCGGCCAACATCTACGAGCACAACATCGAAACCTTGCGCGCGCTGGGCCACGAAGGTTGGAAGAAGCTCTGGGTTTAGTCGCTGCTCACCCGCCCGCGCGATGACTTGATCTGCGAACGCTGGCTCTTGCCTTCCAAACGGCGCTGCTTGGCGCCGTAGGTCGGCTTGGTGGCTTTGCGAAAACGGGGAGGACGGGCCACGCTGTCCACCAGCTCGGCCAGGCGCCGCAAGGCTTCGGCGCGGTTTTGCTCCTGGCTGCGGTATTCCTGGGCCTTGATGACCAGCACGCCATCGGCGCTGATGCGCCGATCGCTCAAGGCCAGCAGCCGCTCTTTGTGCTCGTCGTTCAGGGCTGACGACGCCCGGATGTCAAACCGCAGGTGGATCGCACTGGACACCTTGTTGACATTTTGGCCACCCGCGCCTTGCGCGCGGATGGCCCGAAGCTCGATCTCTTCGTCCGGGATGGGCACGTGCATGGATCAGGCGGTTTGCGCGATCCCCGCGATGGCCCACTCGCCACTGCCCGCCTTGGGCTTGGCCAAGTGCCAGATTTCGTCAAAGGTGGTGGTCGGTGCGTCTTTCTCTTCGCGGATCAGGCCATGGAAGCGCACGCTGACGATCTGGCGATCAGCCTCGTCGGCGAAATCCAGAACTTCAGCGTTCAGCTGGACCACGTCGGTCACCTGAGGCGCGTTGCCACGATCTTGCAGTTCCAGCTTGAAGACGGCGAACATCTCGGGCGTGGAGAACTGGCGCAGATCGTCCAGGTTGGACGCATCGTTGGCGGCCTGCATGCGGATGAAGATCAGCTTGGCGATGCGTTCAAACGCGGGGGCGTCGAAACCTGGGGGCAGGCTGGAGGCCGAGCCTGCGGCCACCGACGCAAAGCTGGGGCCGCTGAGCATGCCATCGCTGCTCACGCCTTGGGGCGCGACGGACATGTCGCGGCTCATGGGCTGCGTGGGTGGTGTGGGCACGCGGGCAAAGTCATTGGGCGACAGGCGAGGACCGCCGCTGGTGGCGGGCACGGGCGACTGGTTGCCAAAACGCCGCATCAACCAGCGGATGACAAAGAAGGCAGCCACGGCCAACAGCGCCATCGTGATCATGTTGCCCAAAGCGGCGCCCATGCCCAGGTGGCTCATCAGGGCGGCGATGCCCAAACCGGCGGCCAGGCCAGCGATCGGGCCCATCCAGTTGCGCTTGGGCGCCACGGTAGGAGGCACGGCTTGAGCACCCGGTGCGGCCGTGGGCTTGGCCGCTTGTTGCTGCGCCGGTGAGTTTTGCGCAGGCATCTGGCGTTTCATGCCAGACGAACTGCCGCCGCCCAGGCGCTTGGCCTCGACGTGCTGCGCCACGAAAGTCAGGCTGAGCACAGCCATGCACACGCTCATCAGGATTTTTTTCAATTCAACGCTCCAAAAATTCAACGGGTCGGCACACCAAAAGCCAGGCCCCAAGCCAATTCAACCACAGGACTGTCGAGCTTGCCTTTCAAAGCGCGAATGCGACCGACGCCCAAGTGGGCCCTACTTTGGGGGCCCAAGTCCAAATTCAAGCGGAGCATGGGCTGCACGACGGCACCGCCATCGGTGTCAATCCCACCACCACCTGCAGCACCGGCGAGCAATTCAGCCCCCACCGACCATTTGTCGACAAAAACCGGTGATTGCACGCCCGCGCCCACCAAGCCCACAGAATACGCGCCCGCGTCGCCGTTGAACGCACTGTGGGCCTGTCCCGTTAAGTAAAGAAGTTCGGTCAGAGAGCGGCGCAACACCAACCCCACTGACTGCATGGATTTGTCGGGACCATTTTTTCGCGCCGCACCATCCACGTGCTCCAGGGCCAGATTCCATTCCATGCCCTCGATCCAGGAGCGGGACGACAGGCGGCCCAGGGCGGCGGGGGCGTTGGAAGGGTGGTCCAGGTCCCACCCGATCGAGGCTTGCGCGTAACGCGCCCGGAACGAGCCCTGCGGCGCGGTCACGGCCCCGCCTTCCAGTGACACGAAAAAATCTCGACTGAGGTGCCAACTGACGGAAACACCCGCTTTGGCCAGCAGGCCGCCATCGGTGGGCACAGCGCCGCCGCCGCCCAGGCCCAGTGCCGCCCGGGCACCAACGGCCAAGGGTGTGCCTTTGATGGGCTGCTCAAACCCCAGGTTGGCCAGGACCTCGGCATACCCCCCAGCGCCGCCGCCAGCCGCCCCGGCCGCCTCCAAGCCCCAGTAGACATTCGGGTGCAGCCAATGGTCCAGGCGAAAACCCGCCAAACCAATGCGCTGCTGGCGACCGTCACCACGCGGCTCATCGACCGCGCCCACGATGCTGATGCGGTCAAAACCCATGCCGCCACGGGCCCAGATCGAGGAGCTTTTGCCCACGGCGGAGGGCAAGGTGTAGACAAAGTCGCCATCCACCGCCAACACCAGGCCAGCCTGGTTGGAGCGGATGTCGCCATTGGGAAAACGCACGCTGGATGCAGACAGGCCCGCCCACACACCAGGCCCATTGGTGACCCCGCTCAAGCGCCACAACAGGTCAAGGTGCGGGCGCAGCATCAGGCCGCCGCCCACCGGCGCGCCACCGCCACCACCACCGCCCGCGAACAGCCCCAGCTCCAACCGCACCCGGCTGGCCAGAGGGAGCCGGTAGGCCAGCTCGGCCCCGCCGACAAAGAAGCCGCCTCGGTGCCCCGTGGCGGCGCCGTACACCGCCGGGCCACCCAACCAACCGGGGGCAAACGCCATCAGGTAGCTGCCCCCCAGCAGGCCCATGGCCTCGTCACCCGGCAAGGTGATGGTCTCGAAACCCAGGCGGGTAGAGACCGACAAGGCGCGCGCGCCATCCGATGGTTTGGATTGAGCCTGTGCCCCCCCGATGCCCAACAGGCACAGCACACCAAGCCCCAAAAGGCTGATTTTTTGAGTCATCCCTCCATTGTGGACGACTTGGAGGGCACGACATCCGACCAGATCACGGTGCGGTTTCGGCCGCCCTGCTTGGCACTGTAGAGCGCCTTGTCGGCCCGTTCGATGCAGGCCGCCAGGTTTTCGCCAGGTTGGTAGGCGCTCAAACCGGCAGAAAACGAGGGATGCAAGGCCAGGTGGTCCTTGGCCATGGTCACGTTCCGCAAAGAGTCCCTCAGCCGCTGGATGCCACGCTCGGCGTCCTGGGCGGTGGTGCCCACCAGCACCAGCATGAACTCCTCGCCACCCCAGCGGGCCAGCACATCGGTCTCGCGCGTCATGGCGGCCGCGTGGCTGGCAAAGTTGCGCAGCACCTCGTCGCCCACGTTGTGGCCATGCGTGTCGTTGATCTGCTTGAAGAAGTCCAGGTCGAGGATCGCCAGGCAGAAGTCGTGGCCCGACGAGCGCGACAGGCGCCGCTGGTGCTCGTCCAGCACCGACATCATGTGGCGGCGGTTGTAAAGGCCGGTCAGCTCATCGCGCGTGGCCAGCACCTGGATGCGGTCCAGGGCCTGCGTCAGCTCTTCCTGCTTGGTGCGCAGCCGGGTGCGCAGGTTGCTGAGTTGCGCGGTCAACACCGAGATGGTGGGCACGGAGGACACCACCAGGGCAAAGTGCACCGATTCCAGCGCCACCGGGTAGCCCACCGCGTCGGTCACCGTTTTATAGACCATGACGATGCCCGTCAGGACCACGGCATAGGCGCCCGCGATCTTGGCATCGCGGGCATGGAGGTTGAAGATGCCAAAGACCAGCACCAGCGTGAGCAGCATCATCGTGGCGCCATGAAAGACCCCGGTGATGGCATAAGCGGCCACGATCCAGGTCAGGGCCGCCAGGATTTGCGGCAGGGTCAGCGAGGGCTCGGCAAAGCGCTGGTTCAAACCGCTGCGCAAGAGGCCGTACCAGACCACCACGTTCAACAGGATGAGCCCGGACAGCAGGCCGGCTTCGTCGGCGCGCATCAGCCCCTGCTGCGAGGCGAAGCCCATGATGCCCATGCACAGCACATAGACATTGGCGGCCATGAGGGAACGGATGATTCGCACCCGCTGCTTGGAATCGGTGCTCAGCAGCACCGCCAGGAGTCGTTGGATCAAATCAGCCTTCTCCCCTGGCCTGCTGCGTCAACTGGTCCCACCGGGCCAGGGCCTTGTCCATGCTCGCTTGCTTGATGTGACCGTAGCCCTTGATGTCTTCGGGAACACGGGCCAGGGCCAACGCTGGTTCGAGATTGTCCTTGCACAGCTCGGTCAGACGCGACTCGATGCCCTGGCGATACCGTGCAATCCAGGCGCGCTCGGCCAGGCGCTCCTGGGTGCGGCCAAATGGATCGAACATGGTGCCGCGCAAGAACTTGAAGGGGGCCAGGGCCCTGAAGGCCAGGCTCATCCAGGGGCCGAAGCGCTGCTTGACGGCCAAGCCTTGGGAATCTGTTCTGCCCATGAACGGTGGCGCCAGGTGGTAGGAGAGCTTGTAGTCTCCTTCGAACTCCCGGGCCACTTTGTCGTGAAAGCGACGATCTGTCAGCAGGCGTGCGACTTCGTACTCATCTTTGTAGGCCATGAGTTTGAAGAGTTGGCGCGCGACGGCATCCGTCAGCTTGGTCGATCCCAGTTTCTGCTCGGCGGCGCGCACACGGTTGACGAAGGCCAGGTAGTCATCGGCATAGCTGGCGTTTTGGTAGTCAGCCAGAAACTCAACGCGAGACTGGATCAACGCTTCCAGGTTGGTGGCCGTCTTGCGGATGATCTGCACGGGCTGGGCTGGCAGGGCCAGCGACTGCACCGCCGCCAAGTCATGGGCGGCCCGGCAGCCCCATTCAAAGGCCGCCTTGTTGTTCTCCACCTGCACGGCATTCAGCTCGATGGCGCGCAGCAACGCGGCTCGGCTCAAGGGCACCCAGCCTTTCTGCCAGGCGTAGCCCAGCATCAAAGGGTTGGCGTAAATCGTGTCGCCCAGCAGTTGCGTGGCCAATTGGTTGGCGTCCAACCTTGAGACCTGGCCCGGCACGGCGGCCTGGCCAATGACATCATCGCAATGCCCCGCCGGAAACTGCCAGTTGGTGTCACGCACAAAGGCGGCCGTGGGCGTGCCGTGGGTGTTGAGCGCCACGCGCGTGCGCTGGGCGTTCATGGTGGCCAGGGTGCTGGCATTGGCGGTGACGATGGGGTCGCAGCCGATCACGAGGTCGGCCGCCGCGGTGGGCACGCGCGTGGTGTGGATCGCGTCCATGCTGTCGGCGATCTGGATGTGGCTCCAGGTGGCGCCGCCCTTCTGCGCCAGGCCCGCCGAATCCTGCGTGACGATGCCCTTGCCTTCGATGTGCGCGGCCACGCCGAGCAATTGCCCAATGGTGATGACGCCCGTGCCACCGATGCCCGCGACGATGATGCCGTAGGCCTCGTGCGCAGTCGGAATCTCTGGCTCAGGCAAGCCGGGCAAGGTGAAAGGATCGACGCGTTGCAGGCTTTTGGCCGGTGATTTGAGCTGGCCACCGGTCACCGTCACGAAGCTGGGGCAAAAGCCCTTGACGCAGGACATGTCGTGGTTGCAGGTGCTCTGATTGATGTGGCGCTTGCGGCCGAACTCGGTGTCCACCGGCTCCACGCTCAGGCAGTTGGATTGGGTGGAGCAATCACCGCAGCCCTCGCACACCAGCTCGTTGATGACGACGCGCTCGGTCACCGCTGGCATGGTGCCGCGCTTGCGGCGGCGGCGCTTCTCGGTGGCACAGGTCTGGTCATAGATGATGACGCTGCAGCCGGGCTCGTCGCGCATCAGGCGCTGCACAGCGTCCAGGTCGTCGCGGTGGTGCACCGTCGTGTCGGGGGCCAGGTTGGACACGGCCAGGTACTTCTCGGGCTCGTCGGTGACGATGGCGATGCGTGACACGCCCTCGGCCTCCAGCTCGCGGCTCATCTCGGGCACGCGCAGGGTGCCGTCCACGGGCTGGCCACCGGTCATCGCCACGGCGTCGTTGAACAGGATCTTGTAGGTGATGTTGACCTTGGCGGCGATGCTTTGGCGCACCGCCAGCAGCCCCGAGTGGAAGTAGGTGCCATCGCCCAGGTTGGCGAACACGTGCTTCTCGTCGGTGAAGGGCGCCTGGCCCATCCAGGTCACGCCCTCGCCGCCCATCTGCGTGAAGGTGGTGGTGCTGCGGTCCATCCACACCACCATGTAGTGGCAACCGATGCCCGCCATGGCGCGCGAGCCCTCGGGCACCTTGGTGGAGGTGTTGTGGGGGCAGCCGCTGCAGAACCAGGGCGCGCGGTCGGCGTTGGCCTGGGGCACAACGACGGGGGCCCGCTCCTTGGACTCGATCAAGGCCAATCTTTGCGTGATGCGCTCACGCAGGTCGCGGCCCACGGTGTCCAACATGCCCAACTTGTCCAGGCGTTGGGCGATCGCTTTGGCAATCAGCGACGGGTTCAGGTCAGCCTTGGCGCGCAACAACCAGTTGGAGGCCGGGTTGGACATGGACCATTCGCCACCGCTGTGGTCGCCCTGGGTTTCGTTGAACTTGCCAAGCACGTTCGGGCGCACGTCTTCGCGCCAGTTGTAGAGCTCTTCCTTGAGCTGGTATTCAATGACCTGGCGCTTTTCTTCGATCACCAGGATCTCTTGCAGGCCGGTGGCGAATTCGCGCGTGGCGCTGGCTTCCAAAGGCCAGACCACGGCCACTTTGTGCACCCGGATGCCGATCTGGGCGCAAGTCACTTCGTCCAGGCCCAGGTCGTGCAGGGCCTGGCGCATGTCGTTGTAAGCCTTGCCGCTGGCGATCAGGCCCAGGCGCGCATGCTTCGAATCGATCACCGTGCGGTTCAAACGGTTGGCACGCACATAGGCCAGCGCGGCGTACCACTTGTAGTCCATCAGCCGGGCTTCTTGCGCCAAAGGCGAGTCGGGCCAACGGATGTGCAGGCCGCCAGTTGGCATGGCGAAATCTTCGGGCAGGAGGATCTGCACGCGGTCGGGTTCGACCGACACGCTGCTGGACGATTCGACCACTTCCTGGATGACCTTCATGCCCGCCCACAGGCCCGAAAATCGGCTCATCGCATAGGCGTGCAGCCCCAGGTCCAGGATTTCTTGAGCGCTGCTCGGAAAAAACACCGGCAGGCCACAGGCCTTGAAGATGTGGTCGCTTTGATGCGCCACCGAAGAGCTTTTGGCCACGTGGTCGTCACCCGCCACGGCAATGACACCGCCATGCCGGGCGGTACCCGCCATGTTGGCGTGCTTAAAGACATCGGAGCAGCGATCCACGCCGGGGCCTTTGCCATACCAAAGGCCGAAAACGCCATCGAACTTCCGGTGCTCCGGGTACAGATCGAGCTGCTGCGTGCCCCAGACCGCCGTGGCGCCAAGCTCTTCGTTCACGCCCGGCTGGAACACCACGTGGTGGGCCTTGAGGTGCTCCTTGGCGTTCCACAGCGCCTGATCGTAGCCACCCAGAGGCGAGCCACGGTAGCCACTGATGAACCCGGCGGTGTTCAGGCCGGCCGCCACATCTCTGGTGCGCTGCAACATGGGCAAGCGCACCAAGGCCTGGACGCCACTCATGAAGGCGGTCCCGTGTTCGATGGCGTACTTGTCATCCAGCGTGAGCGACGCCAGGGCCTTGAGGACCGAATCGGGTAGCGGAGCGTTCATGACGAACTCCAAGCAGCCACATGCTGCAGAACCAGTGTAGAGATCTTGGCGCGGGCCGTCACCTCTTGATGTGCCGAATAGTCCGCATCACAGGCCGCAATCTTTGGCCTTCAAAGCAATCTGGGGATGCCTTGTCGCACTCACCACCCGGGATTACCCGCCTGAATTTCACCCCTGGTGCATTTCGCCACACATGGCTTTCACTCAAGAACTGAACGCGGAATTTGTCTTGAAATAGCGTTCACATCGCCTTCATATCGATCAATAATTGAGTCGCACTCAACTTACAGATCATGTCAGCACTGCAACGCGTGGCCCCCCGTCGTGTGAAGTCCCAGCTCCGGGTCACGGAGTTGCTGGCGGCTGCACGCCGGGTGTTCTCCGAACAGGGCTTTCACCGCGCCACCACCGCCCAGATCGCCGAGGCCGCGGGCGTGTCCGAGGCCACCGTCTTCACCTACTTTCCGGGCAAGCGCGAGTTGTGCATCCAGGTCATCAAGGACTGGTACGACGAGATCAGCACCGAACTGGAAAGCGAGGTGCCGCGCCTGCTCGGCGTGCATGCCAAGCTCAGCCACGTGGTCAGGCAGCACCTGTTCACCCTGCTGGCCGATGGCTCGGGCATGTGCGCCCTGGTGCTGGGCGAAGGCCGCACCAGCGCGCCCGAGTTGGCCGAGGTCATCACCGACTGCAAACGCCGCTACACCGCACCGCTGATGGATTGCCTGGCGCAGGCCGTGGCCGATGGCGAAGTGCGGCAGGACATGCCCCTGCGCCTGATGCGCGACCTGGTGTATGGCTCGATGGAACACGTGCTGTGGGATTCGATCACCTCGCACAAGCGCCCACCGATCGACGAGACGGCCGAGCAACTGACAGGCCTGATCTGGAGCGCTCTGATGCCGCGCGATGCCTCACTGGATGCCCTGGCGCGCTTTCGCGACGAAGTGGGCGCGGCCTTGAAACAACTGGACAGCCAACGCGCGCCCAAGAAGCGCGCGAGGAAATGAACCATGCCTTTTGAATCCCTCATCAGCCCTCGGTCGGACGAGTTCAAGGCCAATGCGCACGCCATGCAAGCCTTGATCGACGACCTGGACGCGCAACTGGCCCGCATCGCGCTGGGCGGCGGCGAGGGCCCGCGCGCCAAGCATGTGGCACGCGGCAAGCTGCTGCCCCGCGACCGGGTTGACCTCTTGCTGGACCCAGGCACGCCCTTCCTGGAGATCGCCCCACTGGCCGCCCTGAACATGCACAACAACGACGCACCCTGCGCGGGCGTGATCGCGGGCATCGGCCGCGTCTCTGGCGTGGAGTGCGTGATCGTGTGCAACGACGCCACCGTCAAAGGCGGCACCTACTACCCGATCTCGGTCAAGAAGCACCTGCGCGCGCAAGAGATCGCGCAGCAAAACCGCCTGCCCTGCATCTACCTGGTCGACAGCGGCGGCGCCAACCTGCCCAATCAGGACGAGGTCTTCCCTGACCGCGACCACTTCGGCCGCATCTTCTTCAACCAGGCGAACATGAGTGCCCAAGGCATCCCGCAGATCGCCGTGGTGATGGGCTCGTGCACCGCAGGCGGCGCCTACGTGCCCGCCATGAGCGACGAGGCCATCATCGTCAAAAACCAGGGCACGATCTTCCTGGGTGGCCCCCCCTTGGTGAAGGCCGCCACCGGCGAGGTCGTGAGCGTGGAAGACCTGGGGGGCGGTGATGTGCACACGCGCCTGTCGGGCGTGGCCGACCAACTGGCCAATGACGATGCCCACGCACTGGCCCTGGCCCGCCGCAGCGTGGCTCAGTTCAACTGGCGCAAGGCACCGTCGATGGCCTGCCTTGAATCGCGGCCACCACGCTTTGACATCGACGAGCTCAACGGCATCATCCCCACCGACACGCGCAAGCCCTTCGATGTGCGCGAGGTCATCGCCCGGATCGTGGACGATTCCGAGTTCGACGAGTTCAAACCGCGCTATGGCAATACCCTGGTCACCGGCTTTGCCCACATCGACGGCATGCCGGTGGGCATCGTGGCCAACAACGGCATCTTGTTTTCTGAAAGCGCCAACAAGGGCGCGCACTTCATCGAGCTGTGCTGCCAGCGCAAGATCCCGCTGGTGTTCCTGCAGAACATCACCGGCTTCATGGTCGGCCGCAAGTACGAGAACGAAGGCATTGCCCGCGCGGGCGCCAAGATGGTGACCGCCGTGGCTTGCGCCGCCGTGCCGAAGTTCACCGTGATCATTGGTGGCTCGTTCGGCGCAGGCAACTACGGCATGTGCGGCCGCGCCTACAGCCCGCGTTTTTTATGGATGTGGCCCAACGCGCGCATCAGCGTGATGGGGGGCGAGCAGGCCGCCAGCGTGCTGGCCACGGTCAAACGTGACGGCATCGAGGGCAAGGGCGGCCAGTGGAGCGCGGACGAGGAAGCCGCCTTCAAGGCCCCCATCCGCGAGCAATACGAGCAACAAGGTCATCCCTATTACGCCTCGGCCCGCCTGTGGGACGATGGCGTGATCCGCCCGGCGGACACACGGCGCGTGCTGTCCCTGGGCCTGAGTGCCAGCCTGAACGCGCCGATTGGCGAAACGCGCTTTGGCGTGTTCCGCATGTGAGCCCAAGGAGCACCCCATGAACCTGCCCACACTCGACATCCAACGCCACGGCCACGTGGCCCAGGTCTGGCTCAACCGGCCCGACATCCGCAACGCCTTCAACGATGAGACCATCCAGGAGCTGACCCACGCCTTTCAATCGATCGGCCAGGATCCGAATGTGCGCGCCATTGTTCTGGGCGCCCACGGCAAGGCCTTCAGCGCCGGTGGCGACCTGAACTGGATGCGCGCCATGGCCGACTACTCCTGGGCCGAGAACCATGCCGATGCCTCGCACCTGGCCGGCATGCTCTGGGCCATCGCCAACTGCCCGGTGCCGGTGATCGCGCGCGTGCAGGGCGATTGCTACGGCGGCGGTGTGGGCCTGGTCGCGGCCTGCGACATGGCCGTGGCGGTCGACAGTGCGGGCTTTTGCCTGTCCGAGGTCAAGCTGGGATTGATCCCGGCCACCATCGCCCCCTACGTGATCCGCGCCATTGGTGAGCGCTCAGCGCACCGCTACTTCGTGACCGCCGAACGCATGAACGCGCAACGTGCCCAGGCTCTGGGCCTGGTGCAGGAAGTGTGCGCGGTCGATGCGCTGGACACGGTGGTCGATGGCTTGATCCACGCCATCGTCGCCAATGGGCCGCACGCGGTCCGGGCCAGCAAGCGCCTCATCAGGGACACCGCCGGCGTGCCGCTCTCATCCAGCCTGCGCGACCAGACCGCGCGCACCATCGCCGACATCCGGGCCAGTGACGAAGGCAAGGCCGGGGTGAACGCTTTCCTGCACAAGACCACCCCACCGTGGCAAGGCAAGCCCCAATGATGTTCAAGAAAATCCTCATCGCCAACCGGGGCGACAAGGCCGAAGGCCTTGCGGCGAAGCCAAATCGCATGGGCACGCGAAGCGGGCAGCAGTCGATTTCTCCGCGGAGCCACCATGTTCAATAAGATCCTCATCGCCAACCGCGGAGAAATCGCCTGCCGCATCGCCGCCACCGCACGGCGCCTGGGCGTGCGCACGGTGGCCGTTTACTCGGATGCGGACGCCGACGCCGCCCATGTGCACGCCTGCGATGAAGCCGTGCGCATCGGCCCGGCCTCTCCCCGCGAAAGTTACCTACTGGGCGAGCGCATCCTGGCCGCCGCGCAAGCCACGGGCGCGCAAGCCATTCACCCGGGCTATGGATTCCTGAGCGAGAACGCGGGCTTCGCGCAAGCTTGTGCCGATGCGGGACTGGTGTTCATCGGCCCCCCTGCCTCCAGCATCGCCGCCATGGGCAGCAAGTCCGCCGCCAAAGCCTTGATGGAAAGCGCGGGTGTGCCCCTGGTGCCCGGCTACCACGGCGATTGCCAGGAAAGCGCCTTCCTGCAGGCCGAGGCCGATTTCATCGGCTACCCGGTGTTGATCAAGGCCAGCGCAGGCGGCGGCGGCAAAGGCATGCGAGCCGTGCAGCGCAGCGAAGATTTCGCGGCCGCCCTCGCCTCTTGCCAGCGCGAAGCCACCGCCAGTTTTGGCGATGACCGCGTTCTGGTCGAACGTTATGTCACGCGGCCTCGCCACATCGAGATCCAGGTGTTCGGCGACAGCCACGGCCACTACGTCCACCTGTTCGAGCGCGATTGCTCGGTGCAGCGCCGCCACCAGAAAGTGTTGGAAGAAGCCCCCGCGCCCGGCATGAGCGCCGAGCGCCGCGCCGAGATGGGCGCCGCTGCCATCGCTGCCGCGCGTAGCGTGGGCTATGTGGGTGCCGGGACCGTGGAGTTCATCGTCGAGCAGGATGGGTCCGGCCCCACAGGGGTCAAGAACTTCTACTTCATGGAGATGAACACGCGCCTGCAGGTCGAGCACCCGGTGACCGAGGCCATCACCGGCCTGGACCTGGTGGAATGGCAATTGCGCATAGCCTCTGGCGAACCCCTGCCACTCACGCAAGATCAACTCGCCATCCAGGGCCACGCGATCGAGGCCCGCATCTGCGCCGAGAACCCCTTGCAGCAGTTTTTGCCTGCCACGGGCCGCCTGAGCACCTACCGGCTACCCGCCTCGTCCAACTTCAGCGTCAGCCCAGTGCGCGTGGACAGCGGCGTGCGAGAAGGCGACGAGATCTCGCCCCACTACGATTCGATGATCGCCAAGCTCATCGTGTGGGGCCCGACGCGAGAGCAGGCCTTGGACCGCCTGGACACGGCCTTGGGCGATCTGCACATCGCAGGGCTGCACACCAACGTGGCTTTCGTGCGGCGCATCATCCGCACGCCATCCTTCCAGCAGGCCGACCTGGACACGGCCCTGATCGAGCGCGAGCACGATGCGCTGTTTTCACCAGCACCGCTGGACCCGCTGCTGGCCGTGGCCGGTGTCGCAGCCCGCCTGTTGAACGATGAAGGCCGCACGGTCACCGCCGACCCCTGGTCACAACGCGATGGCTGGCGATTGCATGGCGGCACACGCCGACCGCTCGCCTTGAACCTGGACGGCAAGGTCCTCCACGCCTCGTTGGTCTGCCAACATGGCCAACCTCACCAGCTTCAATGCGACGAACAAACCGCCGTGTTTGAGGCCAAGGCATTGGGCCAGGACCGCTTCGACATCACCCTGGCCGGACAACGCCTGACCATGGCCGTCTACCGTCACCGCGATCACTTCGAAGTCTTCGCCCCGTCAGGCCACGCCTTGCTCAGCCTCATCGATCCGCTGGCGCAGGCGAGCAACACACATGCAAGCGGACGCCTCACGGCCCTCATGCCCGGCCGAGTCGTGGCCCTGTTGGTGAAAGTGGGCGACACCGTCAAGCTGGGTGACGCGCTGGCCGTCACCGAAGCCATGAAAATGGAACACACCATGACCGCGCCGCGCGACGGCGTGGTCTCCGAACTGCTGTGCGCCGCGGGCGACCAGGTGCCCGAAGGCGCCGAGCTGCTGCGCCTGGCCGAAGAACCTTGAAATGAAAACAGCCATGCTCCCTCAACACGTCACCCTCGTTGAAGTCGGCCCGCGCGATGGCCTGCAGAACGAAACCCAAGCCGTCAGCGCCACCGACAAGATCGAGCTCGTGCACAAACTGCAGCAAGCAGGTTTGAGCCAGATCGAAGTCACCAGCTTCGTCAGCCCCAAGTGGGTGCCGCAGATGGGCGACAACGCCCTGGTCATGGCCGGCATCCAGCGCCTGGCCGGTGTGCGCTACTCGGTGCTCACGCCCAACATGAAGGGCTTTGAGGGCGCTTTGGCGGCGAAAGCGAACGAGGTCGTGATCTTCGCAGCGGCCAGCGAGGCCTTCAGCCAGCGCAACATCAACTGCTCCATCGCGGAATCCATCGAACGCTTCCGGCCGGTGGTCGAGGCCGCGCATGCGAACGGCATGAAGGTGCGCTCTGCCGTGTCTTGCGCGTTGGGCTGCCCCTACCAGGGCGAGGTCAGCCTCGACCAGGTCGATGAGGTGGTGCAACGCCTGCTGGACATCGGCGCCGACCACATCGGCATCGCCGACACCATTGGCGTGGGCACGGCAGGCCGTGTCACCGAGGTGATGGAGCTGGCCCTCAAGCGAGTACCCATCGCCGAGCTGAGCGGCCACTTCCACGACACCTACGGCCAGGCCCTGACCAACATCCACGCCTGCCTGCAGTTGGGCATCCACACCTTTGACAGCAGCATCGCGGGGCTGGGCGGCTGCCCCTACGCCAAGGGTGCCACCGGCAACGTGGCCACCGAAGACGTGGTCTACCTGCTGCACGGCCTGGGCATCCGCACCGGCCTGGACCTGGACCTGCTGGTCGACGCTGGCGCCTTCATCTCCAACGTGCTGGGCCGCAAGCCAGTCTCGCGCGTGAGCAACGCCCTGCTGGCCAAAAGATCAGCGTCAACCCAAGCGGCCCAGACCGCGGCCTGAGCAAGCCCCCACCATCCCCACCGAGGAGACACCTCATGCACGACCTGCCCGGACTCAACCACCAGCTTGGTGACGACATCAACGCGCTGCGCGACGCGGTGCGCCACTTCGCGCAAACCGAGATCGCACCACGCGCAGCCGCCATCGACCGCGAAGACCAGTTCCCCATGGACCTGTGGCGCAAGCTGGGCGAACTGGGCGTGCTGGGCATCACCGCCGCCGAAGAATACGGTGGCGCCAACATGGGCTACCTGGCCCACATGGTGGCCATGGAAGAGATCAGCCGCGCCTCGGCCTCGGTGGCCCTGAGCTACGGTGCGCACTCCAACCTGTGCGTCAACCAGATCCACCGCACCGGCACCGACCTGCAAAAGCGCAAGTACCTGCCCAAGCTGATCACGGGCGAACACATTGGTGCGCTGGCCATGAGCGAGCCGGGCGCAGGCTCCGACGTGGTCAGCATGAAACTGCGCGCCGAACTCAAGGGCGACCACTACGTGCTCAACGGCACCAAGATGTGGATCACCAACGGCCCCGATGCCCACACCCTCGTCGTCTATGCCAAGACCGAGCCCGAGCGAAATGCACAGGGCATCACCGCCTTCATCATCGAAAAAGGCATGGCCGGTTTCAGCATCGCGCAGAAGCTGGACAAGCTGGGCATGCGCGGCTCCAACACTGGCGAGTTGGTGTTCGACAACGTGAGTGTGCCGGTCGAGAACGTGCTGGGCCAGGTCAATGGCGGCGTGAAGGTGCTGATGAGCGGGCTGGACTACGAGCGCGCCGTGCTGTCGGGCGGGCCGCTGGGCATCATGCAGGCGGTGATGGACAACGTGGTGCCCTACATCCACGAGCGCCACCAGTTCGGCCAGGCCATCGGCGAGTTCCAGTTGATCCAGGGCAAGGTGGCCGACCTGTACACCACCTTGCAGGCGGGCCGATCCTTCGCCTACACCGTGGCCAAGAACCTCGATGCATTGGGGCCGGACCATGCGCGCCAGGTGCGCAAGGACTGCGCCTCGCTGATCCTGTGGTGCGCCGAGAAGGCCACCTGGATGGCGGGCGAAGGCATCCAGATTTTTGGCGGCAACGGCTACATCAACGACTACCCTCTGGGGCGGTTGTGGCGCGATGCCAAGCTGTACGAGATCGGTGCGGGCACGTCGGAGATCAGGCGCATGCTGATCGGGCGCGAGCTGTTTGCCGAGACGGCCTGAGGGGGTGAGATGACGAACGCGCTCGACCCCATCGTGATCCTGTCCGCCCGGCGCACGCCGATCGGCGGCTTCCAAGGTGCCTTGTCATCGTTGAGCGGCCCAGCCCTGGGCGGTGCGGCCATCGCGGCTGCCCTGGCCGAGGCAGGCGTGCCCGGCGAGCAGGTGGACGAGGTGATGATGGGCTGCTGCCTGATGGCCGGCGTGGGCCAGGCACCGGCACGGCAGGCCTTGCGCGCGGCTGGCTTGCCGGTCAGCGTGCCCGCCACCACGCTGACCAAGATGTGCGGCTCCGGGATGAAGACGGTGATGCTGGCCCACGACCAGTTGCGCGCGGGCATGGCCGACGTGATCGTGGCCGGGGGCATGGAGTCAATGAGCAACGCGCCTTACTTGCTGCCCTCTGCCCGATCAGGCCAGCGGCTGGGGCATGGCCAGATGATCGACCACATGTTCTTCGATGGCTTGCAAGACGCCTACGACGGACAGCTGATGGGCGCACACGCCGATCGCATGGCACAAAGCCTGGGCTTTGACCGCAACAGCCAGGATGGCTACGCACTGAGGTCGGTGCAGCGCGCGCAGGCTGCCGTGGCCAGCGGCCTGTTCGCCGCCGAGATCTGCCCCGTTCAAGTGCCAGGCGTCAAGGGCACAACAGGCCGCCTGGTGGACACGGACGAAACGCCAGGCCAGTGCCAGCCCGACAAGATCGCGCGGCTCAAGCCCGCCTTCCGCAGCGTGGACGAAGGCGGCACGGTGACACCAGCCAGCTCCGCCTCGATCTCGGACGGCGCCGCTTCACTGGTGCTGTGCCGCGAAAGCACGGCCAGAACGCAGGGCTGGACGCCGCTGGCCAGGCTCATCGCCCACAGCACCCACGCGGCCGAACCCGGCGACTTTGCCAGCGCCCCCGTGGGCGCCATCACCAAGCTGATGCCACGCGCAGGCTGGACCGTCGAGCAAGTGGACCTGTTCGAGATCAACGAAGCTTTCGCGCTCGTGCCCATGATCGCTGTGCGCGAACTGGGCCTGGACAACGAGAGGGTGAATGTGCGCGGCGGCGCCTGCGCCATGGGCCACCCCATCGGGGCCACGGGCGCCCGCATCATCGTCACGCTGCTGCACGCCTTGCGGCAAAGCGGGGGGCAGCGCGGGGTGGCTGCGCTGTGCATTGGGGGCGGCGAGGCCACGGCGGTGGCGATTGAATTGATGGGTGCTTGACTGAACCTCAG
Organism: Aquabacterium sp.; assembly: GCF_030652515.1. Taxonomy (GTDB): domain Bacteria; phylum Pseudomonadota; class Gammaproteobacteria; order Burkholderiales; family Burkholderiaceae_C; genus Aquabacterium. Next base: position 12,893 of record NZ_JAUSAR010000011.1, on the reverse strand, counting down.
GCACTCGCCACCACGATCTGATTGCGCCCCGAGGCCTTGGCCTGGTAAAGCGCCTTGTCCGCGCGTTCAATCGTTTCATCCATCGTCTCGCCCAAGCGATGAACGGCGATGCCCGCTGAAAACGTCATGCGCAATGCCGGAGCGCTCGCACTGAGACCCATCCCGGCCAGAACCGAACGCATGCGCTCGACCGCGATGATCGGGCTGCCCGGCGGAAGGTCAGGCAACAACACCAGGAACTCTTCGCCGCCCCAACGCGCCATCACGTCGGTTTCGCGCAGCAAGCGCTGGGCCTCGTCGGCAAAACCCCGCAGCACCTCATCACCCACGCGGTGGCCCCAGCTGTCATTCACCTGCTTGAAGTGGTCCAGATCGATGTAGGCCAGCGAGAAGGCCAACACCTCCCGCTGACTCAAGGCGGCATGCTGCGCCAGGACATCGAGCATCTTGCGGCGATTGATCAGACCCGTCAGCGGATCACGCGCCGCCATGTCCTGAATGCGCGCCAACGCCGAGACCAGGTCGGCCGTTTGCCCTCGGAGGTGCTGGCGCATCTTGTGCAGGTGCGCCGCCAGGACCGCCACGGTCGGCACCATCGTCACCAGGAAAATGAAGTACGCCCACTCGACGCGAGGCTGGTAGCGCAAGGGGTCATGCAAACTCTTGATGGCCATCACCATCCCCATGACCACAACGGCATACAAGCTGGTGATGCGCGCACGCCGTGGTGACAGGTTGAAGGCACCAAACACCAGCACCAAGGCCACGAACATGAGCAGGCCCCCATGCGCTTCGCTGGTGGCGCCATAGCAGCCCGCAATCCAGGTCAAGGCCGCCAGCACCTGGGGCAGGGTCAATGCCGGATCGGCAAAGCGCAGGTTGAAACCAGTGCGCAAGGCCATATAAAAGGCCAGGTTCGAGGCGATCATGGCGCACGACAAGGCCCACCCCTCAACGGGTTCCATCAGGTCGGTGTGGATCGCATAGGCGATCAAGCCCACGCACATGACCACCACCAACGCCGACCAAAGCGAGCGCACGATGCGGGTTCGCTGCTCAGGCAGCGAGGTCAGGAAGAAGGTGGCGATCTTGTTCCCGAGCAGAGGCTCTTCGGGAGCAAGCTGCTGAGCCATGGCATGGGACTGCACGCTCATGCGCCTGTTACTGCGAGTGTCATTGGGCCAACTGCTTTTCCATGCATGATTCAAACTGATTGAATGTGCGGCGTTGCATGAAGTTTGAACAGGATTCCTGGTGACAAGAGGGGTTCGCGCGTGACAATCCTGCTCACTGTGCGCCCTTCAGCAAATCATCCATCATCGCCTTCACCGCTTTCATCTGCGGCGCCGACTGCCTGGCAAAGTTCGGCGCCCCCGGGTTCAAGGCTGCGAACTTCTCGGTGTAGCCCCAGAAGTCCCAGCACCCTTTGGGGTTGAACTGGTAGGGGCTGAAGAAGTTGCCCTTGTCGCTGGGCTTGACCTGCGGGTAGAGCACCACGATGCGACCGGCCTCGGCCCAGCGGTTGTAGCCCGCGTCCTTCACGAACTGCAGGCCGAACTTTTTGCCATCCTGCACAAAGTTCTGCCCTTGCTCGCACCCATGGAAAGCCACGTGCAAACGGCACCGGGCACCCGGCTGTTCGCAGGCCTTGGGCACATACGCCCAACCGGTGCTGTCCAGGCTGCTGAACACGGTGGGGTCATCGTAGGTGGCCTGATTGAATTGCTTCAAGGCGCCTGCCTCGGCCGTGCCGGCTTGCATCGCGGGCGTGCTGGGGTACAGCCACTTCAGCAACTCGCCCGCGGCGTCCACATTGCATTGCGTCAGGAAAGGGGTGTGGGTCAGGCTGCAAGCCTGGGTGGCCAGCGGGCTCGGAAAACCATGCCCCGCCTCGGGGTTGGCCTCGTGGTGCACCTGCGCCGCAGGCACGCCCAAACGCTGGTAGAACTTTTCGGCCGCCTTCACGAGTTGGGCGTCCACCACATGGTCCTGGCCGCCCGAGAACAGCCAGATGCGGTGGTTCTTCAAGTGGAAGGTGCCGTCAATGGCACTGGCATTGCCCTTCACCGCCTTCTCGCTGAACGCCAGGTACACATCCGGGTTGAACACCTGGCAACCCGCGCCCATGGCCGTCAGGGCACTCAATAAAAAGTTCTGATCGGCCGGGCACGAGCAGTTGAACATGGCAGCCGACACGCTGCCGCGTGAACAACCATAGGGCCCGCCTGCCAACACCGCCGCGCCAGACAAGGACGCCGAGTACGCCACCTGGAACTGCCCGGCCATGTAGGCCCCTGAAGACAGGCCCGACACGGTGACCGCATCTCGCTGCAAACCCAACGCAGGCAGGCGGGACAGGACCTGGGACTGAACGGCCGCGCTCAAGGACAAGCCCATGAGCGCCGCGCCAAACCTCAACACTGCTGGGGTGAACATGGGCAAGCTCCGCTGACAAACATTGATTGCTGCATTGCAGCATTTTTAAGCAGCTTACCGCCGACCCACCCCAGGTGTAAAGCCCTGGCGCCCGTTCAGTTCACAGAAAGCGCTCCAGCAAACGCCGCGATGCCGCGTCCAGTGCCATCCGGTCGCGCACCGCGAATTGCACGCCGTGGCTGCTGGTGATCAGCAAAGCGCCGCCCGCCAATCGGCGGATGTCGTCCTCGCTCTTGAGCACAAAAATGGCCGGGCCACGGTCGGTGGCCACCGCCCAACTGCTGGGCGTGCCGAAGGTGGACACCGCTTCCAGGCGCTCGATCACCGGCGTGAACTCGCGAAGGGCCAACTCCTCCTGCAGCAGTTGGCGCGGTGCCTCGGGCAGCGCGCTCAGGCGCGCGATCCAGGCCAGCTCGTGGCCATGGGTGTCCACCAGGGACACGCCCTCGTCGGGCGCTGCGATCGGGAAAGCGCGCACGGGCGTGACGCCCTCGTGGTGCACACCCTGCGCATCGGTCAGGACCAGGCGGCCAAAGGCATCGCGGGCCAGGGTGAACGTCATCAATGCATCGCTGCTGCTCATGCCAGAAACTCCGTCTGTTGTTCCTTGCGCGCCTGGGCATCGTACAAACGCCAGTAGGCGCCCTGCTTGGCCATCAGCTCGTCGTGCGGGCCCACCTCGACCACGCGGCCCCGGTCCATCACCACCAGGCGGTCGGCCTTGCGCAAGGTGGACAGGCGGTGCGCGATGGCGATGGTGGTGCGGCCTTGCACCAGGTTGTCCAGCGCCTTCTGGATCTCCTTCTCGGTCTCGGTGTCCACGGAGGACGTGGCCTCGTCCAGGATCAGGATGCGTGGGTCGATCAGCAAAGCCCGCGCGATCGAGATGCGCTGGCGCTCGCCGCCCGACAGGCCCTGGCCGCGCTCGCCCACCCCGGAGTCGTAGCCTTGCGGCAGGCGCAGGATGAACTCGTGCGCATGCGCTGCGCGGGCGGCAGCCACGATCTCGGCGCGCGTGGCCTCGGGCTTGCCATAAGCGATGTTCTCGGCGATGGTGCCAAAGAAGAGGAAGGGCTCTTGCAGCACCAGCCCGATGTGGCGCCGGAAATCGGCCACGCCCACGCGGCGGATGTCGGTGCCATCGATGCGGATGACGCCTTCGCTCACGTCGTAGAAGCGGCAGATCAGATTCACCAGGGTGCTCTTGCCCGAGCCGCTGTGGCCCACCAGGCCGATCATCTCGCCGGGTTGGATGTCCAGGCTCAGATCGCGGATCACGGCGCGGCTGCCGTAGCGAAAGCCAATGCCTTCCATCTGCAATCGGCCTTGCACCGTGGGCAGTGCCACCGGCTGCGTGGGCTCGGGCACGTTCGAGACGTGGTCCAGGATGTCGAAAATGCGCTTGGCGCCGGCCGCCGCTTTCTGCGTGACCGACACGATGCGGCTCATCGAATCCAGCCGGCCATAAAAGCGCCCGATGTAGGCGATGAAGGCGGTGAGCACCCCCACCGTGATCTGCTGGTGAGAGACAAGCCAGATGCCGAAGGCCCAGACCACCAGCAGCCCGATCTCAGTCATCAGCGACACCGTGGGCGAGAACAGCGACCAGGTCTTGTTGAGCTTGTCGTTGATCTCCAGGTTGTGCCAGTTGGCGTCCTTGAAGCGCTTGGCCTCGCGCTGCTCTTGCGCAAAAGCCTTGACCACGCGGATGCCGGGGATGGTGTCGGCAAGCACATTGGTGACCTCGCCCCAGACGCGGTCGATCTTCTCGAAGCCGGTGCGCAGGCGGTCGCGCACCAGGTGGATCAGCCAGGCGATGAAGGGCAGAGGCAGCAAAGTCACCAAGGCCAGCCAGGGGTTGATCGAGAACAGGATGATCGCCGTCATGGTGATCATCAGCACGTCGGTGGCGAAATCGAGCGCGTGCAGCGACAGGAAAACGCTGATGCGGTCGGTCTCCGAACCGATGCGCGACATCAGGTCGCCGGTGCGCTTGGTGCCGAAATACTCCAGCGACAGGTTCAGCAGGTGCTCGAAGGTGGTGGTGCGCAGGTCGGCGCTGATGCGCTCGGACACCAGGGCCAGCACGTAGGTGCGCGCCCAGCCCAGGCTCCAGGCCAGCAAGGCCGAGATCAGCAAACCGCCCAGCAAGGCGGCCACGTACCAGGTGTCGATGGTCTGGCCGCTCTGGAAGGGAATCAGCACCTTGTCCATCAGCGGGATGCTGAGGTAGGGCGGCACCAGGGTGGCGGCGGTGGAGGCCAGGGTCAGGCCGAAACCCAGCGCCAGTTGCCCCTGGTAGGGACGGGCGAAGCGCCAAAGGCGCAGCAGTACCCAGGTTGAAGGGGGCTCATCGTCAGCACCGCGGTCGCAGGCGGGGCATTCGGGGCTGTCAGTGGGCAGGGGGGCCAGGCAGGAGGGGCACAGCGGCAAGGCATCGTCGTCCTGGGCTGGCAGGCCACCCGCTTTCAGCAGCGCCTGCTGGCGATCGAACAATGTCTGGAAACCCTGGGCGGAAGGCCCCCTGGCCATGGTGAAGTGCCAATGGGCCAGCCGCCGATGCGCATCGTGCAATTCCAGGGTGCCGACCCCGGCGTGGTCAACATGCCGCAAGGCCAGCCCGTCGGCCAAAGACCAGGCATGCCAGGCGCCCTCCGGGGCGTCTTGGGAGAGCAGGCGGCGGTCGGTCAGCACCAACACCCCCTGGGAAAACCGCAGATGCGGGTCCAGGTCAACCATCAGGGTGGCTAAAACGTTCTCTTCTTTTGCAAGCTGGGCCTGCAGGCCTGCCTGAGCGTGTTTGGCCAGGGCCCCGCGAGCGTCAACAGGATGATGATGTTGCATTTTGATTTCGTAGCGCAATCGCGGATTCTCGCCGAATCAGGGCACTTTGCGGGTGCTGCTCACCCAAGCAAGCTGAGCCGCCTCAAGCACAATCCCGGGTCGCGCACCGCCTGAACGGTCGCCAGAACGCACAAGAACATGACAAGAATGGACGACATCAAACTGCTGCGCATCAACTATTTGCGCGGCCCCAATGTCTGGACCTACCGCCCCGTGCTGGAAGTCTGGCTCGACTTGGGTTTGCTGGAAGATTACCCCTCCAACCTGCTGCCCGGGTTCAATGATCGGCTGGTGGCCCAATTGCCCGCCCTGATCGAACACCATTGCGGTGTCGGCGAGCGCGGCGGCTTCCTGGAGCGCCTGAAGGAAGGCACCTGGGCTGGCCACGTGCTGGAACACGTGGTGATCGAACTGCTGAACCTGGCCGGCATGCCCACGGGTTTTGGGCAAACGCGCAGCACCTCAACCACCGGCGTCTACCGCATGGTGTTCCGCGCCCGCGATGAGCACGTGGCGCGCACCGCCCTGGCCGAAGGGCACGCCCTGCTGATGGCGGCCATCAACGAACAGCCTTTTGACGTGGCCGCCGCCGTGGCCAAGGTGCGCGACCAGGTGGACGACTGCTACCTCGGCCCCAGCACGGCCTGCATCGTCTCCGCCGCCACTGACCGGCGCATTCCCCACATCCGCCTCAACGAAGGCAACCTGGTCCAGCTGGGCCATGGTGCCCGCCAGCGCCGCATCTGGACGGCCGAAACCGACCTGACCAGCGCCATCGCCGAAGGCATCGCGGGTGACAAAGACCTGACCAAGGGCCTGCTCAAAGCCTGCGGCGTGCCCGTGCCCGAGGGCGAAGTGGTGGACAGCCCAGCAGCCGCCTGGGAAGCCGCGCAAGACATGGGCCTGCCCGTGGTGGTCAAGCCCAGCGACGGCAACCATGGCCGGGGCGTGGCCCTGGACCTGAAGACCCAGGCCGAGGTCGAAGCCGCCTTCGAGGTGGCCGACAAGCACGGCAGCGAGGTGCTGGTTGAGAAATTCATCCGTGGCCACGAGCACCGCCTGCTGGTGGTGGGCGGCAAAGTGGTCGCCGCCGCCCGGGGCGAAGCCGCCTGGGTGACCGGCGACGGCCGCTCCACCGTCATGCAGTTGATCGACGCACAGTTGAACACCGACCCGCGCCGAGGCCTGAACGAAGACTTCCCGCTCAACGTCATCAAGCCCCTGGAAGACGAGGCCGTGCTGCTCGACCTGCAGCGCCAGAACCTCAGCATCGACGCCATCCCCGATCCCGGCCGCCAGGTGCTGATCCAGCGCAATGGCAACGTCGCCCTGGATTGCACCGACGACGTCCACCCCGAGGTGGAACACGCCGTGGCCCTGGCCGCCCGGGTGGTGGGCCTGGACATCGCGGGGGTCGACGTGGTCGCCCAAGACATCTCCCGCCCTTTGAAATCGCAAGGCGGCGCCATCGTTGAAGTCAACGCCGGGCCCGGTCTGCTGATGCACCTGAAACCAGCCGAAGGTTCGCCTCGCCCCGTGGGCCGCGCCATCGTCGATCACCTCTTCCCGGAAGACGACGACGGCCGCATCGCCATCGTGGGCATCACCGGTTCGCAAGGCACCAGCACCTTGGCGCGCCTGATCACCTGGCTGATCCACTTGAGCGGCAAGTACGTGGGCCTGGCCTGCCGGGACGGCCTGTTCCTGGACCGCCGCCAGGTTGAGCGACAGGACGCCGCCCATTGGGAGGCCGGCCACCGCCTGCTGATGAACCGGTCGGTGGAAGCCGCCGTGTTCGAAAGCGGCGCCCACGCCATCCTGCGCGATGGCCTGCCTTATGACCGCTGTCACGTGGGCGTGGTCACCGACCTGGAAGGCGCGGCCGATCTGGCCGAGTTCGACATCAGCGAGTCCGACCAGCTCGTCAAGGTCATGCGCACGCAGGTGGACGTGGTCTTGCCCGAAGGCTCGGCCGTGCTCAACGCGAACGACGAGCGCATCGCGGCCATGGCCTCGCTGTGCGACGGCCAGGCTGTGCTGTATGGCGAAGACCCGCAGCTGGCCACCATCGTGAGCCACCGAGCCGAAGGTGGCCGCGCCGTCTTCATGCGCCAGGGCATCGTCGTGCTGGCCAATGGCGCTTTTGAAAACACCCTGAGCGAGCTGAGCAACCTGACCTTGCGCCAAGGTCGCGGCACGCCCGTCTCATCAAGCACCCTGCTGGCCGCCGTGGCCGCCGCCTGGGCGCTGGACATCAAGCCCGACCTGATCACCGCGGGCATCGAAACCTTCGACGCTGATCTGTCGCCAGCGCGGCCCACGCTGGGTTTCACCTACGCCCGCTGAAGAAGCAAAGCACAAGAAGAAAGAAGACACGCTGATGGACGTTTCCCGCATCCGGGCACTGAGGGGTCCCAACCTCTGGAGCCGACACACCGCCATGGAGGCCATCGTGGCCTGCACCGAGGCCGAACGCTCGATCGTCAACCTGCCGGGCTTCGAAGCGCGTGTGCGTGCGCTGTTCCCGACCATCGGCGCATTGCAGCACCGGGGGGCCAACACCAAGGTGTCGCTGGCTCATGTGCTGGAAACCGCCGCGCTGGCGCTGCAAGCCCAGGCTGGCTGCCCCGTCACCTTCAGCTGCACCGCTGTGACGGTGGAGCCCGGCGTGTACCAGGCCGTGGTCGAGTACTCGGAAGAAGCCGTGGGCCGCCTGGCCTTCGAGCTGGCCCAGTCCTTGGTCAACGCCGCCCTGAACAACACCGAGTTCGACGTGGCCGCGGCCATCACGCAATTGCGCGAGCTGGATGAGAGCGAGCGCCTGGGGCCCAGCACCGGCGCCATCGTGGACGCCGCCATCGCGCGTGGCATCCCGTGGCGGCGCCTGACGCAAGGCAGCCTGGTGCAGTTCGGCTGGGGCTCGCGCCAGCGCCGCATCCAGGCCGCCGAGGTCGATTCCACCAGCGCCGTGGCCGAGTCCATCGCGCAGGACAAGGACCTGAGCAAGAAGCTGCTGCACGCCGCCGGGGTGCCCGTGCCCATGGGCCGCCCGGTGCAGTCGCTGGACGAAGCCTGGGCCGTGGCCCTGGAGATCGGCCTGCCCGTGGTGGTCAAGCCGCAAGATGGCAACCAGGGCAAGGGCGTGACGGTCAACATCGTCAGCCGCGATCACCTGGACATCGCCTACAAGGCCGCCTTCGAGTACGGCGAAGTCATGGTCGAGAAGTACCTGCCCGGCGACGATTTCCGCCTGCTGGTCGTGGGTGACCGCCTGGTGGCCGCTGCCCGGCGCGACCCGCCGCAAGTGATCGGCGATGGTCAGCACACCGTGCGCCAGTTGGTCGACATCGTCAACCAGGACCCCAAGCGTGGCGAGGGCCACGCCACCTCGCTCACCAAAATCCGTTTCGACGAGATCGCCGTGGCGCGGCTGGGCGTGCAAGGCCTCAAGCCCGACTCGGTGCCTGACAAGGGCCGCCGCGTCATCCTGCGCAACAACGCCAACCTGAGCACCGGCGGCACCGCCACCGATGTGACCGACGACGTGCACCCCGAAGTAGCAGCCCGCGCCGTGGCCGCCGCCCAGATGGTCGGCCTGCACATCTGCGGTGTTGACGTGGTCTGCGAGACCGTGCTCAAGCCGTTGGAAGAACAGCACGGCGGCATCGTGGAAGTGAACGCCGCGCCCGGCCTGCGCATGCACCTGACGCCCTCCTTCGGCAAGGGCCGGCCAGTGGGCGAGGCCATGGTGGCCGAGCTCTTCGGCCCCGGCGACGATGGCCGCATCCCGGTCGTGGCCGTCACCGGCACCAATGGCAAGACCACCACCGCACGCCTGATCGCGCACCTGCTGGCCGCCACCGGCCTGCGCGTGGGCATGACCAACACCGACGGCGTCTACGTCGAAGGCCGCCAGATCGACAGCGGCGATTGCAGCGGCCCCAAGAGCGCCCGCAATGTGCTGATGCACCCCGATGTGGACGCGGCTGTGTTCGAGACCGCGCGTGGCGGCGTGCTGCGCGAAGGCCTGGGCTTTGACCGCTGCCAGGTCGCCGTGGTCACCAACATCGGTTCGGGCGACCATTTGGGCCTGAACTACATCACCACGGTGGAAGACCTGGCCGTGCTCAAGCGTGTGATCGTGCAGAACGTCTCGCCCAAGGGCTATGCCGTGCTGAACGCCGTTGATCCCAATGTGTCGGCCATGGCCAGCAAGTGCGTGAGCGAAATCATCTTCTTCGCGCAAAGCCACCACCACCCCGTGATGGCCACGCACCGCGCGCAGAACAAGCGCACCGTGTTCGTCGATGGCGACTCGATCGTGGCCGCGCAAGGCGCCTGGCGCGAGCGCATCCCGCTGCGCGACATCCCCATCACCCGCAACGGCACCATCGGCTTCCAGGTCGAGAACGTGCTGGCCGCCGTGGCGGCCGCCTGGGGCGTGGGACTGGACTGGGACGCCGTGCGCAGCGGCCTGGCCAGCTTCGTGAACGACGCCGACAACGCCCCCGGCCGCTTCAACGTGATGGACTACAAGGGCGCCACCGTGATCGCCGACTACGGCCACAACCCCGACGCCATGCGCGCCCTGGTCTCGGCCGTGGAAGGCATCCCGGCCAAGCATCGCTCGGTGGTCATCAGCGGCGCTGGCGACCGCCGCGACGACGACATCCGTGAGCAGACCGCCATCCTGGGCGACGCCTTCGACGACGTGCTGCTCTTCCAGGACGCCTGCCAGCGCGGCCGCGTCGATGGCGAAGTGCTGGCCTTGCTGCGCGACGGCCTGAAAGACGCCAAGCGCACCCGCAACATCGACGAGATCCGCGGCGAGTTCGTGGCCATCGACACCGCCTTGCACCGTTTGTCTCCGGGGGATCTGTGCCTGATATTGGTGGATCAGGTAGAAGACGCGCTGGCACACTTGGCCAAACGCGTCGCCGAATCCACGCCATCCTGAGATGAACCACCTGCACCTGAAAGCCCTGACCGTCGCCCTGCCCCTGGCTGCCCTGCTGGGCTGCGCCACGGTGCGGGTCACCCCTGTGGCCACGGGCAGCGGTGAAGCGGCCTACGAGCTGGCGGGCACCAGCATCGCGCAGTTGGAAGCCGAGGCCCAGCGCCTGTGCCCGCATGGCTACGACGTGCGGCGCCAGGCTCACCACTACCAGCGCATGGCCAACGACCAGCTCTACCCCGTGCGCCTGTGGGACCGCATCACCGGCAACCTCAACACCCCCACCAACGACAAGGCGCAGATGGCCGTGCTGTGCAAAGCGCCACCCAAAGCGCCTCCGCCATGAACAATTCCCGCCCTGGCCACTTATCGGTCAGCGCGGTCTGCGGATAAGACCTACATTTCATTGACAGCTTGTGTCATTGATCTTGAGGTTCACCATGAACGCAGTCTCATCGATCGGCCGATCCGGCATGACCGCAGCCCTCCAGCAACTGGACAGCTCGGCCCACAACATTGCCAACGGGCAAACAGCGAACTTCAAACGCGAGGTCGTCAGCCAGCGCGAGTTGCCCAATGGCGGTGTGGCCACCACCGTCGAGCAAACCCAAACCATCGCGCACGACCTGGCCGCCGACATCGTCAAGCAGATCTCGTCCACCTATTCTTTCCAGGCCAACCTGCACACCGTGCGCACCCAGCAAGACATGATGGGCACGCTGATCAACCTGCAAGCCTGACGGATCGACGACGTCAGCGCAGTCGCCTGACTTACACTCATTGGGAAAGCCCCAATGAGCCTCACCACACCTTCCCCTTCTGCGCTTGAAGCGCCTTTCCCCTTGGTCCATTGGACCGAGGCCGAGCAGGATCAATCCGCCCGCTGGCGCTCTGAAAGCGCCACGCCCCCGCCCAAGCGCGTGGTGCTGGCCGATGACCGCATGAGCGCCGACACCGCGTACCGGCTGGCCTGCGAAGGCACCGGATTGCTCTGGCGTGGCGACTACCAGAACGCCCGCCACCTGGTGCAGGCCTTGTCTCGCCGGGCTGACCGCAAGACGCGCAAGACTTCATCCACGCCTGCCGAGGCCTTCAACCTGCACCGCCAGGCCCAGGCCCAGCGCGCACGCGTTCTGGCTTCGGTGTTGATCCCCTTGGGCGCTGACTACGCGATCCCACTGCGCCGCGCACCCGATGCACAGCAAGCGTGTGAAGAGGCCTATGGCCCCGGCACCGAGGCCAGCGTGGTCTCTTTGCGCGAACTGTTGGGCCTGATCGGCGCGCACGAGTGGCGCAAGAAAGGGGTCGAGATCCCTTTCCTGAAAGACCGCATCCACCCTCACTACGGCGTGTTCTCGCCGGTGCGGGGCGAGTACATCGACTTGTTGGCCAAGGCCCCGCTGCCCGCCAACAAATCCGTGGCTTTCGACATCGGCACGGGCACCGGCGTGATCGCCGCTGTGCTGGCCCGCCGTGGTGTGAGCCGCGTGATCGCAACCGACCAGGACCCGCGCGCCCTGGCCTGCGCACGCGAGAACATCGACCGGTTGGGCTTGGCTGCCCAGGTTGACATCGTGCAGGCAGACCTCTTTCCCGAGGGCCGCGCCCCATTGATCGTCTGCAATCCACCGTGGGTGCCCGCCCGCCCCAGCTCGCCCATCGAGCACGCGGTTTACGACCCCGACAGCCGCATGCTGAAGGGCTTCCTGAACGGCCTGGCCGCGCACCTGGAGCCCGGCGGCGAAGGCTGGTTGATCATGTCGGACCTGGCCGAGCACCTGGGCTTGCGTTCGCGGGCCGAATTGCAGGCGACCATGGATGGCGCTGGACTCACCGTCATCGATCGCCTGGATGTGAAGCCCCGCCATCCCAAGGCCACCGACGACAACGACCCTTTGCACGCGGCCCGCCAGGCCGAGCTGACCTCGCTGTGGCGCCTTGGGGTTCGTGCCTGAGTTGACGTTGACGTTCATGGACTTTCCGCTCACCGATCTGGCTTCGGCCCAGCGCATGTTTGCGGCCCTGCAAGCGCAGGCCCAGGCACGTGGGGTTGAGTTGCGCCCGCCTCCGCCCGAACCCACCAGTTGTTGTGGGCGTGGCTGCAATGGCTGCGTGTGGGAAGGCTTCTTTGCGGCGGCGGCCTATTGGCGCGATGAGGCGCTGCTCATCCTCGACGACTCTTTCTGAGTGGCTTTGTCCGCTGAGGGTTGATCGCTTTATCTGGTAGCGCGGGGCGCGGGCTGGTGCGGTCTCCGGCAGGGCTTCAGCTTGGTGGTCCCGCTGGTAGCGGGACTGCCTTGCGATGCTCGTGCCGAGGTGGGGCCGTGGAACTCGTTTCGCGGCCTTTGGCCGCTGCACTCAAACAACCACGGCCAGGCAGATGACGATGCGCGCTGTCGCGCGCCACCTCGGCACTGCGCTTCTCAGCACCAAGCCAGGCGCCCCGCCGGAGACCGCCCCAGCCCTTTTTCGCCCCGCTGGTGGGCTGCCACGGCCGCAATCGTGCTGCGCCACCAGCGGGGCGATCAGGGATGAGGCGGAGGCGGGCGGGGCGACTTCGGGGGCGGCGAGGCGCACAGGCCACGGCGGGTTGCCCCTCGCGCAGCGAGGGGTCGGCGAGGACTGTTTGAGCTGGCCGTAGGCCAGCGAGTTCCGCAGC
>NZ_JAUSAR010000055.1 GCF_030652515.1 Aquabacterium sp. | reverse complement strand
TGCTTTCAGCTCGGCCGTACCCAACTCCAGCGCTGCAACGCTGTCGGCCTGGAGGTGGTCAAAACGCCCGGTGTACTCCAGCACAGCGTCATCCCCCCGCAAACGCACATCGGCCAGGATGGCGCCGACGCGGTTTTCGATCTCGACGTCCGTGGCCGCCGACCAATGCAGCACCTTGTGAAAGGCGGCTTCAAAGTCAGGCTGGGCGGTGTCGAGGTGGCGGATGTTGACGGTCATGGTGTCGTGCAAGGACTCAGGCAGGGATGGCCGATTCAAAGGCCTGGATGACTTGGCGGATGGCTTCGCGCTTGAGCTTGAGCGAAGCCTGGTTGACCACCAGGCGCGAGGAGATCTGCATGATCTCTTCGACCTCGACCAGGTGGTTGGCCTTGAGCGTGTTGCCGGTGGAAACCAGGTCAACGATGGCATCGGCCACACCGATCAAAGGGGCCAACTCCATCGAGCCATACAGCTTGATCAGGTCCACGTGCACGCCCTTGTTGGCGAAGTGCTCGCTGGCAATCGTCGTGTACTTGGTCGCCACGCGGATGCGCGAACCTTGCTTGACCGCCGTGGCGTAGTCGAAGTCGGCGCGCACGGCCACGCTCATGCGGCACTTGGCGATGTTCAGGTCCAGCGGCTGGTAGAGGTTGTCGCCGCCGTGCTCGATCAGGGTGTCTTTGCCCGCCACGCCGATGTCGGCGCCGCCATGCTGCACATAGGTGGGCACATCGGTGGCGCGCACCAGTACCACGCGCACGTCGGGGCGGTTGGTGGACAGGATCAGCTTGCGGGACTTTTCAGGGTCCTCGGTGACCTCGATGCCGGCGGCGGCCAGCAAGGGCAAGGTCTCTTCGAAGATGCGGCCTTTGGACAAAGCCAGGGTGATCATGCCGGGGTTGCTCATGCGGGGGCCTTGACTCGTTCGATGTCGGCGCCGATGGCGCGCAGCTTGGCTTCCATGCGGTCGTAGCCCCGGTCAAGGTGGTAGATGCGGTCGATCAGGGTTTCGCCATCGGCCACCAGGCCTGCGATGACCAGGCCCGCGGACGCGCGCAAATCGGTGGCCATGACGATGGCGCCCGACAACTGCGGCACGCCCGTCACCACCGCCGTGTGCCCGTCGATGTCGATCCGGGCGCCCAGGCGCACCAGCTCGTTGACGTGCATGAAGCGGTTTTCAAAAATGGTTTCATGGATCACGGCCGTGCCCTCGGCCACGCAGTTGAGCGCCATGAACTGCGCCTGCATGTCGGTCGGGAAAGCCGGGTACTCGCGGGTGCGGAAACCCACGGCCTTGGCGCGGCCGCTGGCTTGCACGCGGATCCAGTCCTCGCCCGATTCGATCGACACGCCAGCCTCGCGCAGCTTTTCAATGACGGCCTCAAGGTGGTCGGCATTGGCGCGACGCAGGGTGACGTCGCCACCGGTGGCGGCCACGGCGCACAGGAAGGTGCCGGTCTCGATGCGGTCGGGGATGATCTGGTGCGGGGCGCTGCTGCTCAAACCGTGCAGCTTGTCGACGCCCTGGATGCGCAGGCGGTGGGTGCCACGGCCTTCGATCCTGGCGCCCATGGCGATCAGCATGTCGACCAGGTCGGTGATCTCGGGCTCTTGCGCCGCGTTCTCAAGGATGGTCTCGCCTTCGGCCAGGCTGGCGGCCATCAGCAGGTTCTCGGTGCCGGTGACGGTGACCATGTCGGTGGTGATGCGCGCGCCCTTCAGGCGCTGCGGCTGGCCATCGGCGCCCAAGGCAGTGCGCGCTTCGATGTAGCCATGCTCGACCGTGATCTGCGCGCCCATGGCCTGCAGGCCCTTGATGTGCTGATCAACCGGGCGTGAACCAATCGCGCAGCCACCTGGCAGCGACACGCGGGCGCGGCCAAAGCGGGCCAGCAATGGGCCCAGCACCAGAATCGAGGCGCGCATGGTCTTGACCAGCTCGTAGGGGGCCTCGGGGTTGTTCACGCGGCCAGCGTCAAGCGTGACGTGGTCGTCCTGGTCGGCATGGCGCTCGCACACCACGCCCATGTTGCTCAGCAGCTTGAACGTGGTGGCCACGTCCTTGAGCAAGGGCACGTTGGCCAGGGTCACGGGCTCGGCGCTGAGCAGCGCGGCGCACAGTTCGGGCAGCGCGGCATTCTTGGCGCCGGCAATGGTCACTTCGCCTTGAAGACGGCGACCGCCACGGATCAGGAGTTTGTCCATGAAAAGCACAAAGGGCGCGAGGTCAGCGGAGGTCTGGTTCCGCAGTTCGCGCCGGGGTGAATCGGTAAATAACGAAAATTCGCGATCAGATCAGGCTTTTTCGGCCCATTCCGCCGGGGTCAATGTCTTCATCGACAGGGCGTGGATCTGAGCCCGCATTCTATCGCCCAGGGCCTGGTAAACGCGCTGGTGGCGGGCGACACGGTTCTTGCCCTCGAACTCGGTGGAGACGATGGTGGCGAAAAAATGCTGGCCGTCGCCCTCCACTTCCAGGTGGGCGCAGGGCAAGCCCTCGGCAATGTAGTGCTGGACTTCAGCGGCGGTGGGGTCGGCCATGGTGGGTGCTCTCGGCAAAATCAAACGAAAAAGGTCGGTCAATGCCGGATTTTGTACCCGGTCTTGAGAAGGTGCAGGGCGATCAGCGAAACCCCGAGTGTGGCGCTGCCCACCACGCCCAGGCTGAGCCAGGGGCTGACATCGCTGACGCCAAAAAAACCGCGCCGGAAACCATCGATCAGGTAGAAAAACGGGTTCAGGTGCGACAGGCCCAGCCAGAACGGCGGCAGCGAATGCACCGAATAGAACACGCCCGACAAAAACGTCATGGGCATGATGATGAAGTTCTGGAACACCGCCATGTGGTCAAATTTTTCGGCCCACAGACCGGCGATCAGGCCGAGCGCGCCCAGCAGCGAGCCCCCGAGCACCGCGAAAATCACCGCCCACCAGGGCTCGGCCAGGCCGGGCGGCGCGAACCAGCCCGTGACCAGGAACACGCCCAGCCCCACGGCCAGCCCCCGCACCAGCGACGCACCCACATAGGCAACAAACCAAGCCCGGTGCGACAGCGGCGTCAGCAGCAGGAACACCAGGTTGCCAGTGATCTTGCTTTGCACCAGCGACGAGGAACTGTTGGCAAAGGCGTTCTGCAGCAGGCTCATCATGACCAGGCCGGGGATCAGGAAGCGGGTGTAGCCCACGCCGTTGAACACCTCGACCTTGCCTTGCAGCACGTGGCCAAAGATCAGCAGGTACAAAACGGCGGTCAGCACGGGCGCGGCCACGGTCTGGAAGGCCACCTTCCAGAAACGCAGCACTTCCTTGACAAACAGCGGCCGGGCACCCGACAGGCCCAGCGCGTTGATCAGGCCGCTCATGCGTGCACCCCCTGCATGATGCTGAGGAAGACGTCTTCCAGGTCGGCCCGGCCGATTTCCAGGTCTTCAACCCGGCACTGGCTTTGCCGCAAGGTGGCCAGGATCTGCTCGATCTCGGCCGCGTCATGGGCCGGGAGTTGCACGATGCGGCCGGTGATGCGGGCCCGCTCGGCCAGCCCCACCGGCAAAGGATCATCAGTCTTGAAACGCAGCATGGTGTGGGCCGTGCCGGCCAGCAAGGCCGAGGTGCGGTCCAGCGCCACCAGCTTGCCCTGCTTGAGCATGCCGATGCGGTGGCACAAGGCCTCGGCCTCTTCCAGGTAATGCGTGGTCAGCAGCACCGTGTGGCCTTCCTTGTTGAGCCGCGCGATGAACTGCCAAAGTGTTTGGCGCAACTCCACATCCACGCCCGCCGTGGGCTCGTCCAGCACGATAACCGGTGGCTTGTGCACCAGGGCCTGGGCCACCAGCACCCGCCGCTTCATGCCGCCCGACAGTTGGCGCATGTTGGCATCGGCCTTGTCGCTCAAACCCAGGTGGTGCAGCAACTCGTCGACCCAGGCGCCGTTTTTGTTCAGCCCGAAATAGGCGCTCTGGATCATCAAGGTTTCGCGCACCGAGAAGAAGGGGTCGAAGACCAGCTCTTGCGGCACCACGCCCAGTTGGCGGCGCGCGAAGGCATAGTCGGTGACGACATCGTGCCCCTGCACCGCCACCTTGCCGGTGGTGGCTCGGCTCAAGCCCGCCAGGATGCTGATGAGGGTGGTTTTGCCGGCACCGTTGGGCCCCAGCAGGCCGAAGAATTCGCCCTCTTTGATGTCAAAGCTGACGCCCTGCAAGGCCGCGACTTCTCGCCCGGCCGAAACGTAGGATTTGGTGACTTGTTGGAATGAAACTGCACTCATGAGGTGCCGCATTGTAGGGAGCGCGTCAAAAGCCTGCCGCATGCGGGCCAACAGCCACCGTGATCAAGGGGCTGATGGCCGAAAGAGTCAGCAGTAAGATTGGCAGACCCATAAGGAGACAGACATGACCGACCTGACCACCCAATTCGAAGCCGCTGTGGCCAATTCCAAGCTGCTGCCTGCCAAGCCCGACAACGACACCCTGCTGAAGATCTACTCGCTCTTCAAGCAAGCCACCGTGGGCGATGTGCAAGGCGACCGCCCTGGCATGATGGATTTCGTGGCGCGCGCCAAGTACGACGCCTGGGCCGCCCTCAAGGGCAAGACGTCCGACCAGGCCAAGCAAACCTACATCGATCTGATCGAATCGCTGAAGAAGTGAAGTGATCGCTATTCGGTGAAAAGTTTCAGCAAGCCCTTGGCCGTCAGCAGGTGGCCGGGGTTGCTGGTTTCATCGAGCAGGCCACTGATGCGCTGGCGGATTTTGGCGCTGCGTTGCGCGCGCCAGACCACCACGTCGGCCAACCAGGGCTGACGGTTGACCCAGTTGGCGCGCTGGTACATCTTGAAGCGCGGCTTGAGGGCGTTCAGTTGCCCCTCGAAGCTGGCACGCACCTGGGCATCGCCCCAGCCCTTCTCGCGCCCATCGATCACCGCCTGGGCGGCCAACATGCCGGTGTGCAAGGCCTTGCCGATGCCCTCGCCCGTGAACGAGTAAGTGCTGCCCGCCGCTTCGCCGCAGACCAGCAAGCCTGGCCTTGAAAAGCGCGCGCCCTCCAGGTTGAAACGCAAAGGTGCGCCTTTGATCTCCCCCATCGGCACACCGCCTTGCACCAGCTCGCGCGCCGGGGCGTACACGCGGGTGAAGCTGTCGTAGATCTGGCGCAGGTTGGGTTGGTTGCCAGCACGGGCCTGGCGGATCTCGGAGATGCCCACGCCGATGTTGAACACCCCATCGCCACATGGAAAGATCCAGCCATAGCCCGGGCGCAGCGCTCGATGCCAAACGATTTCAAGGCGATCGATGCGCCCCACCATGGCGTCGTTCCTGATGTAGCCGCGCAGCGCCACGCCGCTGGGGGTGTGGCGCTCGGCCATGCCCGCGGCCAACAAGGCCTGCGGCACGGCGCCCGTGGCCAGCAAGACCCATGGCGCCCGGATCTCATGCTGCCGATCGCCTTGCTGCAGCCGCGCACCCACCACCACGCCGCCCTCTTCAAGGGGAGAGGAAAAACGCACCGGCGCGTGCATGCGGGCACCGGCCGCCACCGCCGCGCGGCACAGGATGTCGTCCAGTACTTTGCGTGGCAGCACCGCCAGCTCGCCCGGTACATCCACCCGCCCGCCGCGGGGTGCGATGCAGGCCACGTGGCCAACCGCCTGGGCATGGCGCATCACCTCGTCCAGCACACCCAGTCCGCGCAGCGCCTGGTGCGCATCAGGGATGAGGCCATCACCACACACCTTGTCGCGGGGAAAAGCCTGCTGGTCCACCAGCACCACCGACCGCCCGGCACGCGCCAGACGCAAGGCCGCGGCACTGCCTGCCGGCCCAGCCCCCACGACCAGCACGTCGCAGGCATCGGGCAGCGCGTCAAAACCGAGGTTCATGGCGAACGTGTCGGCCTGCTCAAGCCGTGGGCGTGCCGCCTTCGGCCTTGGCCAGGATGTTGGCCAGGTTCCGGTCGATTTCGGCCTCGATCAGGGGCTTGAACGCCGACATCATCATGCCCAGCTTGGTGTCCAGCTCGAAGGCATCGGCGCGCACTTTCATCTGCCCGGTGACGCCCATGCGCTCGAAGCTGATGGTGTCTTCGCCATCGCCCTGCACCAGGTTGCAGGTCAGGCCCAGTTGCTTGGCTGCATCGCTCATCCAGTCCTGGGCCAGGGCACGGGCTTTGTCCATGCCCAAGGCATGGGAACGCTGAATTTTGATGTCGGCCATGGGGCGGATTCCTGATGGGGTAGATGGGTCGACAGTTTAGCGTTCGCCAGGCCAGTGCTGGCCTTGTCCGGGGCCCACGGGTAAGATCCAGGCTTCCTCCTCATCAGGCTCCTTTCGCCATGTCCGCCGACATCTCCGACCTGTCGTCATTGGTGCTGCCCTCTTTGCTGGATCAGGCTGAATCGATCCAGGTTCTGCGCCGCGACATCCACGCGCACCCCGAGCTGTGCTTTGAAGAGGTGCGCACCTCGGACCTGATCGCCAACACACTGGCCGGTTGGGGCATTGAGGTGCACCGGGGACTGGGCAAGACAGGGCTGGTGGGTGTGATCCAGGGCCGTCCGGGGCCCAACGCGGTGGGTCTGCGCGCCGACATCGACGCCCTGCCCATCACCGAGCGCAACCAGTTTGCCCACGCCAGCCGCCATGCCGGGCGCATGCACGCCTGCGGCCACGATGGCCACACCGCCATGCTGCTGGCCGCTGCCCAGTATCTGGCCCAACACCGCGACTTTGAAGGCACGGTCTACCTGGTGTTCCAGCCTGCCGAAGAAGGCGGCGGTGGTGCGGCGGCCATGATGCGCGACGGCCTGTTCACCCGCTTCCCGATGCAGGCCATTTTTGGCGTGCACAACTGGCCGGGCATGGCCGTGGGCCAGTTCGCCATCAAGCCCGGCCCCTGCTTTGCCTCCAGCAACGAGTTCCACATCACCGTGCGCGGCAAGGGCTCGCACGCGGCCATGCCGCACCTGGGCATCGACCCGGTGCCGGTGGCCTGCCAGATGGTGCAGGCCTTTCAGACCATCCTGACGCGCAATGTGCGGCCCATCGACACGGGCGTGATCTCGGTGACCATGATCCAGGCGGGCGAGGCTACCAATGTGGTGCCCGACTTCGTGACCGTGCAGGGCACCGTGCGCACCTTCACCACCGAGGTGCTGGACTTGATTGAAGAGCGCATGCGGGCTGTGGCCCAGCACACCTGCGCGGCCTTTGGCGCTGAATGTGAGTTCGAGTTCAGCCGCAACTACCCGCCCACCATCAACCACCCCGCAGAAACCGATTTCGTCCGTCAGGTGATGGCTGAGCTGGTGGGCGCGGACAACGTGCTGGAGTTCGAGCCCACCATGGGCGCCGAGGATTTCAGCTACTACCTGCAGGCCATTCCGGGTGCCTACTTCCTGATCGGCAATGGCGACGGCGCACACCGCGAAGGTGGGCATGGCCTGGGCCCGTGCATGCTGCACAACCCCAGTTATGACTTCAATGACCAACTGATCCCGCTGGGGGCCACCTTGTGGGTCAACCTGGCCCGCAAGTGGCTGGCAAAAGCTTGAAGTCAACACAAAAACAACGACTGAAGAACAGCGCATCCAACCTGAAGCCCCTGCCCTTGAAATAGGCCGGTCTCTGAGAGACCATGCCTGAAAAAGGAGACAAGCGGGATGAGACTGTCCATCGCGACCAAGCTGGGTCTTGGGTTCATTCCTGCGCTGTTCGCTTTGATCACCGTGGGTGCGCTGTATCGCGAGCGCATCACCGAGATCGATGAAAGCGCACGCTGGGTGACCCACACGCTGGAAGTCCAGCAGCAACTGGAGAACACCCGAGCCCTGCTGGCCGAAACCGAGAGCAGCGCCCGCGCTTTCATGCTCAGCCCGCAGGACAGCTACCGGCAGGCCACCAAAAACCTGGCCTCGGAGGCGCGAAATGCCGTCAAGGCCATCAAGCGCCTGACCCGGGACAACACCGCCCAGCAAGAACGGGTCGATGCCTTGGGCACCGCCCTGGCCGTTCGGTTGGACAACATCATGCCCCGCCTTGAGCAGAAGCTGCCCTACGCCAACCTTGACGACCTGCTCGATGAAGGACAGCGGCAAGGCGATGCGGCGCGCGCCCTCATCAAGGAGATGGAAACCTACGAACGCCAATTGCTGACCACCCGCCAGGAGGCGCAAGCGGCCACGCTCAGGCAAACCGGCCAAGCGGTGCTGATCGCCACGGCAGCCGCCACCATCCTGGTGATCTTCTTTGGCATGGCCACGGTGCGCAGCATCACGCAGCCTCTGCTGAGGCTTGAAAGCGGCGCCAAACGGGTGGGCGAAGGCGACTATGCACACCGCATCATCGCCACCGCGCATGACGAGATCGGGCGCGTGGCAGGGGTGTTCAACCAGATGGTTGAACGCATTGAACACCGCGAGCGAACCGCCGCCGAGCAGAACTGGATCAAATCCAGCCTGGCCAGCTTCACGCCCATTTTCCAGGCGGGCAAGGACCTGGAGAGTGTGTGCCAGGCCACCCTGTCCCAACTGGCCACCTTGCTGGCAGCGCCCTGCCTGGTGCTGTACATGCGCGAAGAGCGCCATGGTCGGCCAGGGCTGACGCGGCGCGCACATTTCGCGGCCCACCAGGCCAGTCAACACCTGGACGCTGGCGAAGGCCTGGCCGGTCAGTGCCTCATTGAAGGGCGCACCTTGCTGCTGTCGGACTTGCCTGAGGATTACTTCAAGGTGGACTCCGCGCTGGGCTCAACCAGGCCCAGGCATGTCTTCGTGGGCCCCATCGCTTTTGAAGCCGAAGTGCGGGCGGTGATCGAGATCGCCTTGATGCAGCCCCTGAGCGACATCCAGCGCGAGTTCCTGGACCGCCTCAGCGAAGGCCTGGGCTTGATGTTGAATGCCCTGGAGGCCAAGCAGGGCACCGAAGCCGCCTTGCAGGCCCAGACCGCCCTGACCCTGACCCTGCAAAAGCAGCAAGATGCCTTGAAGCTGAGCAACGAAGAGCTGGCGCTGCAAAGCGAGCAGTTGCGGGCCTCCGAGCGGCTGGCGCGCGAGCAGCAGGAAGAGCTGATGATGGCCAATGAGGAGCAGCATCAGGCCAATGCCGAGTTGCGCCAGTTGACCTTGTCGCTGGACCAGAAGGCGCAGCAGCTGACCGAGACCTCGGCCTTCAAGTCCGAATTCCTCGCCAACATGTCGCACGAGTTGCGCACGCCACTGAACAGCCTGCTCATCCTGTCCAAGCTGTTGGCCGAGGACGTGGAGCACCCTCTGTCCAGCAAGCAAATGCAATACGCCAAGACCATCCACGGTGCGGGCAACGACTTGCTGGCCTTGATCAACGAGATCCTGGACCTGGCCAAGATCGAATCGGGCAACACCCACATCGACATCACCGAGGTGCCCTGCGCCAACCTCGTGCAGCTGGCCAGCGACACCTTCACGCACGTGGCGCAAACCAGGAAGGTCGACTTCGTGATCGAAGTGGACCCCGCGTTGAGCGACACCTTGCACACGGACCAGGGCCGGGTCTGGCAAATTCTGAAGAACCTGCTGTCGAACGCTTTCAAGTTCACGGCCCAAGGCCGCGTTGTGTTGCGTTTTGGCATGGCGGCGGCCGCCGACGGCCTGCCCGCTCGGCTGAGCATGAGCGTGCAAGACACCGGCATTGGCATCCCACTGGAAAAACAGGCCCGCATTTTTGAAGCCTTCAAACAAGGCGACTCGGGCATCGCTCGGCAGTACGGCGGCACGGGGCTGGGCTTGTCGATCAGCCAGAAGCTGGCCCACCTGCTGGGCGGCTCGCTGGAGGTGACCAGTGAAGCCGGTCAAGGCAGCACCTTCACGCTGTACTTGCCGGCAGATGCCGCACTGTCGGCCCCGTCAGGCGCACCCGTCGCGGCTTTGAGCCACCCGGACCCGGCGGGCACCGTGATGGCGCCCATCGCGCCATCACTGCCCGCCAACCACAGCACGCTGATGGTGGTCAGTGACAACGAAGCCCTGGTCCGCAGCCTGTCGGACATGCTGAAGGACTACCCGATCGAACTGGTTCGACTCCCCGAGTTCGCCCAGGTCATGGCCGCCTGCGAGGCGCACCCTCCCTTGCTGGTGGTGCTGGACGGCACGGTCAACCGGGGCGAGATGTGGATGGCCATGGGCCACCTCAAACAGGACCACCAGACCCGCCACGTCTCCATCCACGTCATCTGCGACGAAGACCAACGCGAGCGCTCATTGCGCCTGGGCGCAACCTCCTACACCCTGCTGCCCACCGAATCCATCGAGACCTTGACCGCCACACTGCGCTCTCGCCTGGCCCGCCTGACGCAATGGCAGCGCAATGTGCTGGTGGTCGAAGACGACCCGGCTCAACTGGCCGCCGTGCTCGACCTGATCGGCAATGGCGACATCCATGCCAAGGGCGTGGCCACGGCCGCCGAGGCGCTTGAAGCGATCGCGGCCACGCCAGTTGACTGCGTGGTCATCGACCTGGGTCTGCCCGACATGGACGGTGGCGCCCTGATCGACGAGTTGAACCAACGCCTGGGCCGCGCCAGCCCGCCTGTGATCGTCTACACGGGCCGCTCCATGCCTCGTGCCGAAGAACTCAGCCTGATGAAAAAAGCCCAGGCCTTGATCATCAAAGGCGTGGGTTCGCCCGAACGGCTGATCGACGAGCTGTCATTGCTGATGAGCCGCCAGCCCTCGCGCCTGTCACCCAGCGCCCGCCAGCTGATCGATCGCAGCCGCAGCGAAGACCCGGTGCTGGCCGGGCAGAACATCCTGGTGGTGGACGACGATGTGCGCAACATCTTCGCCATCTCGGCCGCGCTGGAAACTTATGGTGCCCATGTGATCCACGCCGAAAGTGGCCTGGCGGGCATCGACATGTTGCACGAGCACCCCGACACGCACGTCGTGTTGATGGACGTGATGATGCCCACCATCGATGGCCTGGAGACCATCCGCCGGATCCGCAAGCTGCCGCAGTTTGCGATGCTGCCCATCATCGCGGTGACCGCCAAAGCCATGCCCGGTGACCGCGCGGCCTGCCTGGAAGCTGGGGCATCAGACTACCTGGCCAAGCCAGTGGACATGGACCGCCTGCGCGCCATGCTGCGTGTGTGGCTGACGGAATGACCAGGATGCCCGCCCACCTGCGCGCCGAACTGGGTCAACTGGTTGAAGCGGTGTCGTCGCTCAGCGGCATGGACTTTCGGCGCTACCAGCGTTCGGCCCTGTTGCGTCGTGTGCTGTCCACCGTGGACCAGGAAGGTGCCGGTTCGATCACGGGGCTGGTGTCCAAGGTTCGCGCCGACCACGACTGCCTGCAACGCCTGCGTGCGGCCATGATGCTGCACGTGACCTCGCTGTTCAGGGACGATGGCTATTACCGGCAGGTTCGCAAGAACATCGCGTTCCTGGCCACCTACCCCAGCTCGCAACTGTGGGTGGCCGCCTGCTCCACCGGGCCGGAAGTGATGTCCTACCGCATCCTGCTGCACGAGGCAGGCCTGGCCCAGCGGTGCCGCGTGTACGCCACCGACCTGAGCGAAGCCGCGTTGCAGCAGGCCCAGACCGGCCGATTTGAAGACCACCTGCTGGCGGAGTATGAGCACAACTACCGGCAAGCCGGTGGCCAAGGCTGCTTGACCGACTATTGCACCCGCCTGGATGGGCGTTGGCAGTTCAACGCCGCCCTGCTGGACAACGTCGTCTTCGGCGTTCACAACCTGCTGACCGATGCGTCTTTCAACGATTTTCAGTTCATTTCTTGCCGCAATGTGACGATGTACTTTGATCCGCAAGGACAAAATCATGTTCACACCTTGCTGCACCAAAGCCTGCGGCCATTTGGCTACCTGGGCTTGGGCTTGAGTGAGTCCCTGCTGCACTCGCCGCACCGCGAGGACTACAGGCAGATCCACCCCGGTGAGCCGCTGTACCGGAAAATTCGATAAAGGAGCTCCATGCAAGCCAAACCCGACATCAGCATCCTGATGGTGGACGATGAACCCGCCAACTTGCTGGCGCTCGAGGGCATCCTGGCGCCGCTGGGCCAACGGCTGGTCCGCGCGCAATCCGGGACCGAAGCCTTGCGCCACCTGCTGGACACCGACTTCGCCGTGATCCTGCTGGACGTGCGCATGCCCGGCATGAGCGGCATCGAAGCGGCCGCGCTCATCCGCAGCAGGCCTCGCTCGCGGTCCACGCCCATCATCTTCCTGACGGGCGAAGAGAAAAGTGCCGATGCCATGTTCGAGGGCTACTCGGCCGGTGCGGTCGACTACCTCATGAAGCCAGTGGTAGCCGCCATCCTGCGCTCCAAGGTCGAGGTGTTCACCGAACTGGCGCAAACACGGCTGCGGTTGCAACAACAGGTCAAGGAGCAAGAACAGGCGGCGCAAGAGTTGTCACGCCTGAACAGCATGCTGGCCCAGCGCAATGGCGATCTGGCGGCCGCCAACCTGGAGCTGGACTCCTTCTGTGCCACGGTGGCGCATGACCTTCGCTCACCACTGTCCCAGATCATCGGCTTCACCCAGTTGCTGGAGATGGCCACCGTGGACAAGCTCAGCAAGGAAGAGCACAAGCGGCTGAGCCTGGTGCGCACCATCGGCCTGCAGATGAACGACATGGTGACCGACTTCCTCAACTTTGCCCGCCTGGGCAGCACCCCGCTCCAGGCCGAACCCGTGGACATGGCGGACATGGCCAGCACCATCATGGCGGAGTTGTCGGGCCCGGACAAAGGCGTGCAGGCGGAATGGCAGGTGGACGCCCTGCCCCTCGCACATGGCGACAGCCGCATGCTGCGCCAGGTCTGGATCAACCTCTTGTCCAACGCCTTGAAGTACTCCAGAAACAGCCACCCGATCCGCATCGGCGTGCACGGCGAATTGCAAGGCGATGAGCTGGTCTACTGCGTGTCAGACAATGGCGTGGGCTTTGACGCCAGCCAGGCCCCGCGCCTGTTTGCCGCGTTTTCGCGCCTGCATGGGCAAGACGAGTTCGAGGGCATCGGCATTGGCCTGTCGTCGGTCAAACGCATTGTTCAAAAGCATGGCGGCCGGGTTTGGGCGCAGGCGCAAGTCGGCCAAGGCGCCGCCTTCTACTTCTCGCTGCCCGCCAAGCCACCAGCCTTCCGCTAGGCCTCGTCCAGGTCTTGCAGAACGCTGTCCACGGCGCGCTGCATCAGGCTCAATTCCACGAAGGTGGTGGCCAGGCCCTCGATGCGCAAACGCTCCAGGGCGCGGCGCGTCATCGAGTGCATGCCGCCCGCCAAAGCGCTGGTGAACATGAAGAACTCACCATTGTCGCTGCGCCATAACAAGTGGGCGGTGACCCATTGGCCTTGCAGGAAGAGCTTGCAACGCACGCCTTTGGTCAGGGTCTGCAACCAGCGCTGAGCGGCCACCTTGACACGGCTGTCCTCGTCCACACCACCCAGGGCCATGGGCACCGTGGGCAGCGCGCCCACGCTGGTGTCCTGGGCCCAGCTGTCAGATGCCTGCTCATCGCCGTCGGCCAGGACTTCGTCGCGCATCTGCTGGACCAAGTCCTGCGGCGTGGCGGGCTGGGCCTCACCGCCAGCCGGGGCACTGCGCAATCGGCGGGTGTGGGTTCGCATCAGATCATCCAGCACATGGTCGCGTTCTGCCTGCGGCAAGCCAATCATTTCCATGCCCAGCTTCAGCCGCTCGATCAATGAGGGCAGGCGCTGGCGGACCTCGTCGCGGTCTAGTTCGCTGGCGGGGCGCTCCAGGCTCCAGAGCAGCTCATCGACCGTGCCCACCAGCGACTGGGAGTGCGGGTTGTCAGTGCCCTGAGACACCATGGTGCGCGCCAACACATCCACCCAGGGCCCGGTCAGAAAGCGCCGCAAGGTCTCGCTCAACTCGGCGCTCTGCAGCTGGTGCATCACCTGCTGCCTCAACAAGGGCATCAGGGTCTGGCGCTGCTCGGCCTCGGCCAAAGCCTTCACCGCCACCTGCGAATGCTGCAACTGCGCGTCGTCCTCACGGTCGATGAAGGCCTGCACATCCGACAAAGCCCCTTCGTACAAAGCGGCACTGGGGGCGTCGTCCACCGCCAGCCGATCGACCAGGGGTTCGACGAAGGCCATGAATGCAGAACCCCGCGAATCACTGAACTGAGGGTGGTCGGAAGCGTGCGCAGCGATCTGGTTGATCAGGGACCAAGCCGGGTGTTCGTGAGAACTCATCAGCGTCGGGTCGGTCAAGGCCACGCGCACGACCGACGCCTGCAAGCGTCCGATCACATCCTTGACTGCGTCTTCCAAACGGGGATCGGCCAGGATTTGCTCGAACAGGCGAGAGAGCAATTCCACCGTCTGTGGCTGAGCAGCCCCGCCAGAGGATGGGTGCCTGGGCTGCAGGCGATCGCGCAGGTTCAGAAGCGCATCGGGCTGGGTCAGGTCCACCTCGGGCGCCGTGCCCGCGCGCACGATGGGCGCACTGCGGAACTCCAGGGGCTGCACGCCCCAGCCTTTGAGCCTGCGGCACGCATCGCCGTAAACATCCCTCAGCACATCGGCCATGGCGAAACCAGCCGTGCGCAAGAACATGCCCCGGCTGGCCTTGGACACCTTGATGCCATGCGCGGTGCGACTCAAAGCCCGCGCGTAGACCATGGGGCGGCAAGGATTGGCCTCCAGGCGCAGCACGGTCTCACCCAACAACGTGGCGGTCAGGGCTTGCAGCTCACGCAACTCCCATTCGGCCTTCAGGTCGATCAGCTGGATGGTGCGTGAAATCTCGATGTCTTTCTCGGCCTGATCCTCGTCCATCAAGGTCAGGTCTTCCAGGCGCAACGGCCCGGCGGGCAAGCGCACCGGATTGACCTGCATCTGCGAGGCTGACTCGATCTCGGCCTTGATGTCGCGGCCAAACGCCGTGATCAATGCCAATTGGTGAATCTGCAAGGCTTCCAGCACTTCAAACAGTTGCTGGCGGTCGGCGGCCAGGGCCATGGTGGCGCCAGAGTCGCGCAAACGCTGAACCGTGGCGTCAATCACCTGCTGTGCGACCAAAGGGCCGCCGGCCAGCATGGCATCGAGGTGCTTCTTCACGAGGGGGCCATCGTGCATAAAGGATTTCCCTGGACACCGGCATTGGTTCACACAGTGTAGGTCGGGAGGTTCATGGCGCGATGGTTGAAAAGCCCCAGGAGATGGCGGGAAAAGGACAAATCAACAACTGGACGGGCCGCCGGTCCGCGCAAGGACAAGGCCCGCCAGTGGCAACTTGCATCAATGGGCCGTCTTGGTGGCCTTGACCGTGGCCTGCTGACCCGCCGCGGTGGGGGCCAATTCCTCAACCTTGTTGGCCGTGGCCAGGGATGAAGGGCGCGACACCGGGGTGACGAATTCGCGGGCGAAATCCAGCTCGCCGGCCTTGAGCGCTCGGATGTATTCGGCCTTGACCTGTTCACGTGTCACGGGGGCTGTGGTGTCGGCCAGTGCGGGCAATGCCAGGGCAGCGGTCAAAACGGCCAGGAGGGTAGTGCGTGTGTTCATGGTGCTTCCTTCTTCATCAGGCATCAGGAAAATCCCTGATGTGTTCACTGTAAAAGTGAGCAAAGCCCGGAAAAAGCACCGCAGCGCGAATGCACTATTCCAAAAACAAGAACAAAGCGGGACCATGGCGTGAAGTTTCAGTGCGAGCATGAGCGGTGAAAGGGGCAACCATGGACCGGCTTCAAAGCATGCAGATTTTCTGCCGCGTGATCGACCTCAATGGCTTCGCTGCTGCGGCGCGTGACCTGAACCTGTCGCCCTCGGTTGTCACCCGGTTGATCAACGAACTGGAAGAGCACCTGGGCTCGCGGCTGATCAACCGCACCACGCGCAAGCTGGTGCTGACCGAGGCGGGCGAGCGCTACCTGGAGCAGGTGCGCCGCATCCTGGCCGATGTGGCCCAGGTGGAGGCCGAGGTGGGCTCCGACGCAGCCGAACCCAGGGGGGTGCTCAAAGTGCTGGCACCACCGGCTTTTGCAGCGCACCAACTGGCCCCCATCCTGCCGCGCTTTCGCGCGCTGTACCCGCGCATCGCCATCGATTTGTCGGCCCCCGGGATGGTGGAGACCTTGGACGAAAACTTTGACGTGAGCATCATCGCGGCGCAAGGCAAACCGCTGGATGGCAGCTTCGTGGCCAGGCGGCTGGCCAGCTCAACGGTGGTGTTGTGCGCCTCGCCCGGCTACCTGAATCAGCACGGCAGGCCCACGCATCCACAAGAGCTTTTGCGGCACGACATGCTCAGCCCCAAGCGGCCTTGCGAGCTGACGTTTTACCCGGAGCCCGATGGTCAAGCCGACGGATCGCGCCCGCAGCCATTGACCCTGTCCCTGCCTTCCCCCACTTTGAGCACCGGGCATCTGGACACCACCCTGCACGCGACCGTGGCCGGCCTGGGGATTGGCGGGTTTCCCTCTTACGTGATCGCGCAAGCCCTGGCACAGGGCACGCTGGAGCGGGTGCTGCCGCAGTGGCGCTTGTTCGAGATGGGCATCTACGCGGCCATCCCTTCTCGCAGGCACCTGCCGGCCAAAACCCGGGCGTTCTTCGATTTTCTGGTCAGTACGTTTGGGGGCGAAGAGCGGGATCCGTGGCTGGGCAAGGGCAAAGCGGCTGATTTGGCCGTGTTGAGCCAGCGGGTGGCGTGAAGAAGGCACTGAAGAAGCAGGGAAGGAACGCCAAAGAAAAAGCCACCCAGAGGGTGGCTTTTGATGTTTGGTGGGCCCCGACAGATTCGAACTGTCGACCAACGGATTAAGAGTCCGCTGCTCTACCAACTGAGCTAGGAGCCCGAAAACTTAAATTTTAAACCTTGCATTGCTGCCAGGCTGCAAAGCTTGAGTACTTTGCCAAGACTTCAATTATAGAACGAAACCAAGCGTTTCGTCAAAAAACTGAAATTTTGGTGGGTCGAGCGAGACTCGAACTCGCGACCAACGGATTAAAAGTCCGCTGCTCTACCGACTGAGCTATCGACCCCCGAAAAGCCTAAGATTATAACGTGGTTTTCAGCCTTTGATCAACGTGTTGATCAGTTGTGCCGCTGAAACCATGCCGAAGGTCGCGGTCACCACCACGCTGGAGCCATAGCCATGGCAGTTCAACGAGCCATCACCGATGTCGCAGTCGGCATCTTGGGGGGGCAGCACCGCCTCGCGCGAGAACACGCAAGCCAGGTTCATGCACCCCTTGCGCGCGCCCTCATGGCGCTGGCGCAAACGCTGCCGCACGCTGGCCAGCAAGGGATCGTGGGTCACCTCGGACAAGTCGCTCACCTGGACCAGCTGCGGCTGGGATTTGCCCCCCGCCGCGCCCACGGCCACCACCGGCACCTGGTGAGCCCAGCCCCAGGCAGAGATGGCGGCCTTGGCCTTGACCTGGTCGCAGCAATCGATCACACCGTCCAGCGCTTGGGCCGACAGCAGTTCGGCCACATTGGCCTCGTCGATGAACTCTTCAACCGTGTGCACCACGCAGCCCGGGTGGATCTGCGCGATGCGGTCCTTCAAAGCCAACACCTTGGCTTGGCCCACGGTGCTGTCCAGCGCATGCACCTGACGGTTGATGTTGGACTCGGCCACGTGGTCCAGGTCGACCAGGGTCAACTCGGCCACGCCACTGCGCGCCAGGGCTTCGGCCGCCCATGAACCCACGCCGCCCACACCAATCACGGCGATGCGCGCCGCGCGCAGGCGCTCGTAAGCCGCAGCGCCATGCAGGCGGCGCAGGCCACCAAACCGGCGCTCCAGGTCGGGCTGCTCGTTCGTGATCACCAACGCCACGCTCAGTTCTTGCGCGGTGCCGCCTTGGCCGCGGCGGTGGACGCGCTGGCCAGGCGCTCGCGCGCAGCCTGGGCCGCTTCAGAGTCCGGATAGTTCTTGATCAGATCGTCCAATGCCTTGCGGGCCGCCTTGGTCTCTTTGAGCTCGGTGTGGCAATTGGCGATGGACAGCATGGCCTCGGGCGCGCGGGCATGCGTGGGGGCTTGCGTCAACAAGGCGCGGAAGCTGACCAGTGCCTCCTTGTAATTGCGCAAACCGTATTGCGCATTGCCCTGCCAGTACAAAGCCGACTCGCGGTAACCCGTCGAGGGATAGCGTTTGATCAGGCCACCCAGGCCTGCCGCGCCACCGGCAAAGTCGGCTTGCCGCAGCTTGGCCAGCGCGTCTTCAAACAACGCTTTCTCTTCGGGCTCGACCTGGAAGGTCTTGCCATCCAGGTTCACCGTTTGCGGCTCCAGCTTGCGCACGCGTTCGTCCACGCCTTGCTGCAAATCCTTTTGATGACGTTGCAGCTCGGACAGGTCGCGGGTCAGCAATTCGTTCTGGCCGCTTTGCCGGGCCAGGTCGCTGCGCAACAGTTCGAGTTGCGCATTCAAATCAACCAGGCTGCGCTTGACCTGGTCCAGCTGCGCGTTCAGGGCGCTCAGCTTGGCGTTGCTGGCCTCGTTGTCCTTGGTGCGTTGCTGGCGCAACTCCAGGATGGCACGGCGTGCCTCGTCATCGTCCAGCAAACCCGCATGGGCGCTGAGCGCCCCGCAAGCCGAAGCCAGGGCCAGCACCCAGGGGCGCACACGGTTCAACATCAACGCGGCCCCCATGATCAACGGTCTTTGAACTCAGCGCGGCGGTTCTTGGCCCAGGCTTCCTCGGTGCTGCCGGTGGCGGCCGGACGCTCTTCACCAAAGCTCACGGCTTCGACCTGGTCGGCCGACACGCCCAGCAGGGTCAGGGACTTGACGACGGCTTCAGCGCGCTTCTGGCCCAGCGCCAGGTTGTACTCACGGCCACCGCGTTCGTCGGTGTGCCCTTCGATGAACAGCTTCTTGCTGCGGATGGTGGTCAGCACCTTGCCGTAGCCGTCCAGCACGGGGAGGAACTCGTCCTTGACGATGAAGCTGTCGAAGTCAAAGTAGATGACGCGGGGCAGGCCACTCAGTGCGGCATTGGCGCCAGCGTCAGCATCGGCCGCCACCACGGGCGCCACGGTCGAGGCCGCATTGGAAGACGATGACGTGCCGGTGCTGCCCGACACATTGCGCGACTCGATCGGAGGCGCCTTGTCATCCAGCTTGACGGAGCTGCAGCCGGCCATCCACAGGGTGGACGCGCCCACCAGGCCGACCACGGCCAAGCGAATGGCACGTGCGGAAATCGAAGCGGAAGTTGATTGGATCGGGTTCATGAAGGCTCCTTACAAAGGTCAATCAAAAGATTCAAGAAAATGGTGATCAGCGTTTCGGGCCGACGATGTCAGGGCCCCAGACGGGCTCGCGGACATCGGCTTGCGGCGTGGCCAGGCTGGCCTTGATGCGGCCATCGAGTGAGGTGGTCATGAGCACGTCGCGGCCCTGGCTGCGTGTGGCGTAGATGATCTGTTTGCTGTTGGGCGCGAAGCTGGGGCTTTCGTCATCGCGGGTGTCGGTGAGAACGCGCACTGTGCCGGTGGACAACTCCATCAGGTGCACCTTGTAGGCGCCGTTGACCTGGCCGATGAAGGTCAGCCAGCGGCCATCGGGGCTCAAGGCGGGGCTGATGTTGTACGGTCCATTGAAGGTGACGCGCTGGGCGCTGCCGCCTGCCAGCGGCGTTTTGTAGATCTGTGGGCTGCCACCGCGGTCGCTGACGAAATAGAGGGTGCTGCCATCGGCCGACCACGCCGCTTCGGTGTCGATGCCACCGCTTTGCGTCAGGCGCCGAACGTTGTCCCCATCCATGCCCATCACGAACAGTTGCGAACCGCCATCGCGGCTGAGCGTGACGGCCATCTGTTTGCCGTCGGGCGACCAGGCCGGAGCGCTGTTGGTGCCCTTGAAGCTGGCCAGCACGCGTCGGCGGCCCGTGGTCAGCTCTTGCGCCATGACCTTGGCCTTGCCACCTTCAAAGGACACATAGGCCAGCTTGCCACCGTCGGGCGACCAGGCGGGCGAGATGATCGGCTCGTTGCTGGTCAGGGCATCGCGCTCGCCCTTGCCATCGGAATCGGCCACCCACAGCACGTAGCGGCGGCCGGTCTTGGCCACGTAGGCGATGCGCGTGGCGAAAGCGCCCTTGTCGCCCGTCAGCTTTTCATAGATGTCGTCGGCGATGCGGTGGGCGGCCAAGCGCAGGTCGGCGGCGGGCACGACCAGGCTCTGCACGCCCAGGTCTTTGTTGCGGGCGGCATCCCACAGGCGATAGCGGATGTCGAAACGGCCATCGGCCAAGGGCAGGATGGAGCCCGCCAGCAAGGCGTCGGCGCCTTTGCCGCGCCAGTCGGTCAGCACCGGGCGCGAGGTCTCGTCCAGCTTGTCGGCCGAAGCGTCCAGCGTTTTGAACAGGCCGCAGCGCTGCAGGTCGGCGGTCACGATGCTGGCGATGGGCTGGGGCACGCCCTCTTCGCCCTTGAAGCGCCCGATGGCCACCGGAATCTGCGTGGCGCCCACGCCCGCGATCTCGACCCGGAACTGGGCCCAGGCCGGGCTGGCAGACCACAGGCCTGCGGCCGCCATGGCACCGCACAGTGCCAGGGTTTTCAGGTGCCCACGGCGGGCAGTGTCCAGCGCGGGCTCGGCAGAGGTCATCGGGTGTTCAAGCATCGTGTCGATAAGGGGGTTCATCAATGTGAAGTGGCGATTGTGCCGCGTGTGCCATACACCGCAGTTCCACAGGGTGTTGCCACGTGCAAAGTCATGTAAAGCGCCTCACCGGTGGTTCTCAAAGCAGGACGATGTCGTACTGCTCGGGCGACACCCAGGGCTCGGTCTGCAAGGAGATGGGCTTGCCGATGAAATCGATCAAACCGGCCAGGTGCTGGCTTTCCTCGTCGAGCAACATTTCCACCACTGCGGCACTGGCCACCACGCGGAATTCGCGCGGGTTGAACTGGCGCGCCTCACGCAGGATCTCGCGCAGAATGTTGTAGCAAACCGTGCGCGCCGTCTTGACCTGGCCGCGCCCTTCGCAGGTGGGGCAAGGTTGGCACAGCATGTGGGCCAGCGATTCGCGCGTGCGTTTGCGCGTCATCTCGACCAGACCCAGCGGCGAAAAGCCACTGATGGTGAGCTTGGTGCGGTCGCGGCTCATTTGCTTGCGGAACTCGGCCAGCACGTTGTCACGGTGGTCCTCGCGCAGCATGTCGATGAAGTCGACGATGATGATGCCGCCCAGATTGCGCAGCCGCAATTGGCGCGCGATGGCCTGCGCGGCCTCCAGATTGGTCTTGAAGATGGTGTCGTCGAAATTGCGAGCACCCACGTAGCCGCCGGTGTTGACGTCGATGGTGGTCAGGGCTTCGGTCTGGTCGATGATCAGGTAGCCACCCGACTTGAGGTCAACCCGGCGTGCCAGGGCTTTTTCGATTTCCTGGTCAATGTTGTACAGATCGAAGATGGGCCGCTCGCCCTTGTAGTGCTGGAGTTTTTCGACCGAGGTGGGCGTGAACTCGGCGCCAAAGGCGCGCAGGGCATCGAACTGGATCAGCGAATCGATGCGGATGTTGACCGTCTCGTCGATGACCAGGTCGCGCAGCACGCGTTGGGCCAGGTTCAGGTCCTGGTGCAGCAAGGAACCGGGTGCAGCCTTGAGGCCTTGCTCGCGGATGGTGGCCCAGGTTTTGCGCAGGTAGGCGATGTCGGCGCCCAGCTCTTCGTCAGTCGCGTCTTCGGCATTGGTGCGCAGGATGAAGCCGCCCGAGCGCGTGCGCCCTTCCTTGCTGTCGGCCTCACCCAGCAGCTGCAGCATGCGGGCGCGCAGTTGATCGCGCAGCTCGGGCGAACCGATCTTTTGCGAGATGCCGATGTGATCGTCTTGCGGCAGGAAAACCAACAGGCGACCCGCGATGCTGATCTGCGACGACAGGCGCGCGCCCTTGGTGCCGATGGGGTCCTTGAGGACCTGCACCATCAGCGTCTGGCCTTCGTGCAGGCGCTTTTCAATGGGGGTGGCGCTGTCGGGTGAGCGGGCGCTGCCGCGCTGGCTGGGGTCTTCGCGGTGCAGGTCGGCCACGTGCAAGAACGCGGCGCGCTCCAGGCCAATGTCGATGAAAGCCGATTGCATGCCAGGCAACACGCGCGCCACACGGCCGGCGTAGACGTTGCCAACCAGGCCGCGCTCCAGCGTGCGCTCGACGTGCAGCTCCTGGACGGCGCCGTTTTCAACCACGGCGACGCGGGTCTCCTGCGGGGTCCAGTTGATCAGAATATCGTGTGAGTGGGCCATCTGATTTCCTGAATGTTCATGGGTAGAGTCAGCTCAGGCGCCTCAGTTCAATCTCAGCTCAAGGTTAGTGAGGCCATGCACGCCAGGACGACCGGATTTGGCCGCATTGACCAGGCCCTGCGCGACCTGGCGGGCTTGCACGGGGCGATAACGCTCGGGCAGCAGCCAGCCGAATTTCAGGCCAATGCGCTCGGCGATGCGCACCTCGTCCCGCTCACCGGCCAGCAAGGAGGGGCGCGCGAAGGTGACCGATTCAAAGCCGATGGCAGCAATGGCTTCTTCCAGCTCGCCCTTGACGCGGCTGTAAAACACCTTGGATTTGGCGTCGGCCCCGGTGGCGCTGACCAGCAAAAAACGCTTGGCCCCCTGGGCCTTGGCCAACTGGGCCACCTGCAGCGGGTAGTCAAAATCCACCTGGCGAAAGGCCCCGCGCGAGCCCGCCTTGGCAATGGTGGTGCCCAGGGCGCAGAACACCCAATCGGCGGCGAGCCAATCGGCGTGGGTTTCCAACCGGTCAAAATCAGCCACGCAAACCTGCACCTTGGGCGAGTCCACAGCCATGGGCCGACGCACCAGGACGCGCACGGAACCCACGGCGGGGTCTTGCGTCAACAAACGCAGGCATTGCTGGCCGACCAAACCCGTTGCGCCGACAAGCAGCGCCACGGGCCGGGTCGCGGAGGGGGTTTCAGTGGTCATGCAGGTGGGTCAAAACCGCCAGCCCAAGGGCCTGAGCAATTCGGCGGTTTCATACAAAGGCAGGCCCATGATGCCACTGTAGCTGCCCTCGATCTTTGGCATCCAGGCGGCGGCCTGGCTTTGAATGGCGTAAGCGCCAGCCTTGCCCATGGGTTCGCCGCTGGCCACGTAGCGGTCGATTTCATCGGCACTGATGGTGCGCCAGGTCACATGCGAGGTGCTGAGCAAGCAGTTGCCGTCCACCACCACAGCGGTCAAGACGCGGTGCGTGCGGCCGGACAAACGCGCCAGCATGCGGGCCGCGTCGGCATGGTCAACCGGCTTGGCCAGGATGTCGGGGCCGATCGCCACGGTGGTGTCGGCACACAGCACCGGCGCCGTGGGCAGACCTTGTGTGGCTTGGCGGCTGGCCAGGCGCAGACGTGCGGCTTCCCATTTGGCCAGAGTCACGCGCCGCACATAGTCTTCGGGCGACTCGCCAGCGCGCTCGGCCTCCAACGCTTCAGCGTCTTCATGGGGCTCGGGCAGCAGCAGTTCGTGGCGCACGCAGAGTTGGTCCAGCAGTTGGCGCCGACGTGGGCTTTGGGAGGCCAGGTAGATGAACGGGGCTTCCAGCTCAGACACGGTGCTCATGCGCGGTGATACGGGTGGTTGTTGCGCAATGACCAGACGCGGTAGAGCTGCTCCAGCAGCAGCACCCGTGCCAGTGCATGCGGCAAAGTCAGGTCCGACAAACGCAGGGTTTCGTCGGCGGTTTTTTTGAGGGCAGGGTCGATGCCATCAGCCCCGCCAATGACGAAGGCCACATCGCGACCATCGTTGAGCCAGGCCTCGGCACGTTGCGCCAACTCGACGCTGGTCAGGCGGCTGCCACGTTCATCCAGGATGACGCGGCGCACGTCACGGCCCAAGGCCGCCTCGATGCGAGCAGCTTCGGCCTGCATGATGGCGGGCACCGACTTGCCACCTTCCCGGGGCTCGGCCTTGAGGGCCTTGACCTCGACTTTCCAATCAGCCGGAAAGCGCTTGAGGTAGTCCTCACAGGCGGTTTCCGCCCAGGCTGGCTGGCGTTGGCCAATGGCCACCACCGTCAGCTTCATGAAGCCTTGCGGGCCACTTTCTTGGCAGCCACCATCTTGCGGACAGGCGCCTTCTTGGCAGCAACCTTTTTAGCCGCCACCTTTTTGCCAGCGACCTTCTTCACGCCGGGCTTGTTGACCACCATGGTCTTGGGCACCACAGGGATCGCTGCGGCCACCTTCTTGGCAGCGGCCTTCTTGGCGGCAATTTTCTTGGCCGCCACGGGCACGCGGTTGGAGGTGGAGCGCTCGGCCGGGGTTTTGGCCACGGCTTTTTTGGCAGGCACCTTCTTGGCAGCGGCCTTTTTGGCGGCAACCGTCCTGACCGGTGCATCCAGCTTGCCTGCCACCGATTTGCGGCCAGACTTCCTGGGTGCAGCGTCCTCCTCGTCGTCCATGGGCTCGGACGCCTTGACCAGGCGGGTGACCACGTCGTTGAGCTTGATCTTGATGGGTTTTTCGCCCCAGATCTCTTCCAGCAGGTAGTACTGGCGGATGGCGGGCTGCATCAGGTGCACCACGGCGGCGGCGCAGTCCACGATGATCCACTCGCCATTGTCTTCGCCCTCGGTGCGCATGACGTCAAAACCAGCGGCCCGGACCGACTTGCGAACGCTGGCGGCCAGCGCCTTGGTCTGCCGGTTGGACGTGCCCGATGCGACGATCACCCGCTCGAACAGGGCCGAGAGGTGCTCGGTGTTGAAGACGACGATGTCTTGGCCCTTGACGTCTTCGAGGCCATCGACGATGGCGCGTTGCAGTTTACGGATGTCCATTCAGCGGGGGGTGCCAGCGGCGTAGAGTTGATGTTGTTCAATATAGCGCGCCACGGCGTTTGACACCATGGCGGGCACGAGGGTCTGGGCGGCATCCCCACGGGCCAAACGGGCCCGGATGTCGGTCGAGGAAACGGCCATTTCAGGCATCGGCAACACCACCATTCGGTGAGGGTGTGATGCCAATGCAGGATCGGGTCGGGGCACTTGCCCTGCACGGCTGGCCACGGCCAGGGTCACGCGCCGGGTCAGCTCGGGCCAGTCATGCCAGGTGTGCAGATTGGCGTACTGGTCCTGGCCAAGGATCAGAAACCAGCGGTCGACCAGGCTGGCATCGGTCAGGGATTCGGTGTTTTGCAGGGCCCGAACGGTGTCGAGAGTGTACGACGGACCGGCGCGGTCGGCTTCCAGGGTATCGACAGCGAAGCGCGGCTCGTGTTCAGTGGCCAGCCGGACCATGGCAATGCGGTGCTCGGCGGGTGCCAGTTGACGCGTCTTTTGCCAAGGGTGGCCCGCCGGGATCCAGCGAATTTCGTCGAGTTGGAGGTGGCTCAAAGCGGTCTGCGCCAAGGCGACGTGCGCCCGGTGAACCGGGTCGAAGCTGCCGCCGAACAGGCCGATCTTTCGGCCAGCGCGGCCCGTCGGTGATGGCTCAGACCCAATCACGCGGTGGCAGGAAGTCGGAGTACAAACGCGCCTCGGGCGTGCCGGGCTCGGGGTGCCAGTCGTAGCGCCACTTCACGATGGGCGGCATCGACATCAGGATGCTTTCGGTGCGGCCACCCGACTGCAGGCCGAACAGGGTGCCACGGTCCCACACCAGGTTGAACTCAACGTAGCGGCCACGGCGGAAAGCCTGGAAATCGCGCTCGACCTCGGTGTAAGGCGTGTCGCGGCGGCGTTTCAAGATGGGCAGGTAAGACTCGACAAAGGCATCACCGACCGAACGGGTCATGGCAAAACCTTGCTCAAAGCCCAGCTCCGAGAAGTCGTCGTAAAAGATACCGCCGACGCCGCGTGCTTCGTTGCGGTGCTTGAGGAAGAAGTACTCATCGCACCACTTCTTGAAGCGCGGGTGCTTGTCGTCGCCGAAGGGCAGCAGCGCATCTTGGCAGGTGCGGTGGAAATGTTGGGCGTCTTCTTCAAACCCGTAATACGGCGTGAGGTCCATGCCGCCGCCGAACCAGGCCACCACGTCTCCATCGGGCTTGTGCGCGGCCAGCATGCGCACATTCATATGCACCGTGGGCGCAAAAGGATTGCGGGGATGGAAGACCAGGGACACGCCCATGGCCTCGAATGGGCAGCCTGCCAACTCGGGCCGGTGCTGCGTGGCCGAAGGCGGCAACTGCGGCCCTTTGACGTGCGAGAAGTTGCAGCCGCCACGCTCCAGCACCACGCCTTCTTCA
Source organism: Aquabacterium sp. (assembly GCF_030652515.1). Lineage (GTDB taxonomy): Bacteria > Pseudomonadota > Gammaproteobacteria > Burkholderiales > Burkholderiaceae_C > Aquabacterium. Next base: position 7,158 of record NZ_JAUSAR010000055.1, on the reverse strand, counting down.
ATCACGCGAGAACAGCCATCGCCCTGCAGGCGTTCGCCAGGCTCGCGCACCCAGGCATCGCGCTTGAACGGGGTGCCATCCTCAAGCTCGAAGGCCGCGACGATGCGGTCTTGCAAGCCCAGCAAATAGGCGCGAACGGCAGTGGTGTCCATCATCGCTTGTTGATGGCGCGCCAGCCAATGTCGCGGCGGAACTGCATGCCATCGAACTGGATGCCCAGCAGGTATTCATAGGCGCGTTGCTGCGCCAGCTTGGCCGAGTCACCCAGGGCGGTCACGCACAAGACGCGCCCGCCATTGGTCACCACCTTGCCATCGACGAGTTGCGTGCCCGCGTGGAACACCATCGCGTCATCCGCATCGGCGGGCAAGCCGGTGATGACGTCGCCCTTCTTCGGCGACAGCGGGTAGCCACCCGCGGCCACGACCACGCCCAGCGCGAAACGGCGGTCCCACTGCAGCTCGACCTGGTCGAGGGTGCCGTCGGTGGCGCTGAAGAACACGTCCACCAGGTCGCTCTTCAAACGCATCATGATCGGCTGCGTTTCAGGGTCGCCCATGCGGCAGTTGAATTCCAGCGTCTTGGGGTTGCCTTGCGCATCGATCATCAGGCCGGCGTACAAGAAGCCGGTGAAGGGGATGCCATCCTTGCCCATGCCCGCCAGCGTCGGCAGGATGATGTCCTGCATGGCCTTGGCGTGCACATTGGGCGTGACCACGGGGGCGGGCGAGTAAGCCCCCATGCCGCCGGTGTTGGGGCCTTCGTCAGCGTCCAGCAGGCGCTTGTGGTCCTGGCTGGTGGCCAGCACAGCCACGTTCTTGCCATCGGCCAGCACGATGAAGCTGGCTTCTTCGCCTTGCAAAAATTCTTCGATCACCACGCGGGCGCCACCGGCGTTGTGCGTCACGCCCAGCTTGTTGTCCAGCAACATGAAGTCGATGGCTTCATGCGCCTCGGCCAAGGTCATGGCCACGACCACGCCCTTGCCCGCCGCCAAGCCATCGGCCTTGATGACGATGGGGGCGCCGTGCTTGTCCACGTAGGCATGCGCCGCCGTGGCGTCGGTGAAGGTCTCGTAAAAGGCCGTGGGGATGCCATGGCGCTTCATGAAATCCTTGGCGAAGGCCTTGGAGCTTTCCAGCTGCGCGGCCGCCTTGGTGGGGCCGAAGATGCGCAGACCCCGCGCGCGGAATTCATCGACCACGCCCGCCGCCAGCGGGGCCTCGGGGCCCACCACGGTCAGGTTGATCTTCTCGGTTTCAGCGAAGTCGGCCAGGGCCTTGACGTCGGTGATGTCGATGTTGACCAAGTGCGGACTGCGGGCCGTGCCGCCATTGCCCGGTGCCACGTAGACCTTTTGAGCCTTGGGCGATTGGGCGAGTTTCCAGGCCAGGGCATGTTCGCGTCCACCCGAGCCGATCACAAGAATATTCATACAGTCCGTCGATTCTTCAATTCAATTCTGCGTTGTGGAACACATCCTGGGCATCGTCCAGGTCTTCCAGCATGTCCAGCAATTTTTGCTGGCGGGCGGCATCTTCGCCCGTCAATTCAACCGTGTTTTCAGCGCGCATGGTCACTTCGGCCACCTCGGGGGTCAATCCCACGTTCGTCAAGGCCGCCTTGATGGCTTCGAACGCCAGCGGCGGGGTCAAGACTTCAATGGAACCGTCGTCGTGGGTGATGACGTCGTCGGCCCCCGCCTCCAGCGCCACTTCCATGACCTTGTCCTCGCTCACGCCCGGGGCAAAGATGATCTGGCCGCAGTGCTTGAACTGGAACGCGACCGAACCTTCCGTGCCCAGGTTGCCACCGTACTTGCTAAAAATGTGCCTGACCTCGGCCACCGTGCGCACGCGGTTGTCGGTCATGCAATCGATGATGACGGCGGCGCCGCCGATGCCGTAGCCCTCGTAGCGCACTTCCTCGTAGTTCACGCCCTCGAGGTTGCCCGTGGCCTTGTCGACGTTGCGCTTGATGGTGTCGGCGGGCATGTTGGCCGCCTTGGCTTTTTCAATGGCCAGGCGCAGGCGCGGGTTGACGTCCAGGTCGCCGCCACCCAGGCGGGCCGCGACGATGATTTCGCGGATGACCCGGGTCCAGACCTTGCCTCGCTTCTCATCTTGGCGGCCCTTGCGGTGCTGGATGTTGGCCCATTTGGAATGTCCGGCCATGGTGTGTGTGCTCCAAACTGTTTTTCGCCGCAAAACGGCGCGTCGCGCACCACATCGGGAGGGCGCGCGAACATGATTTGCAGAGATACTGAGATCTCGTGATTTCCCGAATTTTACCTTTGCCCTCAGGAGCCCCGTTCATGGCCGACCCAATTCTGATTGCCCGCCACGGCGAGACCGAATGCCACCTGCTGCCGGAACTGGCCAATCGGCACGGCCTGATCACGGGCGCCACAGGCACCGGCAAGACCATCACGCTGCAAAATCTGGCCGAGAACTTCTCGAAACTGGGGGTGCCGGTCTTCATGGCCGACATCAAGGGCGACCTGACCGGCATCTCGCAGGCGGGCACCCTCAGCCCCAAGCTGGCGGGCATCCTGAAAGAACGCGGCATTGAGCCCCCTGCCGCTCTGGCCTGCCCCACGGCCCTGTGGGACGTGTTCGGCGCGCAAGGCCACCCCGTGCGCGCCACCGTGTCCGACATGGGCCCGCTGCTGCTGTCGCGCATGCTGAATTTGAACGACACGCAACAGGGCGTGCTGCAGCTCGTGTTCAAGATCGCCGATGACAACGGCCTGCTGCTGCTGGATCTGAAAGACCTGCGCGCCATGTTGCAGCACGTGGGCGACAACGCCAGCCAATTCACCACCGAATACGGCAACATCAGCCCGGCCAGCGTGGGTGCCATCCAGCGCGGCCTCATGCAGGTGGAAGAGCAAGGCGGCGACCAATTCTTCGGCGAGCCCATGCTCGACATCCACGATTTCATGCAGACCACAGACGGCAAGGGCGTGATCAACATCCTGGCCGCCGACAAGCTGATGAATGCGCCACGGTTGTACGCCACCTTCCTGCTGTGGATGCTGTCGGAATTGTTCGAATCGCTGCCGGAAGTGGGCGACCTGGACAAGCCCAAGCTGGTGTTTTTCTTCGACGAAGCCCACTTGCTGTTCACCGACGCGCCCAAGGCCCTGATCGAGCGCATCGAGCTGGTGGTGCGCCTGGTGCGCTCCAAGGGCGTGGGCGTTTATTTCGTCACTCAAAATCCGCTGGACGTGCCGGAAACCGTGCTGGGCCAATTGGGCAACCGCGTGCAGCACGCCCTGCGCGCCTTCACCCCGCGTGACCAAAAGGCCGTCAAGTCGGCCGCCGACACCATGCGCGCCAACCCCGGCCTGGACATCGCCACCGCCATCACCGAACTGGCGGTGGGCGAAGCCTTGATCAGTTGCCTGGACGAGAAAGGCCGCCCGGGCATCACGCAACGGGTGTTCGTGCTGCCGCCCGGCAGCCAGATCGGCCCGATCAGGCCTGAACAGCGCAAGACGTTGTTGAACACCTCGCTGGTGGCTGGCGTGTACGAAAAGGTGGTGGATCGGGACTCGGCCTACGAGAAGCTGAAGGGCCGCGCCGCCGCCACACCCACGCGCGAGCAGGCTGAAGCCAATCCGCCAAGCTCGATGCGAGAGGAAGCAGAAGCTGCCGTGCGAGGCCAAGGCAAAGCCACGACCAGCCAGCCAGCGCCGGATGCCGGCGGCTCGTGGCTGGGCGACCTGCTCAAGGGCAACGGGCGCAATGACTCCGTGTTGGAAACCGTGGCCAAATCGGCCGCGCGCACCATCGGATCATCGGTGGGCCGCGAACTCATCCGTGGCGTGCTGGGCTCGCTGCTGGGCGGCAGCAAAAGCCGACGCCGCTGAGCGCGTGGAGCTGGAGGCCGATCAACGGTCTCCGTGGTGACCTCGGCCACCGCCATCGTGATACCCATGGTTTTGACCACGTTCATAGCCGCGGCGGTAGCCATGGGCGTAAGCCTCGGCACGACCATGGCGATGCCCGTGGCGCCAAGCAGCGTGCGGAGGACGGTAATGGGATGGTGGCACTTGGTAGACCACGGGCTGCACGCCGTAATAGCCCCGCGGAACGACCACCCGGGGCTGAACATACACCGGTTGTGGCGGGTAGTAATAAGCGGGCCCGTTGGACACAACGGCATTCACGTGGCCAGGGCCATGAATCATGGGGGCATTCACCCCCACCGACCAGGACACACCGCCTGCGTTAGCCACACCGGCCACGGCCAACAAGCCCGTGACAGCCAATGTTTTGGATCGAGAAAAAAATTGGCGAACATTCATGCTGTTTCTCCTGTGCGTGACGGCTGGCCCTGGACGAACAAGCGGCCCGTTCTCCGTCATGCCTCTACAACGGCCAGCTTAATGCCGCCGATGACAGGACTTCGTAAAGCTATGTTGCGCTTGTGTGAGCGTTGGTGACTCGGTCAGTGACAATCACTGCGAGCCACGGCCAGCAGCCGCTCGACCTCTTCACGGTGGTGAACCGTGTTGCTGCGGTGCCAGAACCAGATGACCAGCATGGCCGACGCCACCACCAGACCAAAAGCCGTGATGGCCCCATACGCCGACAAACCGGACTTGGTCAGCCCGCTGTACATCGCCCCCATCACCAGGATGGCCGCCTGCTCGTTGAAGTTTTGCACCGCGATGGACCGCCCTGACCCCATCAGATTGTGGCCGCGGTGCTGCAACAAGGCATTCATCGGCACCACCAGGAACCCGCCCAATCCGCCCAGGATGATCATGAAAGGCACCGCCACTTCAATGTCACGGATCATGTTCATGCCCAGCACCAGCACGCCCATGGCCACGCCCAGGGGGATCACCCGAGTGGCCTGGTCCAGGCGCATCTTGGCCGAGGCCAGCACCGCGCCCACCGCCGTGCCCACCGCCACCACGCCCACCAGGGCCGAGGCCTGGGTGGTGTCGTAACTCAAGGCCACGCCGGCCCAGGCCAGCACGATGTAGCGCAGATTGCCGGACACGCCCCAGAACAGCGTGGTGGTGCCCAGAGAGATCTGCCCCAGCTTGTCTTTCCACAAACGGCGGTTGCAATCGAAGAAATCACCCACCAAAGACCACAGGTGCGTGGGCAAGGGTTGCAGGGGCGTTTCGGTGCGGGGGATGCGCAGATTGAACAAGGCCGCCAGCACATACAGCAGGATCATGGTGGCGATGGCCGCCTCGGGGGGCGTGTCCACACCCGTGTCGATCCAGGGCAGGTCAACGGCCAGCAGGTAGGGCGACACGACGGCGCCCATCAATTGCCCGCCCAGGACCACACCCAGGATGATCGAGCCGATGGTCAAGCCTTCGATCCAGCCATTGGCCTTGACCAACTGCGAGGGCGGCAACAACTCGGTCAGGATGCCGTACTTGGCCGGCGAATAGGCGGCGGCGCCCAGGCCCACCACGGCATAGGCGATCAGGGGATGGCTGCCAAACAGCATCATCAGGCAGCCGACCACCTTGATGCTGTTGGAGAAGAACATGACCCGGCCTTTGGGCACCGCGTCGGCAAAGGCGCCCACGAACGGGGCCAGCACCACGTAGAACAAGGCGAACATGGGCACCAGTGCCGCAGGTTGCCAATCAGGAGCGCCCGAACTTTTCAGCAATTCCACCGCGGCCACGAACAAGGCGTTGTCGGCGAGCGAGCTGAAGAACTGCGCCGCCATGATGGTGAAAAAGCCTTTTTTCATAAGCGGGCAGTCACTGTCTTCATGCGTGTGATGTTGGACCTTCGCCACCCACCAGACATCGGTAAAGCGGCAGGCCAAGCCGCGGTTTATAGCATGGCCACTGGCACAATCCCCTCATGCCCCGTCCCTTAGAAGCCCTCATCCACGTCGATGCCCTCCTCCATAACTTGCGGCGTGCCAGCGAATGCGCGCCAGACGCGCGGGTGTGGGCCGTGGTCAAGGCCAATGCCTACGGTCATGGCATCGAGCGCGCCTTTGAAGGCCTTCGCGCCGCCGACGGCTTCGCCCTGCTGGACATCGCCGAAGCTCAGCGCTTGCGCCAACTGGATTGGCGCGGCCCCATCCTGTTGCTGGAGGGCGTGTTCGAAGCGCGCGACCTGGAGTGGTGCTCGCGCCTGGGTCTGTGGCACGTGGTGCACTGCGATGAGCAGATCGACTGGCTGGCCCAGCACAAAACCGAATGGCCGCACCGCGTCTTCCTGAAGATGAACACCGGCATGAACCGATTGGGTTTCACGCCGCCGGCCTTTCGCAGCGCCTGGGCGCGCTTGTCGGCCTTGCCGCAAGTCGACGAGGTGTCCCTGATGACGCACTTTTCGGACGCGGACGGGCCACGTGGCATTGCCCACCAGACTGAGCTGTTCCTGCGCACCTGCGCCGATCTGAGCGGCGAGCGCAGCCTGTGCAACAGCGCAGGCACCTTGCGCCATGCCCATGACGCCAGCGTGCGTGGCGACTGGGTCCGCCCGGGCATCATGCTGTACGGCTCATCGCCCGACTACCCGGAGCACAGCGCCGGGCATTGGGGCCTGCAAGCCACCATGACGCTGAAGTCCCACGTGATCGCCATCCAGCACCTGGCAGTCGGCGACACGGTGGGCTATGGCAGCCGCTTCGTCGCGGACCGAGACATGCGTGTGGGCGTGGTCGCTTGCGGCTATGCCGACGGCTACCCTCGCCACGCCCCCGATGGCACCCCTGTGCTGGTCGATGGCGTGCGCGTGCCCTTGATCGGGCGCGTATCGATGGACATGGTCACGGTGGACCTCAGCGCGGCGCCCCAAGCCCGGGTGGGCAGCGAAGCCACCTTGTGGGGCCGTGGCCCGCTGGTCGATGGCCAACCCACCTTGCTGGCCATCGACGACGTGGCCCAGCATTGCGGCACCGTGGGCTACGAGTTGATGTGCGCGCTGTCGCAACGTGTTCCGGTCAACGCCGTGTAAGTGCCGCATGAGTGCACCATTTCGGCACAACACTTGCATGCAGTCGTTCCTTTTGACCCGCCCCCAATGAGTTTTGCACCAGAATCAAGCATGGACATCGACCACCACCGCCACCAGTTGCGCATGACCTTGCTCATGACGCCCGACATGGCCAACTTCTCCGGCAATGTCCACGGCGGCACCATCCTCAAGCTGCTCGACC
>NZ_JAUSAR010000051.1 GCF_030652515.1 Aquabacterium sp. | reverse complement strand
AAGGTGCCGAAGAGGTGGTCCCACAGCATGAAGACGCTGAAGTTCTTGGCCTCGTCGATGTTGTTGGAGTGGTGCCAGCGGTGCACTTCGTTCGTGCCGATGACGTAGTTCAGGATGCCGAACTTGAAGTTCACGTTCATGTGGGTGATGGTGGCCAGCACGCTGCCGATCACGCCGCTCATGATGAAGGCCTCCTGGCTCACGCCGGTCTGGAACACCACGAAGGCGGGCACGATGCGGCGCCAGATCAGGTCGATCGGGTGGGCGCGGCTGGCGTTGAGTACGCTCAGCCGGTGCGCGCAGTGGTGCACGCTGTGCATGCGCCAGAAGAAGTCGACCTCGTGCGCCAGGCGGTGCGTGACGTAGAACATGAAGTCAAACGTCAGGAAGGAAATCAGCACCTGCACGGCCAGGGGCAGGTGGCGCGCGGCCAGGCTGTCATCGAGCACCCCGAAATGGAACAGCAGGCCCGAACCGGTGGCGGCGATCAGGGCGTGGGTCAGGAAGTTCTGGATGCTGCCCACGGCCACCATGGCGCCATTGTTGAGCGTGTCGGTCAGGACTTCGCCCTTTTCGAAGCGGTTGGGCTGCTCGGGCCAGACGTACTGCATCAAAACGCAGACCACGTAGTAGGGCCCGAGGTAGTACATGAAGACCCGGCCGGGGTCGAAGCCGAAATGCAGCACGGCGGTGATGCCACCCAACACTGACCCGACAAGAAAGCCCCAACTGGCGAGGAGTTTGAACACGACGACTCCATGAACTGCTCGTGATAGACCTGCCGAGTTTATGACGGAGCGCGTTTCACGCGCAGAGGGGCTTCCCCAGGGGGGACAATCGGTCTTTTCCAGGGTGAGAGAAAGTGAACAGCAGCATGTCGTGGATGGATCGCAGCAGTCCGATCGTGGCGGTGGCCACCGCGCCTGGCCGGGGCGCCGTGGGCATCGTGCGGGTGTCGGGTCGGGGTTTGGCGCCCTTGGCCCAGGCCTTGTGCGGCCGCGCATTGACGCCCAGGCTGGCCACGTACGGGCCCATCCGCGATGCGAAAGGCGAGGCGATTGACCACGGCCTGGCGATTTACTTCCCCGGACCGCACAGTTTCACCGGCGAGGACGTGCTCGAACTGCAGGCGCACGGCGGCCCGGTGGTGCTGCAGTTGCTGCTGGCGCGCTGCCTGGAGGCGTCTCGCGAGCTTGACGATGCCTCTGGCCGCGAACGCCTGCCCGGCTTGCGCGTGGCCGAGCCAGGCGAGTTCACCCAGCGGGCATTTTTGAATGACAAGATCGACCTGGCGCAAGCTGAGGCCATCGCCGACCTGATCGACGCCAGCACCGAAGCGGCGGCGCGTTCGGCCACGCGGTCGTTGGGCGGGGCGTTTTCCAAACAGATCGAGCTGTTACGCGACCAGTTGATCAACCTGCGCATGCTGGTCGAGGCCACCCTGGATTTTCCGGAAGAAGAAATCGACTTCCTGGAAAAGGCCGATGCGCGCGGCCGCTTGAACCGCGTGGCGGCCACCCTGGACCAGGTGTTGCAGCAGGCCAAGCAGGGCGCCTTGCTGCGCGAAGGCCTGCAAGTGGTGCTGGCCGGCCAGCCCAACGCGGGCAAAAGTTCGCTGCTCAACGCGCTGGCGGGGGCCGAGCTGGCCATCGTCACGCCGATCGCGGGCACCACGCGCGACAAGGTCAGCCAGACCATCCAGATCGAAGGCGTGCCGCTGCACGTGGTCGACACCGCCGGTTTGCGCGCCGCGCACGAGGCCAGCGACGAGGTCGAGCGCATCGGCATGGCGCGCAGCTGGGAGGCGATCGCCCAGGCCGACGCGGTGCTGTTTTTGCATGATTTGACCCGCAGCGCGGATGCGGCCTATGTGGCGGCCGACGTGCAGATCGCGGGCAAGCTGCCGGGTGGCGTGCCGGTGATCCACGTGTTCAACAAGGCCGACAGCGTGGCGGTGGCTGATTTGCAGGCCCTGGCGCACGAACCCGAGGGGCCGGTGCTTGCCTTGTCGGCCCGGACCGGGGACGGGCTGGAGGCTTTGCGACGCCTGCTGCTGGAGCAGGCCGGTTGGCAGGCCGCGCCCGAGGGCGTGTTCATCGCCCGACAGCGGCATGTGCAAGCGCTGCGTCTGGCACGCGAACACCTGGAGGGTGCGCAAGGGCACGCCGCCTTGGCCGATGGCGCCCTGGATTTGCTGGCCGAGGAGCTGCGACTGGCACACAACGCCCTGGGCACGATCACCGGGGCGTTTTCAGCGGACGACCTGCTGGGTGAGATCTTTACCCGCTTCTGCATCGGCAAGTGAAATGCGTGGCATGGACCCCGGCGGGCTGCTGCTAAATAGCCACCACGAGCCCGCCGGGATCGTATAAATTTGGGCGATTGTGCGCTGCAGCGCAATTTGAGGAAAAGATGGAAGTCACTGAACTGGTTCAGGCCATCCAGACATTGAACACCGAAGATGTGTTTCGGCCGCGTCTGGATGCTCAGCAATGGCGGACGTTTTGCCAATACCTGACCCGCCACGAATTGCGCTCGGGCGATTTGCTGGTCAAGCAAGGTGATCACGACCGCACCGTGTACTTCCTGGGGCAAGGCTCCTTGCAGGTGTTCGTCACGGGTGGGGTGCCGGGCGCGGCGCGCATCGCCATCTTGCGGCCGGGCTCCATGTGTGGCGAGCCGGGTTTGTTCGCCGACACGCCGCGCATGGCCAACATCGAGGCCATGACCAGCTGCGTGATTTTTGCGTTGCGCCTGCAGCGTTTTGAAGAGTTGATCGCCCGGGTGCCGGGCGTGGCCGTGGAAGTGATGCGCGCGGCCGGGGGTGTCATGGCCACGCGCATGCGGGCCAATCTACAGCGCCAGGTGCCGTCTGCCTGAAGCGCCTCAAAAAATGAGGGAGTTGGGTCAGGATGTTGATCAGCCAAGAGTTACGCCGCCCCACGATTTTGGTGGCTGACGATTCACCCCAGAACATCGAGTTGCTGTCGCGGGTGTTGGGGCAAGAGTACCGGATCAAGGTGGCGACCTCGGGCGAGAAGGCCCTCAAGATCGCCTATTCAGACGAGCCGCCGGATTTGATCCTGCTCGACATCATGATGCCCGACCTGAGCGGGCTGCAGGTGTGCCAGCGCATCAAGGCCAACCCGGACCGCCGCCGCATCCCCATCATTTTCGTGACCGCGATGACGACGGTCGAGGACGAAAGCCTGGGCCTGGCCATGGGCGCGGTCGATTACATCTCCAAGCCCATCAGCCCGCCGCTGGTGCAGGCGCGGGTGCGCACGCATTTGGCTTTGTATGACCAATCACGCGAGCTGGAGCGCATGGTCGCGCAGCGCACGGCCGAGCTGGTGGCCACGCGCCAGCAGATCATCCGCCGCCTGGGCCGTGCCGCCGAGTTCAAGGACAACGAGACCGGCAACCACGTGGTGCGCATGAGCCACATCGCGCGCCTGGTGGCGCAGCAGGCTGGCCTGGGCCCTGAAGCCGTGCAACTGGTGTTCCAGACCGCGGCCATGCACGACCTGGGCAAGATCGGCGTGCCTGACCGCATCCTGCTCAAGCCCGGCCCGTTGACTGAAGATGAATGGGTGCTGATGCGCCAGCACGCGCAGATCGGCGCCGACATCATCGGGCGGCACGACAACGAGCTGCTGGCCACGGCCCGCGCCATCGCGCTGACCCACCATGAAAAATGGGATGGCACGGGCTACCCGCAAGGGTTGAAGGGTGAGCAGATCCCGCTGTATGGGCGCATCGTGGCCATCGCCGATGTGTTCGATGCGCTGATGACGCGCCGGCCGTACAAGCCACCGCTGCCGGCCGCTGAGTCGTTGGCCATCATGGCCGAGCAGAAGGGCAAGCACTTTGACCCGACGCTGGTGGACTGCTTCTTCCAGCAGCAGTTCGAGATTCTCAAGGTCATGGAGTTGTACTCCGATGACCGTGGGGCCATGACGGACCAGTGATCGGGCGCCGTCAGGCCTCCTGACGCAGCGACCTGAGCACCACGCCCGCCGCATCAAAGTCGTAGCGGCTGAGGGCTTCGCTCAACTCGCGCACGCTGGACAGTTGCACCAGGCCCGGCCAGCCATCGACCAGGTCCTGGATCAGGTCTTGCGCCTGGGCATCGTTGTCATCGATCAACTGCGACAGCTTCAGCCATTGGCCCTGGATGGCCGGGTCGCGCAGCATCTGGCTGGCGTCCACGGTGTCGGTCTGGGCGGGTTGGACCAAGGCGCGGATGTCGCTGCGCACGGCGCTCAGGGCCGACAGGGTCTGGGCCAGGGCGGCGTCCAGGCTGGCGGCGTCGGCCTGCGGTTGGCAGGCGCTTTCCAGCTCGCCGCAGGCGTGCTGCAGGGCCATGGCGCCGATGTTGCCGGCCAGGCCCTTGAGGGTATGGGCCAGTCGCAGAGCGACCTCGTGATCCTGTTCGCGCAGGGCTTGCGAGAACTGCGGGCCAAAGTCCTGCTGGGTCTTGTCGAAGCCTTTGAGCAGGCGGCGGTACAGGTCCAGGTTGCCCATGCAGCGGGCGATGCCGTCGGCGGTGTCCAGCGTGGTGAGCGCGGCCTCGGGGTTCAGGCCATGGGCTTTTTCAAGGTGCAGCTGGTTGCTGGCCTTGGGGTTGGAGGCCGGGTGGGTGGGGATGATCCAGCGGGCCATGATGTTGAACATCTGGCCCAGGTCGAGCGGCTTGGTGATGTGGTCGTTCATGCCGCTTTGCAGCACGCGGTCGCGGTCCGAGGCCATGGCGCTGGCGGTCATGGCGATGATGGGCAGGTTCTGCCATTCGGGCCGGGCGCGGATGCGTTCGGTGGCGGTGTATCCGTCCATCACGGGCATCTGGCAGTCCATGAGGATGCCGTCGAATTGCGCGCCGCTTTCCAGCTTGTCCAGGGCCTCGCGGCCGTTGAGGGCCGTGACGACCTGGATGCCGGCGCGCTCCAGCAGGTCGCAGGCGAGCTCTTGATTCAAGGGTTGGTCTTCCACCAGCAGCAGGCGCGCGCCCGCCAGCTGGCGCTGCGCCACTTCCAGCACCTTGCTGGTGTGGTGGGCGGTGGTGGGCACGTCCACGTGCTGGCCCAGGGCGCGCGAGATGCTGTCGTGCAGGGTGGAGGGTGTGACGGGTTTGTTGAGCACTCCCGCCAGGCCCAAGCCTTCCGCGGCGCGCAGGGCTTCGTCGCGGGCAAAGGCGGTGACCAGGAGCACGCAGGGCCGGTGCTCGGGCGGCATGTTCAGGGCTTCGCGGGCAAAGGCGATGCCGTCCATGCCAGGCATCTTCCAGTCGGTCAGCAGCAGGTGGTGGGACTGGCCGGTTCGCTGCGCCTGGCGCATGTTGTCCAGGGCCTGTTCGCCACTGCTGGCCACTTCAACATTCAGGCCGAGGCGGCGCATCATGTCGCCCAGCACTTCGCGCGCGGTGGGGTTGTCGTCCACCAGCAGCACGCGGCGGCCTTGCAACTCGCTGGCCAGCAGGGCGCGGCGCGGCAGGGGTTGCGATTGCAGGCCGAAGCGCGTGGTGAAGTGGAAGGTGGAGCCGCGGCCCTCCTGGCTGTCGACCCAGATCTTGCCGCCCATCATCTCGACCAGCTGGCGCGAGATGGTCAGGCCCAGGCCGGTGCCGCCGTATTGCCGCGTGGTCGAGCTGTCGCCTTGGGTGAAGGGCTGGAACAGGCGATCGAGCAGCTCGGGCGACATGCCAATGCCACTGTCGCGCACCCAGAAGTGCAGCTCGACGCGGTCGGCCTCCAGGCGGCGCACTTCGACGCCGATGAGCACGTCGCCGCGCTCGGTGAACTTGATGGCGTTGGTGCCCAGGTTGATGAGGACCTGGCCCAGGCGCATGGGGTCGCCCACCAGCGAGGTGGGGATGTCGGGGTCGGCCGTGAAGAGCAGCTCCAGGCCTTTCTCTTCGGCCTTCACGCCCAGCACATCGGCCATGTTGTTGACCACCTGCTCCAGCTGGAAATCGGCCGATTCCAACTCGAGCTTGCCCGATTCGATCTTGGACACATCGAGGATGTCGTTGAGCACCTGCAGCAGGTTGCCCGCGGCGCGGTGGGCCTTCTCGACATAGTTGCGGGCGCGGCTGGACAGGTCTTCCATCAAGGCCAGGTGGGTCATGCCCATCACGGCGTTCATGGGGGTGCGGATCTCGTGTGACATGTTGGCCAGGAAGCGCGACTTGGCGTGCATGGCGGCCTCGGCGGCCAGCTTGGCTTCGCGCATGGCCGTCTCGGCCTGCTTGCGCGGTGTGATGTCCTGCATGATGGTGCACAGCTGGCGCTGGCCCCGGTCTTCAAAGGGGATGACGACCATCTCGGCGTCGAACTGTTCGCCGTCCAGCCGGGTGTGTTTCCACTCGAATCGGAAGATCTCGCGCTGGCTGATCTTTTGCAGGATGGCGTTGGTGCTTTGCTGCAGGGCGAGGTCGTCTTTGGCGATGGGCGGGCTCAGGGGCGGGGCCGAGGGCTGCAAGCCCAGCAGGGCTTGCTCGCTGCTGGCGCCGAACATGGCGATGGCGGCGGCGTTGGCGCGGGTGATGTGCTGTTGGTCGTCAAAGAACAGGAAGCCCAGTGGCGCGTGGTTGAACACGGCCTCAGAGCGGGCCTGGGCCTGCTTTTGCTCGGTGGCGTCCTGCCAGTAACCGTTGTAGGTGATGTCGCCGTTGTCATGGCGCGTGGGGGTGCCTTCGCAGCGCACCCAGGCGTTCTTGCCCGCCAGGGTGATGGGGAACTCGATGCAGGCGGTGGGCGGGAGGCGGGTGTCTTGTCCGGCCAGGCGCCAGGGCAGTTCGGGGTCGTCTTGCAGGGCCATGGCGTCCACGCCCAGCACTGATTTGAGGCCTTGGCCAATGAAGGTGAAATGGCCCCGGCCCTGGGCCGGTTGCTCATAGCGGAACACCACCAGGGGCAGGGCGTGCGCCATGTTGCTCAGGGCGGTCTGGGCCTTGGTCAGCTCGTGCAGGCGGTGTGAGCGTTGGCGCAGGTGAGCGATCGCCCAGTAGCCGGACACCAGCACCAGCGCGGCGCCCGCCAGCCAGCTCAGCACGGTGGTGCTTTCATTTTCCAGCGGGCTCAATGTCCAGGCGGTCAGCCCGCCGTAAGACAGGGCCTGTTGCTGGGCCAGGTAGTGTTGCCCTTGGATGGTGACCCGGGTGATGGACTGGCCCTGGACCTGCAGCGGTGTCACGGTCCAGGGCAAGGCCTGCAGGGTGCGCATGTACAGGCGTTCGGCCTGGACAGGGTCCATGGTCATCGGACCTTGCATGGGCACGCGTTTGAGCGTTTCTATGGCGGGGTTGCCCACCAGCACCACGCCCTGAGCGTCGGTGATGAACAGCAGGCGCTTCGGATCGTCGAACAGGCGTTGCAGGGCCTCGGGGTTCTGCTTGACGGCGATGACGCCTGCGGTCGCGTCATTCTGGTCCACTCGGGTGGCGAAGAAGAAGCCGGGGATGCGGGTGATGCGGCCCACGGCGAACTGGGTGCCGCTGCCGCTTTCCAGGGTGTCGTTGAAGTAGCGCCGTGTTTTGAAATTGGCGCCCAGCACGTTGACCTCTTCCTTGATGCGCGCATTGGCCACCACGGTGCCGAAGCGGTCGATCAGGTAGATGTCGTGGATGTGGAAGTCGTCGGCGGTCTGGCGCATCAGCTGCGAGATCTCCTGGACATCATTGCGTTTGGCCAGCGAGGCTTGCAGGCCCAGGCGGTCGGCTTCAGTCAGGGTGGCCGAGTTCTCGACCACCGAGTCCTGCAGGAATTGGTGGACGGCGATCTGCCGAGCCAGGGCGCGAGGCAGGGCCTGCAGTTGCTGGAAGGTGAAGGTGAGTGAGTCGTTCAGGCTGTCCAGGCGGTGGCGCGAGCTTTGCAACTGCTCGGCGCGGCGGTCGTCGATGTCTTGCTGGATCAGCCAGAAGGCCCCGCCGGTGACCAGCGCTGTCCAAAGCAGGGCCAGAATGCCCCATCGCTTGTTGGCGCTGGTTGACCTGCCCTGCAGGGGTGTTGCCGAAGCCTCCATGGGCATGCTCTCCGGATTTTTAGTTCGGCCAGTGTGCCCGGTCTTGGTGTCCAGCAGACAGGGAGTTGGCCCGGGCTTTCAGCCTTTGAGCAACATACTTTCGGCCCGCGCCAGGTTTTGAGGCCGACCGGACAGCACCAGGGTGTCGCCCGATTCCAGCACCAGGCCGTGGTCGGGTGCCACCACCGCGCCATGCGCGCGCCGCACCGAGACCACCGCCACGCGCATCTCCTCGGCGGCCAGGGACTGGGCCAGGGTGTGGCCCACGCAAGCGGCGCTGGCATGCAGGGTGACCGATTGCAGGCGTTGCAGCTCCATCTCATCCACGCTGTCGTCGTCACCGCCGTGGAAGTAGTCGCGCATCAGGCCATAGCGCGCCTGGCGCTGCTCCTGCACCAGGCGGATCACGCGTCGCATGGGCACGCCCACCAGGGCCAGGGCTTGCGAGGCCAGCATCAGCGATCCTTCGATGGCCTCGGGCACGACCACGGTGGCCCCGGCGGCCTGGAGTTCGTCCAGCGCGCTGTCGTCCAGCGTGCGCACCAGCACCGGCACCTCGGGCGCATGCTCGCTGACCAGGTGCAGGATCTTCTTGGCGGACGGGGTGTTGTGGTAGGTGATGACCACGACGCTGGCCCGTGCCAAGCCTGCGGCCACCAGGCTTTGTGGCCGGGTGGCGTCGCCAAAGACCACGCTTTGGCCAGCGGCAGCGGCCTGTTGCACACGGTCCGGGTCCAGGTCCATCGCCATGTAGGGGATCTTTTCCTGGTCCAGCAGGCGTGCCAGGTTCTGGCCACTGCGGCCATAACCGCAGATCAGCACGTGCTTTTCGGTTCCGATGGCCTTGGAGGCGATCTTGGTCATGGCCAGCGATTGCAGCAGCCAGTCGGTGGACGACAGCTTCATCACCAGGCGGTTGCTGCCCAGGATCATGAAGGGCGTGGCCAGCATGGACAGCACCATCGCGGCCAGCACCGGGCTTTGCGCGCGCTCGGGCAGCAGGTGGTGGTCGGTGGCCAGGGACAGCAGCACGAAGCCGAACTCGCCAGCCTGCGCCAGGTACAGGCCGGTGCGCAGGGCCACGCCGGTGTCGGCCCCGAACACCTGGCGCGCCAGCGCGGCGATCAGGCCGAACTTGAACAGCACGGGCAAGGTCGTCAGCACGATCACCAGGGCCCAGCTGTCGACCACGATGTGCCAGTCCAGCTTCATGCCGATGGTGATGAAGAACAGGCCCAGCAGCACGTCGTGGAAGGGACGGATGTCGGTCTCCACCTGGTGTTTGTATTCGGTCTCGGCGATGAGCATGCCGGCCAAAAAAGCGCCCAGCGCCATTGACAAGCCCGCGTGTTCGGTCAGCCACGACAGGCCCAGCGTGACCAGCAGCAGGTTGAGCATGAACAGCTCTTCGCTCTTGCGGCGCGCCACCAGGGTCAGCCACCAGTGC
Organism: Aquabacterium sp.; assembly: GCF_030652515.1. Lineage (GTDB taxonomy): Bacteria > Pseudomonadota > Gammaproteobacteria > Burkholderiales > Burkholderiaceae_C > Aquabacterium. The sequence continues at coordinate 4,234 of NZ_JAUSAR010000051.1, read as the reverse complement.
ATCACCTTCTGGCCGCCCACCAGCAGCAGGGTGAGCACCACGGTGGCCTTGGCGGCGGCGATGGCCAGGGTCTTGAGCAGGTCGCCACCGCTGTCGCCCAGCGCCGGGATCAGCACCAGCAAGGGCACCACGGCCAGATCCTGGAACAGCAAGATGCCCATGACGCGCTTGCCATGCTGGCTGTCCAGCTCCAGGCGTTCGGCCATCAGTTTGACGACGATGGCGGTGCTGCTCATGGCCAGCGCACCGCCCAGGGCCACCGCGCTTTGCCAGTTCAGGGACCAGCCCAGCAGGCCATGCTGGATGTTGAAATAAGGCAGCACCGCGTCGAGCGCGAAATAGCCCACCAGGGTGGCCAGCATGGTCACCCCCACCTGGCTGAAGCCCAGCCCGAACACCAGCGAGCGCATGCTCTTGAGCTTGGGCAGGTTGAACTCCAGCCCGATCACAAACATCAGGAACACCACCCCGAACTCGGCCAGGTGGCGCACACCGGCCGAATCCTTGGCCAGCGCCAGGGCATTGGGCCCGATCACCACGCCCACCGCCAGGTAGCCCAGCATCGGCGGAAGCTTCATGAAACGGCACAGCACCACGCCCAGCACGGCGGCAAACAGGTACAGCAAGGTGAGGTCGAGCGTGGAGGCCATCTTGTCCCTAGAATCCTCTGATCCTACCCGGTGCATTCATGACGCAATTGTCCCCTTCCTCCCCATCTTCGGCGGTCGATGCCGCTGCCCTCGTTGCGATGGCCCAGCAGGCGCTCGACATCGAGTCCCAGGCCTTGCTGGGCCTGCGTGATCGCTTGAATGGCGAAGCGGGCGAGGCCTTCGCGCGCGCCGTGCAGGCCGTCCTGAGTTGCCGGGGCCGCGTGGTCGTGATGGGCATGGGCAAGAGTGGCCATGTGGGACGCAAGATCGTGGCCACCCTGGCCTCCACCGGCACCCCGGCCATGTTCGTGCACCCGGCCGAGGCCCACCACGGTGACCTGGGCATGGTCACGCCCGGCGATGTGGTGCTGGCCATCTCCAACTCTGGCGAAAGCGAGGAGCTGACGGCCTTGCTGCCCTTGCTCAAACGACAAGGCGTGGTCCTGCTGGCCATGACCGGGCGCCCGCAATCGTCCCTGGCGCGCCACGCCGACATCGTGCTGGACTGTGCCGTGGCGGTCGAGGCCTGCCCCCTGAACCTGGCTCCCACCGCCAGCACCACCGCGCAAATGGCGCTGGGCGACGCCCTGGCCGTGACCCTGCTCGATGCGCGTGGCTTCAAGGCAGAAGACTTCGCCCGCTCGCACCCGGGCGGCGCCCTGGGCCGCAAGCTGCTCACCCACTTGCGCGACGTCATGCGCTCGGGCGATGCCCTGCCTCGTGTCTTGCCGCAAGCCGCGTTCAGCGACGTGATGCGCGAGATGAGCGCCAAGGGCCTGGGCGCCGCCATCGTGGTCGATGCCGCGGGCAAGGTGCTGGGCGTGTTCACCGACGGCGACCTGCGCCGCAAGATCGAAGCGGGCGTGGAGTTGCGCACCGCCACCGCCGAGCAACTGATGACCCCGGGCCCGCGCACCATCCGCGACGACGTGTTGGCCGCCGAGGCCGTGGCCCTGATGGAAACCCACCGCGTCAACACCCTGCTGGTGGTGGATGCCGAAGGCGTGCTGACTGGCGCCATCACCACCAACGACCTGATGCGTGCGAAGGTGATCTGACATGCGAGCCCTCACCCCCACCCTGTCTTTCTCGGCCGACCTGCGGCCCTTTGCCCGGGGCATCCGCGCCGCCATCTTCGACGTGGATGGCGTGCTGACCGATGGCACCCTGTTCATCAGCGAAGCGGGCGAAACGCTCAAGGCTTTCAACGCGCTGGACGGCCATGGCCTCAAGCTGCTGGCCCAAGGCGGCATCACCCCCATCGTGATCACCGGGCGCGATTCGCCCGCCGTGCGCCGCCGCTTGAAGGACCTGGGCCTGGTCCACGCCGTGTTTGGCGCGCACGACAAGCTGGCCGCCGCCGAACCCCTGCTCGCCTCGCTGGGCCTGCCCTGGCGCGATGTGGCCGTGATGGGCGACGACTGGCCCGACCTGCCCCTGATGGTGCGCGCCGGTTTTGCCTGCGCGCCCCTCAATGCCCATGCCGAGGTGAAAGCCGTGGCCCGCCACGTGACCACCTTGCGCGGTGGTGAAGGCGCGGCGCGTGAATGCTGTGACCTGCTGCTGTGGGCCACCGGCCGCTACGAGGCCTTGCTGCGCGGCCACCTCGAAACCCTGGACACCACGTCTGACGGCGCCAAGCCATGAGCACCAAGCCCTGGCTCTCGGCGCTTGACCACGCACGTTCTGCCGTGCCCATGGTGGCGCTGTCCGGCTTGGCCGCCTTCACCTGGTGGCTGGTGCAATCGGCCCCTTCGCTGGAGGGCGCCCGGCCCGCGGCCAAGGCCTCGTCCAGCCCCGACTATGAATTGCAGAAAGCCCGGATCGAGCGCTACAACCCCGATGGCCGCCTGATCGCCATCCTGGATGGCCAGACCATGCGCCACTATGCCGATGGCGACCGCCTTGAAATCGATGCCGTGCAGTTGTCGGCCCGCGATCTGCAGGGCCAGCTGGTGCAAGGGGTGGCCCGCCAGGGCGAGGCCAACGGCAGCCAGGACACGGTGACTCTGCATGGCGGTGCGCGGGTGGTGGCCACGCCGGCGTCCGGTGCGGCCGTCAAGGGCCAGCGCGTGGATCAATCCCCCGTGGTCATTGAAGGTGAGATGCTGCGTTTCAACACGCGCGAGCGGGTGGTGACGTCGGAGTTGCCCGTCAAGATCACGCATGCCCAGGGGCAGATCCTGGGCGGTAACCTGCGGTACGAAGAAGGCGCCCGTGTGGGCGAACTGGGCAACCGCGTTCATGGGCGCTATGACGCGCCCCCTCGCCGGTGACCCATCAGCAGCCCGCACCACAGCGGCCCCTGGCTTTCATCACGGGGGCCTCCAGCGGCATCGGCCTGGCCTTGGCCACGCGCTATGTGCAGGCAGGGTGGCGAGTGGCCCTGGTGGCCCGGCGCACCCAGCCGATGCGCGACTGGGCCGCGCAGCAAGGCTGGCCTGCCGACCGCTGGGCCGTGCACGGCGCCGATGTGCGCGATGACGCCCAGGTGCTGGCCGCCGCCAGTGCGTGCCTGCGCACGCAAGGCTTGCCCGACGTGGTGATCGCCAATGCCGGCATCAGCGTGGGGGTGGACCTGTCTTTGGCCGAAGACCTGCCGGTGCTGCGCGACCTGCTGGAGACCAATGTGATGGGCGTGGCCTCGACCTTCCAGCCCTTCATTGCCCCGATGCGCGAGCGCGGCTCGGGCACCCTGGTGGGCGTGGCCAGTGTGGCCGCCATGCGGGGTTTGCCGGGCCATGCCGGTTACTGTGGTGCCAAGGCCGCCGTGGTGCACCTGTGTGAAACCTTGCGGGGCGAGCTCAAACCCTTTGGCCTGAAAGTGGTCACCATCGCGCCGGGCTACATCGACACGCCGCTCACCCAGGGCAACGACTACCCCATGCCCTTTTTGATGACGCCCGAGGCCTTTGCCGAGCGCGCTTTCAAGGCGATTGAAGCGGGCGTGCGTTTTCGCGTCATCCCCTGGCCCATGGGAATCGTGGCGGCAGTGTTGCGCTTCATGCCGCGTTGGCTGTTCGACGCCGTGGTGGGCGCTCAAAAGCACCGCAAGAAGCGCCGCCGCTGATTCTGGAGCAGGCATGAAAAAAGGCGACGCCTTGAAGCACCGCCTTTTTGCAGATCGCTGTGACCCTTGCGGGCCACGAAGCGATTTTTAGTAACCGCCGCCGCCGTAGCCGCCGCCGCCACCGGAGCGGCCACCGCCGCCACCACCGTAGCCGCCGCCACCGCCACCACCGGAACGGCCACCGCCGCCACCGTAGCCGCCGCCACCACCTTCACGACGGCCACCGCCGCCGCCGCCACCACCGTAGCCGCCGCCACCACCGGCGCCGCCACCGCTACCGCCGCCACCGTAGGGGCTGCGGAAACCGCTTGGACGTTCTTCACGAGGACGGGCCTCGTTCACCACGATGGCGCGGCCAGCCAGGGACTGACCATTCATGCCATTGATGGCAGCTTGTGCTTCTGGGTCGGTGCCCATTTCAACGAAACCAAAGCCCTTGGAGCGACCGGTGTCGCGGTCCATCATGACCTTGGCGGAGCTGACTGCTCCAAATTGCGAGAAAGCATCTTGCAGA
>NZ_JAUSAR010000048.1 GCF_030652515.1 Aquabacterium sp. | reverse complement strand
GCCTCCGTGAGCACGTCTTCGTGCGAAGCTTTCGGCACGCCCGCTGAATGCAGCTGCTCCAGCAGTGTCGCTGCCGGGCGATTGAGCTCCGCGGCGAGTTGTGCGACGGTGGTCACGGCCATTGTGTTAATCCTTGCGATGTACTTGCTAAATGAGAGGTCGAGGGCGGGCGGATGATCAGGCAAACCAGTGTTCACGAGCTTTCATGATCAAGGCGCGGGCTTGTTCATCGCCCAATTCCGTGATCTCGGTCAGCTCATCGACGGCCAGATCGGCCAGGTCGTCACGGGTGTGAATCCCGGCTTCCGCCAATTTGGTGATCAACTCAGAGGTCAGGCCATCCAGACCCTTGAGATTTTCCGACAAAGTCTCGACTTCTTCTTCCTTGGCGATTTCCATGGTCAGCAGTGAGTCTTTTGCGCGGGTGCGCAACTCATTGACCGTGTCTTCGTCAAACGATTCGATTTCCAACATTTCCTGCAGCGGCACGTAAGCCACTTCTTCAAGGCTGGTGAAGCCTTCGGCGATCAGGATCTCGGCCACTTCCTCGTCCACGTCGAGCTTGTCGACGAAGAGCTTGCGGATGACGTCGGTTTCAACGGCTTGCTTTTGCGCCGATTCTTCCTTGGTCATGATGTTGATGCGCCAGCCCGTCAATTCTGACGCCAGGCGCACGTTCTGGCCACCACGGCCAATGGCGATGGCAAGGTTTTCCTCGTCCACGGCCACGTCCATGGCGTGCTTTTCTTCGTCCACGAAAATGGATTGCACGTTGGCCGGGGCCAACGCACCAATCACAAATTGGGCCGGATCTTCAGACCACAAGACGATGTCGACACGTTCGCCCGCCAATTCGTTGGTCACGGCGGTGACGCGCGAACCGCGCACACCGACGCAGGTGCCGATCGGATCGACGCGCTTGTCGTGCGACAACACGGCGATCTTGGCACGTGAACCCGCGTCACGGGCGCAGCTCTTGATCTCGAGCAGGCCTTGTTCGATCTCGGGCACTTCCTGGCGGAACAGCTCGATCATGAAATCGGGGGCGCTGCGCGACAGCATGATCTGCGGGCCACGCACGGCAGAATCGACACCCAGGATGTAGGCACGGACGCGGTCGGCGGTGCGGAGATTTTCCTTGGGGATCATCTCGCTGCGCTTGAGGCGGCCTTCGACGCGGCCGGACTCGACGATCACGTCGCCCTTGTCCATGCGCTTGACGGTGCCCACGAAGATCTTGTCGCCACGCGACAGGAAGTCGTTCAGCAGCTGCTCGCGCTCGGCGTCGCGGATTTTTTGCAGGATGACTTGCTTGGCAGCTTGCGCGCCAATGCGGCCAATCGGCATGGATTCGATCGACTCTTCGATGTAATCATCGACTTCGATGTCTTCGATCTGCTCCTGGGCTTCGAACAGCAGGATTTCTGCGTCGGGCAGCTGCAGGCCAGCCTCGTTGGGCACAACGTGCCAACGACGGAAAGTTTCGTAGTTGCCATCTTCGCGGTCGACGGCGACACGGATGTCCACCTCGCCGCTGTACAGCTTCTTGGTGGCCGAAGCCAGTGCCGATTCAACAGCTCCAAACACGATGTCACGTTCCACGCTTTTTTCGCGCGAAATCGCATCGACCAACATCAACAATTCGCGGTTCATTTGTTCTGACCTCCGAGATCTTGCGCCTCATCCACGGCTACTTCACCAGCCTCCGGGGTTGCCACCCGGCGGCCTCGCCCTTTGAAGTCCACCACGGGCACGAGTCGTGCGTCGCGGACTTCATCGAGCGTGAAACCCAATGCTTGCTCTACTGCGTTCTTGCCTTCGCCCACCTTGAAGACCAGTTGCCAGGATCCACCCTCAGGAGCGGCTTCACCTTCAGGCAACTCGACTGCCTCAAGAACCCCACGATAGTTCTTGCGTCCCTGGAAGGGGACTTTCAGAGATATCTCGATTTCGACGCCAGCGAAACGTTCGAAATGCGCGGGTGTTCTCAATGGCCGATCCAGACCCGGAGACGAAACCTCCAGACGGCTGTAATCGACATTGACCACTTCCAGCGCATATTGAAGCTGGCGGTTGACCTTTTCACAGTCTTCCACCGTGACGTATTCGCCCGGCAAGTCGTACACACCATCAGGAAGGCGGTCGATGTACACGCGCAACAACCCCTGCGGGGTGCGCTCGCAATCCACCAACTCGTAACCCAAACCAGTCACGGTGCTTTCAACAGCTTTGACCAAACTCATCAACTCTCAATACGCAATCTGGGACCGTCTTGAAACTCTGTTTTTAGACAGAATCAAAGCCGATCAAAAAATGACAAGCGAAAAAAATGGGCTGGAGTCATCCGCCCACCTGACGTAATCAGCGAAGCCGGTATTCTAGCCTCACGCGGACCCGTCAGCAAGGGTTGTGCCCGAAATTACCGCTTCGCCCTTGTGGCATGCCAGAATCCGCGCTGGTTTAGCACTAACACTGGAGACTCCATGGGCTTTCTCGCTGACAAACGTCTGCTGATCACCGGACTGTTGTCCAACCGCTCCATCGCCTACGGCATCGCCAAGGCTTGCCACCGTGAAGGTGCCGAGCTGGCTTTCAGCTATGTGGGCGAACGCTTCAAGGAGCGCACCACCGAGTTTGCCAAGGAGTTTGGCTCCAGCCTGATTTTTGACTGCGACGTGGCCAGTGACGAACAGATCACGGCGATGTTCGCGGATTTGGCCAAAACCTGGCCCACCTTCGACGGATTCGTGCATTCCATCGGTTTTGCACCGAAAGAGGCGATCGCCGGTGACTTCCTGGAAGGCCTGTCACGCGAGTCGTTCCGCATCGCGCACGACATTTCCAGCTACAGCTTTCCAGCCATGGCCAAGGCGGCCCTGCCCTACCTGAACAGCACCGCCGCGCTGTTGACTCTCACGTATTTGGGGTCAGAACGGATTGTGCCCAATTACAACACCATGGGCCTGGCCAAGGCCTCCCTGGAAGCCAGCGTGCGGTACACCGCCGCCAGCCTGAGCCCCAAGGGCATCCGCGTCAACGGCATTTCCGCCGGGCCGATCAAAACCCTGGCGGCATCAGGGATCAAAGGCTTTCGCCAGATCCTGGACGTGGTCGAGCAAAGCGCGCCTTCGCGCCGCAATGTGACCATCGAAGACGTGGGCAATGTGGCGGCTTTCATGATGTCCGACCTGGCGGCGGGCGTGACGGCCGAGATCACCTACGTGGATGGTGGCTTCAGCCACGCCATGAGCGGCATGGGCAACGGCGCGGAGTGATGCCAACCCCGTAAAATGCGCGGTTCTGGCCAATTGCCCTGGCCCACCGACTGCGACCATGCTGCGACTCACCGAACTGCGACTGCCCTTGAACCATGCCGAAGACGCCTTGCGTCCGGCGATCGTGGCCCGCTTGGGCATCAGCGACACCGATCTTGCTGCGTTCACGGTGTTCAAGCGCAGCTACGACGCGCGCAAGAAATCCGCCGTGGTGCTGATTTACACCGTGGATTGCGAGCTGGCCAATGAGTCAGCGGTGCTGGCGCAGTTCAGCGGTGATCCGCATGTGCGGCCCACGCCCGACACCAGTTACCACTTCGTCGGGCACGCGCCTGCCGCTTTCTTTGACGGGCAACGCCCTCGCCCTCTGGTGATCGGCTTTGGCCCCTGCGGCATCTTTGCAGCGCTGATCCTGGCCCAGATGGGGCTGCGCCCGATCGTGCTGGAACGCGGCAAGGAAGTGCGCGAACGCACCAAGGACACCTGGGGCTTGTGGCGGCAGGGTGTGTTGAACCCGGAATCGAACGTGCAGTTCGGCGAAGGCGGTGCGGGCACGTTCTCGGACGGCAAGTTGTGGAGCCAGATCAGCGACCCGCGCCATTTGACGCGCAAAGTGCTGGCCGAGTTTGTGAAGGCTGGCGCACCCGAAGAAATCCTGTTCGTCAGCAAGCCGCACATCGGCACCTTCCGCTTGGTGAGCATGGTCGAGAAGATGCGCGCCGACATCGAAGCGCTGGGCGGTGAGATCCGCTTCCAGCAGCGCGTGACCGACGTGCTGATCGAAGACGGGCACATTCGGGGCGTCACCCTGGCGTCCGGCGAAACGCTTCGATCAGACCATGTCGTGCTGGCGCTCGGACACAGTGCCCGCGACACCTTCACGATGCTGCACGAACGCGGCGTCCACATGGAGGCCAAGCCCTTTTCGATCGGCTACCGCATCGAGCACCCGCAAGGCCTCATTGACCGCGCACGATTTGGCCCGAACGCGGGCAACGAGATCCTGGGGGCCGCCGATTACAAGCTGGTGCACCACGCCAGCAATGGCCGCGCGGTGTACAGCTTTTGCATGTGCCCCGGCGGCACGGTGGTGGCGGCCACGTCCGAGCCGGGCCGCGTGGTGACCAACGGCATGAGCCAGTATTCGCGCAATGAGCGCAATGCGAACGCGGGCATCGTGGTGGGCATTTCGCCTCAGGACTATCGGCAGGATGGTTTGACGGGCGGCCCCGTGAGCCCACTGGACGGCATGGCCTTCCAGCGCTTCTGGGAGTCGCGGGCCTACGAGCTGGGCGGCGGCACCTACGAGGCCCCCGGTCAACTGGTGGGCGACTTCATCAAAGGCAGGCCCAGCAAGACTTTGGGCAGCGTGCAACCCTCGTACAAGCCGGGTGTGCACCTCACCGACCTGGCGCAGCCGGGCCATGGCAGCTTGCCGGACTACGCCCTGGCGGCCATCCGTGAGGCCCTGCCCGCCTTTGAAAAGCAGATCAAAGGCTTCTCAATGCCTGACGCGGTGCTCACCGGGGTGGAGACCCGCACTTCATCACCATTGCGGATCACGCGCGGCAAGGATTTCCAGAGCCTCAACGTCAAAGGCTTGTACCCGGCCGGTGAAGGCGCGGGCTACGCCGGCGGCATCATGTCCGCTGGCGTGGATGGGATTGAGGTGGCAGAGGCCTTGGGCCGCGCAATGTTGGGCAGCAGCCTCAAGCCTTGATCACGTCCCGCGCTGGCACTGCCGCCAGCAAGGCGCGGGTGTAGTCATGGCGCGGCGACTGCAGCACTTGCAGCGCCGGGCCGGACTCGACGATGTCACCGTCTTTCATGACGATGATGTCGTGCGCCATGGCGGCCACCACCTCGACATCGTGGGTGATGAGCAGGTAGCTCAGACCTCGCTCGCGCTGAAGACGTTGCAACAGTGACAGGATCTGCTTCTGGATGGTGACGTCCAGTGCGCTGGTGGGTTCGTCCAGCACCAGGGCCTGAGGCTCGACTACCAAAGCCCGGGCCAATGCCAGGCGCTGACGTTGCCCGCCAGAAAATTCATGGGGATAGCGTTCCAGCAGTTGCGGAAACTGCTCTTCGGTCAAGCCGACATCGGCCAGCGTGGCCAGGGCCTGGGTTCGGCGCTGAGCCTGGCTCAAACCTGGGTGATGGATGGTGAGGCCTTCGGTGACGAGGTCTTCCACCGTCATGCGGGGTGACAGCGAGGAAAAGGGATCCTGGAAGACGACCTGGATGGTCCGCCTGAGAGGTTTGTCGGCCCGCGCATTGAGCTTCCAGCTTTGGCCAGTGACCTGCAGGTGACCTTGGAAAGGCTGCAGGCCCAGGGCGGCCAGGGCCAAGGTGGACTTGCCAGAGCCCGACTCACCAATCACGCCCAAGGTTTGCCCCGGTGCGAGTTGCAGGTCAGCCGATTTGACGGCGACGTACTCGCCATGGCTGAACCAGCCTTTGAAGCCGGGCTTGGGTACGCGGTAGCCCACGCGCAATTGTTTGGCCTGGAGCACAGGCTGTAGCTGTGCGGCGTTGGCCGAAGCCTCGACCACATCGCGGTGCGGCCGACTGTCGAGCAACTTGCGGGTGTAAGGGTGCTGGGGGTTGCCAAACACCTCATCGACCGTGCCCTGCTCCACCAACAGGCCTTTTTCCATCACCGCCACGCGGTCGGCGAAATTGCGCACCAGGTTGAGGTCGTGCGTGATCATCAGCACGGCCATCTGGTGGCTGCGCTGCAGGTCGTTCAGCAAGCCCAGCACCTGTTGACGCAGGGTGACGTCCAGCGCCGTGGTGGGCTCGTCGGCGAGCAAGAGCTTGGGTTGGCAGGCCAAGGCCATCGCAATCATGGCGCGCTGGCGTTGTCCGCCGGACAGTTGATGCGGGTAGGCGCCTGCGCGGCGCTCTGGCTCGGGAATGCCGGTGCTGGCCAACAGGGCCACAGCGCGCTGCCAGGCTTCGCTTTTTGACAGCCCTTCGTGCAGCTCGATCACCTCGGCGATCTGATCGCCAATGGTGAACAGCGGGTTGAGCGCGGTCATGGGCTCCTGGAAGATCACGGCCACGTCGCGGCCGCGCACGCCCCGCAGTTGATGCTCGGTCAGGCCCAGCAATTCGCGAGGGCCATCCGGGGCCACGTCCAACACGGCGGAGCCTTCGATGTGGGCCTGGGGCACCAGCTTGAGCAGGCTGAGCGCGGTGATGGTTTTGCCCGAGCCCGATTCACCCACCAAGGCCAGCTTCTCACCAGGCATCAGATCAAAGCTGACACCCTGCACCACGGTCTTGCTGCCAAAGCGGATGCGCAGGTCGCGCACCGACAGAAGGGGCTTGACGGCGCTCACGATTCCAACTCCTTGCGGGGGTCGAGCGCATCACGCAAGGCATCGCCCATGAAGGTGAGCAGCAACAGCGTGACCACCAGCACCAGGAAGGTCGACAAGGAGATCCACCAGGCATCGAGGTTGTTTTTGCCCTGGGCCAGCAGTTCGCCCAGGCTGGGGGTGTCCGGGGGCACGCCCAGGCCCAGGAAATCCAAGGACGTTAGCGCGAGAATGGCCGCGCTCATGCGGAAGGGCAAAAAGGTGACCACCGGCGTCAGGCTGTTAGGCAGCACATGGCGCCGGATGATTTGCCAGTTGCTCAGGCCCAGGGCGCGCGCCGAGCGAACATAGTCCAGCTGGCGGTTGCGCAAAAATTCGGCCCGCACGTAGTCGGACAAGCCCATCCAGCCAAACAGGCTGAGGAGCACCAGCAACAGCCCCAAGCTGGGGTTGAACATGGCGGCGAAGATGATGAGCAAATACAGCTCGGGCATCGACCCCCAGATCTCAATGAAACGCTGGAAAATCAGATCGGTTTTGCCGCCGTAGAAGCCCTGAAGCGCACCGGCCGCCACCCCCACCACCACGCCAATGGCGGTGAGCGCCAGGGCAAAGCCGATGGACACCCGAAAGCCATAGAGCAGCCGGGCCACGATGTCGCGGCCCCGGTCATCGGTGCCCAGCCAGTTGTCGCCGGATGGCTCGGAGGGGTTGGGCGATTTCGCGAAGTAGTTGATGGTCTTGTGGTGGTAGCGGTTGAGCGGGTAGATGGCGAAATTGCCCGGCGTCTTCTTGAATTGCGCGACGATGAAAGGATCCAGGAAATCGGTGGGGGTGTCGAAGTCACCGCCGAATTCGGTCTCGGGGACGTTGTGGACGATGGGCACGTACCACTGGCCGTTGTAGCGGGCCACCAGCGGCTTGTCGTTGGACAGCAGGTCGGCGAACAGGCACAAAACCAGCAAAGCCGCGAAGATCAGGAAGCTCCAGTAGCCCAGGCGGTGCTGCTTGAAGCGCAGCCAGGCCCGCCGTGATGGCGACAAGGAGACCGGGGATGCCGAGGTGGTTGCGGTGGTAGCCATCAGTCGAACTTCACTCGGGGATCGACCCACACATAGCAAAGGTCGCTGATGAGCTTGGTGACCAGCCCGATCAGCGTGAACAGGTACAAGGTGCCCAAGACCACCGGGTAGTCGCGGCGGATCACCGATTCATAGCCCAGCAAGCCCAGGCCATCGAGCGAGAACAAGGTCTCGATCAAGAGCGAACCAGCGAAGAATGCGCCAATGAAAGCGGCCGGGAAGCCCGTGATGATGGGGATCAGCGCATTGCGGAACACGTGCTTCCACAAGACTTGGCGCTCGCTCAAGCCCTTGGCGCGGGCGGTGAGCACGTATTGCTTGCGGATCTCTTCCAGGAAGGCATTTTTGGTGAGCATGGTGATGACCGCGAAGCTGCCCAGCACGCTGGCAGTGACCGGCAAGGCGATGTGCCAGAGGTAGTCCACCACCTTGCCCGCCAGGCTGAGGTCTTCCCAGCCGGAGGACGTCAAACCGCGCAGGGGGAACCAGGCCAGGAAACTGCCACCGCCAAACAGCACCAGCAGCGCCACGCCCAGCACGAAGCCGGGGATGGCATAGCCCACCAGCACGATCAGGCTGGTGACCATGTCGAAGCGGCTACCGGCCCGCACCGCCTTGGCGATGCCCAAGGGCACCGAGATCAGGTAACTGAGCACGAAGGTCCACAGGCCCAGGGTGATGGAGACCGGCAGCTTTTCCTTGACCAGCTCCCACACGTCCTTGTGGTGGAAAAAACTCTTGCCCAGGTCAAAGCGGGCGAAGGAGGCGAGCATGGTCACATAACGTTCGTGAACTGGCTTGTCAAAGCCATACAGCTTTTTGATCTCTTCGATCTGGGCCGGGTCCACGCCCTGGCGGCCGCGGTAGCCCGCGCCCTGAGACATGGCGCTCTCGCCGCCTTCACCGCGTTGCTTGAGCTGGGAGACCATCTGCTCGACGGGCCCGCCCGGCACGAATTGGATCACCGCGAAGGTGAGTGTCAGCACGCCCAGCAAGGTGGGAATGATGAGCAACAAGCGCTTGATGATGTAGGCCCACATGCGTCATTTCCCCGGTTGGGCCCACCAGGTGGACAAGGCCCAATCTTCGACACGGTAGTACAGCGGCTTGACTTGGGGCTGGGCGAATCGGTGGGCGCGGTAGGCCACGCGGTGCACACCCGAGTACCAGGCTGGCACGTTGTAGTGCTCAAAGCGAAGGACTCGATCGAGCGCGCGCAAGGCAGCGATTTGTCGGGGCCGGTCCACGGCGGTGACCACCTGGTCGAGCAAGGCGTCCACGGCCGGATCCTTGATGCCCACGAAGTTGCTGGAGCCTGGCGTGGCCGCGGCTTTGCTGCCAAAGCGGTCGATCAACTCAGCCCCCGGAGACAAGCTCCCCGGCAGGTTCAAACTGGTCATCTCGAAATCGAAGCTGTCCAGGCGCTTTTGGAACAGGGAGAAATCGATGAGCTTGAACTGCGCCTCGATGCCCAGCTTGCCCAGGTTCTGGATGAAGGGCGTGACGATGCGGCTCATGGACGCGCCCTGCCCGGTGTCGTCCAGGATCTCGATCTGAAATGGATCACCTTTGGCATTGCGCAGGGCGCCATCGCGGTAGGTCCAGCCTGCTTCGGCCAGCAAGGTACGCGCTTTGAGCAGGTTGGCGCGCAGGCTGCCTGGCGGGGTGGTGCTGGGTGGTTGCGGCACCGGTTGCGTGAACACCTCGGGACGCAACTGGCGGCGCAAGGGCTCCAGCAAGGCCAGTTCGTCTGCGCCGGGCAAGGCCTTGGCTTCGAAATCACCCCCGACAAAGTAGCCCCGAACCCGAGAATAGGAGTTGTAGAAGAGCTGCCGGTTCATCCACTCGTAGTCCATGGCCAGGCCGATGGCCTCGCGCACGCGCACATCCTTGAACTTGGCCACTCGGGTGTTGAACAACCAAGACTGCAGGCCGCCAGCATTGCGGTGCTGCAACTCCACCTTGATGAAGTCGCCGTTCTTGAACTTGGCGCCGGTGTAGGCCCGGGCCCATTCGCGCGCGATGTTGGACTGGATGAACTCGAACTCGCCGGCCTTGAAAGCCTCCAGTCGAGCGGTGTTGTCCTTGTAGATCTTGAAGGTGATGCGGTCGAAGTTGTACTGGCCCTTGCGCACATTGAGCTGTTGCGCCCAATAGCCCGGGTCGCGTTGGTAGGTGATGTCCTTGCCGAAATTGACCCGGCCGATGCGGTAGGGCCCGGAGGCGATGGGCATGTCCATGATGATCTGGTCAAAGGGCTTGAGCTTGCCGCCCTCCATGCCCCATTTATGGCTGAACACGGGCACAGAACCCGCCACCAAAGGCAGTTCGGCATTGCGACGCCGAAAGTCGAAACGCACGGTGCGCTGGTCCAGCACCGTCACCCCTTTGATGTCGCCAAAAGCCGATTGGTACACGGGTGAGGCTTCTTTGCTCATCAAGCGGTCGAAGGAGCTTTTGACGTCCAGCGCCAGCACCGGATCTCCGTTGTGAAACCGGGCCAGCGGGTTGAGCTTGAAGGTGGCGGACAGGCCATCTGCTGCAACGGAAACATCTTCGGCGAGCAGGCCGTAACCGGTCGTGGGCTGGTCGAAGGTGCCGGTGAGCAGGGATTCAAACACCAGCTCGCTCAAGCCCGACGGCGCTGTGCCTTTGAGCGTGAAGGGGTTGTACTTGTCGAAGATGCTGACCCGAACCGGGGCCACCAGGGCGATCTCGCCGCCTTTGGGCGCGGTGGGGTTGACGTAGTCGAAGTGGTCAAAGCCCGGCGGGTACTTGATGTCGCCGAACTGCGCGTAAGCATGGGCGGCGTAGGCCCCCGTTGACATGCACCACAGACAAACCAGCCACAAGAATCTCATGCGAATGATTCTGCCATAGGGGATGGGCTCAACATGAGGGGTTGCCCACCAGGCGCGGCACAGCGGCGAGCAAGGTCTGGGTGTAGCTGTCTTGCGGGGTTGTCAGAACCTGATGGCTTGGGCCTGATTCGATAATGCGCCCTCGCCTCATCACGGCCACCTCGTCGGCCAAATACGCCACCACGCCGATGTTGTGCGTGATGAAAAGGTAGGCCAGCCCGCGCTCGGCCTGCAGCTGCTTGAGCAGGTTCAGGATCTGAGCCTGCACGGACACGTCAAGCGCCGAAGTAGGCTCGTCGCAGACCAACACCTTGGGCTCCACGGCCAGGGCACGGGCGATGGCCAGTCGCTGGCGCTGCCCACCCGAAAATTCGTGCGGGAAGCGGCCCAAGGCGTCCTGGCGCAGGCCGACCTGGTCCATCAGCAAGTGCAGTCTTTGCTGTCGCTCAGCGTCCAGCCATTCTGGGCGCAGCGAGCGCAGGCCCTCCTCCAAAATGTCTTGAACACGCAGACGGGGGTTGAGGGAAGCAAAGGGATCCTGGAAAACGATCTGGATGTCGCGGCGAGCCTGGCGCAAGGCCTCGCCTTGCAGCTTGAACAGGTCTTGGCCATTCAGCAGGGCCTGGCCTTTGAGCTGGGCCTTGCCGCGCAGCAACTGCATGATGGCGCGACCCAAGGTGGTCTTGCCGCAGCCCGATTCACCCACCAGGGCCAGCGTTTGCCCGGCGCGCAGGTTCAGTGAAACATCATCGACCGCGGTGAAGGTGGGCTTGGCGCGGGAGAACAGGCCACGCCGGGGCACGTACACCACGCTGAGGTGGCGGATCTCCAGCAGCGGTTCGGTGTTGGGCGCAGATGCGTGAGACGCCATGGCTTGCGGGGCAAGGAGCTGAGCTGATTCAGCGCCAGCCTCTACACCAATGGGGAAGAAGCACCGGACCTCGTGCTGGGCCGAGCCGTGCTCAACGGGCATCAACTCAGGCGCCTCCTCATGGCAGCGAGGTTGCACCCGGTGGCAACGCGGTGCGAACCGGCAGCCTTCAAACTTCTGCCACAAGGGCGGCACATGGCCTTTGATGGCCGCCAACGCATCGCCACGCTTTTGAGCGTCTGGCAGGGCCTTCAGCAACAACTCGGCATAGGGGTGGCATGGCCTTTGAAAGAACAGCTTGGCGGGCGCCACTTCCACGATCTGCCCGGCGTACATCAAGGCCACGCGGTGCGCCATGCCGGACACCACGGCCAGGTCATGGGTGATGAGCAACAACCCCAGGCGGCGCTCGCGCTGCGGGTCCACCAGCAAGTCGAGGATCTGCTTCTGGATGGTGACGTCGAGCGCGGTGGTGGGCTCGTCGGCGACCAGGAAGTCGGGCTCGGCCCCCAAGGCAATGGCGATCATCACGCGCTGCTTCTGGCCGCCGCTGAGCTCGAAAGGATAGCGCTCCATGCAGCGCGCGGGCTCGGGAATGCCCACACGCGTCAACCAATCAATGGCCTTGGCCCGCGCCGCCCGGCCTCGCAAGGCCGTGTGCGTTTGAATCGTTTCAAGGATCTGATCGCCGATCCTCATGACGGGGTTCAGGCTGGTGGCAGGCTCCTGGAAAATCATGGCGACACGGGCACCCCGCACGCGCCGCATGGCCGCCTCGGGCAGGTCGAGCAGGCTGTCCTGGCCCAGCAAGACATCACCGGCGGTGACGCGGGCGTTCTCGGGCAGCAGGCGCATCAGTGCCAGCGCCGTCATGCTTTTGCCGCAGCCTGATTCGCCCACCAGCGCAAAGGTCTCGCCGCGTTCGATCGCCAGGCTCAAGCCGTCAATCGCCTTGACCAGGCCCGCTTCAGCGTCCAGCACCACTTTCAGATCTTGGGTTTGCAACATGTTGGCCAGCCCTCAGCGCGTGGACGAAGCCGGAGGCCGGATGGCCAGGC
Source organism: Aquabacterium sp. (assembly GCF_030652515.1). Lineage (GTDB taxonomy): Bacteria > Pseudomonadota > Gammaproteobacteria > Burkholderiales > Burkholderiaceae_C > Aquabacterium. Next base: position 39,849 of record NZ_JAUSAR010000048.1, on the reverse strand, counting down.
GCGGGCGGAAGCTGCGGGCGCGTGGATCGAATGCATCGCGAACGCCGTCGGCAAACAGGTTGGCGGCCAACACCACAGTCACCATGAAGCCAAAGGCCGCCGCGAAGCTCCACCACACCACCGGATCGCGGCTCATCTCCTTGCGGGCGAAATTGATCATGCCGCCAAAGCTGTTCATGGAGGGATCAACACCCACACCCACGTAGGACAGCACGGCCTCGTAAAGGATCAGCGATGAAAACTCCAGCACCGTGACGATGAGCATCAGGTGGGCCACATTGGGGAAGATGTGGCGCAGCATGATGCGCGTGTGGCTGACACCAAAGGCATTGGCGGCCTGCACGTAGTCCAGCTCGCGAAGCTTGAGCGTTTCGCCGCGCAGCAGGCGGCACAGGCCCGCCCAGCCCGTCAGGCCCAGCACCGTGCACAGCAGGAACAGCTTGAGGTCGGCCCGCTCGACTGCGGTTTCAAACAAGTCCGGGTGCGTGTCCAGGAAGACTTGAACCATCAGCACGCAGGCCGCGATCAACAACACATTGGGCACCGAGGACAGCACCGTGTACATGTACTGGATGACTTCATCGACCCAGCCGCCAAAGTAGCCCGCCATGATGCCCAGCACCACGGCCAGCGGCAGCGTGGCCACGGTGGCCAACGATCCGATCACGAAGGCGGTTCGGATGCTTTTCAGGGCCTGGTACAGCACGTCATTGCCCGTGGTGTCGGTGCCCAGCACGTGGTACCCGCCCATCAACGAAATGACCGCGCCAATCAGCAAGGCCAGCACGACGATGGTCCACACTGCCGCGCGCCAGGGGATCTCACCTTCATTGCGCCACACACTGGCCAAGGCCTCACCGAGGGTGGATTGGCGGCTGCGCGCCAGGCACGCCAGCAGCAAGCCGACCAGGATGGTGGCCAGCATGGCGCCCTTGAGCAGGCCCAGGCCTGCACGAAGCAGCACATCCTGCCCCCATTGCTGCTCTGGCTTGGTGAGGTGGACACCGCCATGCTTCAACCTGGGCGCCACGCGTTCTGCCCGACCATCGGTCGCCGTCACGGTCTCCTTGGTGAAACTCACATAAGCCAGCGGCCGCGAGTAGGTGACCTCGCGCGAATCGATGAGGCGCGATAGCCCCGCGTCCAACAGCGAGCGCGTGCGCGTGTCGTAAGCCACCAAACCCGCTGGCGCGCCTTCGGCATGCGGCAATGGCAGGCGATAGTGAACGCTGTCGGCCAGCGTCACCAACAGGCACAGCGCCAGGACCAGGGACGAGGCCAAGGCCGGTGCATCGCGGAACACCTTGCGCCAGTTGGCGGACAGGTTCGGGTTGCGCACCACCACCCAGGCATAGGCCAGCAAGGCGATCACCAGCAGCCACACCGCCGCGTCGGTCCAGAGCAAAACAATCTTGGGCATGGTGGTCTCTTTCCTTCCTCAACCCAAGCGCACGCGCGGATCGGCCCAGGTGTAGGCCAGGTCAATCAACACATACGTGGCCACGTACAGCAAGGAGCCCAGGAAGACCATGGTGCGCACCACGGCAAAGTCCTGCTTGGTGATGGCCTCGATCACATAAGCCCCCAGGCCCGGCAAACCGAAGAAGCTTTCGAACACCAGGCTGCCCATGAACACATAAGGCAGGTAGGCACCCGCGCTGGTGATGATGGGGATCAGCGCATTGCGCAGCACGTGCCTGAACAACACCACCGGCTCGGACAGGCCCTTGGCCCGCGCGGTGCGAACATAGTCCTTGCCCATCTCTTCCAGGAACATGACGCGGTACAGCCGGGCCTCCCCGCCCAACCGCGCCACCAGGGACAGCAGCACCGGCAGCACCAGGAATTTGACGGCGTCCAGTCCCGGCATGTAGCCCGAGATGGGCACCAGCTTGAGCACGCGCGAGAACATCAGCTGCCCCACGATCACATAAAACAGGCTGGAGATCGACAGCATGACCACGCACAGCACCACGCCCGCCAGGTCCAGCCGGGTGCGCCTGAACATCACCAGCAGCAAGGCAAAGGCCACGCTGACAATCACCTGCAGGATGAACAAAGGTGCGGCCATCTGCAGGCTCACCCACATGCGCCGCCGCACTTCCAGGCCGATGTCGCCCGCGCTTTCCCCATCGGATCGGCCGAACTTCAAGGTAAACAGGGAGGCCGAGCGCTCCCAGAAGATGGTCTGCGTGGCGCGCTCGGTGCCCGGCTTGGCATCGTTCCAGTACAGCGGCTTGTCGTAACCCCGCTCGATCTTCCAATGGTCGATCACATCCTGCGTGATGTACTTGCCGCCGATGTTCAGACGCGCCATGTCGTCCGGCGTGTTGACGGTGAAGAACAAGAAGAAAGTGAACAGGTTCACCCCCAGCAAGACCAGGGCGGCATACACAAGGCGGCGGATGGCGTAGGACAGCATCGTGGTTCGCCTGGGCTCAGGTCAGGAGGTCGCCGCGCGCGGTCATGCGCTCGCGACGTTTCAGGCTGTGAAGGAGCCATGCCACCACTGCGGCCAGGCCGATCAGCGCCAAGACCACCGGCCACCAGACCGGCTGGTTCCACTGCGCCTGGCGCTGCTGGCGTTCGACCACGTCCAGGCGCAAGTAACGTCCATGATCACGCACCATGAGCGAGGGCTTGGAGTTGTAGACCCAATGCTGAACCGCGGCCGAGGCATGCGGAAAATAGCCGAAGCTCCAGGGCGCATCCTCTTGCGCGATCTTGACCATCTGGTCGATGACCGCCTGCTTCTCGGGGCCATCCGCCATCAGCTTGAGCTTGGAGAACAGCCGGTCATAGACGGGGTTGTCGTAGTTGGCGTAGCTCTCACCATCGGAACGCGTCTTGCCATTGGGGCCATAGAGCAGGAACAGAAAGTTCTCCGCATCGGGGTAGTCGGCCACCCAGCCCTGCCAAAACACCTGGTGCTTGCCTTTGCGCACCTTGTCCTGGAACTGGTTGTTGTCGGTGGCACGCACCTCCAGCTGGATGTCGACCTTGGCAAACTGGCGCACCACCCAGTCGATCTCGACCTTGCGCTCGGGCGTGGGCAGCACATAGAAGTCGTAGTTGAGCACCAGTGGCCGGCCCGTCTTCACATCGCGGCCATCGGGGTAGCCGGCCTCCACCATCAGCTTCTTGGCCTCTTCAATTGAACGCCTCACTGGCTGACCATCCACGATCCGGTGCGTGATGAGGTTGACACCAGCCAGCGTCCCTTCGCGTGAGCCAAAAATGGCTTTGGGCAAAGGCCCCATGGCCGAGATGCCCGCCTTGCTGGGAAAGATCTTGGAGTACTCGTCCCAATCGATGGCGATGGAGATGGCTTGGCGCAATTTGCGGTTGCGGGTTTGCTGCTCGGGCGTCTTGCCATGGCCAATGACGGGGTCCAACATGTTGAAGCCGATCTCGTAGCTGTCCACGCCGTTGAGGCGGTCCAGGCGAAACCCTTTGGCGTCGTACTCGCGGCGAATCTCCTCGGAGTCCTGCTTGGCCACCAGGTAGTCCATGCCGGTGTCGGTGCGCTCGAACACTTCGATGTCATAGTAGCCCTGGCGGAACTTGGCCCGTTGGGGCACGGCCTCGCGCTCCACGGTCGACACCAAGGTGTCGATGAAAGGCGTCTTCTTGCCGCAATCGTCCAGCAAGCCGGCTTCCTTGTCGCCGGGCGCGCCTTCACAAGGGTAAGGCTCGCCTCGGTAGTTGGGATTGCGCTTGAGCACGTGGCGGCGGTCCTTGATGAACTCGACCATCATGTAAGGCCCGGTACCCACTGGCCAGGTGTCCAGGCTCAAGCCCACGGTGGCCATGCCGGGCTGGGCGTAAAACGCATCGGCCTCCCACGGGATGGGCGCCGTGAAGGTCATGGCCATCCAGTAATTCCATTGCGGGTACTTGCCCTTGAGGCGGATGCGCAGCAGGTGCTTTTCAGGTGCAGTGACACCGGCCAGCGGCCATTGCCTGAAATCCAGAAACGGCTTGTCCAGGCTGGCGGGGTCCAGGTGCGCACGCAACTTGGCATCCTCTTGCTTGACCAAAGCCCGGTAGTCTTTCAACCCGATCACGTGCTCGGAAAAGATGCCAAAAATGGGTGTGGTGATGCGCGTGGTGGCGTGCCGCTTGAGCGCGTAGACATAGTCTTCGGCCACCAGTTCGCGCGTGCCCTGGTGCTGAAACTGCAGGGGCGAGAAGCGCGCACCCAGCTCACCAGGCTTCATCGCGTGGTAGCGATGGCGCCCTTGTTCATCGCGCGCAAAACAAGGGTGCGGCTGGAACAAAATGCCTGGCTTGAGGCGGATCTCGTAGACGCTCTCGGCGATTTGATCGCCCGGGGCGTCGCCTGGCAAATCCCGGCCGTTCTTGTCGAGGTAGCGCGGTTGGGAAACGGCCTCGGCCGCCTTGCCAATCAACTCGTAGGGCCGCTTCAGATAGTGGTAACCATAGAGCGGCTCGTAGATCTGGTAGGTGTACGGCGTCTCGGGCGCCCAGTAAGAGGCGGTCGGATCCAAGTGGCGGGGCGAGCTTTCCTTGACCGCCGAGTAGAGGGTGTTCTCCGCCGCGGCACCGGTCTCCCAGGGGCTGTTGTTGCAGCCCGCCAGGCAGAGCACCGCCAGCATCCAGGCCGCCCTCACGGCGTCACCACATCATGAACACATCACGCCCCTGCGCCACCATCTGGGCCTTGCGCCCGATGGGCAGGCATAACTTGGTGGGCACATGGCCAAACGGCAGGCCGGTCAGGATCGGGGTTTTGGTGATGGTGCGCAAATAAGCGACCATGGCCTTGAGGTTGTAGCCCCGGTCCAGCGGCGACTTTCGGAAGTTGGTGAAATCGCCCAGGATGATGGCTTTCTGTTTGTCCAGGATGCCCGCCTGGTGCAATTGCAGCATGGCCCGCTCGACCCGGTAGGGGTGCTCGTTGACATCTTCCAGGAAGAGCAAGCCATCCTTGACCTTGGGAAAATGTGGCGTGCCCAGCAAGGCCTGCACCATGGACAGGTTGCCACCCCACAAACGGCCTGTCACGTCCAGGCCGTCAAAGCCAGCCTCCGTCCGGAAGCCCACGCCTTCGAGCAGGCCGGTCACTGCTTCGACAAAGCATTCCTGAGTGACGTCGTCGCCGCCGTCGGGCAGTTCGTCATCGCCAAAGTCGCCGCAGGCCATGGGGCCCGCCCAGAAGCCGGAAGACACATGGGGGGCCACCTTCATGGGGCCGGTGGCGCCATGGGCCAAGGCGGCCAATTGCAAGGCCGTCATGTCGCTGTGCCCCACCCACGCGGTGCCCTGCTCCACGCTTTGAGCGATCAAGGCCCAGTCGATGCGGTCCAGCACGCGACTCAGACCATAGCCACCCCGGGTGGCCAAGGCCACGCAGGGCGCAGCTTTCGCGATGCGGTGCAAAGCTTGCAGGCGAGTCTCGTCATCCCCGGCAAAGCGCTGGTGCTTGGCCAGCGCCGACTCATCGATCTGCGTTTCGAAACCAAGGGCTTTGAGGCGCTTGGCCGCGCGGCGGACGGCGGGTGCCTTGGCCACAATGCCCGCCGGGCTGAACAAAATCAGCGAATGCGGGTGACCATGATCATGGTGATGGTCGTGCGAATGGGAGTGGTCATGCGGATGGTGCGAATGCGACACGCGGGCCTCACGGAGTCAACGCTGAAAGCCGAGAGTCTACGGGACAGCCACCACCTCACATCGGATGCTCACCCGCCGTCGACAAAGCATCCGTGCGCCGGAATGGCATGAGCCAGGGCGCGCCGGGCTCGGTCAACGCAATGATGCTGATCACTGGAGGCTCCGAGGTGACCATGCCGAAGATGGTTGAAAACGCCACGTCCACCGCATCACGCCCCGTGCCAATGCGCACAAAGCCCATCGGAATGGCGGTGCCAGACGGGTCAAAAATGTACCAACGCCCCCCCACGAACACCTCCACATAAGCGTGGAAATCGGTGGGCCCCAGAGCCGGGTCGGCGCCGTAATCTATGCCGGTGGCAAAGCGTGCTGGCAGGTTGACCGCCCGGCACAGGGCGATCATCAAATGCGCGAAATCACGGCACACACCCACATGCTGGCTCAACGTGTCCAGAGCCGAAGTGCTTGAGTTGGAACTCATCGACGTGAACTTGGTGTGCGCTTGCACCCAGTCGTGGATGGCCTGGGCGCGCACATAACCTTGCCGCAGGTGCCCGAACTCGCGCGTGGCCAGCGCCGTCATCTGGTCTGACTGGCAGTAGCGACTCGGGTAGATGTAAGGCAATACCGCCATGGGCAATTGCGATATGGGCGCTTCGCCCAAGCTGCCCGGCGATGAAAAAACCTGGGCGATGTCGACCGTGGCTTCGTAACGCACCATCATCGGCCCCTGGCCCGCGCGCAAACGCATGAACCGGTTGCCCAGGTGGTCGGTCACGTGCTGCAAGGGCACGGGTTGACTCACGTAGAGGGTTTCCTGCACCACCGTCTGATTGAGGGTGTGGGCCGCGTGCAGATTGAAGATGAAATCAGCCGTGGGGTCCTTGATCTCGTAGTTCAAGGAGATGGAAAACTTCAGCCTGACCATGGCTACCTGCTTTCCATTGAGTCGTTGTCACAGGGAAATCCCGTGATGCATCATAGCCCCTGCAAGCATGACCCATGCCATGCGAAGGAATGGTCAGCTGGGAACGACAATGCGCCTGCGCGGTTTCACCACGACGACCACGGCGGCACGCTCGGCTGCCGTCGGCCCTTGGACCACCGGCACCCTGGGGTGACGAACCACCGCCGAGCGCAATTTGGCCTCGACGCGGCTGCTGTTCAGGGTTTGGCGGATGTCGCCGTTGACCAGCAGGTAGGCGCCCGCGTGATCTTTCGCCAAGGCGCCGATTTCCATGCCACGGCGGATGGTGCCCATGAACGTGAGGTCTTCGCGAGGCATGGCAAATTGCCGCCATCCCTCACCGAGGGTGATCTGGGTGTCGTTGCCGGAGCGCTTCTTGGGTTTCGGATTCATGCTGGTACTTCTGGCGTGGGCTGTATTGTGACCAATTATTCAAATGAGCTGTAAACAAAGGTTAGAAGCCCATGGCCATCGACTGCACATATTGCAATGGGCGAAAATTGGGCACTTTATTTGCACAAGGCAGCAATCCGCATGCCCAGGTAGCGGGGCCCAGTCATGACCTGCCACTGCAGGCGCAGGGCTCGAAACATTCACCGTGAATGGTAAATTGTTCGGCAAAAACCGCCAAGGGCCCAGACACTGTTGTCAAGCCATCGACCACTACTTCTCGGAAGGCGCCGTCATCGCCAGGGCCGCGATCAACAACCCTTGGGCGGACGCGTGGAAATCAGAGGTGTTGCGTGCGAAAAAGCGCGTCGGCCACCACGCCGCCAGCTTTGAGCGGATCACCCACGGCTGAATCCAGTGGGGCAACTCGGGGAACTGACGCCCACCAACCCAGCCGCCATCGGCCTGCTGGGCCAGGAAAACTCGGCGCAACCACACGGGCTTGACCTGATCCGGGCCGCCGCGCCACGACAGCATCAGCACACGCTGAAGGTAAGCATCCTTGACCACCACATCCAGTTGCATTTGCCGGTGGATGTCCTTCAGAAGATTGGCCTCCAATTCAGGAAAATGCCCCTCGGGGTTGCAGCCCACGCGCTGAAGCAACATCACGCCCACCAACTGGTGCGTGGTGCACACCGGGTCAGCCAGCCACACCCGGGTTGGCTGCGGATGACACTGGTCTTTCTCGAGGAATGAATTGGTGTCATCCAGCCCCTCGTCAAGCGAGAAAGTTTGGCAAGTGAGCGCATGGTAAAAAAACTTCTGGTACGGCTCCATCGAACGGACCGCGGCCATGTCCAACACAACCTCAGTCTTTGGAAGCAACATCCGCCTCCAGGGGTCGGCAGGTCCTTCACCGGTACTGACTGTCGCCAGGTAACGCGACACCAAGCCTCGAAGAAACTCATCTCCGGTGCGTTCAGCCGCCGCCTGGACAAACCACCACAGGGCGACATTGTCTTCCTTGATGATTTGCGCCTCATTCGCGCGCATCCAGGACACGGCCCGCTGGAAGCTTTGCTGCCGATCCATCATCGAGGCGGGCGCCACGTCTCGGTTGCCATGCCAAACGGCCCAAGCGCCCAAGCTCGTCAGCACCGCGATCAACGCCAGCATGGTCTTGGCCACGCCCCCGGTCAGTTTTTTCATGCCATCCCTGCATTTGTATCAGGCAGGATTTTGACATGCGATCCGCTTTGACCTCAGGTGGTCCGGCGTTCGGAAACCATCTGTAGAAATCGGCATATCCGTGAACTTGTTCGCCGATGGGGCTCAAGTGACGGCGGGTAGCTCCCGATATGCCCTGTGAGGAGCGATCTTTTCCCACTTCTTGGCAGCCGTGAATTGGCCACCATGGGAGAGGGGCGCACTGCTCTCAGCAAATCTCACAGGGCCCGGCAGGACATGAACATCAACCAAGACATCAAAGCCTATTTGATGTATCCCCCACTCCTGGGATTTTTTGGCGGAGTCGCCACGCTCGTGCTGAGCGGCGGAACCCTGGCAGCCTGGGTCACCGCGCCTTTGCTGATCGGCACCGGTTTGGCCGCGAGTTGGCGCATGTCACACAACCTGCGCGAATCGCGCCAAGCCATTCAGGCGTATGTCGATGGCCGCCAACGCTTTGGCGAAACCATGGCGCCAGTGTGGACCGGGCAGATCGAAACATCACGCCAGCAGATGGAAACCGCGATCTCGGAGTTGTCTCAACGTTTCTCCGGCATCGTCGACAAACTGGACAACACGGTCCGCACCACCAGCGCGGCCACCTCCTCCATCGACAGTGAAAGTGGACTGGTCGCCGTCTTTGCCAAGAGCGAGCGCGAACTGGGCTCGGTGGTGGCCACGATGGAATCGGCCATGAGCAGCAAGACCCAGATGCTGGAGAAGGTGCAAAGCCTGAACCACTTCACCGTCGAACTGCAGCAAATGGCCTCCGACGTGGCCAGCATTGCCTGGCAAACCAATCTGCTGGCCATCAATGCGGCGATTGAAGCTGCGCACGCGGGTGAAAACGGCCGGGGCTTCTCGGTGCTGGCACAAGAGGTTCGCAAGTTGTCGGCGCTGTCTGGTGACACCGGCAAGCGCATCACCGAAAAAGTCTCGTTGATCAACGCGGCCATTGTCGAAACCCGTGAGAGCGCCGAAGCCTCCAACCTGGAGGAAAGCCGCTCGATGGCCAGCTCGCAGGACACCATCACAGCGGTGCTGAGCCAACTGCGCGCAGTGACCGACACGCTGGTGGCCTCGACCGATTTGCTCAAGGACGAGAGCCTGGACATCAAGGCCGAAATCTCGGAGGCCCTGGTGCAGCTCCAGTTCCAGGACCGTGTCAGCCAGATCATGAGCCACGTGAAAAGCAACATCGAACGGCTGCCCCTGGTGCTGGACGACAACCGTACCCAGTTCCAGCAAGACGGTGCGCTTCAGCCCCTGGATTCAGCCTGCCTGCTGGCCGAGCTGGAGAAAACCTACGCGATGAAAGAAGAGCGTGCGGTTCACCAACAAGGCAGCAAAGCCACCGCAGCCACCCAAGACGACACCGAAATCACGTTTTTCTAGAGGACAACATGGCCAAAACCATTCTAATTGTGGACGACTCTTCCTCGCTGCGCGTGGTGGTGAGCATTGCATTGAAAAGCGCTGGCTACGACGTGATCGAAGCCTGCGACGGCAAAGATGCGCTGACCAAGCTGACCGGGCAGAAGATCCACATGATCATCAGCGACGTGAACATGCCCAACATGGACGGCATCTCGCTGGTCAAGGCGATCAAGCAACTGGCCGCGTACAAGTTCACGCCCATCATCATGCTGACCACCGAGTCGCAGGATGAGAAGAAGAAGCAAGGCCAGGAAGCTGGCGCCAAGGCCTGGGTACTCAAACCCTTCAAGCCCGACCAGTTGCTGGGCGTGGTTCAAAAACTGGTTCTGCCATAAGAAGCATCAAGGGAGTTCTCCATGAGTAACGCATGCCTGCCCATCGAGGGCGAGATGACCATTTACCGTGCCGCCGAATTGAAGCAGACGCTGCTGAACGCCTTGAATGGCGCCACCTCGCTGGAGGTGGATCTGCACGGCGTCACCGAGATCGACAGTGCCGGCATCCAGTTGCTGATGCTGACCAAGGCCACGGGCCAGGCCACCGCCTGCGAAGTCAAGTTGGTGAACCACAGCCCCGCCGTGCTGGAAGTGTTTGAACTGCTGGACCTGGCCGCGCATTTTGGCGACCCGCTGCTCATGCCCGCCTGAGCTGACACCCCTTGCCATTGACCGTTCACTGAACCGAGACCGACTATGAACCTCGACCAAGCGCTACAGACCTACATCGTGGAAAGCCGCGAGATGCTGGAAGCCATGGAGACCGCCCTGCTCGGACTGGCCCACACCGAAGGTGAGGAGCGCGCCGAGTCCATCAACGCGATCTTCCGCGCCGCGCACACCATCAAGGGCTCGGCAGGCCTGTTCGGCCTGGACCAGATCGTGGAATTCACGCACGTGGTCGAGAGCGTGCTGGACCACGTGCGCGATGGCAAGGTGGCCATCGAAGACGAGCTGGTGACCTTGCTGCTGTCTTGCGGCGACCACATCGGCACGTTGATCGACATCACCGAAAGCACCCGCGCCGATCCCGATGCCAGCGTGGCACAAGCAGGCAAGCCGCTGCTAGCCCGTCTCAGCGTCTACCTGGAGGCTTCGCCCTCGCTGGCCCTGCCTTCTGCAACCTTGGTGGTTGAAACCAACCCCGCTGATTTTGCGCGCATGGGCCACCACGGCATCAACACCGACAACTGGCACATTTCGCTGCGGTTTGGCCGCGATGTACTTCGCAACGGCATGGACCCGCTGTCGTTCATCCGCTACCTGAATACCATGGGGGAGATCGTCGGCATCGTGACCTTGCACGATGGCTTGCCGCTGGCTGATGAGATGGACCCTGAGTCTTGCTACCTGGGCTTTGAAATCTCGTTCAAGAGCGAAGCGACCAAAGGGGCCATCGAAGGCGCCTTCGAGTTCGTGCTGGACGATTGCCTGCTGCACATCGTGCCGCCCAACAGCCTGGCCTCCGAATACATCGCGATGATCCAGGCTCTGCCCGAGGGCCCTGCGCGCCTGGGCGAAATCCTGGTGCGCTGCGGCACGCTCACTGCGCACGAGCTGGAATCAGCGCTGGCACTGCAAGCCAGGTCCGAACAGGCCTCCCCCATCGGCGAGATCCTGGTGGAGCAAGGCCGTGTTCAACCCGCCGTCGTGGAAGCCGCCTTGACCAAGCAAAAGCAAGGCAAGGACAGCAAGGCACAAGAGAGCCAGTCCATCCGCGTTGATGCCGACAAGCTGGACCACTTGATCAATCTGGTGGGCGAGCTGATCATCGCGGCCGCCGGCGCCAACCTGGTGGCCCGCAGCACGCGCATCCTGGAGCTGCAGGAAAGTCACTCAACGCTGGCCAACCTGGTGGAAGAAGTGCGCGACAGCGCCTTGCAACTGCGCATGGTCAAAGTGGGCGGCACCTTCAGCCGCTTCCAGCGCGTGGTGCACGACGTCTCGCGCGAGATCGGCAAGGACATCGGTTTGATCGTGAACGGTGAAGACACCGAACTGGACAAAACCGTCGTCGAGAAGATCGCCGACCCACTGATGCATCTGGTTCGCAACGCCATCGACCATGGCATTGAAGCGGCCGATGTGCGCATCGCCAGGGGCAAGCCCGCCAAAGGCACGGTCAAGCTCAATGCCTATCACGACTCCGGCAGCATCGTCATCGAAGTGGGTGATGACGGCGGTGGCTTGAACCGCGAACGCATCCTGGCCAAGGCCCTGGAGCGTGGCTTGATCGAATCGGGCAAATCCCTGAGCGACAGCGAGATCTATGGCTTGATCTTCGAGCCCGGCTTTTCCACGGCAGAACAGGTCACCAACCTGTCGGGCCGGGGTGTGGGCATGGACGTGGTCAAGCGCAACATCACCGCCTTGCGCGGCAGCGTTGCCATCAACAGCGCCGAAGGCGTGGGCACCACCGTCAGCGTGCGCCTGCCCTTGACCCTGGCCATCATCAATGGCTTCCAGGTGGGCGTGGGGCAGTCGGTCTTTGTGGTGCCTCTGGACATGATCGAAGAATGCGTGGCGTTCTCGGCCGAGGAAGGCCACGACTACACCAATCTGCGCGGCCAGGTCTTGCCATTCATCCGCCTGCGCGAGCTGTTTGATGTGGACGGACAAAAGGGCTCACGAGAAAACATCGTGGTCGTGAAACACGCAGGCCAGAAGTTTGGCCTGGTGGTGGACACCTTGCTGGGCGAGGCGCAGACCGTGATCAAGCCCCTGTCCAAGATGTTCGCGCAAGTGCAAGGCATCAGTGGCTCCAGCATCCTGGGCAGTGGCGACGTGGCCCTGATCCTGGATGTGCCAGCGTTGATGCAAAGAACCAATGGCGCCCAAATGGGTGACAAAGCCTCCGTCTCGGCTTGAAGACGGCATTTCACATTCATAAATCAGAGGGTATTTCATGTTCAGCAATCTCAAAATCGGTGTCCGCCTGATCGCAGGATTCCTGCTAGTGGCCAGCATCAGCCTGGTGGTGGGCCTGATCGGCATATCCAACACCAGCAAGATCAACACCATGGCCGACAACATGTACGCCCGCGAGCTGTTGGGGCTGTCCTACATCAAGGAGGCCAACATCAACCTGATCTACATCGGCCGTGCACGTGGCAACTTCCTGCTGGCCCACACTCAGGAAGAGCGTGAGAAGCACCAAGCCTCCATCGCCAAGTACAGCGCGTCCGCCAAAGACTTTGTAGATAAGGCCAAGCCGCTGTTCTTCACCGAGAAGGGCAAAAGCCTGCTGGCCTCTTTCGACCTCGTCTGGACGGACTATCAACGTGACATGCAGAAGGCACTGACCTTGGCCAGTGCCAAGAAACTGCAGGAACAGGACGAGGCCTTGCAGGCCGCACTGGATGCAGCCCGAACTCAGGCCGACAAGCTCGACACCATGCTGACCGAACTGACCGTGATGAAGGAGGGCAATGCCAAGGATGCCTCCGATGAGACCACCCGCCTGTACGAAAGCAGCCGCACCCTGATGATCGGCTTCATTGCTGGCGGCCTGTTGATCGGCATTGCCTTGGGCTTCTTCATCAGCCGTGGCGTCACCAAGCCCCTGAGCAAGGCCGTTGATGCCGCCAATCGGCTGGCGGAAGGCGACCTGACGGTGCGCATCGACGCCACCGGCAAGGACGAGACAGCCCAACTGCTGCAAGCCATGCAGAACATGGTTCAGAAGCTGTCGCAGGTGGTTGCCGAGGTGAACAGCGGCGCTGAAGCGCTGGCCAGCGCTTCAGAAGAAGTCAGTGCCACGGCACAGTCTCTGTCGCAGGCATCGAGCGAACAGGCTGCAGGTGTCGAAGAAACGAGCGCCTCGATCGAAGAAATGACCGCCTCGATCTCGCAGAACACCGAGAACGCGAAGGTCACCGATGGCATGGCCACCAAGGCCGCATCAGAAGCCACTGAAGGCGGTGAAGCGGTCAAGGCCACGGTGGCCGCCATGAAACAGATTGCCCAGAAGATCGTCATCATCGATGACATCGCCTACCAGACCAACCTGCTGGCCCTGAATGCAGCCATTGAGGCGGCACGGGCTGGCGAGCATGGCAAGGGCTTTGCCGTCGTGGCCGCCGAAGTTCGCAAGCTGGCCGAGCGCAGCCAGGTCGCCGCACAAGAGATTGGCTCGGTGGCCAGCTCCAGCGTTGAACTGGCCGAAACCGCCGGTCGATTGCTGGACCAGATGGTCCCCAACATCAAGAAGACCTCGGACCTGGTGCAAGAGATCACCGCGGCTTCCGAAGAACAATCGTCTGGCGTTGGACAGATCAACTCGGCCGTGAGCCAGCTCAGCGAGACCACGCAGCAGAACGCTTCCAGCTCGGAAGAACTCGCCGCCACAGCTGAAGAGATGAGCAGCCAGGCCGAGCAGTTGCAGCAAGCCATGTCCTTCTTCAAGCTGGCTGGCAATGGCACGCCGATGCGCAGCATGCCTGCCGCGTCACGCCAGGCTCCCAAGCCCCGCGCTGCAGCCACCAAGGTGACAGGCAGCCCTCGCAAGACCAGTCAACCGGCTTTCGCACATGCCGAAGCCGATGAGTCCCAATTTTCACCGTTCTGAAAGGCCTGTCATGACAGCTCTGACCACAACCAACCCATCGCAAGCGGCCTCACACGCCGCCCTGGGCTCGCAAGACCCCACCCAGTACCTGACTTTCATGCTGGCCGGCGAAGTCTTTGCGCTGGGCATCCTGGCGGTCAAGGAGATCATCGAGTACCACAGCCTGACGGTGGTGCCGATGATGCCCGACTGCGTTCGCGGCGTGATCAACCTTCGGGGCGCTGTGGTGCCTGTCATGGACCTGCTGGCACGCTTCGGTCGACCATCGTCAGATGTGACCAAGCGCACGTGCATCGTGATCGTCGAGGTGCAAACCGCTGACCAGGAAAGCCAGGTCATCGGCGTGATCGTCGATGCCGTCAACGAGGTGCTGGACATCGCGGCCTCGGACATCGAACCGGCCCCGGCTTTCGGCGCCCGCATCCGCACCGACTTCATCCATGGGATGGGCAAAGTCAAAGGCAAGTTCGTGATCCTGCTCAACGCAGACCACGTCTTGTCCATGGATGAGATCTCCCAGCTTGCTCAAGCACCCGCGCAAACCGGCGCTTTGGCGTTGAACTGAGCGTCAACGAACACCCCGAAGGAACACGACCATGAACTGGTTCTTGCGCATGAAGCTGGCTCACAAGCTGCTGACGACCTTCCTCACCTGCTCCGTCCTGACGGCTGCTGTCGGCGTGTATGGCCTGACGCGAATCTCCGAGCTGGGTGGCATGCTCAGCTCGACCTATGACAACAATGTGGTGTGCCTGGAGCAGATTTCTGATGCGGCCCTCAAGCTGTCTTCGCATGCGCGAAGCTATGTTCGCCTGACGGCGATCAAGAACCCGGACGATGCCAAAGCGGCCATGACGCGTGCCAAGACCTACATCGACGGCTTCAACAAGTCGATCCTGGCCTACAGAAGCACCGTACTCAGCACCAAAGAACAAGCCCTGCTCAAGGAACTGGATGCCCAGTTGCCTGTCTACCTGGCTGAGAGCGAAAAGGTCGCTCAACTAGCCCTGGTCGGAAAGTTCGCCGAGGCCACCGACCAGAGCAACGGTGAGACCCGCAAGATCACCCGCGCGATGGAAGACACGATGAAGGCCATCATCGAGGAGCTCAGCGCCCAGGCCAAGGCCACCAATGAACAGGCCACCACCCAAGTAGCCTACGCGAAGATGGTGACCCTCTCCGTGGTTGGTGTGTCGGTTGTTCTGGCCATTGCATTGGGTCTGCTCGTCACACGCATCATCAGCCGCCAGTTGGGTGGCGAACCAGACTATGCCGCAGCCTTGCTGACCAAGGTGGCCAATGGCGACCTGTCGGCCGAAGTGATCATTGCCAAGAACGACGACAGCAGCATGCTGTTCGCCGTCAAGCAGATGGTCAGCCGCCTCAAGCAAGTGATTGATGGCCAGCGCAGTGTGGTCGAAGCCGCCAACCATGGCAACTTTGACGCGCGCATTGATCTGGATGGACTGCAAGGCTTTCAGAAGGAAATGGGCGAAGGCCTGAACCAGTTGGTGACCACCACGGGCACCAGCATCAACGATGTGGTGCGCGTGATGAGCGCCATGTCGCAAGGCGACCTGACCCAGTCCATCGACAAGCCCTATGAAGGCGCCTTCGGTGAGATGAAGGAGTACGTGAACAACACAGTCAACAAGCTTTCACAGGTGGTGACCGAGGTCAACGCTGGCGCCGAGGCCCTGGCTGGTGCTTCGGAAGAGCTCAGCTCCACCGCCCAGTCACTGTCGCAATCGGCCAGCGAGCAAGCCGCTGGCGTGGAAGAAACCAGCGCATCCATCGAAGAGATGACCGCGTCCATTTCGCAGAACACCGAGAACGCCAAGGTCACCGATGGCATGGCCACCAAGGCCGCTGGCGAAGCCACCGAAGGCGGCGAAGCGGTCAAGGCCACCGTGGCGGCCATGAAGCAGATTGCCCAGAAAATCGGCATCATCGACGACATCGCCTACCAGACCAACCTGCTGGCCCTGAACGCCGCCATCGAGGCCGCGCGTGCTGGCGAGCATGGCAAGGGCTTCGCCGTGGTGGCCGCCGAGGTGCGCAAGCTGGCCGAACGCAGTCAGGTCGCCGCGCAGGAGATCGGCACCGTGGCCAGTTCCAGCGTGGAGTTGGCCGAGAAAGCAGGCAAGCTGCTGGACGAGATGGTGCCCAACATCCGCAAGACCTCGGACCTGGTGCAAGAGATCACCGCCGCCTCGGAGGAGCAATCTTCCGGCGTCAGCCAGATCAACTCGGCCGTTGGCCAGTTGAGTCAGACCACGCAGCAGAACGCCTCCAGCTCGGAAGAGTTGGCCGCCACGGCCGAAGAGATGAGCAGCCAGGCCGAGCAACTGCAGCAAACCATGTCTTTCTTCAAGCTGGCCTCCATGCCATCAGCCAACCCGGGGAAATTCTCCAGCCCAGCCAGGCCCGTGGCGAAAGTCCGGGGCACACCCAAAAAAGCAAGTGGCCTGAATCGCGCGTCCAGCAGCGCTGCTTTTTCCAACGAAGAATCACTGGACGAAGCTCAATTCGCCCGATTCTGAATTTTCCAAAAAATCTCATGCCCAGCCCTCAGTTCCATTCTCCGCATTCCGATATACCGATATGCCGATGGCAAAGTGCGCCAACGTCAACACTGCCTGACTTGCCATCAAAGAACTGCTGCACCGTCTAACTCGCTCACGAAAGTACCCCATGTTCCAGATCAAAACTGCAAAGCAAGCCAAACACGATGACGAGGTGTTTGACAGCTTGATTGATGAACAACTGACGGCTGCCATCACGGCAGCTGCCCGGGGCGATTTCTCGGCACGCGCCAATGCAGCGAAATTGCCCCCTGCCTTGGCCCGCGCAGCCGAAGCTTTCAATCGGTTCCTGGATGTGCAGCAAGCACTGACCTCTGACATGAACCACATGAGCACGGAGCACGACAAGGGCGACATCGACGTGATGATCGACACGCACAAGTTCAAGGGCGATTTCCAGGCGATGGCGCAAAGCGTCAACACCATGGTGGGCTCGCACATCGGTGTCAAGAAGCTCGCCATGGGCGTGATTCAAGAGTTTGGCCGCGGCAACTTCGATGCCCCCCTTGAAAAACTGCCCGGCAAGAAGGCCTTCATCAACGACACCATCGAAATGGTTCGCGCCAACCTCAAGGGTCTGATCGCCGAGATGCACAGGATGTCGACGGAGCACGAAAAGGGCGACATTGATGTGGTGATTGATGCCCAGAAATTTGAAGGCCAATTCCGCACCATGGCCCAAAGTATCAACAGCATGGTGGGCTCGCACATCGCGGTCAAGAAGCTTGCCATGGGCGTGATTCAAGAGTTTGGCCGCGGCAACTTCGACGCGCCGATGGAAAAGCTGCCCGGCAAGAAGGCCTTCATCAACGACACCATCGAAAAGGTTCGAGACAACCTCAAGGGCGTGATCGCAGAGATGAATTTCATGTCGGCAGAGCACGACAAGGGCGACATCGACGTGATGATCGACGTCAAGAGGTTTGAAGGTGACTTCCGCACCATGGCACAGGGTGTGAACGACATGGTGGGATCGCACATCGGTGTGAAGAAGATGGCCATGGGCGTCATTCAGCAATTTGGCCGGGGCAATTTCGACGCTCCGATGGAGAAGCTTCCCGGCAAGAAGGCCTTCATCAACGACACCATTGAAACTGTCCGTGGCAACCTGAAGGCGTTGATCGAAGATGCCAACATGCTGTGTGAAGCGGCGGTCGAGGGGCGGCTGGACGTGCGGGCTGATGCCAACCGCCATGCAGGTGATTTCCGCCGAATTGTCGGCGGCGTGAACAGCACGCTGGATGCCATCGTCACCCCCTTGAAAGAAGTGCAGGAAGTGATGTCGCTCATCGAAGGCGGCGACATGACGCAAACGATCCAGGGCAACTACCAGGGCTCTTTCGCAGAGTTGAAAATCGCTGTGAACAACACCGTGGGCAAGCTGAGCACCACCCTGGCTGAAGTGGTCTCGGCCTCAGACGCATTGCGCGGTGCGGCCGCCCAAGTTTCCGCCACAGCGCAATCGCTCTCGCAAGCGTCCAGCGAACAAGCGGCTGGCGCTGAAGAGACCAGTGCGGCCATTGAAGAGATGACCGCCTCGATCTCGCAGAACACAGAGAACGCGAAGATCACCGATGGCATCGCCACAAAGGCTGCCAAAGAGGCGGCCAGCGGCGGAGAAGCGGTCAAAGCCACCGTGTCCGCCATGAAGCAGATCGCGCAAAAGATCGGGATCATCGACGACATCGCCTACCAGACCAATCTGCTGGCTTTGAACGCCGCCATTGAAGCTGCCCGCGCTGGCGAGCACGGCAAGGGCTTTGCCGTGGTGGCCGCCGAAGTGCGCAAGTTGGCTGAACGCAGCCAGGTCGCTGCGCAAGAGATCGGAACGGTCGCCAGCTCCAGCGTGGAACTGGCCGAAACCGCCGGCAAACTGCTGGACGAGATGGTGCCCAACATCCGCAGGACATCTGACCTGGTGCAGGAGATCACTGCGGCTTCGGAAGAGCAATCATCCGGGGTGGGCCAGATCAACTCGGCCGTCGGTCAGTTGAGCCAGACCACCCAGCAAAATGCGTCCAGTTCGGAAGAATTGGCGGCCACCGCAGAACAGATGACCAGCCAGGCTGAGCAACTGCAAGAGACCATGGCGTTCTTCAAGCTGTCTGATGGTGGCAGCCGTTACTCAGGAGGTCAGTCAGGCGCAGTGGCTTCACGCAAAGTCAGCGCCAAAGCGGCACCTCCTCACGGGACCAAACCGAGTTTCGTGAAGACCGCGCCTGCAAGAGCCATGGCCTTCGAGGGCGTAGACGCGCCCGATGAAGCCCACTTCGCACGGTTCTAAACGCCATTGAGCAGCTCGATGAACGCCATCACAGATCAGGAATTCAACCGCTTCCAGCGCTTCATCTTTGAGGCAGCCGGCATCAGCATGGCCTCGTCCAAGAAGGCGCTCGTCTCGGGCCGCCTGTCCAAGCGCTTGCAAGCGCGTCAGCTCAAATCCTTCACGGAGTACTTCAACCTGCTGTCCAGCGGACAGGCGGGGGATGAAGTGCAAACCGCGATCGATCTGCTCACCACCAATGAAACCTACTTTTTCAGAGAGCCCAAGCACTTTGAGCTGTTGAAAAAATTGGCACAAGCGCACAAATCAAGCCAGCCCTTTCGGGTCTGGAGTGCCGCCAGCTCCACCGGTGAAGAGGCTTACAGCATGGCCATGGTCCTGGCCGATGCCATGGGCGACAGTCCTTGGGAGATCCTGGGCTCCGACATCAGCACACGGGTGTTGCAACGCGCCCGCGCTGGCCATTTTCCAATGGAGCGTGCCCGCAACATTCCCCAGCCCTACCTCAAGCGCTTCTGCCTGAAAGGCATGGACGAGCAGGACGGCACCATGCTGGTCGAGCGCACCCTGCGCCAACGGGTTCGCTTCATTCAGGCCAACCTCAATGAGGCGTTGCCACAGCTGGGCATGTTCGACGTGATCTTTCTGCGCAACGTGATGATCTACTTCAATGGTGACACCAAGCGTCAGGTCGTGGCCCGCGTGATCTCGATGCTCAAGCCCGGCGGCCATTTCTGCATCGGCCACTCGGAAAGCCTCAACGACATCTGCGATGCCTTGGTGCCACTGGCACCCTCGATCTACCGCAAGCCGTGAACCCGGCCGATGACATCATTGTCTTCCTGAACCCCGGCGAGTATTTTGTGGGCGACGCACGGCACCGGATCCGAACCTTGCTGGGATCGTGCGTGTCCATCACCTTGTGGCACCCTGAAAGGCGCGTTGGCGCCATGTCTCATTTCCTGTTGTCCGAACGATCATCCAAGGTCATCGGCCCGCTGGATGCACGCTATGGCAAAGAGGCGCTCAGCCTGATGCTGATGGATCTGACGCGACAAGGCGTTGATCCCACTGACTGCCAGGCCAAGATCTTTGGCGGTGGCGACATGTTCCCGCAACACAGCGGCATGGCCAACGCCGGGCAGGTTGGCCGCAGGAATGGCGAGGCGGCACGCAGCCTGCTGGAAGCCCAGGGCATTCGGGTATGTTCTGAAAGCCTGTTCGGGGTGGGTCACCGCAAAATCATGTTCGACGTGAGAAGTGGGCACGTCTGGGCCCGTCAGGTCAAACCTGCCGATGCTGTTTTGAAGAATCACCAAAGAGGCACTCCCACATGAAGTCCATCCAAGTCATGGTGGTCGATGATTCAGCGGTGGTTCGGCAGGTGCTGTCTGCCGTGCTGAACGCTGCCCCCGGGATTGAAGTGTGCTGCGCCGTGGCCGACCCGCTGCTGGCCATCGAACGGCTGAAGATCAGTTGGCCCGACGTGATCGTGCTGGACGTTGAAATGCCCCGCATGGATGGCATCACCTTCTTGAAGAAGATCATGACAGAGCGCCCCACCCCCGTGGTGATCTGCTCCACGCTGACCGAGAAGGGGGCCAAGACCACCATGGAAGCCCTCGCGGCAGGCGCGGTCTCCATCATCACCAAACCCAAACTGGGCCTGAAGCAGTTCATCGTTGACACCACGGACGACCTGGTCAGCGCGGTCAAGGCCGCCTCCAAGGCCAATGTGCGGCGCCTGGCCATGCGGGCCGAGGCGCCCCCCCTGGTCCCCCAGGTCAAAAACAACGCCGACGTCATCCTGAGTGCTGCCAGCCCCAAGGCCATGGTGCAGACCACCGAGCGCGTGGTCGCCATCGGCACGTCCACTGGCGGCACCCAGGCTCTGGAAGAAGTGCTCACCGCCCTGCCCCGCGTCTGTCCGGGTATCGTCATCGTGCAGCACATGCCCGAGAAGTTCACCGCCGCTTTCGCGGCACGCCTGGACAGCATCTGCCAGATCCGCGTCAAGGAGGCCCAGAACAACGACCGCGTTGTGCCCGGCCAGGCCCTGATCGCGCCGGGCGGCAAGCACATGGTGCTCAAACGCAGTGGGGCCCAGTATTTTGTGGAGGTGCTCGACGGCCCGCTTGTGAACCGTCACCGCCCCTCGGTGGACGTTCTATTCAGATCCGTGGCCAAGTCTGCCGGAGCCAATGCCCTGGGCCTGATCATGACGGGCATGGGCGACGATGGCGCCGCGGGCATGCTGGAGATGAAGAACGCTGGCGCCCGCACCATTGCCCAGGACGAAGAAACCTGCGTGGTCTATGGCATGCCCAAAGAGGCGGTGAAGCGCGGCGCCGTGGACAAGATCCTGCCCATCGGGGCGCTGCATCGCGAGATCATCCAGCACGGCAACTGAGCGCCCCCTGCCTTGAAGGGTGATGTTGCCAAGGCTATGCTGGCCCCTTGCCTGAGGAGACCCGCATGACCGCCACCCGCACCGAGACCGACAGCTTCGGCCCCATCGATGTGCCCGCCGAGGCCCTGTGGGCCGCACAGACCGCCCGCAGCCTGCACTTCTTCGCCATTGGCGAGCAACGCATGCCCCTGCCCCTGATCCATGCCCTGGCGTGGATCAAGTGGGCAGCCGCGCACACCAACCAGGACCTGGGCTTGCTGGATTCTGGCAAGGCGCAAGCCATTGCCAGCGCTGCGCAACAGGTGGCCCTGGGCCAGTTCGATGCCGAGTTTCCGCTGTCGGTGTGGCAGACCGGCTCGGGCACGCAAAGCAACATGAACGTCAACGAGGTGATCGCCAACCTGGCTTCGCAGGCCTTGGGGGGCAGCCTGGGGGGCCAGCGCCTGGTGCATCCCAACGATGACGTGAACCTGGGCCAGTCGTCCAACGATGTGTTCCCCACCGCCATGCACGTGGCTGTGGGCAAGGAAGCACAAACGCGCTTGCTGCCCGCCTTGGAGGCCCTGCGCAGCGTGATGGCCGACAAAGCGGCCGCCTATGCCGACGTGGTCAAGATTGGCCGCACCCACTGGCAAGATGCCACACCCGTGACCCTGGGCCAGGAGTTTGGCGGCTACGAAGCCCAGCTGGCCTTGTGCGACCACGCCATCACCCATGCGCTGCAGGCCGTGCACGCGCTGGCCATTGGCGGCACCGCGGTGGGCACCGGCTTGAACACGCACCCGGAGTTCGGCATCCGCGTGGCCGCCTTGCTGGGCCAGCACCTGCAACTGCCTTTGCACCAGGCCGACAATCTGTTCGCCGCCATGGCCGGGCACGAGGCCCTGGTGGCCTTCCATGGCGGCCTGAAGATGCTGGCCGTGGCCCTGACCAAGATCGCCAACGACATCCGCCTGATGGCCAGCGGCCCCCGCGCTGGCCTGGGCGAACTGCACCTGCCCGAGAACGAACCCGGCAGCTCCATCATGCCCGGCAAGGTCAACCCAACCCAGGTGGAGGCCATGACCATGGTGTGCGCCCAAGTGATGGGCCACGACGCGGCCATCGGTTTTGCTGCCAGCCAGGGACACTTCGAACTCAATGTCTACAAGCCCCTGATCGCGCTGAACACCCTGGACAGCGTGCGCCTGTTGTCCGATGCCATGAACAGCTTTGCCCAGCATTGCGTCCAAGGCATCACCGTGAACCAGGCCCGCGTGGAAGAGCTGTTGCAACGCTCGCTGATGCTGGTGACGGCGCTGGCACCGCACATTGGCTACGACAAAGCATCGGCCGTGGCCAAGCATGCGCAAAAGAACGGCACTTCGCTGCGCGAAGCCGCCCTGGCGCTGAACGCCGTCACCGGCGAGGAGTTCGACCAGTGGGTCGATCCCAGGCAGATGCTCGGCCCGCGTTGAAAAAACCGCCATTGAAGTCCGATAGGATGCGAGTTTCGGGACACCACCCGCTTTTCACACCAGGACTCACCCATGGCCGGCAGCAGCCTCCTCGCCCTCATTGACGACATCGCCACGATCCTTGACGACGTGGCCGTACTGACCAAGGTGGCGGCCAAGAAAACCTCAGGCGTGCTGGGCGACGATCTGGCCCTGAACGCCCAACAAGTGTCCGGCGTGCAGGCGGACCGCGAGTTGCCCGTGGTCTGGGCCGTGGCCAAAGGCTCGGCCCGCAACAAGGCCATCCTGGTGCCTGCCGCACTGGCCATCAGCGCCTTCGCGCCCTGGGCGGTGACACCCTTGCTCATGGTCGGCGGCCTGTTCCTTTGCTTTGAAGGCTTTGAAAAAGTGGCCCACAAGCTGATGCACAGCCACGCCGAGGACGAGGCGCACCACCAGGACCTGGTCAAGGCCTTGGCCAACCCTGCGGTGGACCTGGTGGCGTATGAAAAAGACAAGATCTCGGGCGCCGTGCGCACCGATTTCATCCTCTCGGCCGAAATCATCGCCATCACCCTGGGCACGGTGGCCGACAAGGCCTTCACCACCCAACTGTCAGTGCTCGTGGGCATCGCCATCATCATGACCGTGGGCGTGTATGGCCTGGTGGCCGCCATCGTCAAACTGGACGACGGTGGCCTGTACCTGACCCGCACTGCGGGCCCTGGCTCACTGGGCCAGGTGCAGAAAAGCATCGGCAAGGCCATCGTGAATTCGGCCCCTTATCTGATGCGCCTGCTCACCATCGCCGGCACCATCGCCATGTTCCTGGTGGGCGGCGGCATCCTGACCCATGGCATCCCGGCCGCACACGACTGGATCCACCACCTGGCTGAAAGCGCGGGCGGCATCTCGGGCATCGGCGCCGCGCTCAAGGTGATTACCCCAACCCTTGTAGATGCCGTTGTGGGCATTGTTGCCGGAGGCTTGACTTTGGTGCTGGTGACTTTGTTCCAACGCCTCAAAGGTGGGCCCAAGGCTGCCTAAAATCGGGCATCAACAACATCCGCATTGTTCATGAACCGCATCAGCACTCTCTCGGCCATCGTCCTGGCCTTGTCAGCCGCCGCCTGCACCAGCCTGGAGCCCAACGTCGACATGGTGCCGGTCACCGGTTATGACCTGGTCGACAAGACCAAAATCGACGCGGTGGTCTACGACAAGGACTACGCTGAATGCGCGGCCATTGCCAACCAGGACGTCAACAGCGTGGGCAAGACGGCCTCCAAGGTCGTGGGCACCGCCGCTGACCGGGTGTCGATGGGCCTCGTCGGCCGCAAGGCCGCCAACGACGCCGACCGCATGACCGTGCTCAAGCGCTGCCTGACGGGCCGGGGCTACAACATCCTGCGCTGAACAAAACCGGGCCAGGCTGGCTCACAGATCCCGCATCTGGACCAGCCCCGAGCGTGGGGCGAAGCGATCACGGGCCGTGAGTTGCTCGATCTCGATGCGGGCCGCACGCCGGCCATAGACCGAGGCCTTCAGCCAGGTGCATTCAGCCTCCAGCAATTCGGCATTGTTCGCGCTGGTGTGCCAGACCTTGCGCTCGGCATCCCAACGGTAACCACGCGCTTTCAAAGTGTCTTTCGAGTCAAAGGGCGAACCCGTGGCCATGACCTTGTAGGTGGTGGTCTGGCCGGCGTTGAGCAGGGCTTTCAACCCCGAGTGGCCTGAGTTGGGCAAGGGCTGGCTCAGCACGGCCAGCAAGGCATGGCAATCCATCTCGGCCCGGTGGGCGTCGTAAAACAAGCCCAGCTCGGACGCTAAAAATTCCAGCTTGGCGGAGCCACGGCCTTCTTCGCTCCAGTCGATCTCAGCCAGCGAACAGGCCCACGGCAGTTCTGCAAACGCAGGCAGCCGCCCCTCCACGAAGGCACGGTCAAAACGGGCGTTGTGCGCGATGACCAGTGACACGCCCTCCAGCAAGGTGGCAATGCGCGCTTCGTTCAGGCGCTGGCCACTCACCATCTCATCGGTGATGCCGGTGACGCGCAATGCGGTCTCGGGAATGGGCATGCCGGGGTCTTCCAGCTCGTCGTACACCTCCAGCACGCGGATGGGCAGGCCGGCCTCCAGATCCACCTCAACGAGCAGCAGGGCCAGCTCGATGATCTTGTCCTTGCGCCAGTCCAGGCCGGTGGTTTCGGTGTCCAGGATCAGCACTTTGGCCTTGGCGCCAGTGGCCTTGTGGCCGAAGGTTTTGCGCGGCACCAGGCGGCGCAGCACGCGGTAGTCGGGGTGGGCCTCCAGCACCTTGGCCAGGGCTTCTGGCGTGTCGAAAGAGGGATCGAGCAAAGCGGTGTCGTTCATGGTCAGTCGCCGCGCATCAAGGAGTCAAGCGTCAGTTCAAAGGCGGGGCCGAACTGGTCCAGAAAGTAGCGCACCTCGGGAATCATGTGCTGGTCGATCTTGCCCTTGATCTGCTGGGCGGCCTGCTCGAACTCGGTGTTGCCATAGCGCAGTTCGGCCCGGCACTTCAGCCAGGCAGCGAGGCGGTCGGCGGCCTTGACCAGTTGGGCGTGGTCGTCGGGCCAGTGCTCGTGGTCCAACACCTCGCGCAAGGCGGGCTGGAGTGCCTGCGGCAGCACGGCCAGCATTTCCTGGCTGACCTCGTGCTCCAGGTGGGCGGTCGCCTGGCGCATGGCAGGCGAATACTTGACCGGGGTCGGCAAATCACCCGTGATGGCTTCGGTTGCATCGTGGAACAAGGCGCGCGTGGCGACCGCATTGGGGTCAATCGGCACACCCATCACATCGCGGCGGATCACCGCCAGCGCATGGGCCAGCACGGCCACTTCCCAGCTGTGCTGGGCCACATCTTCTTCGACGGCATTGCGCATCAAGCCCCAGCGCTTGATGAAGCGCAGGCGGGCCAGGTGGGCGTAAAAGGGACTGGTGTTCGACATGCGGGGAATATATCGCCAATGCTCCGGCCCGCCTTTGCGGCAAACTAAGGCCATGAGCATCGACTGGGAAAAATGGATCATCGGCGCGATCGCCTTCGGGCTGGCGTTCCTGATGTGGCGCGGCTACCAGGATCGCAAGGCCAGCCCCCAGTGGCCCACGGCCACTGGCTTGATCATTGATTCGCGGGTAGTGGCGCAGAACGAGTCGAACGACGGCGCCAGCTTCACGCGCGAATGGCGGATCGACATCAACTACACCTACAGCGTCAACGGCCAGACCTACAAGAACAACCGCATCCGCGCCCTGCTGCCCCGCTTCAGCACGGAGGCCGAAGCGCTGGCCATTCAGCAAAAATTCCCGGCTGGCGCCCAGGTGCTGGTGTTCTACGATCCGGCCAAGCCGCAATCCAGCGTGCTGATTTCAGGCTAGCCTGGTCATCAGTCAAACCGCCACGACCAGATCAGGTCCAGCGCATTGTCTTGCCCCGCCTGCGCCCGCAAGGTGAAGCGCTGCGCCAGCCGGTAGATCAACTGCCAGTTGCCTGCCGTTTCATTCAGGCTGCGCTCGTAACCCAGGTACCACTTGCGCGAGATCTGCTTGCCCACGTTGACCACGGTTTCACGCGCGTCGCCGTTCTCGGACTGGCGCACCGACAACTCGTCCAGGCCAATGGCCCCCAGCACCGAATCCTTGGGCGTTCCGCCCTCGCCCGCCAGCAAAGCCGAAGCGGCGGTCTGCAGCAAACCGATGTCGGCGCCCCCCAGGCCGGCCGGACCACGGCCCAGGATCAGCCAGGAGAGTTTCTCGGTCTCCGACATGGCCGGGTCGGAATACAGACGCACGCGCGGGTCCTGGGCCGTCCCGGTGATGGTGACCCCCACCTTCACGTCCGACGCTGCGGCGGTGGGCGATTCGGCCCGCATGGCCTGGATGTCCAGCCGGGGGTTGTCGATGGGGCCCGTGAAAGCGATCGAGCCTCGTTCGATCACCAGGTTTTGCGCATACGCCACGTAAGAGCCCGACTCGGTCTTGACCGTGCCATGCACCGCCATCCGGCCGTTGGGTGTGGTCAAGGTCAGCTTGCCCACCAACAGCGTGTTCAGGCCCCGGCCCTTCAGGCGCAGCTTGGACCCCAGATCCACCTCGATGTTCGCCAACACTTTGCGCTTGGGCGACACGGCGCCCGCGTCTGCGCTGGCCTCGCCATTGGTCGGCACATCGCCAGGCCGGTTGATGACGTTGACGTCGTCGCCAATGGTCGGCGCGTCGGCCTTGCTGATGTCGATCAACCCTTCATCGACCACGAAACGGCCATCGGCCTTGATGTCTTCTGCACCCAAGACCAGTTGGCCCTGCCCGCTGACCAGCAAGCGCCGATCCACCCGCTGCAGCAAGGCAAATCGGTCGAGCGCCAGGTTCAGCCGGGCTTCGGGCTGGGCGCCCAACATGGCATCACCGTCAAGGCTGATGGTGCCGCCCTGCTCACCACCTTTGGCCTTGAACTGCGCCAGGTGCGCATGGTCACCATCCAGGCTCAAGCGCAAGACGCCCTCGGACAAGTTGACACCCAGCAAGGCCTGGCTGGCGCCCAGGTTCTGCCCATTCACCTCACCCTTGTACAAAGGCGCACCCAAGGTGCCAGACAAGACCGCATTGGCTTGCACCTGCCCAGACAAACGCCAACCTGGCGGGGCCCAAACACCCCACGGACGCAGATTGCCGATCTTCACCTCCAGCGTGCCCGACAGGCTGTCGCCCGCCGATGGCAGGCTGTCTCGCGACTGGGTGCGCACGGTTTGCTGGCCGCTCACCAAGCCCAGCACGCGGCCGTCAAACTGCTCGGACAAGGTCCAGACACCCTCCCGGGCTTTCAGCGCCAGACGGGCTTGCCTGATGCCCAGGGTTTGGACCATGTTGCCTTCGATCGCGGTCTCGGCCAGGCTCAGATCGCCCTCGCGCCGGGCCAGGTGGCCATCGACCTGCCAGGGTTGCTCAGGGCTGTTCTGCATGCGCAATTGGCCCACCACCGTCAAATCACCGCCCCAGCCAGCTTGGGGCTGCCAGCGCGCCAACACTTCAGCCAGCTTGATGGGCTCCAGGTCGATGCTGACCTTGGTCTGCCCGCCGGTCACGCCCGCTTGCCGGGGCTCGCGCCAGGTCAACTCCTGGATCTTCAAACCGGCCCCCATCAACGACACCAGGGTCGGGCTGACAGCCAGGCGACTCTCTGCCTTGGTCAAGGCCCACTGCACATCGACCGACTGCGCCGACAGCAAGGCACGCGGCGCGGGCTCGATGGTGACCACGCTCAGTTTTTGCACCTGGCCTTTCCAGCCACTGAAGGATTCGAGCACACCACCGGCCACCGACAAATCCAGGCGCACGCGCGGAACCGGCGCGGGCTGGTTCGATTTTTCCTGCCTCACGGGCAGGTGCACATCGCCTTGCGCCACCAGGCGGTGGGACTGGGCACTGCCATCCAGGGCGGCCGTGAGCTGCTCCACCGTGGTGCCCCCCACCCTGGCCTGGCGAATGGTCAAACGCCCCTCGGACTGTGCCGTCATCTGCCCGGTGTTGACGCGCCAGCGGCCTTCGGCCTGCTCCAGCGAGTACAGCGTTCCACCCGCATCCTTGGCCTGCAAGCCGCTCAGGTCCAGGTTTCCTTGTGTGGACAAGGCTGGCCAGACACCCTCCACCGTGGCATGGCCCTGGGCCTTGCCCTGCAGATCGCGCCAGCCCCACCATTGGGCCAAAGGTTGCAAAGCCTGGATGGCGGGCGCCTGGAGCTGAAGCTGCCCGCGCCAAGGCCGGTTACCGGCCCACTGAACACCGTCTTGCACCGATCGGATCACCGGCGCCACGCCAGTCAAGCCCACCTGGTTACCCGCCAGGTTCAGGTCGGCCTTGAAATTCATGTCAGGCTGGCCTGCGGGCGCCTTCCAGCTGAAGAGGCCACTCAAAGGGAGGCCTGCCAGCTGGCTGGGGTCCAGGCGCCCCGTCATCTCGCCCTGCCCCAAAGCATCGGCCTCGAACTGAACGCGGCCTTGCAGGCGGTTGGTGCCCGTGGCCTTGTCGGGCCAGGGCATCCACAACTGCGGGTCGAAGTTCGTCAGGTCAAACTGCCCCTTGGCCCGCCAGGGCGCCTCGCCAGTCTGGCTGGCCTGCCCCGTCAACTTGGCCAGCGCCGTGCCCGAGGCAAGGCTCAAGCTCTTGACGTCGATCAAGGTGGGCGACCAATGCCCCGCCAGGTTCACCGCCACCGGGTGGGTCGGCGTCCCCGGGCCTTTGCTGTACTGCCCTCTCAGATCGGCCAGCACGGCCCAGCGCTCCCAGGCCTTGCCATCAGACGGGGCCGACTGAACATTGACACGGCCCTGCAGTTGCAGCGGTGGCGAGCGCCCGTCCAGCGACTGGGGCTCCAAACCCTGGATGTCGGCCTGCAGATGCGTTTTCTGCGGGGTGACCAGATCCCAGGTGCCATTGACCAACACCGTGCCGGGCGTCTTCCCGCCGGTTCGGGGCATGGTCAGCGTCAGTGCCAACTGCCCCGCCTGGCCCAGGCTGTTCAACTGCCCGGCCGAGGCGCCGGTGAGCGCGATCGGCAAGGCCGCCTGGCCGGCCAGGCGCACCAGAGGCAGGCCTCGGGCATCCCAGGCGCCAGGCTTGGCATTGGTCAACGCGATGTCCAACGCCAGATCAGGCGCACTGCGTTTGGCGCTCAGCGGCGTGGGCTGCACTGACACCTTGCCGGACAAAGCAGTGTTGGGCAGAGCTGGCCACAGCATCGCCAGGTTCAGGCCATGGGCCTGCACCGCCAAGCTGGGCACAGGCCAGGCCGCAAACGGCGCCACCTCGCCCGACATGGTCAAGCTCTGCGCCGCTTCGGTGCCCTTGCCCAGCTGCACTTGCCCATGGGCCACCAGCTTCTGCAAAGGCCCCTTCAAGCGCAACTGCGCATCGCCAATGTCAACGCGGCCCGTGCCCGCAGCAGCCCGTTCGGCATCCAGGCTCAAATCCAGGTTCATCGCCTTGCGCGTGCCCAAAGCCGCCTGGCCCTTCAACTGCCAGCCATGCACCCGCAACTGGTTCAACACCACCTGGTGCTGGTGCGCCAAACCCACCGACTCTTGCAGGAAAACACGGGCGGCCAGATCCTGCAGCACCTGGGGTTCGAGCAGATTGCTGCGGAACGCACCCACGGTGACCGCCTTCAAGCGCACCGACACGGGCAGATCAAAATCAGTGGGAGCCGGGCTGGGTGTTTTGGAAGGAGGCGAAGCGACCCAATGCAAATCGACGCTGCGCGCTTGCAAAGCATCGATGGTCACGCCCACCTGCCCCGTCACCGAGCCATCGTGGCGAAAACTCACGCCTTGCCAGTGCGGCTCAACCAGCACCAGCCTTGATCCGCGAGGCAGGCTGATCTCCACGCGCTGCGCACTAAAGCCTGTCAGCAGCCCTCCCTTGGGCTCCACCACCGTCACCCCGGGCAGCACCGACAGCAGCCGTGCCGTGGCCACCTCCTGGTGCAAAGCCCACCACAGGCCGCTCAAACCCAGGGTGATCAGCACCAGCAAGGTCATCACCAACCAGAGTGGACCGGCCCAAGCCGACAGCCAGGCGCGGGTGGGCAAGGCGGCAGGCTGATTCAAAGCGTGATCCCCACGCTGAAGTGGATGCGAAAGCTCTGCGTCTGCTCGCCATACGCCAGGTCGATCTTCAAGGGCCCCACCGGGCTGCGCCAGCGAATACCGGCGCCATAACCTCGTTGCAGCTTGATATCGGCGAACTGGTCGGCCACACCGCCCGCGTCAATGAACACCGCGCCCAGGATGCTCGGGTATTTTTTGAGGAATGGGTGGGCCACCTCTGCACTGAGCGTGGTCATCGCACGCCCGCCCACCAGCGCGCCATCGCGGGTGACCCCGATCGACCGGTAGCCATAGCCGCGCACCGACTCGTCTCCCCCTGCACGGAACAATAGGGGATCGGGGATGCTGACCGATTCGCGCGACAACAAGCGGCCCCCTTCGATCCGGGTCGTGGCATCCCAGCCCC
Organism: Aquabacterium sp.; assembly: GCF_030652515.1. Lineage (GTDB taxonomy): Bacteria > Pseudomonadota > Gammaproteobacteria > Burkholderiales > Burkholderiaceae_C > Aquabacterium. Next base: position 8,882 of record NZ_JAUSAR010000048.1, on the reverse strand, counting down.
ATGGCAAAGGCCTGTACCAGGTCAGCCGACCATACAGGCGATTGAACGGACCCGAGCTTTCGCGGGTGGCAAAACTGTGGCCCAGGCCCACCGAGGTCAAGGCCGTGATGCCCGTGGTCGGCAAGGTCTGACTGTCCACATCACGCCAGGCGTATTGCAAGGTGCCGCTGATCGCCGAAGCGTCGGACACCTGCTCGCCCGCCTTCGATTTCACGCGGGCGCTTTGGTATTCGACATAACGGGTCATCTCCAAGCGCTCGCCTTCGCGCAACTGCCCGAAGCGCAGACGCTCGCTGGTGGTCACCGCGTCGGAGGTGTCGGTCTCTTTGGCCAACTGCCCAGACACCAACCAGCGTTTGCGCCCGGGCTGAGGGTGCGAAATCAGGTCCACCTGCAAACTGGAGTCGATCTTGGCCAACTGCAATTTGGTCTTGGCCTGCCATTCCTGCTTGAGAAGATTGCGGTGCAAGTGCTCGACCGAAATGCGCGGGCCGGTGTCGCTGCTCACACCCACGCCCACCGTGGCTTGCTGCAAAGGCAGCTCATGCACTTGCACGGTCACGGGGGCCCCATCCGCCTGGCTTTGATCCTGCGCCATGTTGATGAACACGCTGTCGAACAGGTTGAGCTTTTGCACGCGTTCCTGGAAGTCGAGCAGGGATTGCTCGCGGTAGACCTCGCCTTTGGCGAACGGCGCGAGGTTGAGGATCGCCGAGGCCGGTTGTGCCTTCAAGCCTTCGATGTAGATGTCGCCAAAATGAAAGATGGGCCCGCTGTCGGCCACGACGAACAAAGCGGCCGTCCGGTTCTGGGCATCGACCGTGGCCGAGGTACCGCTCCAGGTGGCCAGGGGGTAGCCTTCTGCCCGCATCCGCGCCAGCATGCCATTTTTGGCCGCTGACCAATTGGGCTGCGTGAAGATGGTGCCTGCTGGCAAGGCCCACTCGGACTCCAGGTCGGCCACCAGCGCCTTGGCATGGGCCTCGTCTTTGGACAAAGCCGTGTCCAGGTTTCCTTCAAACACCATCTGAACGCGGCTCACCCGGGTGCGGGGGCCTGGCTCCACCACCAGCTTGATGAGCAGGGGCTGCCCTTCCACCTCGTCAGACACGCTGGTGTGGATCTGAGCCGCGAAATAGCCTTGGGCTTCCAACAGGCTACGCGCCTGATCGGGCGCGGCGGCCACCAGGCGCCGCAACTCGCTGCGGCGAATGGCGATACCGGTGTTGTCCCCCTCCGCCGTGGCCTCCTCGTGGTAGCGGGCCAGGTCCAGGTAGTTGCTCAACAAGTCGTCCAGCGCACCGGGTGCCTCAATGTCCAGCTTCCAGACCAGTGGAGGACGCCGCGCCGCCCGGGGCGCTTGAGCCACGCTGGCCGCCGCCTCCGGGGGCGATGCGGCTGTATCCTGCGCCCAGGCCATGGATGGCATCAGGCCCCAGGCGGCACAAGTCAGAACCAGGAAGCGAACGGTCATTTGCTCAGCAACCGCATCGCACCTTCCAGCCCTTGCAGGCTCAGAGGAAACATTCGGTTGCCCACCAGTTGCTGCATGATCGAAATGCTCTGGCGGTAGCCCCACACGCCTGCAGGTTCCGGATTGATCCAGGCATGGTGCGGGAAGGCGTGCGTGAGGCGCTGGATCCACTCGGCACCGGCCTCGTCATTGTTGTACTCCACGCTGCCGCCCGCCTGCAAAATCTCGTAAGGGCTCATGGTGGCATCGCCCACGAAGATCAGCTTGTAGTCCTTGTTGTACTTGCGGATGATGTCCCAGGTGGGCACCTTCTCCGAAAAACGGCGGTGGTTGTTCTTCCACATGAAGTCGTAGACGCAGTTGTGGAAGTAGTAAAACTCCAGGTGCTTGAACTCGCTCTTGGCGGCCGAGAACATCTCTTCGACTCGGTGGATGTGGTCGTCCATCGATCCGCCCACGTCCATCAGCAGCAGCACTTTGACCGTGTTGTGGCGCTCGGGCACCATCTTGATGTCCAGCATGCCGGCATTGGCGGCGGTGGCCTGGATGGTGGCATCCAGCGCGAACTCCTCGGCCGCGCCCTGGCGCGCAAACTTGCGCAGGCGGCGCAAAGCCACCTTGATGTTGCGGGTGTCCAGCTCGACGGTGTCGTCGTAATCCTTGAATTCGCGCTTGTCCCAGACCTTGACCGCGCTGCGGTGCCGGGATTTGTCTTGCCCGATGCGGATGCCTTCAGGGTTGTAGCCGTGTGCGCCAAAGGGCGAGGTGCCGCCGGTGCCGATCCATTTGCTGCCACCTTCGTGGCGCTCTTTCTGCTCTTCGAACAGCTGTTTCAGGCGGTCCATGAGCTTGTCCCAGCCCATCGCTTCAATCGCAGCTTTGTCAGCCGCACTCAGTTCGCGCTCGAATCGCTTGCGCAGCCATTCGAGAGGAATGTCACGGGTCAGGTCGACCGCGGCGCTCGCACCCCTGAAATAGGTGGAAAAGGCCCGGTCAAATTTATCGAAGTGGGTCTCATTCTTTACAAGTGACATTCGCGCCAGGTGATAAAACTCGTCCACCGACGGCTCGATCACATCAAGCTTGATGGCCTCCAGCAAACTGAGGTACTCCGGGATGGTGACCGGCAGCCGAGCTGAACGCAACGCGAAGAAGAAATCGATGAGCATATGAAGTCCTGCGAATTGCCGCCTATTTTGGCCTTTTACTGGCGCCGTGCAGACGCATGGCATTTTTTAACCCTTCAGGGTTGCCCCTGTAACCGGAACGGGCTAGCCGTCCGTTAAGGTCTGATCATGGAAGTACGCCACCTGCTTTTGGCTTTCGTGCTGTTGACGCACGGCCTGACCACCTTGATGTGGTGGGCGGCGGGCACCTGGCTGGGCCTGTCTCGCAAGGCCGCGATGCACTGGTTGGTGGCAAGCTTGTGCAATGGCCTGGCGCTGGCATGCATGGTGTTCAACGATGGGTGGCCAGAAACCCCCCTGGCGCTGCTGGCCTGCGTGCTGGTGGTGCATGGGGCGGTGTCGCTGCGGCGAGGCTTGCAGGCTTTCCTGAAACTGCGACACACCGACGGATCGCACCTGATCCTGGGCTTGGGCACCACCTTGTTTTGCCTGGGCGTCTGCCTGCCATTGGGCTGGCGGATGGCAGGCATCGTGGTCAGCAGCACCGTCATTGCCTGGGTGATGCTGCGCACCGCCCGAGAGTGCTTTGGCCCCCTGCGCACCGAGTTCCAGGTTGGCACGGCCTGGGTGCACTCGGCGCTGCTGGTGGGCGCCGCCCTGATGTTCGCAGCCTTGGCCGTGAGCGAATTGCTGCCCGGCGTGGCCTGGCCCTGGCTGCTGGACAATGTCCAGCAAGCCCAGGTGGGCATGGTGTTCACCAGCGTGACGGTCTCGATTTTGTCGGCCTTCGTCTTGGGGTACATCGTTGTCATCCGCTTGGTGCGGCGGCTGGAACACCTGTCCCACCACGACGCGCTGACTGGCCTGTTGAACCGCCGCGCCATCGAATACCTGCTGGACCGCGAGGCCCAGCGCCTGCACCGTTTTGGCGAGCCTTTCACCGTGCTGATGGTGGACATCGACCACTTCAAACGCATCAATGACCGGCTGGGCCACGCCGCCGGTGACGCGGTACTGTGTGCGGTGTCACAGGCCCTGCAGGCGCAAGCGCGCGAGGTGGACCGGGTGGCCCGCTTTGGCGGCGAAGAATTCTGCGTCCTGCTGCCCCACACGCTGCATGAAGGCGCCCTTCTGGCTGCCGAGCGCTTGCGCCACGCGATCAGCCAGATCAACATCCCCTGGGCCGACGAGACCATCACGGTCACCATCAGCACGGGGCTGGCCACGGCCAATGATTCGCTGGAAGCACTGGCCTCGCTGCTGCGCCGTGCCGATGATGCGCTCTACCAGGCCAAGGCCGAAGGCCGCAACAAGGTGGTCAGCGCACCAGACCGCGTCGCGGCCTGATATCAGCGGTTGTTGCGGGCCATGGCCACCAGGCGCTCGAACAGGCTGAGGTCTTGCTCGTTCTTGAGCAAGGCGCCCACCAAAGGCGGCACGCTGGCCTTGTCGTCCTTGCTTTGCAGCACTTCCAGCGGGATGTCTTCGGCCAGCAGCAGCTTGAGCCAGTCGATCAGCTCGGAGGTGCTGGGCTTCTTCTTCAAGCCGGGCAGATTGCGCACTTCGTAGAAGTGACGCATGGCCGATGCCAGCAGTTCCTGCTTGATGCCCGGGAAATGCACATCCACGATCTTCTTCATCGTGGTGGCGTCGGGGAAGCGGATGTAGTGGAAGAAGCAGCGGCGCAAGAAAGCGTCCGGCAGATCCTTCTCGTTGTTGGAGGTGATGATCACCAGGGGCCGGTGCTTGGCCTTGACCAGCTGGCGCGTCTCGTACACGTAGAACTCCATGCGGTCGATTTCGCGCAGGAGGTCGTTGGGGAACTCGATGTCGGCCTTGTCGATTTCGTCGATCAGCAAGGCGACCTGCTGGTCGGCATCAAACGCCTGCCACAACACGCCCTTGACGATGTAGTTGTGGATGTCCTTGACCTTTTCCTCGCCCAACTGGCTGTCGCGCAGGCGGCTGACAGCGTCGTACTCGTAGAGGCCTTGCTGTGCCTTGGTGGTCGATTTGATGTGCCATTGCAACAGTGGCATGCCCAGCGCTTGCGAGACTTCTTCAGCCAGCATGGTTTTGCCGGTGCCGGGCTCACCCTTGATCAGCAGGGGGCGCTGAAGCGTCAGGGCGGCGTTGACCGCCAGTTTGAGGTCGTCTGTCGCGACGTATTGGTCCGTGCCTTGAAACTTCATGTGATTGCTCAACCGGGTTGATCCTGTATTCGAGTATAGGTCGCTCTCTATAATGGCCGCGATTTCCGTGTTTTTCCACCTGCCCGCATTTTCCCCGCCAGAACCATGAAAACACTGCCTTCCCTGATTTGTTCCCTGAGCCTTGCGATCGCGGGCCTGCTGACTGGTACAGCGCACGCCCAGGAGACCAAGCCAGGTGACCCGGTCGCGGCGCAGAAAAAGGTGGCCATGTGCATCGGCTGCCACGGCATCGTGGGCTACCAGGCCAGCTTTCCTGAAATTCACCGCGTGCCGATGATTTCGGGCCAGAGCGCCAAGTACATCGCCTCGGCCCTGAACGCTTACAAGAAGGGCGAGCGCAAGCACCCCACCATGCGCGGCATCGCGGCCACGCTGACCGACCAGGACATCGCCGACATCTCGGTTTATTACGAAGGCAGCGGCAAGAACCTGCCCGCCCACGTCGGCAAGAGCGTGGCCTCCAACGCTGAAATCGACGCGCTGCTGAAAAAAGGCAACTGCGCCTCTTGCCATGGCGCTGACATGAACAAGCCGATCGACGTCTACCCCAAGCTGGCGGGCCAGTACGAAGACTATTTGTTCGTGGCGCTGAAGTCCTACCAAATCGACAACAAAGGCCCGATTGGCCGCGGCAACCCCATCATGGCAGCCCAAGCCAAGATGTTCACCCTGCCTGAGCTGAAATTGCTGTCACGCTACATTGCCGGCTTGCCCAGCGACTTGAAAACGGTGCCTCAAGCCAAGTTCCGCTGAACCAGTTCCCCCTTCAATCGGCAAAAAGCCACGCCTTCCAGCGTGGCTTTTTTCATAGGCCGCCATGACAGAGGCCCTGGGCACCATCAACCGTCGACCAACAGCTTGTTCTGCTGCAACAGTTTGACGATGATCTGGTCGTCCGTGGCATTGGCAGCCAAGCCTATGTCGGTGCGGATGTTGACGCCTTCCAGGACAATGCGCTGCGTTTCCTGCCCGGACGTGTAGGTGCCGTTGGTAAAGCCACCCGTGGCGCTGACGCGCACCACCGTCGTGCCCGCGGTTGAGGTGTCGAAATCCAGGTAGTTGTGCAGGTTGCCGCTGCCACCCGTGGTGTTCTCGCCTTGCAGCAAGTCGCGCAAGTCCAGCACATCGCCACCGTCGGCCACGGGCGCCACGTTGAAGTCCTTGATGGTGTCGATCGCACGGCCCGAGGTGGTGGCCACGCCAGGGTCAGCGAAGTTCCAGGCAAAGGTGTCAGAACCCAAACCGCCGGTCAGGACATCGCTGCCCGGGCCGCCGAACAAGATGTCGTTGCCATTGCCGCCATTGAGGGTGTCGTTGCCCAAACCACCGTTGAGGGTGTCCTGGCCATCACCGCCGTTGATGACGTCGTTGCCAGCGTTGCCATAAAGGCGGTCATCACCCAGGCCACCGTTCATGATGTCGTTGCCCTCGCGGCCCATCAGGATGTCGGCGCCCGAGGTGCCGTTGAAGGTGTCGATCGCGGTGGTGCCTGCTTGCACGTTGGTGGCTTCGACCCGGATCGTCAGGGTCGAAGAGGTGGTGTCACCGTCGCCATCGGCCAGTGAGTAGGTGAAGGTTTCGGTCAAACCGGCCGCCCCTTGCCCGCCTGGTGCAGCATAGGTGTACTCGCCCGTGTCCATGTTCAAGGTCAGGCTGCCCACGCTGGTGGCCACCGTGATCACGGGGTTGGCCGCATCGTAGTTGTACACACGGCCATCGATGGTGATGCTGTCCACGTGCGCGAAGCCATCGGCGCCACCGGGCAGGGACATGACAGAGCCTGCCGTGAACAACTTGCCCACAGCGGCTTCCTTGACGGTGCCCGACAAGACCGCATCCAGTTGGCTGAGGTTGGTCACCACGGTGCCATTGAGGTTCTGTCCCGCCTGGCCATCATGGGCAATGGGGTTGAGGTAGGTGGCCGAGACGCCAGAGCCCAGGCCAATGGCGTAAGACTTGATCTGGTTGTCGTTGAGGAACTTGACCCAACTGGCTTCTTCGGAGCTGTTGGTGCCGGACACCGTGGGGTTGCCATCCGAGAAGAAGTAGCCCACGTTTTGGGCGCCCGCCAACTTGCCGGCCGAGGTGTTGAAGGCGGTTTGGGCCGTGTTCAAACCAGCGTCATAGTTGGTGCTGCCATTGGCGGTGATTGCCGCGAGCAGGCTCTTGGCCGCGCTGACGGTGAGCCAGGTGCTCCCCAAGGTTTGCGCGTTGCTCGAAAAGGTCACCAGGCGCACAGCCACATCGCCGATCTGGTCGTACTTGTCCAGCAAGGTCTTGATGGATGCCACAGCCAGTTCCAGGCGCGTTTGCGTGCCACTGATGACATCGTTCATGCTGCCCGACACGTCCAGCGTGATGAGCAGGTTGGTGTTGATGGTGACCACCGAATCGGTGACCGGGCCCAGCACGCCGGGGGCGTCGTCTTGCACCTGGATGGTCAGGTTGCCCTGGCCCGTCTTTGCGCCATCGCTGGCGGTGACGCCAAAGCTCAGGTTCAGGACGTCTTCGCCCTGCGCGCTGTGGTGCAAAGGCGCCAGCAACTGGGCGCTGTAGTTGCCCGCGTTGTCGATCGACACGGTGAACACGGTGTTGGCGCCAGCGCCGCTGCCGTCCTTGCCGATCAATCCGCCATTGCCATCGCTGCTCCAGACGACGGCTTGGCCGTTGGCGGCCATCACCGGTTCGGTGGGTGCGCTCAGGGTCACCGACGTGATGGTCGAGTCGGCGTCACTCATGGTGATCTTGCCGCTGACCGTGGCGCTGTCGGTGTTGTCGCCCGTGCCGTTGCTGTCCTTCAGGCCGCCAGGCAGGCCTTCTTCTGACACGGAGCCGGTGGTGTTGCCCACCACGGGCGCATCGTTCACGGCGGTGAACTGGACCGTGGTCTGGGCGGTGTTGCTCAGGCTGGTGCCATCGGTGACGGTGACTTCGACCGTGCGGTTCACGGTGGAGGGGTTGCTCGATGTGCTGGAGAAACCGATGTCGCGGATGGCGGCCTGGTAATCAGCCAGGGACGCCGTGCCGCTCAGGGTAACGATGCTGCCGAGCACGGTGGCCGTGATGCCCGTGGGCAATGCGTTGAGCACCGACAGCACGTCACCGGCCTGGGCATTGGTGAGGGTGATGGTGGCGCCCGTCAGCTGGGTCGGGTGTGAGCTGGACAAGCTGATGTCCACGTCCGACAAACGGACGGGCGCGGAGCCTTCGGTGTAACTGGTGACATAGCCTGTACCGGTGACGCCGCTGGAGTTGTCGGCATCGAGGTCGAGCGCTGGGGGGGTGGTGTCGATCTTGGCGCTGTCAGCGCCTGGGGCGCTGCTGTTGCCAGCGGTGTCCACGATGACGGCGGTCACCGTCATCGTCGTGCCTTCGGCGGCTGGCGCGAAGCTGGTGCTGACGAAGCCGTTGGCCTTGTCTTGCGCCGTGATCGCTACGTCGTTGGTCACGCCACCGGAGGTGACCTTGACCACATCGCCGATGTTGACCTGGGCCGTGGTGAACGCCACCTTGACGTCCACATTGCCGCTCAATTCGGCCTTGTTGATGAAGCCGTCGTTGTTGGCGTCTTCCGTGATCGTCACGGTGGGCGCGGCGCCGTTGTTGGGCACGCCAGTGTCAATGTTCAGAGGAACAGTGGTTTGCGTGGTGTTGCCCGCGGCATCCGTCTCGGTGACTTGGGCTTGGCCCGTCGTGCCGTTGGGGATGTCTTGCGTGGGCGTGACCGTCCAGGTGCCGTTGGGCAACACGGTGGTTGTCAGCACTTCATTCGTGCCGGGCATCGTCACCTTGATCTGTGCGCCAGGGTCGCCCGTGCCGCTGATCGTGGGCGTGGCATCGTTGGTGATGCCGTCGCCCTTGGTGCCGCTGTCAGAGGCTGGGTCAAGCTGGGCGGTCAGGACCGACGGAGCTGTCGTGTCGATGATGGCACTGTCGGTGCCGGTAGCACCCAGGTTGCCCGCCACGTCCTTGACTTGGGCGGTCACCGTCAAGGTGCTGCCTTCGCCAGGGTTGGTGATGCCGGGCACGGACACGCTGCCCTTGTCGATGTCGGCTTGCGTCAGCACG